>NZ_JBXUGJ010000007.1:0-245353 GCF_057180445.1 Chryseobacterium sp. HNCC26DJ239
GTTGGTAAGCTTCTTCTTTAGAATTAAATTCTTTTTTAAAAACAACAATCCAATCTTTTGCTTTGGAGGTGAAACCTTTGTGGTTTGTTAAGTGTTTTCTGAGTCTTTCTTCAATAGATTCACAAGAATGACCGATGTAATATCGATCTAAACTTTTTGAATACAAAATATAGCAGAAACACATGAAACGAATATAAACAAAAAAACTCACAACTTCTGTTGTGAGTTTTAAGTGAGCGCGAAAGGATTCGAACCTTTGACCGTCCCGATAATTCGGGATGCTCTATCCAGTATTCGCTACGAGTTCTTTTATTTTGGCTTTATTTTTCCAAGCTTTAATAATTCTTTCTTGTTGGTAAGCTTCTTCTTTAGAATTAAATTCTTTTTTAAAAACAACAATCCAATCTTTTGCTTTGGAGGTGAAACCTTTGTGGTTTGTTAAGTGTTTTCTGAGTCTTTCTTCAATAGATTCACAAGAATGACCGATATAATATCGATCTAAACTTTTTGAATACAAAATATAGCAGAAACACATGAAATGAATATAAACAAAAAAACTCACAACTTCTGTTGTGAGTTTTAAGTGAGCGCGAAAGGATTCGAACCTTTGACCGTCTGCTTAGAAGGCAGATGCTCTATCCAGCTGAGCTACGCACCCTTAGTGTCTTTTGTAAATACGCTTTTCAAACCTTCTACCGTCCCGATTTATCGGGATGCTCTATCCAGCTGAGCTACGCACTCTAAAATACTGTAAAATGGTCGGGGCGGCAGGATTCGAACCTGCGACCTCCTGGTCCCAAACCAGGCGCGATGACCGGACTACGCTACGCCCCGATTAAGGTCATCTTTAACAAGTATTACCTTGTTTTTTGTGGGTGCAAAGATATAATAATTTTTCATATTTAAAAATAAAATCTGAATTATTTTTAAATATTTTTTCAATTAAAAAATCTTACCTCCTTTGAAAAGCTTGTGCTTATAAGCTTTTTTCACAATAACTTCTTAATTTCTTCACAACCTATCCGTAAAAAAACGGATACGCTTTCGGTGTTTTTCCTGAGTTTAAATATCAGATAATCAATAATTTTGAATAGGTTTTAATGATAAGGTTTAATGATGTTTCTTTTAGAATTTAATTTCAAAATAATGAGTGGAATTAAGTTTTAAAAAAGAATTTGAATGTTCTCTTTCAATTGGAAAGAAAAAGGTAAGCCCAAAAAAAGTTTTTAAGCTTTTTGGATTTTGAATTTCTAAAATTATCATCATAAATAAATTAATCATGAAAAAAACTCAGTACTTAAAAGAGCTTTCACTTTCAGCTTCTGAAGTGAGAAGAGGTATTCTAAACAAAAAAGCAGATGTTGAAAAAATACAATCCTGGCTTTGCCTTCAGGAAAGGCAATATCGAGGAATCGGGACAATGACGGGTATTGACGGTGATTTTGGTTCTGCTACAGAAACAGCGGTAAAGAATTATCAAAAATTCGTAAATGTGCCTCAAAACGGAGTAGTAAATGCTTCTCTTTTTTCTAAAATGAGCAGTAATTTGAAAACAGCTTTCGAAGGAACTTTAAGGAAAGTGAACTTGAGAGAAACAATTTGCGAAGTTGCCAACAATCATTTGAAGCAATTTCCTTTTGAATTGGTTATTAAAAACCAAAGCAATTGCGGACCGTGGGTGAGAAGTTATATGGGAGGTAATGAAGGCACTCCTTGGTTTTGGTGCATGGGTTTTGTACAAACCATTTTAGATCAAGCCATGTCGCTTCACGGAAGAAATTTCACAGACGTAATGCCATTAAGTTATAGTTGCGATACCGTTGGAAGTCATGGGATTCAGACGGGTGCTTTAATTCGTAATGAAAAAATTAAATTAAACCCGTCGCTCGTACAAAAAGGAGATGTGCTTTTGGTAAGGAAATCTCAGAATGACTGGATTCACACGGCGATTGTTCTGGATGTAACTGGAGAAACTTTTGTAACTATCGAAGGAAATACCAATAACGATGGCTCTAGCAACGGAGATGGTGTGTACAAAAGAGTGAGAAATTTTAAAAAATCTACTCTCGATGTTTTTAGCTTAAATAAATGGTTGGTGTAAAACGTAAACCGCTATAAAAAAATGAAAAAGCAGTCTGTTTTGAGACTGCTTTTTTTATGTTTTATGGAAAAAAAATTAGTTGAAAGCTTCAATAATTTTAGAAAAATCTTCTACTTTAAGAGCTGCTCCACCAATTAATCCACCATCGATGTCGGGTTGAGAAAAAATTTCTTTCGCATTGTCTGGTTTTACTGAACCTCCGTAAAGAATAGACACTTCATCGGCAACTTCTTGTCCGTACTTTTCAGCGATAATTCCTCTAATGTAAGCGTGGATTTCTTGTGCTTGTTCTGGAGTAGCCGTTTCTCCGGTTCCGATTGCCCAAACTGGTTCGTAAGCAATCACTACTTTTTTAATTTCTTCGGCAGAAAGTGTGAAAAGAGCCGTTTCAGTTTGAGATTTTACTACGTCAAAATGTTGCCCAGATTTTCTTTGTTCCAAAGTTTCACCATTGCAATACACTGGGATTAATCCTTTTTCTAAAGCAATTTTTACTTTTTTGTTGCAGTTTTCATCTGTTTCGGCGTGATATTGTCTTCTTTCAGAATGCCCGATTAAAGTTCCTTCAGCATCGATAGATTCAATCATGTCTGCAGAGATTTCACCTGTAAAAGCTCCGCTTTCGTGTGTGCTAATGTCTTGTGCGAAAACTCCAATTTCGTTGTTTTCAAAAAGATCTTTAGCCATCATTAGATACAAAGCAGGAGGTGCAATCCAGACTTCACAGTTGGTGTTGTTATTTTTTTTGTAATCAAGCAAATCTGCCATAAGCTGTTGTGCATCAATTACATTTTTGTTCATCTTCCAGTTTCCTGCAACAATTTTACGTCTCATTTTAGTATAGAATATTAGGGTTTTATAATTAATTTATCTGCAAAATCTGTTAAATCAGCGTATTTTAATGGTTTAAATTCCAAAGATTTTTAAGCAAAATATAAAAGATGTGTTCTTCGTCGGTTACTTTTTCGTCTGCTTTAATTAATGACTTTGCAAACTGTACAAAGCTTTGTCTTTCTTCTTCGGTAGAATCATCATGAAAACATCTTGCGTGAAACTCAAAATGATCTTTCCATTCTTCAGGCTGAAGAAGAGCTAGAACTTCTAATTCGTTGTCAAGATTCATTCTGAAAGGAAATTCTTCCGCAAGATATTTTTGAATAAGCATTCCTTCTTGTGGTGAAAATTCACCGTCGACAGCTGATAAAATCATTAGCAAATGATATCCAGCGATAGATTTATTAGATTTTTGCATTTTCTTTTATGTTTTAAATTATTTGTGTAACAGCTATTTTATATAATACTTAGCTGGTTGTTTATCGATAATTTTTCCGTTTTTCAAAGTTAAAACGAAAGGATTACTTCTTGCAATAGTTTTTATTGCCGTTCCGTCCATTATAGTGTTTTTCACTGTTTTAAATGTGGTCGGAATGGTAGAAACTCCATACTTTACGGCGTTTTTATTAGCATTTACTTTAGCTTCGACTTGCTTTAGCAAATCAGGCGAAACATCTTTTGGATGATAGGCGAAAATTAAAATAGCTTCTGGCGCATTGATGATTTCTGCGGTAAGATCAGCTCCAGTTGGATCTTCAATTTTAAATTTAGCAATCTCAGATTTGTAGCCTTCTTTTATGAGCAGAGATTCATTTTTGCCTTCCTCAATTTTCCAAGGCGAGCCTTCTTGCCAATATTCTGTATTTTTAATATAATCGTCTTGGTTTACTTTTTTTACCTCGTTTGTTTTCGAATTTTTCATCGAGTAAATCGTTTTATATTCGAAGGGATTTTGCTCAATTTTTTTCTTTTCAGCCTTTAAATCCGTTCCAATTTTATAATCTCGGAAGTCGATAAGAGGTTCATTTACAATTCCCATCGTCATAATATAAATCATGATAACAGAGCAAATGGCAAGAAACGCATATTTAATTTTTGAATATGATTTTGGAATTTCAGTATCGCTGTACTCGTCTCTCTTTTTGAATTCATTTTTATACAAAACGAAAACAACGATTAAGCCCAGCAAAAGAATAATGTCTTTAATGAAGCTTTGCCAAGGTGTAAATTTAATGGCATCACCAAAGCATCCACAATCGGTTACAACGTTGAAATATGCCGAATAAAAAGTTAAGAACCCAAAAAATACACAAAGCGCAATTAATGCAGAAAGGGTGAATTTTAGTTTAAGTTTTAGCAAAAGCATAAAGCCCAACCAAAGCTCCAAAACCACCATAATTACTGAAAGTACAAGTGCAAATTTTTCCAGAAAAGGCATGTTGAAAACATCAGGAGCGAAATATTCTTCCATTTTAAACGAAAAACCAACCAAATCGACCGCTTTTACAAAACCGGAAAGAATAAAAATGATGGCAATGATGAAACGTAATAGACCTTTAATCATGTTAAATTATTTTGGGTTTAATTTTTTTACTGTTCAGAAAATTTAATCAAGCAAAAAACAGCGTAGTTCAGCATGTCGAAATAATTTGCATCTAAACCTTCAGAAACCAAAGTTTTTCCTTGGTTGTCTTCAATTTGTTTCGTGCGCAATACTTTTTGGTAAATTAAATCGGTGATAGACGAAATTCTCATATCTCGCCAAGCTTCGCCGTAGTCATGATTTTTTTTCTCCATCAAAGCTTGAGCTTCAGAAGCATATTTGTCGTAAAGTTTGATGATTTCTTCAGGATTTTCATGTAAATCGTTTGAAAGACCTTTTTCTAGCTGAATTAAACCAATAATAGAGTAGTTTACGATGGCAACAAACTCGCCTTCTTCGCTCTCGTCAATCATCTTCACATCGGTCATTTGTAACGTGCGGATTCTGTTGACTTTAATGTAAATCTGATCGGTTATAGAACTCGGTCTTAAAACGCGCCAAGCAGCACCATAATCATGCATTTTTTTACTAAAAAGATCACGGCATTCCCCAATGATTTTCTCGAACTGTTCTGAAGTTTTTGACATAAATTTTCTTAATCTTTCAAAGATACAAATTAGGTTTTAGGTAGCAGGAATCTGGTGATAGTTTTTTGGTTGGAAATTGTAGATTTGAGAGAAGAAGTAAGTATTTTTGCAGGATGGAAAATCATTCATCGGTTATCAATAATTATTCAATAAACTGCAACGGGAGGTTGGTAGATTTAAGTTCGCCAAAGATTATGGGAATTCTAAATCTTACGCCAGATTCTTTTTCTGATGGAGGGAATTATAATGATGAATTTTCTGCTCTGAAACATGCTGAAAAATTATTGAGTGACGGTGCCGAAATTCTTGATCTCGGACCTCAATCTACAAGACCCAATGCAGAATATTTAACAGCAAATGAAGAGATAAAACGTTTGGGGAATATTATTTCGGCAATCAAAAAAGAGTTTCCAGAATCGCTGATTTCTTTGGATACTTTTTATGCAGAAACGGTGAAGTTTGGCTTCAATGAAGGAATTGATTTGGTGAATGATATTTCAGGCGGACAATTTGATAGTGAAATGTTTGAAACCGTTGCCGAAACAAAGCTTCCGTATGTTTTAATGCACGTAAATCCGTCTTATCAAAAGATGCACGATAAAATTTTTTATGATGATATTACGCTTTCGATAAACCGTTATTTTTCAGAAAAAACCTTGGAATTGCTTCAGTTGGGCGTGAAAGATATCATTCTGGATCCTGGTTTTGGTTTTGGTAAAACGGTGGAAGATCAAATGAAAATGATTGATGAAACTTCTTTTCTTGGTTTTGGTAAATATCCTTTGTTAATCGGGATTTCAAGAAAGTCGTTTATTTATAAACCTCTCGGGAAATCTCCTTTAGAAATTAATGAGGAAACTCAAAAATTACATCGTAAAGTTTTAGAACAGGGTGCAAAAATTCTTCGTGTTCATGATGTAGCCGAAGCTGCAAAAACTTTGAAATCTTTCCTTTTAGAAAAGTAAAAAGAGGGCGATTTTGTTACTGAAATCAGTTTAGATTTGCAAGTTTTTCAGAAAATTGCTTAGAAAATTCTTTACGGTCTTCTTCTAGTTTTTCTTTGTTTGAAGGAAGAATATAGTTGAACAAAATTGTGTTGTCTTCATTTAAAAAGATAATTTCTTTTTCTTCTCCGTCAATCATTTGTGCGAAAATTTCCCACATCGAAACATCTCTAAGTTTTAGCATTTCGAAGAATTGATCTGCTTTTATTTCTATGGTCTTCATCAACATTAAATTTAAGGTGCAAAGCTAAATATTTCTGATGAAACTTGCGTAATTCTAATAAAAAAATAGCGCTTTGATGCAGTGTTTTTTAAGATGTTTTAGGTTTCGGCGGCGGCGAAGCCGCCGCCGAAACCTCCTCTAAAATTCAAGCAGTTTCAACTGAAGCTGAATCGCAAAATTTTCTTTGAAATTTCCTGTCGTATAATATCCAACTCGGTAAAAAAGTCCCAAATTGAAGTAGCTAGAGAGAATGTTATTCCATTCAAGACCAACTTCTTGGTATAATTTGTCGAGTTTTTGGAATTCAAACTGATGAAATTGGGGCTTTTTCATGTCGCCAATTGTTCCTCTCAAAACCAAGTCGAAACTTGATATATTTTGTCCGATACTTTTAAAATACCACGGAAGTTGGTGCGTGAAATAATACGCAATAAAGCGGTCATTGTAGTATTTTCCGCCTTCCAAAGTGGCAAATCCGAGGAAAGAAGTAAGGTTGAAATTAATATCTCTGCTGTTAGAAGCAAGTCCGTTCATTGTAAAATGCTTCCAAATTGGGCCATCGCCAAAAAGAACACCGCCGTAAAGTCTAAAACCTGTCGTTCCAAGCCTTGTTTTAAAGTTGTGAATGAAAAGGGCATCGAATCTGGTATAGTTAAAATCTGCGCCCAAAGCTTTATAACTTTGCTCGATGTTGAAGTAGAGTTCGGGGTTTTTCTGTTCGATTAAAGATTTTCCTTGTGGCGTCATAATATTCGTAGAGTTGGGCGAATATTTGAGCGTGAATAGGGTGTTGAAATTATGAAACCTGCTTCCTTCGTTTTTGAAATTATAATCAAAATTGGCTTCTTCGAGATTTCTTCTTGCGGCAATAGCGAGAGTTAAACCATTCGAAACATCATTCAAATAAGAAACAGAAACACCTTTGTAATGGTAATATCTGTCGTTATTAATATTGTTTCCGTAGTTGTTCATTCGCATTTTGAAGTTCCAAAGTCGGCGACTGAATTCTCCGGAAGCATAAACATCATCATTATATTCAACTCTAAAAAATGAATTTTTTTCTAGCGTTGTTTTAAAATCTATTCCAAGACCATATTTCCAAGTTTCATCTTTAAATCCGTAGGCGAAATAATAATCTGGCGAAACATAAGGATCGAAATTTTCGTTTACTTTGGCTTTTAAACCTAATCTCATCCCTTCGTAAAGGTTGTAATTGATGATTTCGCCCACATCAAAATCCAGGTCTTTTATTCTAATTTGCCCGTTCAATAAACCTGTTGCAAACCTTGCTTTATTATCGATTTTGTAGATTCTACCAAGACTGTCGATGGTTTTGTAGGTGCGCAATTCACGGGCGCTTAATGGTTCTTTACGATAGCGGTTTAGTGTACTGCCGTCAGAATTTTTTATGCTGAAAGTATATCCTCTAAAGTCTTGTTGATGTACTTCAATCGGCGATTGAAAATCAAAGTAATGGGCCGAAAGATAGGCGTAAGTTCCGAAGTTTTTTTTGGTTTTTCGAGGGTGTTTTTCGTTTTCAGATTCTTCCTCCAAAACCATTTTACTCATTTTTAATTTTACGCTTTCTTCTTGAAGAAACCACTTGGAATTGTAATATTTCCATGTGCTTGAAATTATACTTTCATCAACTTCTTTGCTGTGGTTTTCTATTTTTTTAATCCCGAAAGTTTCTGTATCGATATAAACTGTTCCTGTATATTTTCTTTTTTTAATAGGTTTTCTGTAATTTACTTCACGGAAATTAATGACGAAAGTCTTTCTGCCATCCATTTCTATTGTATCAGTAAGAAAAAACCTATAAAGTCTTCGGTTTTCCTGCTTTATTTGATTGGGAATTCTGTTTCGGTTGCTTTCTAAAGCAATTAATTCGTTGATGGGCTGTTTTAGACCAGAAATTCTGTTGTCTAAAATGTTTATTTTTTCGCCATACTGTTTAGAGTATTTGAATTCTTGGGCGCGTTCCCAAAGAAAAAGTTTGCTTCGGGCAAAAATTTGTCGTGCAGAGATTTCACTTAAAGAATCTCTTTTTTTCTTAATTTTAAAAAGGTTGATGTTTTTGTTGAATACTTCTTTAAAATTCGAAATACTGTCTTGGTCTATATCTAATGAAACTTTTTCATAAGCTTTGTAAGAATAAGAATCCAGGCTTTTCGGGGAATTGAATCGGTATAATAAATCTGCTTTTCTTAGGATTTCTAACGCTTGTGGATCGCTGTTGTTTTCAAGGATCACTGTTTCAATATCCCGAACTGTTTCAGTTTGGGAATTTGGGATACCGCTCTTAGATTGCGCAAAACCAAAGATTATCAAAAATAAAAATAGAAATGCAAAAAACCTTTTCATAAAAACCAATTCAAAATTAAGCATATAAGTTTGAACTTGATGTTTATTTTAAGATAAAAAAAACTTAAAATTATTTATTTAGATTAATTACGGCTATGTTCGGGTTTCTTAGTCTTGCAGAAAGCCAACCTTTCAGTTTGCTGCTATCATTTACGATTTTTTCATTTTGTTTATAGAGCAATACAAGTTGTATTTTTGTGCTGTCTGTAGATGGATATTGCTCAATTTTACCAAGAGAAATATTTGAGATTTGAGGGAAAAGAATTTTTATTTCTTTCATTAGAATTGGGTCGTCAATTTTGTATTTTCCGAGCTCTTGGCTTAGATTGTTAATGACAATATCTTTTTCTGAAAGCATATTTTCTTCTTGGGATATTTTACCAAGAATTTTAGATTTCATTTCCTCGCCGTTTTGTCGAATAATAAGTTTTGTATTCTCTAAACCTTGATCTTCTAAAGTTTTATTGAGGATATCTATTTCGCCTTTGCTGAATTTCTTGTTTAGAAATGCAAGGTCGATGGTTTTGGGATTCGAGTTGTAGCTTATTTTTTTATAAATTACCGTCATTCCTTTAGCGTTAAATTCGCTTCCGATAAAATCCTCTACAGATTTTGAAAACTTTTTTTCCTGATAAAGATTGTAAGCCAAATAAAAACTGGGGATCACCATGATGATGATTAATGCGCTAATTCCTACACGTATTTTCTTTTCGTATTTTTTTTCTACTAAAGCTACTGCGGGATATTTTAGATACTTAATAACTATAAATGTAGCAATACAGATAAAAAAACAATTAATTGTGTAAAGGTAAAATGCACCTGCGAAATAGGAAAAATTTCCTGTCGCAAGACCATATCCGGCTGTACATAAAGGTGGCATTAAAGCGGTTGCAATAGCAACACCCGGTATTGGATTTCCTTTTTCAACTCTTGTAATGGCAATGACCCCCACTAAACCTCCGAAAAACGCAATAAGCACATCATAAATGTTTGGTGCAGTTCTTGCTAATAACTCTGATTGTACATCTTTAAACGGACTTAGGTAAAAGTAGAACGCGGAAACCAAAAGACTAACGAGGGTTGCAATGAAGAGATTTTTTATCGCTTTTTTCAAAAGAGGGAAATTATATGTTCCCAATGCGAAACCAGCTCCAAGAATCGGGCTCATAAGTGGTGAGATTAGCATGGCGCCAATAATTACGGCGGTAGAATTTACATTCAAACCAATTGAGGCAATGATTATTGCACAGGCTAAAATCCAAAGATTCGATCCTCGGAAGGAAATATTAGAGGTAATGTTTTCTAATACTTTGGATTTTTCTTCTTCGCCGTTATGAAGATCTATAAAATCAAAAATCTTATTTGTCATAGATATAGGATAAAACTTTTGTTAATATAATGAAAAATAATTTGAAGATGATATTTATATACGAAAAATTGGATACCACAAGTTCTTTATCCTTGTAAAAAGATAGTGTTTTTCCGTTTTTTAGCTTTATTTTTGAACATTCAACACAACCACTCGAATCAGAATTAATACCTTATGATCTTAATAGTAGATGATAATGAAAATAACCTTTTCTCACTCAAAAGGCTGCTTCAATCTCAGGATTTTCCTGTAGATACAGCTTCATCGGGAGAAGAGGCACTTGCAAAAGCCTTAAAGAAGACCTACTCATTGGTTATACTAGATGTACAAATGCCCGACATGGATGGCTTTGAAGTGGCAGAAACTCTTGCTGGGTACAGCAAAACCAAAGAAATTCCTATAATTTTTCTTTCTGCTGTAAACACGGATAAGAGATTTATTGCTAAAGGCTACGCTTCTGGAGGAATAGATTATGTAACAAAACCTGTTGATCCTGAAATTCTTTTGCTCAAGATAAAGACTTTCAATAATATACAGCAGCAAAGCGTTGCCCTTAAAAAGAATCAGCAAAATCTTGAGCTGGAAATTAAGGGAAGAAGAGAAATGCAGGTGACGATGAAGTCTAAAATAGATCACTTTCATCTCATGCTTGAAGCTTTACCTCAGATAGCCTTCACTTTAAACCAAAATGGAACAGTAGACTTTGTAAACGGAAAATGGTACCAATATTCTAATAAAGAAACCGAGTTCCCGGAAACACATCCTGATGATTTCAATATTGAAGAAGAATTTCAAAGGTATCGTAAGAAAAAGAAAGCTTTTGAATTGGAAGCCAGAATAAAAAATATTCAATCGGGAGAATTTAGATATCATTTACTAAAGATGTCCCCGGTTTTGGAAGGAGAGGTTGTTAAAAACTGGGTAGGAACTTTCACCGACATTAACGATCAAAAAAAAGTAGAGAAAGAGAAAGACGAATTCTTGAGTATCGCAAGTCATGAGCTTAAAACGCCTCTTACAAGCATTAAAGCATATATCCAGCTTTTGGCAAGAAAACTAAAACTAGATCCCCAACAAGCAGAAGCCAGCTATCTTAATAAAACACAGAATCAAATTGAGAAACTAAGTAATCTTATTACTGATCTTTTGGATGTTTCTAAAATTGATAACGGTAAGCTGAAAATTAACAGGCAAGTAGCGAATCTTGACGATGTAATCCAGAATGCAATCGATACAATTATCCAAACGCATGATCATCTTAATGTAAAAATAGATTGGCATGGGATAAGACCCAATCAACCATTTCTTTTTGATGCAGTGCGAATTGAGCAGGTTATTATCAATTTTTTAACCAATGCAATTAAATACTCACCTAAAAACAATCAAATTATTGTAACCACTTTTGTAGATGATGATGAAGTAAAGGTAAGTGTTACCGATTTTGGAATTGGAATTCCTGATTTTAAACAAGACGCCGTTTTCAAGAAGTTTTACAGAGTTGATGAGTCTTCGTTACAGTTTCAGGGTATGGGAATTGGTCTGTATATCTGTGCAGAAATTATAAAACAACATCATGGTAATATTGGGCTTTCTAGTGTGGTAAACGAGGGCTCTACATTTTATTTTACACTTCCTTTAAATTAATTTTATGGCAAAGAAATTTATAAGAAATTTACAAGTTGGAGTAGGTTTTTCTCTTTTGGTTTTAGTTCTTAGTTCGGTGGCTTCATATTTCAGCTATCAACGTCAGATGAACAGTAGGGAAGAGCTTGCAAAAGCAAAAAAGGCCATTACTTCTATGAAAGATGTAATGATTGCTTTGCTCGATGCAGAAACCGGAAACCGTGGCTACCAACTTACAGGAAAAAGCAGTTTTCTACAGCCATATAATGAAAGTATTAGCGCACTTCCAAGAGCAATGGAAAATGCTAAAAGTGATGATGTTACAGATCCCCAACAAATTCAGAGACTTAAAGATCTAGAAGAAAATGTTCATAAAAGAATTAGTAGACTTCAGGATTTCATAGATAAGCGTAAAGAGGGGATTGTCATGAATGAGAAAGAAATGCTTATCAGTAAATCTTATATGGATAATTGCCGAAAAATTATCAAAGAGTATGTAAAGCATGAAGAAAGCCAACTAGACGAAAAAAGCCGTAATCTCAATACAGCTTCTACCACGACGCTTATTTTTATTTTATTTTCTACCTTGGCAGCAGTTGTAGTAACCATCTTTTTCTACATAAAACTGAGAAATGATCTTTTGAGAAGAGATAAATTAGAAAAACAGCTTCAGGCAAAAGATATAGAAATTTCTAGAAGAGTAAGTGCAATTAAGGAAATTGCCAACCGAGTTGCAAGTGGAGATTATACGTTAAAAGCAAATGATAATTCAAAAGATGATCTCGGAGAGTTGGTAGAATCTCTTAATAATATGACAGAATCTTTAAGAGTATCTTTTGAAACCATTGCCGAGAGCGACTGGAGGCAAAAAGGTCTTGCCGTTCTTAACGAATCTTTAGTTGGAAATAAAACCTTAAGAGATGTGTCTCAAGAATCTTTAATGCAGCTTATTAGCTATACCAACTGCATTAATGGAGCAATCTATCTTTTGGAAGATGGCGTTCTAAAACTTTCGTATGCGTTCGGTCTTGAAAAAAACATGAAACCTATTTTTGAACCCGGTGAAGGTATGGTAGGACAGGTTTTCTTGAAGAAGGAAATCAACGTTTTTAATGATTTGGAAGATGAAAACTTTACCGCAACTTTTGCAGGAAGCGATTTGCTTATTAAAAGTATTGCTTTGCTCCCGATCATGGCTGGAAGACAAATTTATGGGGTTATAGAGTTGTCTTCAACAGAGAATTTTACTCAGAGTGCTTTAGATTATTTTACAGAAAGTACCAAAAATATCGCAATTGCCATTAATGCAGCCAGAGGTAGAGAAAAAGAACAACGTCTTTTGGAAGAAACGCAAACTCAGGCAGAAGAATTACAGGTGCAACATTCGGAATTAGAATCTCTAAATACTGAATTGGAAGCGCAAACTCAAAAACTTCAGGCTTCTGAAGAAGAACTCAAAGTACAGCACGAAGAATTGATTCAAATTAATACAGAATTGGAAGAAAGATCGAAAATTCTGGAAGAAAAAAATCATTTGATTGCAGAAAGAAACCTTGAAATTCAGAAAAAAGCAGAAGAACTTGCGCTGAGTACAAAATATAAATCTGAGTTTTTGGCAAATATGTCGCATGAGCTGAGAACTCCGCTTAATTCTATCCTTCTACTGTCAAGATTAATGGCAGAAAATACAGAAGAAAATCTTAGCGAAGACCAAATAGAATCTGCAAAGGTTATTCAAAGTTCGGGGACGAGTCTTTTGCAGCTTATCGACGAGATTCTTGATTTAGCGAAAATAGAATCTGGTAAAATGACGCTTGAATATCAAAAAGTTTATATTAATGATGTGGTTCAGGATTTCAAAAAACTTTTCCAGCCACTTATTCAGGAGCGCGGTCTGAACTTTAAAATAGAAGTAGCTCCAGATACAGTTTCCAGCATAGAAACAGACAGGTTACGTCTAGATCAGGTGCTTAGAAATCTTCTTTCGAATGCATTGAAATTTACATCTCAAGGACAAATCGAAGTTAATATTTCTGCCCATCCTCAAAAGAAAAACTTTATAACGTTCAGCGTAAAAGATTCGGGCATAGGAATCGCAAAAGACAAACAATTGGTAATTTTTGAGGCGTTTCAACAGGCAGATGGTTCTACACGAAGAAAATATGGAGGGACTGGTCTTGGCCTTTCAATCAGTAGAGAGATTGCAAAACTTTTGGGAGGAGAATTATCGGTAGAAAGCGAGCCAAATGAAGGAAGTGAGTTCAAATTAACGATTCCTACAAGGAAATTAACGGAAGAAGTGCATCAAAATTCAGATAAAGAAATTTTAGATGTAATTCATAATGATGTAGAAGAAATTATCAATCTTGCAGAAGTTTCACCAGATTTTTCTAAAGCAATTACCAATCCTGTACATGAAATTCCGGATGAGGTAGAAGACGACAGAAATACGATTTCAGAGACAGATAAGGTAATTCTTATCGTAGAAGATGATACTAATTTTGCTAAAGCTCTGCTAAAATATTCCAGAAAAAATGGCTACAAAGCAGTAGTGGCCGTTCGAGGAGATTATGCTGTAGAATTTGCTAAAAAATTCAAGCCTGTTGCAATTCTTTTAGATGTACAGCTACCTGTAATGGATGGTTGGGAAGTAATGGAGGCTTTAAAATCTGATGCATCTATAAAACATATTCCGGTCCATATGATGTCGGTTTTACAGGTTAAAAAGGAGAGCATAATGAAGGGCGCTATAGATTTTATTTCGAAACCTGTAGCACTCGAGCAAATGACAGATGTTTTCAGAAAACTTGAAGAAGCATTAAGGAAATCTCCCAAAGTTTTGATTGTTGAAGAAAATGCGAAACATGCATCCGCACTGTCTTATTTCTTGAGTAATTTTAATATTTCGCTTTCGGTGCAGCACAATGTAGAGGATAGCGTGAAAGCACTTACTCAAAACGAATCAGACTGTGTAATTCTAGACATTGGAGCTTCTAAAGGAAATGAATATGAAATCATTGAAAAAATAAAAAGCTACGAAGGTTTAGAAAATCTTCCGGTAATTATTTTTGCAGAAAGAAGTTTATCTGCAGCCGAAGAACTGAAAATTAGGGAATATGCAGATTCTATCGTAGTAAAAACTGCGCATTCTTATCAAAGAATTCTAGACGAGGTGGGGCTTTTCCTTCATTTAGTAAAAGAAAAAGACAATAGTGAAAATGTGTCTTCCACAAGAAGTTTGGGCTCTCTTTCGGATGTTTTAACAGGAAAGAAAATATTAGTTACCGATGATGACGCCAGAAATATCTTTTCTCTAACTAAAGCTTTAGAAAAATATCAGGTTGAAGTGGTCGTCGCAATGGATGGTAAACAGGCAATAGAGCAAATGGAGGAAAATCCAGACATAGACGTGGTTTTGATGGATATGATGATGCCGGAAATGGATGGCTACGAAACCATAAGACAGATCCGAAAAGATAAAAGATATGCAAAGCTTCCTGTAATTGCTGTGACGGCAAAATCTATGGTGGGAGATCGACAGAAATGTATAGATGCAGGTGCTTCAGATTATATTTCTAAACCGGTAGATTTAGACCAAATGCTTTCTCTGTTGAGAGTGTGGCTTTACGAAAACTAATTTCATCATGATATGAAAAAGAAAATCTTAATTGTGGACGACGATCCTCGAAATATCTTTGCTTTAAAATTAACTTTAAAATCTGAAGGTTTTGATGTAATTTCTGCCTCTTTGGCACAGGAAGCGATAGATATTTTAAAAACAGATAAAAGTATCGCAGTGGTTTTGATGGATATGATGATGCCTGAAATGGATGGTTATGAAGCACTTGATATTATCTCTAAAAATGCAGAAATGTCTGCCGTACCCATCATCGCAGTTACTGCGCAAGCAATGCCCGGAGACAGAGAAAAATGCTTGGAGGCAGGTGCAAAAGATTATATAACTAAACCAATTAATGTAGAACTTTTAATAAAAGCTATTCAAAATATTTCGTGATGCTTGAACCGAGTATTATAAAAGATGAAGAAGTAGAATATCTTATTAAAGATGTTTATGATCTCTATGGCTACGATTTTTCTAGGTACAGCCGTGCTTCTTTCAAAAGGAGAGTAAACCGTCTGTGTCTTATAGATAAATTTACCAGTTTCGCCGAATTGCGTTACACCGTAATTACAGAACCAGATTATCTGAAACGTTTTGTGGAAGAAATTACCGTAAATGTAACAGAAATGTTTCGTGATCCATTGTTTTTTAAGGAGTTGAGAGAAAGTGTATTGCCACATTTAGGAACATATCCGCTCATTAGAATTTGGGTTGCAGGTTGTTCTACGGGCGAAGAAGCGTATTCTATGGCTATTTTGCTTAAAGAAGCAGGTTTGTACGACAAGTGTTTAATTTATGGTACAGACATTAATCCATCAGTCTTAGAAAAAGCGAGATCAGGGGTTTTTCCGATGCAGCTTATGCAGCTTTATTCAGAAAATTACAGACTTTCGGGAGGTAAAAAAGATTTCTCAGAATATTACACGGCTAATTATGAAAGTGTACAGTTCGACAAATCGCTGCAAAAAAAACTAATCCTTTCTACCCATAATTTGGTCTCGGATAGCTCTTTTAACAGCTTCCAGCTCATTATCTGCAGAAATGTATTAATCTATTTCGAAAAAGATCTTCAGGAAAGAGTTTTTAAACTTTTTGATGACAGTCTCGAGAATTTGGGCTATCTTGCTTTAGGTTCAAAAGAAACATTAAGATTTTCTAATCTTAAAAAAACGTATGAAAGTGTAAGTGAACATAAAATCTGGAAAAAGTCTGAACATTTTTAATGGATAAAAATACCAACATATACCATCATGATTTGTTGCTGATCGGAGGTTCCGCAGGAAGCTTGCATGTTATTATGGAAATGTTGAAGAACATTCATTTTGCTTTAGATTTTATCATAGTAATCGTGGTACACCGAAAACCTTATTCTACCAGTGTTTTACCTGTATTGCTTCAGCAATTTACAAAGATTGAAGTGATAGAAATAGAAGATAAAACAGAGCTTCAAAAAAATAAAATATACATTGCACCTGCAGATTATCATTTGCTTTTTGAAGACACAAAAACCGCATCTTTAGATAGTTCTGAGAAAATGAACTACTCCAGACCGTCGATTGATGTCACATTTAAATCGGGTGCAGAAATTTTTGGTACGAAAGTTACTGCAGTATTATTATCAGGAGCAAACTCTGATGGAGTTGAAGGTTTAAAATATATTAAGAAAAACGGCGGCAAAGTCTGGATTCAGGATCCTAAAACCGCAGAAGTAGATTATATGCCGAAAAGCGCTTTAGCGCAAATAGAATATGATGAGGTTTTTACCCCAAAGCAATTGGCAGAAATGCTACAAAAACAATAAATATTATACAAACTAAACTATCTAAATGAACAAAAAGAAGATTTTAATTTTTGATGATGACACCACAATTCTGGAAGTTGTTACCATCATTTTCGAAGAAAACGGCTACGAAGTCGAAATTTCGGAAACCTCTCACGATATTCTGGAAAGGGTAGAGTCTTTTAATCCTAATTTGATTTTGATGGATAACTGGATTCCAAATATCGGTGGTGTAGAGGCAACAAAAAAGCTTAAAAGTCATCCAGAATTTAAAAGCATTCCTGTCATTTATGTAACCGCAAATAATGATATTGCAAAACTTGCGAAAGAAGCTGGTGCGGATGATTTTGTGGCAAAACCGTTTAATCTGGAAGATATTGAAGAGAAAGTTGCAAAACACCTTCAGTAAAAGATTAGAAAAACTTAAAATACATAAAATCCTTTCTCTTGAAAGGATTTTTTTTATAAAAAAAAACGAACAAAGAATTGCTTCTTCGCCCGTTTCAATTATAAAAATACTGCGTTTATTTTCCGCCTCCACCGTTTTTTTCTACATCGGTTTTGGTGTTTTCTTTTACTTTTTGGTTTCCGAAACGCTTTACAAAAGTAAGCGAGCAACCATACCAATCGGAGCTGTTCATGTTTCTGAAAGTTCCAATTTGGCTGTACGTTGTTGAGTCGAAATTAGGTCTTGAGAAAATATTCATCAACTGTAAACTTACCTCCATCTGTGTTTTAGGGAAAATTTTCGTTGCCGAAATATTATGGAAAACATTGGTGAGATTAGCGTAAGAGTTTCCGTTGTTTTGGTTAGAAACTTCAACCCAAGCGCTCAGATTGATGTTTTTGTTAAATAAATTGGTGTAACTTAAGTTGGCAGAACCATTCCAAAAGTTGAAGTAGTTTGCTGCTCCAGATAAATTGTTTTTAGCATTAAAATCGCTATTGTCTACATAATTGTAACCAAAACCAAGGTTTACATTCAATTTATTTTTAAAAAATGTTTGGTTGGTATTGGCGTAGAGATTCAATCTTTGTACTTTTCCAGGGAAGTTCATAGGTTCAGAAATAATTTTGTCTCCTTCTGTTGTGTACGCTTGCCAATAATCTTGTTTCGTGAAATAATACCTTGCAGAAACATAATATTTCTTCAAAAAGCCAAATTTCATATACCATCTGTCGCTTGGATTGGGAAGAAGGTTCATGTTTCCTCTCGAGTAAAAACCATCACTTGTGGGTTGCATAAAAGGGTTGAATTCTGCATACCAAGGTCGCCAAAGATTTCTGTTGTAGGTTAAACTCAAATCATATTTGTCGTTAAACGAATATTTAACCAAAAAATTGGGCAAAAAAGTTCCGTAAGCATCTCTTCTAGAGGTTCCGGCAACATCTTGTCGCATTTTGTAATCGATGTATTCATATCTTACCCCAATTCTGGTTTCTAATTTCTTGAAGAACGTTTTGGAATAGTTTGAATATAGTGCGGTAATGTTGTCTTCGTAATGAAAAACGTCATGTGTACTTAGACCATTAAGCAAATTTCCGTATAAATCGTTCGGAATGACATTGTTGTTGAAGTTAATTTTACCTCCAACTTCAAAGTTCCCACCATTTTTTCCTAAAGGCTGTGTATAATCTACCTTAATATAATAATTTCGGTTTTCTGTATCTGAAATTAGACCAATTTCCTGTACTTCGTTATTGCCTACAAATGCGGTGTTTCTAAGGAAATAATTGTTTTCAGACTGGCCGTTGTAATTGCTTCCAAAATTAATGTCTAGGATTCTGTTCTTTTCTTTGTCGTAATATTTGTAGAAAATATTGCTCCCAAAATTTCGGTAAATATTGTCTGCAATTTGGCTTTGATTTCGCTGAAATGTAAAAGTATTATTGGTAAACTGCGAAGATTCTAGTTCGGTTGTGTTCACTCCTTTTCCTTGGTACAATTCTAAAATAACGCCCAATGTATTTTTTTCGTTGATTTCGTATTCTGAAGTAGAAGAAATGGAAGGATTTTTTCCTTTATAAATATTCTTTGTAGAACCTTCGGTTACGATATTGTTTTCGTAAATTGTATTCACAAAAGCACTGTTTTGTACCCAAGTATTGTCGCTATAACTGCCTACAAGTGTTTGTGTAAAGCTTTTTCTGTGATAGTTTAAATTAAGATTGGTGTACTGAGAGTTTTGTCTGTTTTGCCTGTTATTCAGGGTTACGCTTCCTTTAAAACCTTCATCATCACGCTTTTTCAGAACAATATTAATTACAGTTCCTGTTGCATCGTATCGTGAGGAAGGGCTTGTAATTACCTCAATTTTCATCAAATTATCTGCAGGAATGGTTTGCAGATATTCTTTTAATTCTTTTCCCGTAAAAATCGATTTTCTATCATTAATATAGACGGTTACAGATTCTCCTTCAGCTTTCAAGGCATCATTATTATCAATGCTTACTAAAGGGGTCATTCTAAGAACGTCCCAAGTGGTATTTCCTGCTAAAATAGAGCTGTTTGCCACATTAAAAACGGTACGGTCTACCTTAGATTCTACTGTTGGTTTTTTTGCGACAAAGGTTACCTCTTTTATTTCATTTACCTTTGCAGAATCTTTTTTCACCTGGGAAAAAGCAAAAGTTCCTATTAATAAAGTGATGGGTATTAGTATTTTTTTCATTAAATATTTTTGTACTCACATATAAGACACTTGAAAGGGAAATTTTGTTACATCCAAATACGTTAAAGTTTGTTAATGATTTTTGATGACTGATTTGATGTTTTTTTTTTGATTTCAAGTAAATGAAAAAGACCTTTCGCAATGAAAGGTCTTTTGTATAATATTGAATAAAATTTTTATTGTCTTAATTCGCAATATTAAATCTGAGCTTTACCCCAAAATTTTCTTTAAACTCTGATGTTCGGTAATGTCCTAAACGATAAGAGAAACCTACACCATAATTTGTTCCCAAAAATCGGTTCCAAATGAAACCTGCTTCCTGATAATAATGGTCCAAAACCTGGAACTGAAATTGATGGTCACCCGGATTTTTGAAATCTCCAATCGCCGATTGATACTCAAGTTCGATATTAGAATATCTTTTTCCG
The DNA here is from genome assembly GCF_057180445.1 of Chryseobacterium sp. HNCC26DJ239. Taxonomy (NCBI): domain Bacteria; kingdom Pseudomonadati; phylum Bacteroidota; class Flavobacteriia; order Flavobacteriales; family Weeksellaceae; genus Chryseobacterium; species Chryseobacterium sp. HNCC26DJ239. Next base: position 20,151 of record NZ_JBXUGJ010000007.1, read on the forward strand.
AGTGTTTTAAATCTGAAAGGTAAAGTTTGCGAAAACTTAAAACCAACAAATTTATCAGTATAAAAAGTTCCAGAAGGCATGGTGGTAAATCCTAGATTTGAAGGCGTATTTACGTTAGAAAACCAATTGTCTGTATTGCCATCTCGCATCCCTGCAATTTCAAAATTCTTCCAAATTGGGGCTCTCCCAGAAGAAATTCCACCAAATATTTTCACATTACTTAACCCTAATTTTGTTCTGAATTGATGTACAACCATCGCATCCAATTTATGATAATCAAGGTCGCCTCCAAAAGCGTTGAATCCTTTTTCTGCATTAACAAACACTTGTGGAAACCCTTTTTCGTAAGTATATTTTCCTGTCGGAGTCATGATATTTTTATCGTTTGGCGAAAATTTAAAAGATAAAGTCGCACTTGTATTATCGAAGCTATTTCCTAAGTTTTGATATTGATAATTGAAACGCGCATCTTGCTTTTCTTTATTCAAACTGACTTTCATGCTTAAAGAATTGCTCAAATCATAAGAATAGTATAACCCAAATTTTTGATTTCTGTAAAAATTAGCGTTATGAAGGTCAAGATTCAAGTCGTTTACTTTCATTATTTGGTCCCACATTGTATTGCTGAATCTCCCTGCAGCAAAGACATCGTCGCTATAATCTATTCTGAAAACCGAAGTTCTTCTTTGCGAAAGTTTTACATCCAAACCTAAACCATATTTCCAACGATGGTCTTTAAAACCGTAGCCAAAATAACCGTCTGGAGAAAATGTTTTGTTGAATTTTTCGTTCAGTTTTACACCTGCTCCCAAACGCAAACCTTGATATTTATCGTAACTGAAGAATTTCGTTAAATCAAAATCGATGATTTTATAACGCAGATTTCCACGCATTAATTGAGTTAAAAAGCTCAGTTTTTTTTCAAAATCATGCTTTTCTACAAACTTGTCGATGTTGGTGTACGTTGCGCTTTCTCTCGCAGTAAGGCTATCTGTTCTGTATTGGTCGAGAAGAGTACCGTCAGAATTTTTCATTTCCAAAGAATACCCATTAAATTCTTCTGCTTTTTGCTCTTCATTAATTTTAAAATCGAAATAACGGTTTTTTACATAAAGATAATTTCCAAAGGTTTTTTTGTTGTATTTAGAGTGTTCTCCGGCTTTCACACTGTCTTTTTTGGAGGTGTCGAAGCTTTGATCGCCCATTTTTAGCTTAATGTTTTCATAATCTAAAAACCATTTTCCGTTGATGGGTTTCCAAACCGAAACAATATTTCCTGCATTGGCTTTTTTATTAACGCTTTCGAATTTTTTTATCGCATAAGTTGCTTTATCGATGTAGATATTTCCGTTAAATTTTCTGGGATTTTGCTTTTTCTTGTCGGTAATTTCCTTGAATTTAATTACATACGTATCTCTTCCATCAATTTGAATAGTGTCTGAAAGATAAAAATGAAACAATTTTCTGTTTTCCGGCAAAACCTGTCTTGGCGTTCTGTTCAGGTGAGAAATATTCAAGGCTAAAGCTTCATAAATAGGATTTTTGAAACCCGACATTCTGTTGTCTAAAATATTCGTTTTTTCGCCAAATTTTTTTGAGAATTTATGCTCTGCCGCTTTTTCCCAAAGAAACATTTGAGATTGTTGTGTAGCTTCAATCAATTCTTCACCCATCAAAGAATCTTTAATTTCTTTGGGTTTCATTTTCAAGTCTTTTTTTTCAACTTTAGAAAGAGAATCTTTTCTTGTCGCTAGAAAGTTTTTATAAATATCGATGGTATCTTTATCTACATCGATAGAATATTTGCTGTATGCTTTAAAATCGTAAGATTCAAGAGATTTTGGAGAGTTTTCTTTTTCTCTTTTATTTACTTCATCCAAAATTTTTAGAGCTCTGTCGTCGCTTTTATTGGTGATAATTACCTTGTCGATATTACTCATCTTTTCAGAAAGTGGAACGAGTGAAATTTCCATGTTTTTCTTAACATCAACTACGGCATCTTCAAAATTATTAGCGATAATTTCTACTTTTTTACACTTGCTTTTGAAGTTTAAAGTCCCATAAATATTGGTTTTTCCGAGTAAATCGTCGTCACAATAAACAGCAGCGCCTGTTACGGGTTGTTGTGTTTTCTGATTAAGAATTTTAATTTGATTTTGGGCAAAACAAAAGAATACCGCAAAAAATAATAATGAGGATAGAAGTTTTGTCATGGAGTTTTTATTGTTTAGACAAAACTATTGAATAGAAAGTTACAAAACTATAAGATAAAATATAATCTTTTGTTAAAGATTTAATGCGTTGTTTTTGAATTGTTTATGGGTTTGTTCTAATTCTCTTTTAGGTGGTAATTGATATTGGTTTTAAAATTTCTTAATAGTTTTAACGAATGTTGACCTTTAATGATGAAAGTAAAAACCGTTTTTTTGGTAATTTTCAGATAGAATATAATAGTTTTAGTACCTTTGTGGGCAATTAATTAAAAACATAAAATGATGATGAAAAATATCTTCGCAGCTGTGCTGTTCACAGTTGCTGCGTCTTTTACACAGAATATAAAAGCTCAAAATGTAAACGAAATAAAAGAAAAAAAGGAGCTTTTGAAACTTTACTCTTCACTTTTAGATAAAAATGTAGATTTAGCCAAAGAAAAAGAAGTTAATGTACAGTTGGCTGAAGAGGTAAAAAGTCTAAATAAAAAGACAGATCGTAAAACTGATGACTTCACTTCTTCGGATCCTAATTCTACATCTATAGATGCTAAAGAAACGGCAAAACTTCTGAAAAAAGCTGAAGCAGCCAATAAAAGTCTTCACAAGAGTAACGAAAAAATTATAGGTATTGAATCTGATATTAAGAAAATCATCAATAAAATGGAGGGTTCTAAATACGAAATAGAAATCAAAAAGAAGTAATTTACTATTTACAAAAAAAAAAAACAGTCTCGCTTGAGACTGTTTTTTTTTTTTTTTTACGGCGGCGGCTTCGCCGCCGCCGTAAAATGTAGATGTTTCTTCTAGTTATGCTTTGCTTCCACCGCCTCTAGCGACAAGAGCTATAATAAGAATCAGAACTAATGCTCCGATTACCCAAACTAAAGGGTTGCTCATCCAATCAGATTGAGAACCTCCTTTGTCGAGATCTACGTCGACTTTTAAATCGGCTGCTTTTTCTTGAGCTTTTGCCCAAACAACGGCAAAATTAGAAATTAGCACTAATGCGAAAATTTGAATTTTTGAAAGAAAATTTGCTGGTTTCATAATGTTTATTTTTTGTGTGTAGTTAGTATTAATTTAAAAAAAAAGCATGTAAATATTATTTTTATACTAAAAATCAATTTTTAACATAGTTATTTTACTATTGTTTTGTTTTAGTTGGTTTAAATATGTTATAATTTATTTTTAATTGAATATTGAATAAATTTAAAAGCTGTCTGTTTCTTACTAATCATTTATTGTTCCAAAATGTAATAAAACAAAAAAAATCCTGAAAAAAAATTCAGGATTTTTATATTTCTGCGGCGGCTTCGCCGCCGCAGAACCTTTATAATAGGGTATTTAAAGCGTTAAAGCTTTTTGATAAGCATTTTCTAAACCATCAAGATTTTTTCCTCCGGCAGTTGCAAAACCTGGGTTTCCACCACCACCACCTTGGATTTCTTTTGCCAAATCTTTTACAATGGCACCTGCTTGATAATTAGCGGCCAAATCATCTGAAACACCAACCGTAATCATTGGTTTTCCGTCTGCGTCAGAAAGAATAATGGTAACCGAAGTTGGGATTTCTCTCTTCAATTGAAAGACAATATCTTTTACGGAACCTGCATCCAGAGAGGTTTTCTTTACCAAAAGTTGTTTGTCGCCTTTTTGCTCGTAAGCATTTTTCCAGTCGCCAATTTCACCTTTTGCTTTTTCCTTTTTCAAGGCATCAACTTCAGATTTTAAAGAAGCATTTTCTTCAATTAATTTTTCGATAGAACGTACAACATCTTTAGATTTTAACAACTGAGAAAGTTCTGCAATTTGCTTTTCTAAATTTTTGAAATATTCTTCAGATTTTTCTCCTGAAATAGCCTCAATTCTTCTGATTCCTGCTGCTGCAGAGCTTTCAGAAACGATTTTAAAATGACCGATTTCGCTGGTGTTTTTCACGTGAGTTCCTCCACAAAGTTCTTTTGAACTTCCAAACTGAATCATTCTCACATTGTCACCATATTTTTCGCCAAACAAAGCCATTGCTCCTCTGTCTAAAGCTTCCTGAATTGGGATATTTCTGAACTCTTGCAATGCAATACTTTCTTTGATTTTTGCATTTACTTTTTCTTCTACCAAAGCCAATTCTTCCTCTGTCATTTTATTGAAATGAGAAAAGTCGAAACGCAGATAATCTGGTCCCACATAAGAACCTTTTTGCTCAACGTGAGTTCCTAAAACGTCTCTTAAAGCTTCGTGTAACAAATGCGTTACCGAATGGTTTGCCTGAGAATTTTTTCTGTCGCTTGAATTTACTTTAGCATAAAAAACAGAACCCGCATCTTTTGGAAGACCGTTGATTAAAGAAATAATCAATCCGTTTTCTTTTTTGGTTTCTAGAACTTCAAAGCTTTCAATAGCGTTTTCAAGTGTCCCTTTATCGCCGATTTGTCCACCACCTTCTGGATAGAAAGGCGATTCGCTCAATACAACCTGATAAAATTCTCCGTCTTTATTTTCTACTTTTCTGTATCTTGTTATGTAAGTTTCAGACTCAATTTTGTCGTAACCTACGAAGTTTTCTGGTTTTTCTTCCAAAGTTACCCAGTCGTAAACCTTTTGTGCAGAATCTGCTTTTGAGCGCTGCTTTTGTTCATTTAAAGCTTGCTCAAACCCTGCTTCATCAATGGTTAAACCTTTTTCTTCCGCAATAATTCTCGTTAAATCATCCGGGAAACCGTAAGTATCGTACAATTCGAAAACTTCTTCTGTTGGCAATACTTTTTTACCTTCAGAAATCGTTTGCTGAATTAATTTTTCAACTCTAATTAAACCAGTTTCGATGGTTCTTAGGAAAGATTCTTCCTCACTTTTAATGACTTCTGTAACCAAAGTTCCTTGTTTTTCAAGCTCTGGGAAGAATTTACCCATTTGCTCTTGTAAAACTGCAACCAATTGATAAAGGAAAGGTTCTTTTCTGTCTAAGAATCGGTACGCGTAAGAAATTCCTCTTCTTAAAATTCTTCTAATGACGTAACCTGCTCCTCCGTTGGAAGGCAATTGTCCGTCTGCAATCGCAAAAGAAACCGCTCTAATGTGGTCTACAACCACACGAATCGCAATGTCTTTTTCGTCTGTTAAAATTCCGGTATATTTTTTTCCGGAAAGTTCTTCAACTTTAGCAATTAAAGGCGTGAAAACATCGGTATCGTAATTCGATTCTTTTTGTTGTAACGCCATACACAAACGCTCGAAGCCCATTCCGGTATCGATATGTTTTGCAGGAAGATTTTCTAGAGAACCGTCTGCTTTTCTGTTGAATTGCATGAATACAAGATTCCAGATTTCTACCACTTGAGGATGGTCATTATTTACCAATTCAAGACCAGAAATTTTTGCTTTTTCTTCTGCGCTTCTCAAATCAACATGGATTTCAGAACACGGTCCACAAGGTCCGCTTGCGCCCATTTCCCAAAAATTATCTTTCTTGTTTCCGTTGATGATTCTGTCTTCAGAAATAAATTCTTTCCAGTAATCGTAAGCTTCGGTGTCTCTTTCAAGGTTTTCGTTTGCGTCGCCTTCAAAAATCGTTACGTAAAGATTTTCCTTTGGAATTCCGTACACTTCTGTCAACAATTCCCAAGCCCAAGAAATCGCTTCTTTCTTGAAATAATCGCCAAAAGACCAGTTTCCAAGCATTTCAAACATCGTGTGGTGATACGTATCACGCCCAACATCATCCAAATCATTATGCTTTCCTGAAACTCTTAAACATTTCTGTGTATCGGCAATTCTTGTGGCTTTAGGCTCTTTGTAACCTAAAAAATAATCTTTAAACTGCGTCATTCCAGAGTTGGAGAACATGAGAGTAGGGTCGTCTTTAAGCACGATAGGAGCTGAAGGAACGATTAGATGCCCTTTTGATTGAAAGTAATCTAAAAACTTTTGTCTTATTTCTTGTGAAGTCATTCTTAATAGCTTTTGGCGACTAGCAAATGGCTATTCGCTTTTTGATTGGCAAATTTAATGATTTTAAGTGATTTTTCGATACGTAAAAAGTTAATACGACAACGGCTCAAAATCTGCTTTGAAAGTAAGCGGATTTTCGCTCATATTTTCGGCGATTTCCAAATATTCGTGGTATTCTTCGGGGTGCATTCCCAAACCGACCATTACGATGGCAATATTGGTGTACAAATTTTTGTCTTCAGAACCCAAATCGAGCGCAATTTTTAGCACAGATAAAGCATTTTCGTGTTCTCCTGCATCCGATAAAACAGCTCCAAGATTGATTAACGCAGACGTGTTTTGAGGTTCAATCGAAAGAATATCTTCTAATTCTTTGAGTAGCAAATCGTTGATTTCGTCCCAATAATCTTCGTTTAGTAGTCTTTTTGCCTGAAGTTTTTTTACATTTTCTAATCGTTGCGTAATGCTGCTCATTTTTGTAATTCCTGAATTGATTTTTTTACAATGTACAAATTAATTTGAGTTTTCCCAATCAGATTTATTAATCTCAAAAATATCCATCATATTTCCGGAATATTCAATCTGTTTTTTGAAAGTCATTCCGTTTTTTAAGGCAACTTTTTTAGATTTGACATTTTCAGGATGAATAATTGAAATTAATCTTTCAAGAAAGTTGTTTTCAAAAGCAAAATCCCGACATTTTTGAGCAGCTTCAAAGGCAAAACCTTGCCCAAGAAACTGGGGAAGAATAGAGTAGGCTATTTCCAGTTCAAATAGATTTTGATAGCGCGGATTTTTAACTCGTGCTCACTACCAAAATGTAAAGTCACGGATTGTAAATCCGCGACATCGAGATTCAGCAGGGTTTTCATTGTTGGCTTTGCAAGCCCAACAAAAACTTGGTTATTAGCTGTAGTGCTATTTTACTTGATTTTCTTTAACAAATTTATTATAGACTCTCTTTACATCTTCATAATAAATATCCTCAAATGGAGTCCCATTATGAACAAATTTACAATAAATATGAGGACAAATATCATATTCATTTCCATCAATTTCATAATCCATTATTTCATTATAATTTATCTTTCCAATTGAATAAACTCGATAAGATTCTAAATTTTCCTCATCATGTTTTAAGAATCTCCATTTATTGTCTGGTAATTGAATAATATCATGAATTCCAATTATAAATTCTAATCCTTTATGAAAAGAACGATGTAGTTCTGCTTTAAACCAATTATATTCTTTGAATTCATTTGGTTCGTTAAAATTCGGATAACTTATATCATCATATTTCCTAAGTAGCATTCTTGAATTAAATCTTCTATTCTCAGCCGAATAATTTATCCAAGGTCCAAAATCATTTTTTATTCTTTTTTTTAGCTCTTGAATTTTCATGAATTTTTCCTCAGAGCTTTCTACATTGATTATAAAATTGGAATAAAACTTTTGTAATAACTCTTTATGATTTAAAATTTTTTCTTGAATAGTATTCCAACCCCAAAATATTATTTCAAAATCACATTTATATTGATTTTTCATTTTTTCACAGAATTCATCAAAGTCTGGATGATCTTCAAAAGTAGTTACGATAAAAAGTTTGTCTATAGAAATTTCTAAATTTTGCGTTTTAATTTTATTAACTTCATTTTCTATATCATTGAATAATTCTCTTTTTATTAAGGATTTTTTTCTAGACAGGTCTTTCTTTTTACATTGAATTGCGACATCAAATTCTGATGAGAAAATGTCAATTCCTTTTTGATTATGTCCTTGTTTTCCAAATTTTTTGAAGGTAATAGATTTGTATTCTTTATTAAAAAGTTCACAAATTAAATCCTCAAAAATTTTATCATTATCAATTGGTGGAATTTGTTGTTTCATTTATAAGTGTAGTTGTTTTAGCATTACAGCTAACGAAAAAGTATTCGCAAAGGCAGGCAAAAAATGAACTGAAACCTAACGAAGTGGTTCAACAGAATCAAAATCCAGTTTCGACCAAACTGAGCCAATGCTTTTTCAAAATACCAAATTACAAAAAAGAGTGAAATAAAATGTGGTGAAGAAGAATTTTAAAATTGTTTTTACTTTTTAAACATTAAATTTCTAAATTCAAATTATTTTATGGAACGTTTAGTTAATAAAAAACTCCAAAAAGCTTTCACCTTTTGGAGTTTTCAAAATATTTTTCTGGTTTTATCCAAAAGCTCTTTTTAGTAAACTTTCTACTTTTGGCTCGCTTCCTCTGAAGTTTTTGTATAATTCCATCGGGTCTTTGGTTCCGCCAGAAGAAAGAAGAACTTTGAATTTTACTGCCGTTTCTGGGTTGAAAATTCCCGTTTCTTTAAAGTATTGAAAAGCATCTGCATCCAAAACTTCTGCCCATTTGTAAGAGTAATATCCTGCAGAATATCCACCTTGGAAAATGTGAGAAAAACTAGGACTCATCGCAGTTTCAGGGTTTACAGGGTATAATTGTGTCGCTTTCGTGTAAGAATCCTCAAATTCCTTCACACTTTTATTTTCTAACTCACCAACTTTAGTGTGATAATTCATGTCTAATAATCCAAAACCAAGTTGTCTTAAGGTTTGATAGCCTTCCATGAAGTTTTTCGATTGCTCGATTTTTTCAATTTTTTCGTCGGGAAGAATTTCTCCTGTTTTATAGTGTTTCGCGAATGTTTTTAAGAATTCCGGTTCGTAGCAGAAGTTTTCTAAAAACTGTGATGGCAATTCTACAAAGTCCCATTTTACAGATGTTCCGGAAAGATTTGGGTATTGTGTGTTCGCCAACATTCCGTGTAACGCGTGCCCAAACTCGTGGAACAAAGTCGTAACTTCCTGAAACGTCAATAAACTCGGCGTATCTTTCGTAGGTTTGCTGAAATTACAAACAATAGAAATGTGCGGACGAGAATTTTCTCCATCTTTTTGATATTGGTTTTTATAGCTCGTCATCCAAGCTCCGGCTCTTTTGCCTTTTCTTGGGAAATAATCAACGTAAAGCAAAGCTTTAAATGCCGTTGGCTTTTGGCTTTTGGCTTCTTGCTCATTTCTTCCAGCTTCAAAAACTTCATACACTTTCACGTCTTCATGGTATTTCGGAATATCGTTTCTTTCCACAAAAGTTAGCCCAAAAAGTTTTTCTGAAAGTCCGAAAACAGCTTCCTGAACTTGTTCTAACGGAAAATAGGGTTTTAATTCTTCATCATTCAAATCAAATTTAGCTTTGCGAAGTTTTTCGGCATAAAAAGCGTGGTCGTAACCTTGCATTTCCTCGATTCCATCAGTTTTTGCTAAAGATTTTAGTTCTTCAATTTCTTTGTCGGCGTACGGTTTTGCTTTTACGAGAAGTTCGTTCAGGAAATCGATAACTTTCGTTGGAGATTTTGCCATTCTTTCTTCCAAAACATAATCTGCATAGTTTTGATACCCTAACAATTCTGCTTTTTGCTGTTTTAAATTCAGCAATTCTTTAATTAAATTTTGATTGTCAAATTCACCGCCGTCGAATGATTTTTTACCGTTGGCTAACGCAATTTCTTTACGCAAATCACGGTTTTCAGCATACGTCATAAACGGAATGTAACTTGGATATTGCAATGTGATAACCCAACCTTCCAGGTTTCTTTCTTTGGCTTCTTCGGCATATTGTTCTAAAATTGCCTCCGGAATTCCTGCCAAATCTTCTTTGTGGGTAATGTGCTTGAAATATTGATTGGTTGATGCTAAAACATTTTGCCCAAATTGAAGTGATTTTACCGACAATTCCATGCTGATTTTCTTCAACTTTTCTTTGTCTTCATCATTTAATAAAGCACCGCTTCTTACAAAACCTTTGTAAGTTTCGTTTAAAAGCATTTTTTGTTCTTCGTTCAGGTTGTATTTCTCTTTTTCGTCGTACACTTTTTTAATTTTATTGAAAAGTGCTTCGTTTTGAGAGATTTTTGATGAATATTCAGTTAGAATTGGTGAAACTTCCTGTGCGATTTGTTGTAATTCATCACTGGTTTCGGCAGAATTTAAGTTGAAAAATATATTCGAAACTACATCTAACTGTTCGCCTGAAAAAGCTAAAGCTTCAATAACGTTTTCAAACGTCGGTTCTTCGGGATTGTTGATGATAGCGTCGATTTCCGCTTCTGACTTTTGAATTAATTCTTTAAAAGCAGGAAGATAATCTTCGTTTTTAATTTCGTTAAATGGCGCCGAGTGATATGGAGTGTTAAATTTTTCGGTTAAAATATTCATTGTTTTATCTTTTAATGTAAATTTAGGTAATTGAATTTTACGGTTTCATTTCCTCAAAAAGAATGCCTTGTCTTTTTATCTGACAAATTGTAGCATTCTTGTCATAAGAAAAGAACAGATGCCTGTAAATTATTTATTTTTGACACAAACTTTTATATAAAATAAACTTATAACTTATGAAAACAATTTTAAAACTGATTGGTGGTCTTATCCTACTCTTTATCGTGTATTCTATTATTGCTGTCCTCGCTTTTGGCGAAAATTATCACTACGAAAAATCGATGGTAATTAATGCTCCGAAAGATAAGGTTTGGGTGCAAGTAAGCTCTATGAAAGGCTTTAACCAATGGAATCCTTGGATGAAATTAGATAAAAACATGACGGTTACGTACAGTGGAAATGCAGGTGAAGTAGGGGATAAATATTGTTGGGATAGTAAAAAGGATGAAGCAGGAGCCGGTTGTCAGGAAATTACCGCGATCGTTCCAGGCGAAAAGCAAACTACAAAAATGATTTTTAAAAGACCTTTTGAAGGCGATGCTACTTCAGATTTAGTTTTAACTGCAGAAGGAAATGCTACAAAAGTAACTTGGAGCATGGATACGAAACAGGAAAGCTGGATGAAAATAATGAGACCGATGATGGATTATAATATGGGCAAATCTTACGAAGAAGGTTTACAAAATTTGAAGAAATTGGTGGAGTAATTTCTCCTTTTATTGTTATCGTTTTTTACCTTTAACCTTATAATAAAGAAAAACTGTTTTTCAAATTGAGAAACAGTTTTTTTTATAGGGATGAATTTTCATTTTAAATTAAAACATTATCTTTAACTAAAGATTTTGATGTATGCAGAAGGCGACCTATAATAAAAACGATTTGCGCACTTTCGTGCGAGATTTACTATCGGGAAAGGTAAAAACACTGGAATTCTACCGTAATTTTACTTTGGAGGCAAGTCGGGAAATCAAAAAAACTTCGAAATACGATTCTATTCGGGAAGAAATTCAGGAAGAAATTTATCATTTGGACCGACAAATGGCGAACTTGAAAATCATGCAACAGCAAATGAGAAAAGTTTTGAATTCTGAATCTGAACGTGTAGTTCTTGGTTCGGTGGTAATTACCAATAAGGCAAGATTTTACATTTCTGTTTCTTTGGGAGAGTTTTTCTTTGAAGGCGACCGTTTTTATGCCATTTCTTCTGAAAGTCCGATGGCGCAAAAAATGATGGGAATGAAAGCCGGCGACGAATTTGTTTTGAATAAAATTCACCAAAAAATTGAAGAAGTGGTTTAAAAGAGCCAAGTAAAAAGTAAAAAGAGCCAACTTCGGGACGATTATTTTTGGGTCAAGAAATAGTAGTCGCGATGAAATCCATGAAATTGAACGAAACAAAATGGTATAGCCACGAACGCACGAATTTTGTTTAAACATTGATTGAAATTAATGTATTACTGGTAATTTAATTCCTTAAAAAACTTTGTGAAAGAAGCTCTCCAATTTAAATTCGCTACGCATCTCGCATCTCGCATCTCGCATCTCGCATCCCGCATCTCGTCTCCCGCATCTTCTCACTTCTTTTCTGTAATTTTGCAACATGAATAGAGCAGGAATATTAAAAGAGATTATTGAACAAAGAAGAAGTATTTTCCCAAAAGATTATTCTGAAAACGAAATTTCACCAGAAATTATTGAAGAAATTCTAAACTCGGCAACTTTTGCCCCCAATCACAAACGTACAAAACCTTGGCGTTTCAAAATTTTCACAGGTGAAGAAAAAGCGAAACTGGCTATAGAAATGCAGGAGATTTATAAGTCTACAACGGCACCTCAAGTTTTTTTAGAGAAAAAATATAATGATATTGGTTTTAAAATCAATAAAGCGGGTGCGGTGATTTCAATCGTAGTTAATTTCAGCGGAATGGTTCCTGAATGGGAAGAAATTGCGGCAGTTTCTATGGCGGTTCAGAATATGTATCTTACTTGTACGGCAAATAATATTGGTTGTTATTGGAGTTCGCCAAAAATCGTTGATGGTTTAAAAGAATGTTTAACGATTGAAGAAAATCAAAAATGCTTAGGACTTTTCTATTTGGGAAGCTTAGAAAATGTAGCAATGTAGCAATGTAACAATGTAACAATGTAAAAATGTAACAATTCATTCTTATGGTGCTATGATGAATAAATAAAGGTAAGAGTTGTGGAGATTCGTGCTTTTTTAGCCCTGGTTGAACGGCATGTTTGAGCTCTTTTTGCAAGAAATGGGAGCGGAAAGGGGCAAAAAAGCGAGTAGTGAAAACAGGTTCCCGGCTCCTAAAAAAATTGAAAAGTAAAAAAACTTCCATCATCTAGCTTCTATCATCCAACAAAATTTTCAGAATTGAAAATTTTTATTATCTTTGCACTCTTAAATATTTAACCGGGACGTGATCCCACAAATTTTAATTTTATGTCAGTAAAAATCAGATTACAGAGACACGGATCAAAAGGGAGACCTTTCTTCCATATCGTGGTTGCAGATTCTAGAGCTAGAAGAGATGGTAGATTCATCGAAAAATTAGGAACTTACAACCCAATTACTAACCCTGCAACGATTGAATTAAACGTTGATTCTGCTGTAAAGTGGTTAAACAACGGAGCTCAGCCAACTGATACGGCAAGAGCGATTCTTTCTTACAAAGGTGCTCTTTACAAAAAACACTTACAAGGTGGTGTTGCTAAAGGTGCTTTTGATGAGGCTGAAGCTGAAAAGAGATTTGCTGCTTGGGTTGAAGCTAAAGATGCTAAAGTACAAGGTAAAGTTGAAGGTTTAGCTACTGCTAAAGCTGATGCTAAGAAAGCTGCTTTAGAAGCTGAGCAAAAAGTAAACGAAGCTAGACTTGCTGCTGCTGCACAAGCTGAAGCTGATGCGAAAGCTGCTGAAGAGGCTGCAAATGCACCTGCTGAAGAAGCTACTACTGAAGAGCCAACTGCTGAAGCAGAAGGAACTGAAGAAGCTCAAGCTTAATCTTTTTAAGAAAATACAAAACAAAGGCACGAAATTCTTTTCGTGTCTTTTTTAATTTTAAACCTTAATGGTTTCTCTTATATTTGCAAAATGAAAAAAGAAGACTGCTACTTATTAGGAAAAATAACGAGAAGACATGGTCTTGCAGGAAATGTTATTCTGAAGCTAGATACCGATCAACCTGAAATTTACAATAAATTGGATTCCATTTTTGTGGAAATCAACGGTTTGTTGGTCCCTTTTTTTATTGAAAAAACTTCTTATAGTAAAACTGATGCTTTGAATATTTCTTTCAAAAACTCTTCGGAAGCTTTGGTGGATCAGTCTTTGGGAAAAGATGTGTATTTGCCTCTCACGAGTTTGCCGAAACTTACAGGGAAGCAATTTTATTACCATGAAATTATCGGATATTCTATTTTGGATGAGAATAATAACGATTGTGGTGTAATCAGATCTGTAAACGATCAAACGGCACAAGCATATTTTATTACCAATTTGGATGGGAAAGAAGTGGTAATTCCTATGATTAAAGACTGGATTTTGGAAGTGGATAGAGAAGAAAAAGAAATTAAAATGCAGCTTCCGGAAGGTTTAATTGATGTCTTTTTGGTGCCTTCGAAGAAGGATGAGTAAAAGATTTTCAAACAAAATATAATATGCCCTTATTTTTTTATAAGGGCTTTTCTATTTAAATTCCAAGTCTCGATACAACGTTGTCAATCTGTAAATACATTTTATTAAAAAATATTTTTCTGTCCCGATTTCCTGATGTTGTTAATGATTTTGAGTTTTTAATTTGATGCTCAAAGTAATTGTAAGTTTCTTGACAGGTTTTTTCATCATTAATTAAAATATATCCAAACGTATTCAGCGGAACGGCAATTAATGATTTTTTAGGATGATGAAGGAAAATATCGTTGGATAAATGCATTAATTCATTCTCATAAAGATGAAACTTAGGATTGTTTTCAGTTTTTTGTTCGATATATTCTATTAATTCTTTAACTTCTTTTAAAATGATTTTTGCTTCGGTTTTTTGTAAAAGTCCAGTTTCAAAATAGTAAACAATTTGTTGTAAAATACTAGAAACAGTTTGGTCGTTCCAAAGCTCTATAACATTTTGCTTTTCGTAATTTTTCCTTAATTCCTGATTGTTAAGCTCAAAATCTGGCGGCGAAAACTGTTGAAAAGGAACAAAAACTTGTTTTACATTCAAGAGATTCATCCAAACGTAGATTTTAAATTTAGACAATAAAGTGTCTGAAAGCGTATAAAAAAACGGTATATCCTTCGCAGAATAATAAATCGTCATGTCGTCGGAAAGAGGAAGGCTTTCAAAAATTCTCAGATTATTTTGGAAAAAAGACTGCAAATCGTCGGTATTCGTTACTGCGCTGGTTTTTTGAACAACAAGTTGCAGGTCGCTTCCCATAAATTGGTCTAAAGAAATTTGGTAATATTTTGCCAATTCCAAAGCTTCATCAAAACTGAATTTCGCTTTCAGAGAAGTTCTTCTGTGTGCTGCATCGTAGCTGATGTTGAGAATGTTGGCAATTTCGTCATTCAGAGATTTACTGCCGATTTTTTTTCTTATTTGTCTTAATAAATTTTCTTGATGCATTTTTTTTTTTTGTGATTTTCACAAATGTAGCTATTTATTTTAATTTTTTTTCGCATTGAGAAAAATGGTTTTCGAAGGTAGTTTTGAAGTGTAATTTTAAAATTAAATCATGAAAACACTTCCATATTTACTCATTGCTACAAGATTTCTTCTTGCGCCAATTATCATCGCATTATCTTACTTTAAACCTGAAAACTCATCTTTTTTGATAGTCTCATTAATGTATTTCGGTTTGTTTACCGATATTTTTGACGGAATTATTGCCAGAAAAGTGGGTGTTTCTTCAGAAAAGTTGAGAAGATTAGACAGTCAGGTTGATTTGATTTTTTGGTTGTCGCTTGGTTTTGCTGCCTATTTTTTAAATCCTAATCTCATTACAAGTGAATGGAAAGGAGTTGTTTTAATCTTCATCATGGAAGCACTTTGTTACATTATTAGTTGGATAAAATTTGGTAAGGAAACGTGTACTCATGCTTGGTTGTCGAAATTATGGGGAGTGAGTTTGCTCCTTGCATTTACTTTTTTAATAGCATTTCATCAGGCTGGGTTTGCTTTTTATCTCACCGTGGTTTTAGGATTTATCGCACATGTTGATGTTATTTTAATCATTTTAATACTTCCAAAATGGCATTACGATGTTCCGAGTGCGTTTCATGCATGGAAAATTAGGCAAGGAAAAGAGCGGAAAAAGACTATGTTTTTTAATTAAATCACGCTTTAGAGCCCTTTTTTAGATTAAATAATTGATTACGATAGTAAAATGACAGTGTAAACTTTATATTGCGCTGTTTTTTTGTAACTTTGCACTCATTAATTTTTAAAGAGAAATTTATTAATCAACAAATGAAAAAGCAAACAATCAGGGAAATCCTGCAAGATTACAAGAAAGTATTACATCATGACATTACGGTTTACGGGTGGGTAAGAGCCTTCCGTTCTAATCGTTTTATTGCACTTAATGATGGTTCTACAATCAATAATTTGCAAATCGTTGTTGATTTTGAAAATTTTGATGAAGAAGTTATTTCAAAAATCAGCACTGCTGCATCTTTGAAAGTTGTTGGTGAAGTAGTTGAAAGCCAAGGAGCTGGGCAAACTGTGGAGATTATCGCGAAAAAAATTATCATTTTAGGAGATAACTTTACGGAAGATAGAGATAAAACCATTCTTCAGCCTAAAAAACACTCATTAGAAGTGTTGAGAGAACAGGCTCACCTTAGATTTAGAACCAATTTGTTTGGTGCGGTTTTCAGAGTGCGTCATGCCGTGAGTTTTGCGATTCACTCATTCTTCAACCAAAACCAGTTTTTCTACATCAACACCCCTGTAATTACCGGAGCTGATGCAGAAGGAGCGGGTGAAATGTTCGGAGTAACAAATTTCGATTTGAATAACATTCCGAGAGATGAGCAAGGTGAAATTGATTTTTCTCAAGATTTCTTCGGAAGAAAAACGAATTTGACGGTTTCTGGTCAGCTTGAAGGAGAGACTGCAGCGATGGGATTGGGTAGAATTTATACTTTCGGACCTACTTTCCGTGCAGAAAACTCGAATACAACGCGTCACTTAGCTGAATTCTGGATGATTGAGCCGGAAGTTGCTTTCAATAACTTGGAAGACAACATCGATTTGGCAGAAGATTTCTTGAAATATGTTATTCAGTATGTTTTAGACAATTGTAAAGATGATTTAGAATTCTTAGACAAGCGTTTTGCGGAAGAGCAAAAATCTAAGCCAGAAAAAGAAAGAGCAAAAGAAGGTTTAATTGAAAAGCTTGAAAACGTTGTTGCTAAGCGTTTCAAGAGAGTTTCTTATACGGAAGCTATTGAGATTTTATTAAACTCGAAAGAAAATAAAAAAGGAAAATTTGTATATCCTGTTGAAGAATGGGGAACAGACCTTCAATCTGAGCACGAAAGATATTTGGTTGAAAAACATTTCGAAAGCCCGGTAGTTTTGTTTGATTATCCAAAGGAAATTAAAGCATTCTACATGAAACTGAACGACGATAATAAAACAGTTGCCGCAATGGATGTACTTTTCCCAGGAATTGGCGAAATTATCGGTGGTTCTGAAAGAGAGGCAAGATTGGATGTTTTAAAACAAAAAATGGCGGAAATGCACGTTGATGAGCACGAATTGTGGTGGTATTTGGATACTAGAAAATTCGGTTCTGTGCCACATGCTGGTTTCGGTTTAGGGTTGGAAAGATTGGTGCTTTTTGTAACGGGTATGACGAACATTAGAGACGTAATTCCTTTCCCAAGAACTCCAAAAAATGCGGAATTTTAATTTAAGATTAAAAAATATAAAAAGAATCCTTCCATTTTTATGGGAGGATTTTTTTTGTTGCGAAAAAATAAATTTTCTATATTAAATTTTGTTTAAATCATCATTTAAAGACGTTTAAAGCATGTTTTTAAGCGTTTGATATTTCTAGCAGAAAAGCCTCAACTCCATGAAGTTGAGGCTTTTATATGTTCCTAGTAGTTTATTATGAAACTATTATATCAAAAATCGTGCTAAAAATATTTTTTATCAAAAATTTTTTATAATTTCGTAGCATAAGATTTAAAAACACCAGATAATAATATGCTAAAACAACATTTACAACTTAAGTTAGGACAAAAGTTGGCACCGCAACAAATTCAGTTGATGAAGTTGATTCAGCTTCACACTCTGGAATTTGAAGAAGAGCTAGAAAGAGAGCTGGAAGAAAACCCAGCCCTTGAAATCGCAAAAGACGATAATGCAGAGGATGAGTATCCTTCTTCTGATGATACTTACGAAAACGAAGGGAACGAAAGTATAGAAACGGATTTTGATGTAGATCAGTACCTTTATGATGACGAACCAAGTTATAAAACGGCATCGAGTAACTATTCTGCAGACGATGAAGAGTTTGATAATGAAAGTCTTCTTACAGAAGGGCAGTCTTTGTATGACTATTTAACAGAGCAAATTCACTTAATAAATATCGGTGAAGAAGAATTGAAAATCGCAGAATATTTAATCGGAAACTTAGATACAGATGGGTATTTGCGCCGAGAAGTAAAATCTATTGTAGATGATCTTGCGTTTTCACAAGGAGTCTACACCACAAAAGAAAAAGTGGAAGATGTGCTTGAAAATTACGTTCAAAAGCTGGATCCACCTGGAGTGGGTGCGAGAAATCTTCAGGAATGTCTTCTTTTACAAATTGAAAAGAAGGTAAGTTCTGAAAAATCAGTTTCTTTGGCTGCAAATATTTTGAGAAATCAGTTTGAGGCTTTAACGAATAAGCATTACAACAAAATTATCCAGAAATACGATATTGAAGAAGAAGATTTGAAGGATGCTTTAGACGAAATTTCCAGACTTTCACCAAAAGTAGGAGGGAACTTCGATACCCAAACAATTACCATTAATCAGGAGATTATCCCGGATTTCGTTATTCAAATTAAAGACGGACAGGTAATCCCGATGTTGAATAGTAAAAATGCGCCTACTTTAAGAGTTTCTGAAGAGTATAAAGATATTTTATCTACTTATTCTCACGATAAAAAATCGGCTGAACATAAGCAAGCTGCTTTGTTTATCAAGCAAAAATTAGACGCTGCAAAATGGTATATTGATGCAATTAACCAACGTCAGAACACGCTTTTGCAGACAATTACGGCTATTGCTAAATTTCAGAAAGATTATTTCCTTACTGGAGACGAGAAGTCTTTAAAACCTATGATTTTAAAGGATATTGCAGATATTACCGGTTTTGATATTTCAACAATTTCTAGAGTGGTGAAAAGTAAATACGCAGATACATCCAACGGAATTGTCTATCTGAAAGATTTATTCTCAGATTCTCTTACGAATGATGATGGCGAAGAGGTTTCTACAAAGGAAATTAAAACCCATCTTCAGGAAGTTATTGATAAGGAAAATAAAAGAAAGCCGCTTACAGACGATGCATTAGTGGTTATTCTAAAAGAGCAGGGATATAATATTGCGAGAAGAACGATTGCAAAATATCGTGAACAGCTCAATATTCCAGTGGCGAGATTGAGAAAAGAATTGTAGATTCAAACATAAAAAAAGGCTGTCTTTAAGTAAAGGCAGTCTTTTTTTTATTTAATTTTCTTGAGAATCTATCTCTTTTAGTTGTTTTAAGTTTTTATCGAGTCTTCCCATAATAATTCCGTAAACCAGTCGGTAATACAGCCATATTAGAACCACGCATAAAAGTGTACTTACAATAATGGCCATAATGAATCCGTTTTTTGTAGAAGAATCTAGCTGTATGTTTTGATGGTTTACCACGTAGAAAACAAATCCTGTAAAGACGGTGGTAAAGAGGATAAACAGAACGATATTTGTTAAAATAAAAGCATTTACCGTCTTTTTAAAGTTAATAATTCGCGTAATGAATGCTTTTAGATCTTCTTCAATCTTAATCTTTCGGTAATTCTGATAAAACTTAATGACAAAAACCCCCGTCACGATAAGTGTGGTAATTTTTATGATGAGATAGATAACCTCTAAATTATTCGTTAATTCTGTATTTTTTTCTACCCCAAGTCTAAGCAATAATGCCATAAAAGAATTAGAATCTTTATCCTGAATGATATAATAGAAGCCAAATAATGTAAAAAATAGAAACTCTGCTGCGCTAATCCAGAAGATATATTTCATGTAATTTCGCGACTTTCTATTGAGCATCTTTAAGATCTCATTATCGTCATATTTGTTTTCAACAGGCTGTTTTTGCCATGTAGTTTTAAAGCTATCTAAGTCAAAATCAGGCATACTTTTCCATCTTTTCTTTAAGGGTTTTCTTCAGTCTGTTCATCTTTACACGGGCATTTACTTCCGTAATACCAAGGTTTTCGGCAATATCTCGGTAAGGGAGGTCGTCCAAATACATCATTACAATCGCACGTTCTACATTGGGCAACGTTTTTATTACTTTATAAAGAAGCGAGATTTGCTGTTGCTTATCATCGTCGTCTTCTTCAAAGTCTCTAATGTTAATATCTAGCTCGTTGGTTGGTAAAGATTTCGTTTTTTTTCTGAATAGCGTAATGGCGGTATTTAACGCCACACGATACATCCAGGTTGAAATTTTTGAATTTCCTTTAAAGGAGTCGTAGCTTTTCCAAAGTTGAAGTACGATTTCCTGAAAAAGATCTTCTTCATCTTCGGGAGAATTGGTGTAGAGACGCGACACCTTAATAACCAAACCCTGATTATTTTTAATGAGTTGCGCAAATTCTTTTTCTCTCGACACCTATTTTATTGTTTTACAACGGCACGAAGATAATAATTTAATGTAATAATATAACAATGTTGCAGTGTAACAATTGTTAAAATAAAAAATAGTTTTCTGTATTGGTAAACAGTTATGCTACGACTTTGTTAGATTAAATTGTATCTTTGCGGCCACGAGAAAACCGGCTTGTTGATTCTCACTTCGGTGAGGGTAGGAAAGTCCGGACACCAAAGGGCGGCAAAGCGGATAACATCCGTCATCCGTGAGGATAGGACAAGTGCAACAGAAAGTATGTACAGTTCGGCTGTAGTGAAACCAGGTAAACTCTTTGCGGTGCAATGGTAAGTATATCGGTGTTTTTCAGTAATGAAAATAGGAGCGGCCCGTTCCGAAAACCGAGGGGTAATCAGCTCAAGTTTTGCAGCAATGTAAAACGTAGATAAATAACAAGCGTTCCGATTTATCGGAATACAGAATCCGGCTTATAGGTTTTCTCGTTTTTAATGCCACGAATACACAAATTTTACATGTAATTTGCATAGTCGTAGCATTTTCTTGCAATCTTTTTACTTTTTCTTGGCAGTTTTACTTATTCGTTTTCCAATTGTTTCTTTGCTTCATCTAATTCTTTTCGGTCTTGTTCTGAAAGTACAGGATATTGCAAATCCATTTTTTCTAAAGTATCAATAATGATTTGAATGGCGGCTAATCTTGCAAACCATTTATTGTCTGCAGGAATTACAAACCAAGGCGCGTGTTCTTTAGATGTTTCATTTATTGCGGTTTCGTAGCACTCCATGTATTGCTCGAAAACGGCTCTTTCAGGAAGGTCGCCGAGAGAAAATTTCCAGTTTTTTTCTTGCTCGTTAATTCGGTCTAAAAATCTTTTCTTTTGTTCAGCTTTAGAGACATGAAGGAAAATTTTAATAATGGTAGTTCCGTTGTTGGCAAGATGTTTTTCAAAATTTCTGATGCTTTCATATCGGTTTTCCCAAAATTTTTCGTCGAAACTTTCTACAGATTTCCATGTTTTTTCGCTGAGATTATATTCAGGATGTACTTTGCAAACCAGAACACTTTCATAGTAAGAACGGTTGAAAATTCCAATCATTCCTTTTTGAGGTAATGCTAAATAATGTCTCCACAGAAAATCGTGAGAATACTCTTTTGTGCTTGGTGTTTTAAAACTTGTGACATGGCAACCTTGCGGATTTACACCACCGAAAACATGCTCAATTAAACTGTCTTTTCCTGCTGCATCCATTGCTTGAAGCACAACCAAGAGAGATTTGCTTCCGTCTGCATAAAGTTTTTCTTGAAGTTCGTGAAGTTTTTGTTTTTCTTGAATAATAATTTGCTCACCTTCTTCTTTGGTTAATTTACCTTTATAATCGGTATCTGCTTTTTTTATCGAAAACTTTTTACTGATCTTAAAATCGTCTGAAAAATCTTTGTCCATGTTCTATATTTTAAACTAAAATAGCAAAAAAACCATCTCGATAGGAGATGGTTTCTATTATTTTTTTGAATGCTTACTAATTAGTTTGCTGCTCTTTTTGCTGCTTTCGCTGCTTTTTTAGCTTCTTTTTCAGCGATTTTTGCTGCTTTTTTTTCAGCTTCAGCTTTTGCTTTCAATTCTTCTGGTGTAAGAGGTTTTGGTTCTGGAGCGTTTGGATCTACATTTCCTTTAATGTAGATTACGCTTCTGCTGTTTGCAGGATCGTTAGAAAATACCTCAATCATTTTGTTGAACTGTCCTTGATTAGCAGTGTTGTATCCAACTTTAATTTTCGCAGATTTTCCAGGTAAGATAGGATCTTGGCTCCATTCAGGAACTGTACATCCGCAAGAAGGTTTTACGTTAGAAAGAACCAAAGGTTTGTCACCTGTATTTGTCACAGTAAAGAATCTTGTTCCCTCAGATCCTGGTTTAATTGTACCATAATCGAAAGTAGTAGTATCAAAAGTGATAGTTTGTGCAGATGCAAAAGCAAATGTTCCCATTAAAGCAATTCCTGCCAATAAATTTTTCATATTCTGAATGTTAATATGTTTGTTAGATAAATTTTGAAGAACAAAGTTAAAAATTATTTTAATTAATGCTTGGATTTTTTTAGATTAAACTATTTTTGCAAATTGTAAAGTAAAGAAACAGAATTTTATGCAGATTTCAGAAAAGTACAATCCACAGGAAACAGAACAAAAGTGGTACAATTACTGGTTGGAAAACAAATACTTCCATTCAGAGCCCAATGATAAGCCGCCGTACACTGTTGTAATTCCTCCTCCAAACGTTACGGGGATCTTACACATGGGGCATATGCTTAATAATACTATTCAAGATGTTCTGGTCCGTCGTGCAAGAATGCAAGGCTTTAATGCTTGTTGGGTTCCGGGAACAGATCACGCTTCAATTGCTACTGAAGCTAAAGTTGTTGCTAAACTGAAATCAGAAGGAGTCAGCAAGTCTGATATTACCAGAGAAGAATTCTTGAAACACGCTTGGGATTGGACTGATAAATATGGAGGTACCATTCTTGAACAATTAAAAAAATTAGGTTGTTCTTGCGACTGGGATAGAACTCGTTTTACGATGGAGCCTAAACTTTCTCAGCAGGTGATCAAATCTTTTGTTGATTTATACAATAAAGGATTGATTTATCGTGGCTACAGAATGGTAAACTGGGATCCGGAAGCAAAAACAAATATTTCTGATGAAGAAGTAATCTTCAAAGAACAAAACGGAAAACTATATTTCCTTAAATATAAAATCGAATCTTCGGCTGGCTCAGATACCGAAGAATATTTATCGGTGGCTACAACGCGTCCTGAAACGATTTTTGGAGATACTGCAGTTTGTATCAATCCAAATGACGAGAGATACGCTCATTTAAAAGGTAAAAAAGTAATCGTACCTATCGTAAACAGAGTAATTCCTATCATTGAAGACGAATATGTTGATATTGAATTCGGAACGGGCGCTTTAAAAATTACGCCTGCGCACGACATCAACGATTACGAAATCGGACAAAAACACAATCTTCAAATGATTGATGCTTTGGATGATGATGGTAATTTAAATGAACACGGTTTACATTACGCAGGTAAAAACAGATTCGAGGTTAGAAAGCAGATTGCTAAAGAATTAGAAGAAAATGATCTTTTGTTGAAGGCAGAAGATTACGTAAATAAAGTAGGAACTTCAGAAAGAACAGGCGCTGTTATTGAGCCTAAAGTTTCTGTTCAGTGGTTCTTAAAAATGTCTGAAATTGCAAAACCAGCTTTGGATGTTGTAATGGATGATGAGGTGAAATTTTATCCCGAAAAGTTTAAAAACACCTACAAACACTGGATGGAAAACATCCGCGATTGGAATATTTCTCGTCAGCTTTGGTGGGGACAGCAAATTCCTGCATTCTATTACGGAGACGGAGAAAATGATTTCGTTGTTGCAGAAACTATCGAAGATGCATTAGCTTTAGCTAAAGAAAAAACTGGCAACTCAGAACTCGAAACTCGAAACTTGAGACAAGACGAAGACGCTTTAGATACATGGTTCTCTTCTTGGTTGTGGCCAATGTCGGTTTTCGACGGTTTATTAGACCCTGAAAATAAAGACATCAATTATTATTACCCGACTTCAGACTTGGTAACAGGTCCGGATATTATCTTTTTCTGGGTAGCTAGAATGATTATGGCTGGATTGGAGTACAGAAAAGAAGTTCCGTTCAAAAATGTTTATTTTACAGGGATTGTAAGAGATAAGCAAAGAAGAAAGATGTCTAAATCTTTAGGAAATTCTCCAGACCCTTTAGAATTGATGGATAAATACGGAGCAGATGGAGTTCGTGTTGGGATTTTATTGAGTTCTGCGGCAGGAAATGACCTTCTTTTTGATGAAGATTTGATGCTTCAGGGAAGAAATTTCATGACGAAAATTTGGAGTGCATTCCGTTTGATTAACATGTGGAATCATGAAGATAAACCTGCCAATACAACTGAACTTCAAACGATTGAATGGTTCGAAAATAAATTAAACAAAACCATTGTTGAAATTAATGACCAGTTTGAAAAATTCAGAATTTCTGATGCTTTACATTTAATTTATAAGTTAATTTGGGACGATTTCTGTGGTTGGTATTTGGAAGCCATTAAACCGAATTATGGTGAAGGAATTTCTAAAGAAGTGTACAATAAAACGGTTTCACTTTTCGAAGAATTAATGAAGTTGATTCATCCATTTATGCCTTTCCAATCGGAAGAAATTTGGCAGTTGATTTCCGAAAGAAAAACTGATGAAGCGTTAGTAATCGCTCAACAGAAAAAAGCTGAAAATTTCAGCGAAGAAATCATCCAAAACTTTGAAACAGCTTCAGAAATTATTTCTGGTGTTAGAAATTACCGTCAAACAAAAGGAATTTCGCCAAGAGAAGCTGTGGAAGTTTATACTAATGCTTCAGAATTTGCCAACGAATCGGTGATTAAAAAATTAGCCAACGTTTCTGAAATTCATTTCGGAACAAAAACTGATAAACCTAGTTTTACTTTCCTGGTTGGAGCGACAGAAATTTCAATTCCTTTGAGTGAAAACTTAGATTTAGCTGAAGAAAAAGCTAAAACTGAGGAAGAATTGAAGTATTTAAAAGGTTTCTTGGTTTCTGTAGATAAAAAACTTTCAAACGAAAAGTTTGTTGCCAACGCAAAACCTGAAATTGTAGAAGTAGAGCGTAAAAAACAAAAAGATGCGCTAGACAAAATTGCAATTTTGGAAGAGAAGCTGAAGAGTTTATAATTTAAAAGGTTTAGGTTAAGGTTGAGTTTCTGGCTTAGCCTAAACCTTAATCTTAGCCTAAAATTAATAATGACACACATTAAAAACATATCAAAATTATTCTCAAAAAACTTTGTGGAAAGCCCATTGTTAGAGAGTTTTGAAGTAGGGAAAATTTACCTTTCGAGCGGTAAACTGGTTGCTTGTGACCCTGTGATTACAAGCGATATGCTTCCTTTTACAACAGAATTTCCAAAGGGAGACTTTCAAGTTTTGCTTCACAAAGAAAGAGAAAGCAATTGCGTAGCGTATGCAGAGATTATTTTTAATAATTCTGACGTAAGCGATTGGCAAATGGCGACCACAAAAGGTCAAAATGTAAAAGAACTTACAGATGAAGAGGTTTTTGGGTATCCTGTAGAAAGCGGAATGGCTTGTTTTATGGATGTTGATACTCAAAATAGCCTTAATGAGCTTGAACAAAAGCTTTTCCAAAGAAAAGGAGACGATTTCATGGGAATTTATGAAGAGTTCTTTCATGATCATTTCTTTGATGAAAATGGAGCGATAGATCAGTTTGCACTTCTTAAGCCTTCTGAAAATAAAGCAGGCAATATTTTTGCTTTTGAAGCAGGATATGGCGAAGGTTTTTATGCAAGCTACATCGGTTTTGATGCACAAAAAAATCCTGTGAAAATAGTTACAGAATTTATTGAAATTCAGTAGTTTTTAAATTTTTGGAAATGTCTTAAGCAAATAATTTTATTGTTTGTCTGTTCTTTTTTCATATTTGGAAATACTTTGAGAGCTTTGCTGAGTATAAAACGCAGTTTTACGAACGTAGTTCTGCCTTTGTGAACTTGAAAACAGCGAATAGCATAGAAAAATCTTTGCGCTCTTTGCGTTAATTTTTTTATAATTGAAAACAGATGTTTATTATAAATTTTACATTCAAAATTATTTAGTGCATACTTAAAAAAGCAATTGCGTATTTTTAAACCAACATAATTTTCCACCTTTATGGTGGAATGTTTTTATGCTATGGAACGAAAATTTCTCACCAATCAAAACGGAGCCAAAATTTGTCTTCATATTTTCAGTCCGGAAGTTGAATCCACAAAGCTTTTGCTTATTAATTCGGCGACTGGAGTTCGACAACAGATTTACTTTTCTTTTGCAGAAAGCGCTAAAAGAAGAGGTTTTACGGTGATTACCTACGATTATGAAGGAATTGGGCTTTCAAAACCGGTTAATTTGAAGAAATCCAAAGCATCGATGAGGTCTTGGGGAAATACCGATTTTGTATTAATAACCGAGTTTATCACTCAAAATTTTCCTCATCACAACAAGTTTTGCCTTGGTCATTCTGTTGGCGCTTTAATTTTAGGGATGAATCCTAATTCTGAAATCTTCAAACAATTTATTTTTGTTGCAACTCAAACCGCTTACGTTGGAAATTTAAAACCGAAAACAAAAGTTGAAGCATTTTTAGGTTTCGGAATTGCACAGCCTTTATCAACTTGGTTATTAGGATATTTCCCTGGAAATTGGTTTGGTTTAGGAGAAAGTCTTCCAAAAAATTGCGCTTACGACTGGAGAACCTTAATTTTGAACCGAAAATCTACCAGCAGATTACTCGAAAAAACTGACGATTTTTCTAAGCAACTGCATCAGAAAACTCTTGTGGTTTATGCAGAAGACGATGTTTGGCTTACAGAGAAAGGTGTAAAAAGTCTTCTGGAAAAAGCATATTCTAATTTAAAACCTGAATATCGTCTGATAAAAACTTCGGAATCTGAAAAAGGTGAAATTGGGCATATCAATTTCTTTAGAAGCTATAATGAAAAGCTTTGGAACATTATTTTTGAATTTTTAAATAAAACATGATTACAACAATAGATAAAACCGTAGAATTTGTAAAAAAACAATTAGAAGGGGCAGAAGCAGGCCACGATTGGTTTCACATCGAAAGGGTTTGGAAATTATCAAAAAAAATCGCTGCAACCGAAAATTGTAATGGAGAAGTGGTAGAACTTTCAGCTTTGCTGCACGATATTGCAGATCCGAAATTTCATAATGGTGATGAGACTTTAGCGTTAAAAATTTCCAGAGAATTGTTGGAAGGTTTTAGCGTAGACGAAGAAACTATTGCTCAAGTTTTATTTGTGATTCAGAATATTTCTTTTAAAAACAGAAACGAAGCTCCAAAAGATTTACCAATTGAATTGAAAATCGTTCAAGATGCCGATAGAATTGATGCAATTGGCGCTATCGGAATTGCCAGAACGTTTAATTTTGGTGGTTTTAAAAATAATTTGATGTATCATCCTGATATTGCTCCAAAGCTAAATATGTCGAAAGAAGAATACAAAAAATCGAACGGTACAACCATTAATCATTTCTACGAAAAGCTTTTGCTTTTAAAAGATTTGATGAACACTCAAGAAGGCAAAAAAATTGCAGAACAAAGACATCAATTTATGCTCAATTTCCTCGATCAATTTTATAACGAGTGGAATGTTGATTAATTTTTAGTTTAAAAAAATCAATTCTTATCTTTGCTCTATGGGATTTATTCTTTCACTGATTTTTTTTCTCCTCGTACTTTCTCTTTTCCTTTCTAAAGTAAAAAACGGAAAGGCAGGAAAACTGTCAAAACTCTTCAGGATTTTGAGTCTTGTTGTATCTATATCGATTTTTACGTATTGGTTTGTTAAAAAAAGTACAGTTGCAATGGTAGAGAATTCTGTGTCTCTTCAACTGATTAATAAATTACCTCAAACATTAGATTTCTATCTGATAAAAGTTAACAAAAGTCCTTCGGGATCTCTTTTAGAAACCACTCATGTAGGAAAAATTAGACCTGAATATTACATGGTTGAATACTTGAACATGAAAAATTCTGATGAATATTGGATTGCCGGTTATCTCGGAAAGAAAAATATGGTCTATTTCTCACAACATTCTGTTCCGAATAAAAACATCGACCAAATGGTTGAAGTTCAGAATTACATTAATCAAAGCGAAAAACTCTCGGCAAAAGCAAAAAAAGAGATTGAGGCCTATAATTATGAAACCATGTTTTCAGGAATTTGGGTTACCATGAATTTATTACTGATTTTCCTTAATCTCGTTCTTATTTTACGCAAAAAAAGTTAAAATAAAGTCTGAGTGGTGGTTTGCGCCATTATTGGGATGTGTAGCTCTGTTTTCCATTCTTCATTCATGTTTTTGATGAAGTACGCAGACAAAAGCGGTGACGCTTTTTCTAAGTTTTGATGCACGAAAAAGTAAAGATTTTGCAAACCTTCTTCTTTCCAAACGCTAAGGTGTTTCAACCAGTCATCAAGTCTTTGGTAATCGCTTTCTGCATTGGCTCCAACATATCTTATAAACGCAGTTGGCGTCGTTAATCTCATGTGAAGCATATCTCTTCTTCCCGCTGTATCTACGATAATATTGGTAATGTTGTGCTCTTCAAAAAGCTGACAGGTTTTATCGAAAATTTCTTCATCAGTAAACCAATCTGTATTTCTTAGTTCGATAGCGAGCGGAACTTCTTGAGGCCATTTGTTTACAAATTGTTCCAATCTTTCGTAATCTTTCGGTTTGAAATTATCATGAAGCTGTAGAAAAACCATTCCTAGCTTTTCATCAAAATTTAACACAGCGGTTGCAAATTGCGTTACCACATCATCAATATTCAAAAGTCTTCTGAAATGCGAAACAGTGTTGGTGATTTTCGGGAAAAATTTAAAATCATTCGGAGTTTTTTCTTTCCAGGTTTGTACTTGTTCAGAAGTTGGCATTCCGTAGAAAGTGGCGTTCAATTCAATGGAATTAAACTGAGTAGAGTAGTATCCCAATTCGTCTTTCGTACCTTTTGGGTAAAAGCCTTTAAGATCGGTTTTGTTCCATTTTGCGCAACCTATCGAGATGTTTTCTAAGCCTTTTTTGTTTTTGCTTAAAATTTCCTTCGTTCTTGAATGGTCTTTTGGAAGAGTGAAATCTACTTTTGAAGGATCTTCAACTTGTCCGAATTTCATAGCTATGTTTTTTTGTGATAAGAAAATTTGGTAAACTACTGCGTAATCAACTCCTGAATTTGCTTTCTAAGCGCCTGATTTTTCTTACGCGTTTTAAATATCTTCAACAACAAGAAACTCAAGATTAAAAATACAAATGCTGAGATTAAAATATTGATTATAAGATGTTTTCTGTTATCAGAATTCAGTTTTTCAGTTTTTTCCTTTTCAGAATTATTAATAAAAGAATTGATCGATTTTAGTTCGTTTTGCTCTCTCTGAAATTGAGTTTTTTTATAGAAATCATTATTTTCTACATGCTTTTGAAAGTTTCCAAGACTTAAATAATTATCTGCTAAACCTTTATAAATTCCTTCACTTAAAACCAAATCGCCAATATTTTGAGCTTTTACTTTAGCAATTTCGAGCAGCTCGACCGCTTTTTGAGGATTGTCTCTCTGCGAATTCAGATCTGCTAAACCTTTCAGTGCATAAGCCTCCAAACTATGTGCTTGCGACTTTTTTGCATAGTCTAAAGATCTGTTGAAGTATTTCTCTGCTTCAACAAAATTATTTACGTTAATAAAAGTATAGCCAATGTTGTAATAAACGATGCTTATATTGTTAATGGTAGGTCCGTTTTGTTCTGCTTTTTCAAAGTTTTGAATAGAAGTAAAAAATTTCTTTAAAGCAATTTCGTTGTTTTTTTGTGACTTATAGATAATTCCTTTAATCGCATAGCTTTTGCCTAGCCAACTATTTTTTTGAAGATCATATTCAGCATTTAGATTATTGCAAAGAGTGTCTACTTGATCTAAAATTTCAAAACTCTTGGTGTACAATTCCATTTGCTCATACTGAATGGCAATAAGAATCATTGCATCAATTTTTGCGGTGAAATCTTTAGAATCTTTCAAAAGCTGCTGCGCTTTTAGCAAAGTCTTGTAAGATGCATCAGAATTTCTTTTTGCGGTGTACGCTTTGGCAAGAAAAAGGTAATACTTTAATTTTTTATCAGGATCTTTTTCAGAATCAATTATTTGGTTAGAAATTTCTATCGCTTTGTCTGGATTTTCATACAAATAATGCTGTATTTCTTTAAATACAGAATCGTTGGACTTGTTTTGTGCCTTCGTCGTTAAAGGAAGAAACAACATCAACATCAAAAATAAAACAGTGTGCTTTCTCATGCTTTTTTTTGTGTGTTTATTTGTTGAATAAAATCGTTCGGAGACATACCGGTAATAGATTTAAAAACGGCTGTAAATGCGCTGTGAGAAGAAAAACCACTTATCTCTGCAAGATAACTTACCTTGTAATTTAGATACGCAGGATCGGTTTTCAGCAGATTGATAACGTGTCTAATTCTTAAATCATTGATGTACGAATTGAATTTCTTTTCTTTATGAATTTTAATAACTTCAGAAAGATACTTTATATTGGTTTCCAGCTCTGAAGCGAGTAGAGGAAGAGACATTTGCTTGCTTAAAAATAGCTCAGAATTTTCAAAATCTTCTAATTTATCAATAAGTTCCTGCTCTTTTTCCGGTGAAAGCAAACTTGTCTTTTTAGCAGGAGGAATGGTTTCCTTTTTCTCTTCTTCAATAATTTTTTCTTCTTTTAAAGCCGCTTTTTGAGCGTTTTTTGCTTTTACTTTTGCTTTTTCAAAATAATTATTAAAGAAACTTACCTGTTTTTGTAGATCTTTTTCTTTTCGATGAACCGCGTAGTAAATTCCGCCTAGTAAAAGGATAAGGAAACTCCCTGTTAGAACAATAATTTTTGTATTGGAAGCGGATTCTGATTCATAAAAATCCAGTTCTTTATTATTTACATCTTCAAGAATTCCTACTAAATAGCTTGTTGCAGATTTTTTATTTTCATCGATTTTATCTTTCAGACTTTCATATTGCTCTCTGTTGGTCTGAAACTCTGTGTTATTATTGGTTGCAAGATATGCCTTGGAAAGTCCTTCAAAAATTTTAAGATCTAAGATGTCATAATTTAGATTTGTTATTTTAGTTTGCGCTTGGTGGAGAAGATCTATACTTTCTGCGTAACGCTGCTGCATAAAACGTAATCTCGCCAAGTTTTCTAAAGCTAAAGCTTGTAAAAAGACATATCTGGATAAATTTTTATGGTCTAAAACAGATTGTATTTCGTATTCAGCATCCTTGAATTTTTTCTGATTGAGATAAGAAGTGCCTTTTAAAAGCTGATTTTCAGTCCTTAAAATATAAATTTCTTGGCTTTCAGAATGAATTAATGCGTTGCTTTTTTCCAAATACTCTAAAGCGGTATCATATTTCTTTAAAATGGCAAAATTAATAGCTTGTAACTGATAAATTTTTGCAAGTGTAAGATCTCTTTGTGGGTGATCAGGAAAGTCTCCTTCTTCTAAAAGTTGGGTGATAACTTTTTGAGATTGTTCGTAAAGCCCAATGTTTTGATACTGATCTGCAACGCAAAAACTAAGAAAAAACTGATGAAATGCAGTGTGATCTTTACTTAGGGTTTCTTCTTTATCAAAAACAGATTTAGCAGCGTTTACGTAGTCGCCTTGCAATGCATAAGATTGAGCCTCGATGTGCTGATAAAAGAGACGGTCTTCTTTTTTATCATTCATCATCAAATCTTGGGTGAGCTTCAATCCTGTTTCGGGATTACTGTAGATACTCCCAATCGCTTTATCTAAAAAATATTGATAATCTTCTTTTCCTTGCGCATGCGCAAAAAAAGAGATCAGTAGTAATGTATATGATAGTATGTATTTCAAAATATCCTTTAGGTGACAAAAATACAGGTTTTTTTTGAGTTAAAAAATATCTATTTCCCTAACATAATTCGGGAATGTTGGTTTTTACATAATATTTCAAGTTTATTTGTAAATTATTGAAATGTAATGTGTTGTGTATTTTTTAATACTGAATTTCTAGAATTTACAAACCCTATTTCTTTCTTATGATAAGTAACTAGAGTAAATTCGCATTGTTAAATATCATTAAAAACGAACTAAAACGATCTAATGAAAATTTTTTCTTTTCTTTTTTTAATTATAGGTTTTACCGTTTTCGGGCAAACTTATTATACGGGAGGAGTGTATGGAGGTGCAGGTATGGATTTTCCCAATAAAGCTGCAAAAGACTCTAATGGTAATGTGTATACTACAGGAATTTATCAGGGATCAATCAATTTTGGTGCAAATGTAATAAATGCTGTAGGAGGTACAGCCGATGGTTATTTAACAAAACATGATGCTAACGGAAACCCAGTTTGGGTAAAAAGTTTTCAAGGGATTCCAGCAAATGCAGCTGTAGATGTAGCAGTAGATAGTAATAATAATATTTATTTGGTAGGATATTTTCAAGGTTCTGGAAGTAACTCTTTCGATGCAAACCCAGCGAGTTTAGATGATGATGGTCTGTATTCTACACCTAATTCTGATGAGTATTGGTTGTCTCAACCTGCCATAATCCAAAGTCGTGATGGTTTTATTATTAAACTAGACAGCAATGGTAATTTTGTTTGGGCAAGGCAAATTAGTAATCCTACAGGAGCTGCCGCAAACGAGGATATTACAGCTATTAGAGTTGATAGTAACGGTGATATTTATATGGTAGGAAATTATATTCTTGCAGATTTTGATCCAGACCCAAATGTTTCTAACGTTTTAACTGCAGATAATGGTGCAGCAAGTAATGCAGATGGTTTCTTGCTAAAAATTACATCGAGTGGAGCTTTTGCTTGGGTAAAGACATTTATTGGAACAGGAGGTATTACAAAACCTAATGATCTTGCTATCGACGCTTCAAACAACATTTATATTGTTGGTCAATTTATTGGAAGTATTGATCTTAATCCAGATCCAACTGCAACTGCTAATTTCACTTCTAATGGTAATTATGATGTTTACCTAGCGAAATACGACTCCAACGGAAATTATCTTTGGGCAAATACGTTCGGAAGTACTGCCGCAGATATTCCTAATGTAGTAAAAGTTCTATCTAGTGGTGTTTATATTGGAGGTTATGTTTCTGGAGTAACAGATTTCGATCCTTCTTCTGGTGTAAATTCAATCACTCCGAGTGGTTCTATAGATGGGTTTGTTAGTAAATTTTCAACTTCTGGAACGTATCAGTTTACCAATACCTATGGTGGTGCAACAACTTCTATAGACCAGGTAAATGATATTGAAGAAATGAATGGAACTGTTTTAATTACGGGTGATTTTGCTGGAACAGCAGACTTCGATACAGGAGCGGGGGTAGCTTCTGCAACTGCAAACGGAACGGATATTTTCCTGGTTAAAATTTCTTCAACTGGAGGTTATATGCAACATTTAGTGTATGGAGATTTAGGAACTGAAGATAATGGGAAATTAGAAATCCTTAACGGTAATAAAATTATGGTTTATGGAGCTTTCCAATCTACAGGTATCGATGTAAATCCTTTCTCTGGTGTTGCTGCATTCTCAAATATTGCGCAAAGAGATATTTTCTGGTCGGTAATTTCAGAATCTTTCTTAGCAACCAATGATATTACAAAAACACCAAAGAATTTTGGAATTTATCCAAATCCAGCCGTAGATTTTGTAACCATCAAAACAAACGAAAAAGTAACTAAATACGAAATCTTCTCAATGGAAGGTAGAGTCGTAGGAAAAGGAGAAGTTGTAAACAATACCGTAAATGTAGCACAACTTCAAACCGGAAACTACATCATGAATATAAAAGTTGGAGATTCTTGGATCTCTCACAAATTAATTAAAAAGTAATTTTTCATCATATTCCTATTTTAATGAATCACTGCGAATTTTCGCAGTGGTTTTTTTTATGTAAAATAAAACGGAATCTTAGTAGGATTCCGTTGGTTAAATTATTTTTTGCTCCGGAGGAGCAAAACCTTTGTAACGATATATTTTGTTGTAGAAACAGAATTTCGCGGGAGCTCAATCTTATTTTTCATTTAATTTTTCAATCCAAAAATAGCTTTCTTATTTTCATGATAAAGACTATCTGCGTTCTTGAGCATTTTTACTTTTACCGTGTTTCGATTGAGTGGAGTGAAAAATTTTTCAGGAAAAGAAGCTTGAATCAAATATTTTCTTTTTTTAATCTCCGAATATTTCTGTTTAACGATTTTAAGGTTTTTTCTAATTCTCAGTTTTTTGCTTGAAAACGATTTATAATTTTCAAAATCATTGTCAGATATATTAAAGCCATACCAAGTTCTATTTTCATTTAAAATAATTGGGGTATAATACGTTCTTTTATGCACTAATTTTCCAGTTTCGTCTTTTACCAAATAAATAATAACATAATCGTAAAATGAATACTGAATTTGATTCATGTGCGTATAAGAATCAAAACTAATGGTGTCGGTACTAATTTCTTCGTCAAAAGATTTTTCAACCTTGTACACATTTTTGTATTTCAAATAGAAGCTATTTCCAGAAGGAACTCTTTCAACAGATATTTTTTTGCCTATAAAAGCGTAAATTTTCGATTGACAAAATAAAGAAGTTGAAATTAATAAAAGAACTATGGTGATTATTTGCTTCATCATGTTTTAATCTTCAGGTTCCAATTCAAAAATATCTTCTATTTTTTTACCGAAATGTTTAGCGATTTTTAAGGCTAAAACTGTGGATGGAACGTATTTTCCGGCTTCCATAGCATTGATGGTTTGCCTGGAAACTCCAATGATTTTGGCTAAATCTTCCTGCGTGATGCTCTTTAATGCTCGTTCTACTTTGATGGTATTTTTCATTTTTTCAACAGTAAATAATTAAACCTAAAAACGTACAAAACCAAAGGTAAAAACATAATAAGAATCATCATTGTAAAGAAAACGCTTCCGAAAACGGTTACAAATAAAAGCAAAATAAAAGAGTACGAAACAATGAGACTCCAAAAAACAGATCGCAATCTGAGGCTTGAAATGTACTCGTCTTCTGTTTGTTCTTTCGAGAAACCAACAAGAATTCCTCCGATGATAATTAAAATTCCAAAAAGATTCGGAAATAAATCGATTGTTGTCGTTTTAAAGAAACCAACATCATCACCTGTAAATGACAATCCATTGTTAAAGAAAACAGGAACTGAAATTTCAACATTCTTCAATACATCAGAAAGTGTCAGAATTCCCATGATTAATGACGGAATAAAAATAAACCAACCCATCTTTTTAAAGCCATGCGGAAAAAGCTGTAATGTTTTCATATCTAATATTTTTAAATTGATAATTCAAATGTAATAAAAACTTTACAAAATGTAAAAAATGTTTTACATTTTTAATTCAAAAAAAAACCGCAGAAAAATTTTCTACGGTTAATTATATATTTAGTAGCCATCAAAATTGGCTCTTTTTACTTTTTACTTGGCTCTAAATTTTGAGCGAAGTCGAAGGGTTAAGCTTCACAAGCTGAACAGCTCACGAAATTCACCATTAATTCTTTAGAAACAGAAGAACTTCTTTGGTAGTATAACGTTTTTACGCCTTTCTTCCAGGCTTCAATGTAAAGATAGTTTACGTCTTTTACAGGCATTGTAGAAGGAATTTGGAGGTTCAAAGACTGAGCTTGGTCAATATACTGCTGTCTTTGCGCCGCCTGAGAAATAATCTCCATTGGAGAAATCTCTTTAAACGTTTTAAATACTGCTTTTTCTTCGTCTGTCAACTCTTTTAAATGCTGTACAGAACCGTGGTTCAACATAATTGTTCTCCAAGTTTCTTCGTTGTCTAAACCTTTTTCTTCCAATAATTTTGCAAGATATTTGTTCTTACGCATGAAGTTTCCTTTTGCCAAACCAGCTTTGTAGTAGTTGGAAGCAAATGGCTCAATTCCAGGAGAAGTTTGCCCTAAAATAGCCGAGCTTGACGTTGTAGGAGCAATTGCCATTACGGTTGTATTTCTTAAACCGTATCCTTTCAAGATTTCTGGTTCACCGTAGATGTTTGCCAATTCTCTTGAAGCGATTTCAGCCTGTTCTTTAATTCTTCTGAAAGCTCTTGCATTGAATTGTGTTGCCTCAAAACTTTCAAACGGAATCATGTTTTTCTGAAGGTAAGAATGATATCCTAAAACACCTAAACCTAAAGCTCTGTGACGCATTGCAAAGTTTCTTGCACCTTGTAAGTAATAGTTTCCTTCGGTTTTGTCGATAAATTCAGATAAAACAGCGTCTAAGAAATAGATTGCCAATTTTACGGCATCTGTATCTTTCCACTCGTCGTACAATTCTAAGTTCATAGAAGAAAGACAGCAAATGAAAGATTCTTCTCTTGTAGACGGAAGCATAATTTCTGAACACAAATTACTTGCATTAACCGCTAAACCAAGGTCTTTATAAACTTGAGGTTTGTTTCTGTTAACATTGTCGGTAAAGAAAATATAAGGAAGACCTTTTTGTTGGCGGCTTTCCAAAACTCTTGCCCAAACTTTACGTTTTTCCATATCACCGTCAATCATGTCTTGCATCCAGTAATCTGGAACGCAAACACCGGTAAATAAGTTCTGAATTGGGCTTCCGATATCTTTAATTGATAAAAATTCTTCAATATCGCCGTGGTCAATATCCAAATATGCAGCAAAAGCACCTCTTCTTACCCCACCTTGAGAAACCACATCCATCGCAGTATCAAAAAGCTTCATGAAAGAAACTGCTCCTGAAGATTTACCATTGTCTGTTACCGCAGTTCCACGGTTACGAAGTTCTCCGAAATATCCAGAAGTTCCGCCACCAATTTTGGTTTGCATAATCACTTCGCCCATTTTGTGGGTAATTCCTTCAATACTGTCTGGAATATGTACGTTGAAGCATGAGATTGGAAGACCTCTCTGCGTTCCCATATTTGCCCAAACCGGAGAAGAGAAACTAATCCATCCTTTGGTAATCATTTCTTTGAAAGCCGGTTGTAATTCAGGCTTGTAAAGTCTTTTTGCCGCTGCAGTGGTAATTCTGTCGATGGCTCCTTCTACGGTTTCACCTTTTAGAAGGTAACCTCTGTTCAACATTTGCTCAGATTCTTCGTTGAGCCACCAAATATTTGTATTTTGTTCTTCCATATTCATCTCAATTATCAAAATGTACGATGTACACTGTTTTTTTATTTTTTTAGGAGCGAGAAATTGTAGTTTCTCTTTTCACTGTCGGTCCCGCTGTCCGTTTTATCTTTTTTCTTGGTGACTTCGGTTACGCTCAGTCACCGTGAAAGTACACTCAATCAATTTGAAAGTACGCTCAGTCACCGCGAAAGTGTGCTCGGTCACCAAGAAAAAAGGATGCCACTTCCATCGGGGCTAAAAAGACGTTTCCGTTTATCTTTTCAAGGGAAAGGAAGTTGTCTTTTTTATTTTGGCTAAAGCCAAATTCACTTTTTATATCATTGAAAACGGGCTAAAGCCCGTTCCTAATGATGTTTTTTCTACATTGTCAAAGTTTGTTTTCAAAGAAGATTACTTTGACAAAGTTTTGAGTTTTTATTTTCAAGCAAACCTAACGGGTTTTTAAAACCCGTTAGGTTCTTTTTATGTCTCTAATACTAACTGTTTTGGCGCTCGCTTCGCTCGCGCCCCGACTTGAGCGGAGCTCTTTTTGTGATTGCGAAGAGCAATTACAAAAAAGCGGGAGCGGAAGGCGGATAAAGGCGCCCAAAAACTAGTCTGTCAAAAATTTTCTAAATTTTTGCCACCCCTTCAAAGAAGAGGAATTTTAAATCCTCAATTTTAAATCTTGAATTTAAAACAAATCGTTCGCTGTAATACTTTTATCGTGTTTTGTGTAATCTACCGGTCTTTTTGCGAAGAAATCGTCCATAGAATTAGCGAAAACTTCTTCTTCAAACCAAACCATTGGTCTGTATTGTTCTGGTGTTACGTTGTATTTTGTTTTCATGTTGATTTTCTTTAAGCTGTCGTCAACACGGTATTTCATAAAGTTTAGTAGGTCTTCTTTAGATACGTTATCGATTTCACCAAGCTCGAAAATCCAAGAAAGAATGTCGCCTTCTCTTTCGATAGATTCGTCTACCAATGTGTAGATGTCTTCAATATCGCTGTCTGTTAAAAGGTCTGGTTGCTCTTCTCTGATTTTGTTGATAAGGTAAATCCCTGCATTGGCGTGAATTTGCTCGTCTACAGAAGTCCATGCAATAATGTTGGAAACATTTTTCATGAATCCTTTAAATCTTGTGAAAGAAAGGATGATGGCAAATTGTGAGAAAAGCGAAACGTTTTCTACCAAAATACTGAATAATAGAAGTGCAGAAACGTATTCTTTTGGCGTTGCAGAGTTAGCGTGCTTCAAGGCGTTTCCTAAAAATTCGATTCTGTTTTTTACGGCAGGAATTTC
This sequence comes from Chryseobacterium sp. HNCC26DJ239, assembly GCF_057180445.1. NCBI lineage: Bacteria > Pseudomonadati > Bacteroidota > Flavobacteriia > Flavobacteriales > Weeksellaceae > Chryseobacterium > Chryseobacterium sp. HNCC26DJ239. The sequence continues at coordinate 58,591 of NZ_JBXUGJ010000007.1, forward strand.
TACAACGTTTAGGAACTCGTCATTGTATCCTAAAACTTCCAAAAGTCTAGAATAAGCTTCAGAATGACGGAATTCGCATTCTGCAAAAGTGGCTCCCAAACCATTCAGTTCTGGTTTTGGTAAGTGGTGGTAAAGATTACCCCAGAAAGTTTTTACATTTACTTCAATCTGTGCAATTGCAAGTAGGGCATTTTTAATCGCGTTTTTCTCGTGCGGCTCCAATTGTGAATGGAAATCCTGTATATCTGCTGTGAAATCTACTTCGGAATGTACCCAGAAAGATTTGTTGATGGCTTCAACAAACTGAAGAACTTCAGGATATTCAAATGGCTTATAACTTACTCTTTTGTCAAAAATTCCCATACGTAAAACAATTACTTTTTTAAATAAACTAAATTAAATGATCTGTGTGTAAAAATATCAGGATATAATTATTGGTTTGAAATTCAGCGTGTTGCTTTGTAAAGTTATCCACTTTTCCTCCTCATCCTATCCTGTTTCCTGCGAAGCACAAAGTTAGAAAACAACGCCTTATTTTGAAAGGGTAAAAGCCTAAATCTTTGACTTTTAGACCGAAAAGTTTTCCACAATTACCCGAAACTCGCTCTGTTATTGGTTTAGAGTACTTTATGGCTTTTAAATGCAGTTTCTGTGTGATATAGAATTAAACAGTTTTTTAAAATATATTATTTATTAGGCATTTAAAGTTAAACATATCTTTTTTTTAAATTCATTTTTAAGTTTGTAACAAATCTTTTCTCTCTGCTACTTATTGAGAACTAAAACAATGATCGCTCAATGTTAGTAATTCAAGATTTACACAAGTCATACGACACCGGGAAAAGTAAACTTCATGTTTTGAAGGGCATCAATCTTACGATAGAAGCAGGGGAGTTTGTTTCTATTATGGGAAGTTCGGGTTCCGGAAAGTCTACCCTTCTTAATATTATTGGGATTTTGGACGAGAAAGATTCAGGAATTTATGAATTAGACGGAATTCCTATTGAACATTTAACTGAAATAAAAGCAGCTGAATATAGAAGTCGTTTCTTAGGTTTTATTTTCCAATCGTTTAATCTTATCGGATATAAATCTGCGCTCGACAACGTTGCGCTTCCTTTGTATTATCAAAATGTTCCAAGAAAGGAGCGTAATCAAAAAGCGATGGAATATTTAGAGAAAGTAGGTTTGGCGCAATGGGCAAATCATTTACCAAACGAACTTTCGGGTGGGCAAAAGCAAAGGGTTGCGATTGCAAGAGCTTTAATTACCGATCCAAAAGTAGTTTTAGCCGATGAGCCAACCGGAGCTTTAGATTCTAAAACAACGCATGATATTATGAAGCTTCTTCAGGAAATTAATAATGAAGGCAAAACCATCATCGTTGTAACGCACGAACCAGACGTTGCCGCACAAACCAAAAGAAACGTAGTTTTAAAAGACGGCATCATCGAAAGCGACGAGTTTATTAAGCAGCTTGTATTGTAGAGGTTGGATGATGGATGATGGAAGTGGGAAGTTTATATGATTCTCGTAATTTCAGAATCGTTCATAATTACAAATGTTTATTATTAAATAAAAAAATCAGCGGTAGGTTTGAAAACTTCTAGCATCTAACTTCCCGCTTCAAACTCAAAGAATATGTTTGATCTAGATCGTTGGCAAGAAATATTCAGTTCGATACGCAGTAATGTTTTGCGTACGGTGCTTTCTGGGTTTACCGTAGCATTGGGACTTTTTATTTTTATTGTTCTTTTTGGGATAGGAAAAGGGCTTCAGAATGCATTTACGGAGGGTTTCGCAAGAGATGCTCAAAATCTTATATCTATTTTTACAGGAAGAACTACGGAGGCTTATAAAGGTCTTCAGTCTGACCGTGAAGTTACGATGAATAATGATGATTATGATTTTCTAGTAAATGCAGATAAAGAAAAAGTAGGCTACGCAAGTCCGAGATATACCGCAAATCTTTTGGTGAAATACGGAAAAGAAAGTGGAAACTACCAAATTAACGGAGCAGGAACTGAAGAAAAATACATCGAAAACAGAAAGATTTTAGAAGGAAGATATCTTTCTCCGAATGATTTGCAAAATAAACAACAAGTTGCGGTAATCGGAAGAATGGTACAACGCGACCTCATAAAAAACGGGAATCCGGTTGGAAAAGAAATCGACATCAACGGAACCATGTTTAAAGTAATTGGAGTTTTCTCAGATGATGGAGGAGATTGGGACGAAAGACATATTTCTGTACCTATTTCTACACTCCAGCAAATGAAAAAAGGTTCAGATACGGTAAGTACAGTCTATATTGCGTATAATGAAAATCTTACGCCTGACCAAGCCATAAAATATGGTGAGGAACTGGAAAGTAAATTGAAATCGCGAAAAAATGTCTCGCCTAATGACGAAAACGGAGTGCGTGTTTGGAATAATGCACAAAACATGAATGACACTTTTGTGTTTTTGGCAGTACTCACAGCAATTGTAGGGTTTATTGGCTTGGGAACGCTTCTCGCAGGTATAATCGGAATCAGCAACATTATGGTTTACATTGTAAAAGAACGTACCAAAGAAATTGGGGTGAGAAAAGCTATTGGTGCAAAACCTAAAAGTATTGTAGGCCTTATCGTTCAAGAAAGCGTGGTAATTACCGTCGTGTCTGGTTTGGTAGGCGTAGCTGTTGGGATTTTAACACTTCATCTTATTGGGGATAGCTTAGAAACTTATTTCATAAAAAATCCAAGCGTAGGAGTTACAGAAATAGTAATGGCATTTATCGCGTTGGTATTTTCTGGTTTAATTGCAGGTTTTGTTCCTGCCTACAGAGCTTCGAAAATTAAACCAATTGAAGCGTTAAGAACAGAATAATTTAGCATCATTCATCAATTATAAATAAAGAACGTGAATATTTTATTTAGCAAAGATACATGGCAAGAGATTTATTATTCTTTGAGGAATAATAAGCTTCGAACCTTCCTTACCATGATTGGTGTAGGTTGGGGAATGTTTCTCTACGTAAGTCTTTTGGGCGCTGCAAAAGGAATGGAAAACGGTTTCGATAAATTGTTTTCAGGTTTTGCGACCAATACTATTTTTTTGTGGGCGCAAAGTACATCCATCCCTTACGAAGGTTTCCCGAAAGGCAGACCAATGGATTTGCATCTTTCAGATATTGAACTTATAGAAAGGAAAGTTCCGCAAGTAGATTATATTTCTCCTCAAAACTCACGAGGTAATTTTGGAAGTGCAGGTGAGCAAATGTCTAGAAATGGGAAATATGCAACCTATTCTTTAACGGGAGATTCCCCGATCGGAAATAAAATTTCTGAGAAAAAACTCATTTTTGGAAGATACTTAAATGATGCCGACCTTTCTCAAAATAAAAATGTAGCCGTTATCGGAGAAGAGATTTACAAAAACTTTTTCGATGCTAAAAAAAATGAAGACCCGCTCGGGAAATCTATCAATATTAAAGGTGTTTTCTTTAACGTAATTGGTGTTTTCAGAGTAAAAAGAGGCGGTCCTATGGAAAATGACAGAACGGTATATATTCCGCTTTCGTCTTTTACCAGACTGTTTAATAATGGCGATAAAGTAGATGTTTTTTCTGTCGTAAGTAAACCCGACGCCGAAGTAAGTGATGTTGAGGTTAAAATTAAAGACGTTTTAAAAACTAAAAATAAAGTTTCTCCCAACGATACGAATGCTTTTGGAACATTCAATTTAGGGAAAGAATTTAAAAAATTAACAGGTTTCCTAGACGGAATGCAGTTACTGACCATCATTGTAGGAACTTTAACCATTCTTGCCGGTGTAATTGCCATCTCAAATATCCTTTTGATTACGGTAAAAGAAAGAACCAAAGAAATTGGAATCAGAAGAGCTTTAGGCGCAAAACCAGCCGAAGTACGAAACCAAATTTTGCTGGAAAGTGTCGTGATTACACTTTCTTCCGGGCTTCTCGGTTTCATGTTTGGAATTCTGCTTCTTATGGGATTAGATATGATGACGAAAGGCCAGGACGCGTTTCCATTTTATAACCCGACTGTAAATTATGGCAACGTTTTCAGTGCGATGGGAGTAATGGTTTTGTTAGGATTAATTATTGGGATGATCCCTGCACAAAGAGCGGTGAAAATTCGCCCAATTGAAGCATTAAGAACTGAATAAATATAAAAGAGCCCTGAAAGGGCGAAATTAATAAAGAAAAAAATAAACTATATATGAAAAAGAAGTTCAACTGGAAAAAAGCAATCTACATTGTCCTCGGAATTATTTTTGCCGGAATACTTGTTCTGGGAATCAGTTATTTGGTGAAATCCAATAAGAAAGAAAATGAAGCCTTCCTTACCAGAAAACCTACCATCCAAAACATGGAAGACAAGGTAATGGCAACGGGAAAAATTGTTCCTAAAGAAGAAATTGAAATTAAACCCAATATTGCCGGTATTATCGATAAAATTTTGGTGGATGAAGGAGATAGAGTAGAAGCCGGACAATTAATTGCTACGGTTAGAATCGTTCCTAATATTGCAGAAGTAAATAATGCACAGCAAAACGTGCAAAATGCACAACTTCAGATTAATAACGCTAAAATGAATGTTGCCAACGTGCAAAATCAATTTGCCATGTCTGAAAAACTTTTCAAACAAGGCGTAATTTCTAAGCAGGAATATCTTACAGCACAACAGCAGCTCTTCACACAGCAACAATCTTTGAAAAACGCAAACCAACAATTGGTAACAGCTTTGAAAGCTTTACAGATTGCTAAAACAGGGGCAACTCCAGAACTTCAAGGTTTGGCAACTACCCAAATTCGTTCTAAAGCATCAGGAACCGTACTTGAAGTTCCTGTGAAAATAGGAAGTCAGGTAATTGAAGCAAACTCTTTTAACGCAGGAACTACTATTTGTTCGATTGCAAATCTAAATTCATTGATTTTTGAAGGAAAAATTGATGAAGCTCAAGCTGGAAAATTAAAGCAAGGAATGACAATGAACATCATTATCGGTGCTTTACAGAATAAAAATTTCCCTGGAAAACTTACGATGATTGCTCCGAAAGGAAAAGACGAAAACGGAACTATTAAATTCCCAGTGGAAGGTGATGTTCAAAATCCAAACAACGAGTATATTAGAGCAGGGTTTTCGGCAAACGGAGAAATAGTTTTGAAATCAGAAAAAAATGCTTTGCTTTTGGATGAATCTTTGGTTCAGTACGAGAAAAAGAACGGGAAAGACGTTCCTTTCGTTGAAGTGAAACAGAAAGATGGAAAATTCAAAAAAGTATTTGTAAAATTAGGCGCAAGCGACGGAATTAATGTTCAAATTCTTTCAGGAATTACGAAAGATGATGAGGTGAAAGTTTGGAACCCTTCTGATAAAGACAAAGAAGAACTTAAAGAAAAATCTAAAAAATAAAAATTTAGTCTAGAATAATTAATCCCGAATTTTTCGGGATTTTTTATGTTCTTGAAATCCAAAAAATGTAAGATTTCGTATATTCTATTAAAGGAGGATGAGATAAGAAATTATTATTTCTGTAATAGAAATTATCTTTCAATATATAAGAAAATTAGCCCAATCTTTGTTGAATAAAGAAGGCTTTCAAAAATAATAATAGTATACAAATGTTTAATAAAGAAAAAATGAAGAATATATTGGTTTTACTGGCTTTTGTGTTGGGAATTACGGCTTTCGCCAATTCGTGCGAGAAATCTATAAAACCAAATGAAAGCCTTAATGAAAAGGAAAATAAAGAAGAAATGGATAATAAAAATCTTAAGGAAGTGTATTTTGCAGGAGGTTGCTTTTGGGGAACCGAGCATTTTTTTCAACAGATTAGAGGGGTTGTTTCTACGGAAGTAGGATACGCAAACGGGAACAAAAAAAATCCAACTTATGAAGAAGTGGTAAGTCATACCACAGGTTTTACGGAAGCTGTAAAGGTGAAATACGACCCAGAAATTGTGGATTTAAAATTATTAATTGATTTGTATTTTAAAACCATCGACCCAACAAGCCTCAACAAACAAGGAAACGACCGAGGTGATAATTATAGAACCGGAATTTACTCCACCGACAAAGAAACGGAAGCTATTGTAAAAGCGGAAGTGGCAAAATTGGCAAAGAATTACGCTCAACCTGTTGTAGTAGAAACTATTCCGTTGAAGAATTTTTATGCGGCAGAAAATTATCATCAGGATTATTTAGATAAAAATCCGGGAGGATATTGTCATATTGAACCTGGTCTTTTTGAAATTGCAAGAAATGCGAATCCGCCAAAAAAAACAGAGACTTATCAAAAACAGGATAAGGCAGTTTTAAAGCAAAAACTTACATCGGAGCAATATAGAGTTACGCAAGAAAATGGTACAGAAATGCCTTTCCAAAACGAATATTGGGACGAAACCCGCGAAGGAATTTATGTAGATATTACCACAGGAGAGCCGTTGTTTATTTCAACAGATAAATTTGAGTCTGGTTGTGGATGGCCAAGTTTTTCTAAACCAATTACTAAAAAATTAATTGCCGAAAAACTCGATAAATCTGCAGGAATGACTAGAGTAGAAGTACGTAGCAAAACAGGAGATGCGCATTTGGGACACGTTTTTAATGATGGTCCGGAAGATAAAGGAGGTTTAAGATATTGTATCAATTCAGCGTCTTTGAAGTTTGTTCCGAAAGCCGAAATGCAGGAAAAAGGTTACGGAGAATATCTTCCGCTTTTAGATAAAAAATAAATGTTTTTCATAGTTTATTAGTGTTTGGTAAGGAGACCGTCGTAAGGCGGTTTCTTTTTTTATTGGTAAATCCACATCAAAACAGGTTTTTTGGAGTTTTTTAATATCGGGTCTATCGCTCGGAAAGCATTATTGGAAACTGTTGGGCAACCCCAACCTTCAGGCGAACCGTTCGGGAAAACTTCCTTGTCGCTCATTTTTTCCCAAGAATGAAAGACGATAAATCTTTTGAGTGCATTGTTGTTGCTTTCTTCTAAACCGTGCATTAAATATTTTGTTTTTACGCCCCATTCACTCACACCGCGCTCACCAATTTTGTATTTTCCTAGCGAAGATAAATGGTTTCCGTCTTCATTGCTGAATTTCGGACTGTCTTTAGAACCATCAAAACTCCATTGATGGATTCCGCAACCGTGACCAACAAGATGTTTTTGAATGATTTTATTTTCGTTAAAATCGTAAACAAAAAGTCTTTTTACACCAGAATGTAAGCTCATATCAATTAAAATAGCAAAATCGGTGTTGAATTTCTTTTTCTTGCAAAATTCAAGGGCCTCTTGTGCTTTTTTATGGGTTTTTATGGTGTCAAGTTCAGGTTTAGTCGTGATTTCAGCTGAGTTTTCATTTCCCACGGAAAATATATTTCCTTGACCTTTGGAACAGGAAATTTGTAATAAAATGAAAGAAATTAGAAGGCTGAATATTGTGTTTTTCATCGCTTGGTTTTGACTTTTAAATGTATCAAATAAAAAACAAAAGTGATTCTTTTGGAATCACTTTTTTATGTTTAAAAATAGTATTCAAAGTTAAGATTAAAGGTGTCGCTCCTCCGGAGCTCCGCAAACACGATAAACATTTGCTACAAAGGTTTTGTTTCTCCAAAGTCTTCAAACCTTAACCTTAAGCTCTCTCTACCAATCTCTCTTTTTCAAAATTAAATAAGAACCACCGATAAAGATTACACACCAAACAAGACAGGCAATTAAACTTTCTGTTGGGTAGTGGAATTCGTATTTACCAAATGCCTGCATGATCTGCATTCTGAAAAATGGCGAAGGAATTAGATTCGACATGCTTTCTAAAGGGAAAAACCTTGAAAAGAAAAAATCGTTATTCATGGCATCAATCTGTTGCTTTGAATTAAGATTTTTAATGTGCATAAAAACTTCAATTTTAGAGATGATAAATTCTGCAATCCAAAAAAAGAAGAAAAATAACAGCACAAAAATCGATTTTCTGAATAATACAGAAAGGAAAAGCATAAAGCTGAAAAAAGTAAATAGCTTAAGAAAATAATGTCCTATGAAAAATATTTCCTTTGTAACTAAAGCAGAATCTGTAGTTTTTGAATAAGAATATCCAAGCCAAAGGGTGATTAAAAAGACAATAAGTGTCGATATCAATGTATAAACGAAAATCGTCAAAAGCTTTGAAGCAATAAACTCTTTTCGGCTCAATCCGTCGATTGTATTTTGTTTAAACATTCTGTTGGTAAATTCCTGACAGATTGAAAAAACAATAATTAATCCTAAAAATATTTTGAGTAAAGCGACAAAATATGTGGTAAAATTCCAAATTCCAGGGAAATCATACATTCCCTGTTCTTTTAGATTGAGTTTGAAGTTTTCACTCAAGTTAAGATCAACAAGACCGATGAATAAAAAACCAATCAGAATCGCAAAATAAATAATGCTGAAAACCTTAAACGGCATATAGTTTAGGTTTTTGTAGTATTCTAGTTTTAATAATTTTATCATGATTAGTTAGCGTTTTTTACAAGTTCTAAGAATTGAGTTTCAAGAGATAATTTTTTCTTGTTGAGATGCGATAGATAAATACCTTTTTCAGCAAGAGTTTGGTTTAGCATCGATGCGGAAACAGAAGCATCATCGCGAATATGCGCTTTGATGAAATCGCCTTCCGTGTTTATCGAACTGAACCAGTTTAAATTTTGCAAAGTTTGAAGAAGCGCGGTATTGTTGTCTGCTTTCAACTCAAAAAATCCTTTGTTGCTCGTCATTTCATCTACTCTCCCAGAATAAATGGCAGTTCCTTGTTTTAAAACAATCACATGGCTGCAAATTTTTTCAATTTCATCCAAAAGGTGACTTGCGATAATAATAGTGATACCTTGCTGCGCAATAGTTGAGATAATTTCACGGATTTGAATAATTCCTTCCGGGTCTAAACCGTTTGTTGGTTCATCTAAAATTAAAACTTCAGGGTTGTTAAGAAGAGAAGAAGCAATCGCCAAACGTTGTTTCATTCCTAAAGAATAGGTTTTGAAAGTATCTTTTTTTCTCTCTAAAAGCCCAACAGTAGAAAGAACTTCATCGATTCTGCTGTAAGGAGTTCCTTTAATCTCGGCTACGATTTTTAGATTTTTTTCGGCGCTTAAATAAGGGTAAAAGTTGGGTTGCTCAATAATTGCCCCGATTTTTTTTAATGTTTCGGGTTCTGTTCCTTTTTTGCCAAACCAATACCATTCTCCAGAAGTAGGATTGATGGTAGAAAGCAACATACCGAAAGTGGTAGATTTCCCGCTTCCGTTGGGACCGAGAAGTCCGTAAACGTTGCCTTTTTCGACATCAAAAGAAATTTCGTTTACCACAACTCTTTTGAATTTTTTTGTCAGATTCTTTACTGATAAAATTTTTTCCATGATAATTTGCTTTACCTTTAAATAGTAGAATAACGAGATGTTTTGTTACATGAAGAGGTGAAATATATTTTTGGTGCGATGTTGGATGGGAAATGTTGGAAGTGGGAAGTGGGAAGTGGGAAGAATTTTTATCCCAAATCTTGAACCCCGAAACTCGAATCACGCACTCCGAATCACGATTCCACAAAATTGATTATATTTGATTATGAAGCTTACAGAACTCGCACGCGAACTCAATATTTCGGCAGAAGCCATTAAAAGGTTTATTCAGGATTTTGATTTAGACCTTTGCGAATGCATTTTTACGAATTTCGAAATTAAAGATGATTTTGAAAAATTTGTACGTGAAAACATCGATTTTCTTCGTCAATACGAAAAAGACCTAGATGCTGAAAAATCAGCGAAAGAAATTGCTGAAACCATCAATCAACCACAAGATAAGGTAGAGAAAATTATTAAAGAATCACAGGGAAATATTTTTGATAATGGTTTTTTCCGTTCTTCGATTTCTAGTTTTGGAATTGATAAAAAATTAGGCGGAAATTACCAATTTGTATATGATTATTTTGGCAATAAAACCAGTCTTCAGCAAAGAGATTTTATCGGTTATCGAGATTTATTCTTTTACATTTCGAGTGTTTTGGAGCCGTTTTTAAATCCGCGTCAGATTAAAGATTGGGGAATTCACAAACCTGCAGGAATTATTTTGTACGGCCCTCCCGGAAGCGGAAAAATCTTTTGGGCAACTAAAATTGCTGAAATTATAGGATATAAATTTAAAGAGATTAAAAGATATTATCTTTCTACGACGTATGTAGATGGAAATAAGACAACTTTCAACGATTTTTTGGTAAATATGCTGAAAGAACAAAAAACAGCACTTTTTTTGGAAGATTTCGACGAAATTATGCTTGAAAGAAATGATGAAAACAGTGTTTCTGCAGCAAATTTGGCCACACAGGATGTGGTTTTGCATCATATTGGAAAGTTTACCTCAGAGAATATTTTGATGTTGGGTTCTGCAAATTCTGTGGCGGAGATTGAAGAAGAAATTTTGGCAGCCGGCAGATTTGATGTTCTAGTGCCTGTTTTTCCTCCGAATGCAGCGGAAAGAGCCGAATTTATTTTGTTTTCTATGCTAAAAGATTTGGAAGACGACTCTTTATTGTACAAAATTTTAAAATATAATAAAGCAGATAAAATTCCTTTCTGGAAAGGAGTTGCAGCCCAAATGAAAGCGTTCAGTAATACGATGATTATTGATTTTAGCCAGAGTTTAAAGAAGAGAATTAAGAAAATTTATCAAAAAACCAGAAATGAAAAGTTAGTGATAGACCAAAAGATAATGCACGGTGCGTTGCGCGAGGCTGCAGCTAAGCTTACAGAGGAATACCTTAGCCAGGTTGCTCAATTTTTGCATGATGCAATTATTAATAATGTGGATGATTTTCAATTTAGAATTAAAGCTTTAAAAGATGAGTTGGAAACATACAAAGCTGTGGAAGAACCAAGAAGAGCAATCGGTTTTCAGCATAATGATGAAGTTGATAAAGAATAAACTTTAAAGTACTATAATTCTTTATAATTGAAAAAAAAATCGTACTTTCAAAGAGGTAAGTTGATGAGTTTTTAGTATAAGTATTTGATTATGGGTGAATTATTTTAAAATCATCTGTTTTGTTTACTTGTTCTGCTGTATAAGTTATCTTACATAAGTGAAAATTTAAGCAATTAAAAGGGATTAATATGTATTGGTTTTTATATGCGATTAGCTTTATAGGTCTGTTTTTTTTGATTTTTAATACTTATCAATATTGGCGTCATAAAAAAAGTAACTCTTCGAAAATTTATAAATTGTTGTCTTTCTATCTGCTTTCGACGGCCATTATCGAAGTAACTTGTCATATCGTAGGGATTGCAGAAACGAATAGTAATTTATTTCTATCACACTTTATATTTCATTGTGAATATACTTTTTTATCATTCTTTTTTTATAATGTTATTGATGTTCAGTGGGTTAAAAAAGTAATTGTACTTGCGTCGGCTATTTTTTATTTAATCTTGGGCATACAGTATTTTCAAGATCCGACGCTTTTTTGGAGATTCAATTTGTTTGAAATTTTGTTTATCTCAATATCTTTATTTATTTTGGGTCTTGTATACTTATACACAACGCTGGGGGAAAAAGATACATACTATAATTTTTGTATGGGCATTACTCTTTTCATGTTATGCAGCAGTGTAATTTATATTTCTGGTAACTATGATTTGATTTTGTGGGAAAAACCGTTTGTTGATATTTGGATTTTCAATTACATTTTCTTTATTGTTTACCAGTATTTTGTAAATAAACAACTGAAAGTATTTTTAAAGAATGAATAAGCAGGATTTTACCTATACGCTCGTCTATATAATTCTTTTTTTGTCACTAAGCTTTTTGGCAATTACCGTTTTTATTATTATGTCTCGTAGGAAAATTATCAGAAAAGAACTGGAAAAGAGAGACCTTGAGATAAAATTAGCCAAAGAAAAATTTGAAGCTGAAAAATTGAAGATAGAAACTGAAGCTGCAACAAAATTGGCAGAGCAAGAACTGAAAATTGCTCAGGATAAACTCCAGAATTTATTAGTTCATGTTCAAGAAAATAATAAATTGATAGAAGAACTTCAAAGTAAAAAGCTAGAAGAAAATGAAAGTATTATTTCGAACCTGAAAGAAGCAACTATTCTTACCGAAGAGCAGTGGAAAAACTTTAGTCAAGACTTTACAAATGTTTTTCCTGATTTTGTAGAAAAACTCAGAATTCAGTTTCCGGATATTACTGCGGCAGAAATTAGAATGCTTTGTCTTTCTAAACTTCATTTCTCTTACAAAGAAATTGCGCAAGCGCAAGGAGTTTCTTCTGAAACGATAAGAAGTACATGGCATCGCTTCAAGAAAAAAAATCCACATTTTAATGATAAGAACTTACAGGAGATTACTCAAGATCTTTAATTTTATTCGTAATAACCGTTTCAAGAACGTTTCATTTAAAGGTTTTTTGCGATTTGTTTTCTCTAACGTGTTGACTGGTAGTTTTTTAAAATGCAACGCTTTTGCAACGCTCATTTTTTTCTTTTTTTTACACTTTACGGTAGATTTGTAATACACAAATGATGAGAAAAGAAAAAAAAGAAAAAAAAGTGCTATTCTAATAGCAAAGCCTAGTTGAAATTTTTTAATAAAACAGAAAAAACATGTCTTTCGACTGTCGAATAAAATTTAGATCAAACTGAAAAATTTTAATTTTAGGTAAAGCAACTTTGTATAATGCAAGGTTGCTTTTTTTATTATTTGTCTCTCAAAACAAAATACACTTACATTCCCAAAATATTCTTCTTATTTTTGCACAAATTAAAAAATCGTGATAAACAACGACCAGATAAAAGAAACGCAAGCTCGAATTGAAGACCTTCAAAAATATCTTCAGATTGATAAAAAGAAAATTGAAATTGCTAATGACGACGAAAAAACTGCTTCTCCAGAATTTTGGGACAATCCTAAAACGGCAGAAGTTTTTCTTAAGCAACTTCGTTCTAAGAAAAAATGGGTAGAAGATTATGAAGAAATCAACACTCAGTTTGAAGATTTACAGGTTTTGCTAGAGTTTGCCAAAGAAGACCCAGATTCTGAACAGGAATTGGATGAAACTTTCCCTCTTTTATTGGAGAAAATTGAAGATTTAGAATTCAGAAATATGCTTTCTAATGAAGGAGATGAGCTTTCTGCTGTTTTACAGATTACGGCAGGAGCAGGTGGGACAGAAAGTTGCGATTGGGCTTCGATGTTGATGAGGATGTACACAATGTGGGCGGAAAAACAAGGCTATAAAATTCGTGAACTCAACTTTCAGGAAGGCGATGTTGCTGGTGTAAAGACTGTTACGCTTGAAATTGAAGGCGAATTTGCTTTTGGATATCTTCGCGGTGAAAACGGCGTACATCGTTTGGTGAGAATTTCTCCTTTCGATTCTAATGCAAAAAGACATACAAGTTTCGTTTCTGTGTACGTGTATCCTTTGGTTGATGATACGATTGAGATTAATATTAATCCGGCAGATATTTCATTTGAAACGATGAGGTCTTCCGGAGCGGGAGGTCAGAACGTAAACAAGGTGGAAACTGCCGTTCGTCTTCGTCACGCACCTACAGGAATTATCATTGAGAACTCAGAATCTCGTTCGCAGCTTCAGAACAAGGAAAAAGCAATGCAATTGCTTCGTTCAAGATTGTACGAAATGGAATTGGAAGAAAGAATGAAGGCAAGAAACGAAATCGAAGCTAATAAAATGAAAATTGAGTGGGGAAGCCAAATCAGAAACTACGTAATGCATCCTTATAAATTGGTGAAAGATGTGCGTTCTGGTTACGAAACTTCGGATGTAGATTCTGTGATGAATGGAAATCTTACGCCATTCCTTAAAGCCTTTTTAATGGCCGATGGAACTGCAGTTTCTGACGATGATTTAGACCTATAAATTTTCGTTAAAATATGCTAATATATTTCGTGCTATAGTTTATTAGCTGTATTTTTGTTACTCATCAATATTTATGGAAGATTTTCACAGTTGGAAGGATTTATTAAACCCTGAGTTTTATATTAAGATGGGTGGGTTTTGGCTCATTTTGTTCATTATTTTTGCAGAAACCGGTCTTTTTGTAGGCTTTTTTCTACCGGGCGATTCATTACTTTTCGTATCCGGAATCTATGCGGTAGAAATTATTAAAGAAACTTTTGGCTCTACGGGAAGTGATTTTCTAGATACCACAATTTTGGCCACTGCGGTTGCCCTTGCTGCAATTATTGGAAATGAGGTTGGATATTACTTCGGCTTAAGAACAGGTTCCGCTCTTTATAAGAAAGAAGATACTTTCCTTTTTAAGAAAAAATACTTGTATCAAGCACATGATTTTTTCGAGAAAAATGGGGCTTTAGCAATCATTATGGCTAGATTTTTACCGGTGGTAAGAACTTTTACACCGATTGTAGCGGGTATTGTAAAAATGGATAAAAAAGCATTCTTAAGAGATAATATTATTGGTGCTTTTCTGTGGTCATTTATTTTGATTTTTGCAGGGCATTATTTAGATAAATTGTTTTTAGAACAGTTTGGAATAGACCTTAAGAAGAAATTAGAATTAATTATTATTGTTATCGTTTTGATTACGACAGTTCCTGTTGTTTTGAAATTTATTTTCGGAGCTCCAAAAACAGACCATAAAGCTGAAGATGAAAGACTTGATGAACTCATCAACAAAGACGAAGAATAATTTGTTAAAATATAAAATAGAAACCTGCATTTTGCAGGTTTTTTTGTTTTGAATATAGAATATCTAAAATATTAAAATTATCAATTATCAATTATCAATTATCAATTATCAATTATCAATTATCAATTTATTACTAATTACTCATTACCCATTACCCATTGCTCATCCTTTATCCATTCCAAAATACTAGGATAAATAAGCGTGTCTCTCTTTTTTTTATTGAAAAACCTTGGCGCATGACCAGTATTTTTCATGTAAACCAATTTGTGTGGGATTTCCATTTTCGTTAAAACAGAATCTAACGCTAAACCTTGCTTATGATTGACCAAAAAATCGCTGTTTCCTTGAAATAAAAGAGTAGGAACGTTTGAAACATTCGCAATGGGGCTTGCTTTTTTGAAAGCTTCAGAAAGATTTTTTCTCTTAAATTTTACGCCCACCATTTTTTGAATCGTTCTTGAAGTATATCTTGAGTAAAAAGACGACAAATATTCTTCAGAATAAAAATCTGTCGGACCACTTAAGGAAATGATTTTCTTTATTTTATCCGGATTTTGATACCCGTAAAGTAAAGCCAAATGTCCACCCGCACTTTCTCCTAAAATGATAAAATTATTAGGCAAAAGTTCCGCCTTTTCGGCTAAAGAATTGAATTTTAAAATGGCAGAATCAATATCTTGAAGTTGTTCTTTGTACGTAATACCTTTAGAAAGTAAGCGATAATTCATATTTACACTCGGAATATTGTTCTTAAAAAGCATCTTTTGAATGTGAATCATGTGCTCTTTATTCCCGTGTTTCCAAGCGCCGCCGTGTACAATAAGCACTACAGGCGAATCTTGCGGATAGTTTTCAGGAAGAAAAATATCCATTTTTTGTTTTTTATGTTCGCCGTATTTTAAATTGTATACTTTCTGCGAGTTATTTCCTACCCAAACTCGGAATTTGGTATTGCAGGAATTGAGGACAAAACTGATTAAGCCCAAAACAAAAAAATGATATTGAAGAATCAGTTTTTTCATAGTTTAAATGTAGTGAAAATCATAAAGTTGAGCAATTTTAAAAATATGACTTTTATTCTAAAATAATGGGTTGTCTGCATTTGTTTTCATTCCAAAATTCAATTTTTGTAACAAATCCTTCTTTGCAATCGCAATTTTTGTTTTCTTTTTCAAATTTTGATTTTGCTAAAAATGCATTGTTCTTTTTATCAAACTGATAAGATTCAGAAACGTTATGTTGGGTAATTTCTACATCTTCAGTACCGTTTTCACTATTATAAAAAGTAGAATAGGTTTCCCAGAGTATTTCGTTCTTGTAAATTGAGTAATTCAGCGAACTGTCATCATATTCATATCGAAATTCATCAAATTGATTTCCTCGTTGATGATAGATGTAAATAATTCTTCCGCTTTCATTATAGTAATTGAAAGTTGCTTCAAAATTATCATCATTTTCATGCTCTCGATTATATAAATGCAGATTTTTTTTAGGGTCGGTTAAGCTGATGGTTTTTATCTTCCATAAATCTTGTGTTCCCTTGTAAATCTGATGTCTGTCGTAGTTATGTAGGAAATAAAAACTTCTCGAATCATCAATTTTTTGAGCAAAATAAACCGGCGGATTGTTGAGTTCCATAAATTTTTCGTTGCACGTCCAATCAATATCGTTTTCCTTGAAATTTTTATAAGATAAGGCGCGGTTCAAATCTTCAAAACGCCCAAAAATTCGTTCAATTTTTGAATTATGATAAGTGGAATAAGGAAGTTTATACTGAATTTTAGAAATCACTTTTGAATTTTCAAGACAAGTGGTTTCAAAAGATTTTATGGTACATTCAATTCGGCTAATATCTTTCTGAGAAAAGCAAAAAAATGGAAGAAATAGAATGAAGATGGTGTGTTTCATTTTTAAATTCAAACCCCTAAAATACAAATCTTGAAATTTTTTAGATGGAATTTTACACTTTGCGGTGACTCTACAGACCGATTTTCTCTTCATAACGAAAGCTTTTGAGTACAAACTTTTTCAGTACCAAATTAAAACATTATTTTTGTTCCTGTTTTATTTTAACAATACTTAAAAATATATTAAAAATTATGGCTTCAGGCTTTTTTGCAATTCTTGATGATATTGCGGCGTTAATGGACGATGTGGCGGTAACAAGTAAAGTAGCGACTCAGAAAACAGCTGGGATTTTGGGCGATGACCTCGCTGTAAACGCCGAAAAAGCTACTGGCTTCCTTTCTTCACGAGAAATTCCGGTTTTGATGAAAATCATGAAAGGGTCTTTTATCAATAAATTAATTATCGTTCCTGTCGTTTTTCTCTTAGAATGGCTGTATTCTCCGGCTATTAAGATCATTCTAATTTTTGGTGGTTTGTATTTAGCATATGAAGGTGTAGAGAAAATTATTGAATTTTTGTTTCACAGAGAAAAAGAAGGTCATGAAGTAATTGAAGAAGCAGATGAAGTGGTAGAAGAAAATGAAGTAACAGAGAATACAAAGGTTAAATCTGCTATTGCAACCGATTTTATCTTGTCTCTAGAAATTGTGATTATCGCATTGGCTTCTGCCAAAGATAAATACGAGTCTTTGAAGTCTCAGTTTGATCCTCTTGTGGTAGAAATTGCCTCTGTTGCCATTGTTTCTATTGTTGCAACGGTAGGAGTTTACGGTATTGTAGCTCTTATTGTAAGAATGGATGATGCTGGTTTTAAATTGATTCGAAAAAGTAATGGTAAAGGGTTTTTCTCGAAATTAGGAAAACTTTTGGTAGATGCACTTCCTTGGGTGATTAAATCTCTTGGTGTAATCGGAACAATTGCTTTAATTATGGTTGCAGGTGGTATTTTTGACCATAATGTAGATTTCTTACACCACAGTTTACCTACCTGGAACGAAACTCTTAAGCAAATCGTTTTTGGAATTGTGGGCGGTTTGGTTGGAGTGGTCGTTTTTACAGCCATAAAAAAAGCTTACGCATTAGTAGCGAAAAAGTAAAAGTTGAGAGTTCAATAAAAAATATAAAGTTTACGAGAATACTTTTTTGAGTACATTCGTAAACTTTTTTGTTTACTATGAGAAGTTTAGCCATAGATTTGTTGAAGATTGTACTCGCTTTTTTTGTTGTCGGGTTGCACATGCATTTTCTTCGAAAAGGCTTTCCAGAGCTTAGTTACGTTTTGGTAAACGGACTATTTCGTCTTGGCGTTCCGGTTTTTTTAATCATTAGCGGATATTATTTTTACTTCGTAAATGATGTTGTGAAATTAAAAAAATGGCTCATCAGAATTTTTCTTTTGTATGCCATTTGGAGCATTATCTATATTCCTTTGTGGAAAAAAGGAGAGGTTTTTAGTAACATCGTTTTTGGCTATCATCATTTATGGTATCTTATCGGAACTTTTTTTGCCGGAATCTTGCTTTATTTGGTAAGAAACGCCAGTTTTAAGTCGATTGTTTTTTTAATTGCTTTGTTTTTTCTTTGCGGTTATACACTTCAGTTTTTAGGAAATTCACATTATTTTTCGGGACAAACAGATGTTTTTTTTAATCTCTTTCCTTTGTACAGGAATTTTCTTTTCGTGTGTTTTCCGTTTTTGGCGATTGGTTTTTTAATTAAAAAATATGAAATCGATGTAAAAAGAAAACCTTCTTTAGGCTTGGTTATATTCTCTATTTTAGCTGTTGTCGCAGAAGCTTTCTTTAATATTAAAGTTTTAAAATTACCATTAAAAGACAGTGTAGATTTGTTGTTTACTTTGCTTTTGGCTTGTCCGGTTTTGTTTATTTATTGTAAAAATTTACCGTTCAAAACAGAGTCGAAAATTTTGGCAAGTTTTTCTACAGCCATGTATCTTATTCATCCTTTGTTGATGTTTTACATATTTAAATCTAAAAATGTAACCATTTTAAAATACGAAGACTTACTGTTTTTCAGTGCGTTGATTATTTCCAGTTTGTTGTTGGTTTTTATCAATAAAAAGCTAAAATATATTTTATAATATGATGTAAAGATTCTAAATTAGCTAAAATTAAGCTAGCTACATTTACTATTTAATGTATATCCCTTATCTTTGCAATGATGTTAAAATGGATTTCTATATTTTGCGCGCTTACGTACTCAATCGCTACAACAAATGTGGCGGAAGTATTGAAGATGCCCGTATTTATAGAACATCTTATGGATTATCCGGGAAGCATTGCAGAGTTTTTGGTAGACCATTACGATAATCACCAAAAAGATGCAGATTGGGATACCGACCAAAAATTACCTTTCTTCAATCCGCCGATTGTGTTGATGGTGTATGCAAAACTTCCGGAAACCACTTTTCATTTCGAAAAAATAAAAGAAATCATTATTTCTCAAAAATCAACTGTTTATCAGGAAAAAGACTTTTCCAGCAGTTATCTTTCTACTATTTTCCAGCCTCCACGGTTTTGTTAATTGATTTTTAATGTAATAGTCAATGTTTTAGAATGCTTTCTAAAGCAGTTGATTGGTATTTAATTCAATTAATAAATTTTTATGTTAAATAAAATTATTGAGTTTTCTGTAAAGAACAAACTCATTATCGGGCTGTTTACAATAGCGCTCATTTTGTTTGGAGTTTATGAAACCACTAAACTTCCGATAGATGCGCAACCCGATATTACCAATAATCAGGTTCAGGTAATTACTGTGGCGCCATCTTATGGTGCGGCAGATATAGAAAGATTGGTCACTTTTCCTATTGAGCAGGCAACAAGCAACATCAACGGAATTACCGAACTTCGTAGTTTTTCCCGTTTTGGATTGTCTTTAGTAACGGTTGTTTTCGACGATGATACCGATGTGTATTGGGCAAGACAGCAAGTTCAGGAGCGTTTGCAATTGGTTCAGGATAATATTCCCGAAGGAATTGGAAAGCCAGAATTAGGACCTATTTCTTCAGGTTTGGGAGAAATTTTTCAATATGTTGTAAGAGCTAAAAAAGGTTATGAACACGTTTATGACGAAACCGAACTTAGAACCATTCAGGATTGGGTTATTCGTCGTCAGTTATTAGGAACAAAAGGCGTTGCCGATGTAAGTAGTTTTGGTGGAAAGCTAAAACAATACGAAATCGCCATTAACCCTAATCAACTTCAGGCTTTTAACATCAATATTAATGATGTGTTTGCTGCTTTAGAAAAAAACAATCAAAATACAGGAGGTGCGTATATCGAAAAGAAAGAAACGGTACTTTTTATTCGAAGCGAAGGACTTTTAGGAACGGTTGAAGATATTGGAAATATTCAGGTTTCTAACACGCAAGAAGGGATTCCGGTTCATCTTAAAGACGTTGCAAGTGTGAAGATTGGCTACGCAACACGTTATGGTGCAATGACATTCAACGACACAGGCGAAGTTTCTGGGGCGATTGTTTTGATGCTGAAAGGCGAAAATGCCAACGAAGTAATTGGAAACATTAAGCAAAGATTAGATAAAATTCAAGAATCTTTACCGGAAGGCGTTGTAATTGAACCGTTTTTAGATAGAGCAAAAATGGTGAAAAATACCATCAGTACCGTGAAAACCAATTTGATGGAAGGTGCGCTTATCGTAGTTTTCATCTTGGTTTTATTCCTCGGAAATTTTAGAGCGGGATTATTAGTTGCTTCTGTGATTCCTTTGGCAATGCTTTTTGCCATTATTATGATGAATATTTTCGGAGTCGGAGGAAACTTAATGAGTCTCGGAGCTCTCGATTTCGGATTGATTGTGGATGGCGCTGTGATTATTGTGGAAGCTGTTTTGCATCAACTAGCACACAAAAAACATTTCGGAACAGACAATATGCTTTCTAAACCGGAAATGGATGCGCAAGTTTCAACTTCGGCTACAAAAATGGTGAACAGTGCTGTTTTCGGGCAAATCATTATTCTTATCGTTTATCTTCCCATTTTTACTTTACAAGGAATTGAAGGGAAAATGTTTAAACCAATGGCGCAAACCGTAGCTTTTGCGTTGATTGGAGCATTTTTACTGTCATTAACCTACATTCCAATGATGAGTTCGTTGGTTTTAAGCCGAAAGAAAAAATTAAAAGACAACATTTCGGACCGAGTAATGGAGAAAGTTGAAGTGGGGCATCAAAATTTATTGATTAAAGCTTTAAAATTCAGAAAAACGATCATCGCGACAGTTATTGTATTGTTTGCAGGAGCGGTTTTCATTTTGTCGAAAATGGGTGGAGAGTTTATTCCGTCATTAGAAGAAGGCGATTTTGCAGTTGAAATGAGGATTCTTCAAGGAAGTAACATCGAAGAAACCAAAAAAGTAACCACACAAGCTGCTCAAATTTTGTTGAAACAATTTCCTGAAGTTCAAAAAGTGGTAACCAAAATCGGAAGCGCAGAAATCCCAACCGAACCAATGCCAATGGATGCGGGAGATATGATTATTGTTCTAAAACCTAAAAAAGAATGGACTTCTGCACACTCTTTCCCAGAACTTTCTGAAAAAATGAGCAATGCATTGAAGGTGATTCCTGGTTTAACGACAGGTTTCCAGTTCCCGGTGCAAATGCGTTTTAACGAATTGATGACGGGAGCAAGACAGGATGTTGTTTGTAAAATTTACGGTGAAAATCTAGACAGTTTAGCGATATATGCTAAAAAATTAGGTGGCGTAATTTCTACGGTAAAAGGTGCTCAAGATTTGTACTTAGAGCCTATTGTAGGTGCTCCGCAAGTGGTTATTGATTATAATCGTGCCGAACTTTCACGTTACAATATTTCAGTTGCAGAAATCAACAGAGTTATCAATATGGCTTTTGCAGGGCAAACTGCAGGTGCTTTGTACGAAGGTGAAAGAAAATTTGATGTCGTTGTAAGAATGGATAACGATTATAAAAAAGACATTTCAAGCATACAAAATTTATTGGTTCCGACGCCGAATGGAGAGCAAATTCCGTTGTATCAACTCGCGAAAGTAGAATTAAAGGAAAGCCCGAATCAAATTCAAAGAGAAGACACCAAACGTAGAATTGTGGTCGGTTTCAATGTTCGTGGAAGAGACGTTCAAAGTATTGTGGAAGAGCTTCAGCAGAAGGTTAATAAAGATTTGAAATTATCTCCAGGTTACACCATTTCTTACGGCGGAGCTTTTGAAAATTTAAATGAAGCCAAAGCAAGATTGGGAATTGCCGTTCCTATTTCTTTGGTGATGATTTTCTTGTTGTTATTCTTTGCTTTCGGTTCTGTAAAACATAGTTTGCTGATTTATACCGCAATTCCTTTATCGGCGATTGGTGGCGTTTACTTTTTAGCGTTGAGAGGAATGCCTTTCAGCATCAGTGCAGGAGTTGGTTTTATCGCTCTTTTCGGCGTTGCTGTTTTGAACGGAATTGTTTTGATTTCAGAGTTTAATAGACTGAAAAAAGATGGCGTTACTAATTTGAGCAGAATTGTTTTAATGGGAACGAGAATTCGTCTTCGTCCAGTTTTAATGACGGCTTTTGTTGCTTCTTTAGGATTTTTACCAATGGCAATCAGTAACGGAGCGGGTGCGGAAGTTCAAAGACCTTTGGCAACCGTGGTTATTGGAGGGTTGATGTTGGCAACGTTATTAACTTTATTCGTTTTGCCCATCCTTTACGTTTTATTTGAAGGAATTTCCAAAAAGAAAAAATTTCAAACTCATTAATCAATTGTAATTTAATTAAAATGAAATTTTCAAACAATCATAAAAAGCTAAGCGCATTCTTCTTTCTGATTTCCTTCGGAATGCTTTCTGCGCAAGAAAATATCACCTTTGAACAGGCTTTGGAAAAGGCTTTTCAACAAAACGGAACGTTAAAAAATTCAAAATTAATTTCTGAATATCAAGAGAAGTTAAAAGCGACTTATTTGGATATTCCTCAAACGGAAGTCAATGCGCAAATTGGTCAGTTTAATGGAGTTGAAACCGATAATTCTTTCACGATTTCGCAACGCATCAGTTTTCCGACGGTATATACCAAAAGAAAAGAAATGTTGGATGCGCAGTGGAACGCAAGTGTTATCAATCAAAACTTAACGAAAGCGCAGTTGGCAAAAGAAGTTTCAGACGTTTTTTACCGAATTTTAACGCTTCAGGAAAAGAAAAAAGTGATTGATTACATCAGCAAATTGTACAGCAGTTTTGCAGAAAAAGCGAGTTTAAGACTGAAAAAAGGCGAAAGTAATATTTTGGAAGAATCTACCGCCGAAATTCAGAACGAGCAAGCGAAAACGCAACTCGATATGCTGGAAAATGATTTGAACATTGCCAAACTTCAGCTTCAATTGCTGTTGCAGTCGGACGTTCAATATCAACCGGTTTCTGATGAGCCGATGATGAATGTAAATCTTCAGATTTCAGAAGAAATGATTCAGCAACATCCAGAATTGCAGTATCTGAATCAGCAAATTAAAATCAACGAAGCAGAAGCTCAATTTGAAAAGTCCAAATTATTGCCCGATTTATTGATTGGTTACACAAATCAAAGCATGAAAAACCTGAACAATAATCGCTTTAATGCGGTTCAAGTTGGGGTCGGAATTCCTTTGTTTACGAAAGGTCAACGTGCTTTAGCGAAAGCAACAAAAGCAAAAGTAGCAATTTCTGAAAACGAATTTCAACGTAAAGAAATGGAGTTGAAAAGCAGATTGAAACAGCAAGTGAGCAATTACAACAACCAATTAAGAATCGTAGAAAATTACGAGCAAAAACAGCTTCCGAAATCGGAAACTATTTTGAAAACGGTTCAAAAACAATTAGAAGTTGGCGAAATCGATTATCTGAACTGGGTAATTCTTGCCAATCAGGCAGTGAAAACGAAGGTAGATTACATCGACAATCTCGAAAGACTCAACCAAATTGGGGCAGAACTTAATTTCTTATTATCAAAATAACAGCGAAATGTATCTTAAAAATATAGCAATCTACAGTGTAAGTTTGGTTTTGGCTTTGTCTTCTTGCTCCGGTAAAAAAGATGAGGAAAAAACAGTCTACGAAAACACAAAATTTCAAGAAAAAGGACAGGACCAAAATACGGTTCAGATGTCGGATAAACAAATTCAGGCGACAGGTTTATCATTAACGGAAATTCAGGAAAAAACGATGCAGAAATTCATACGTTTGAATGGTAAAGTTGAAATTGCACCTTCTGATATCAGTTCTATTTCAAGCATTATGGGCGGTCACATCAAATCTATTAATGTGATGAATGGGACACGTTTCAGCAAAGGACAGGTTTTGGCGGTGGTTGAAGACCCTCAGTTTATACAAATGCAACAGGATTATTTGGTGACGAAAGCGCAATTGGAGGCCGCAAGATTGAATTTAGCACGTCAAAAAGATCTGAATACCACCAAAGCAACGAGCGATAAAGCATTACAAACGGCTCAAGCAGATTATTCAACTTTAAATGCAACGTTGCGAGGTTTGCAGGAAAAATTGAGAATTATAGGAATTAATGCAAATGGTTTACATTCTGGAAATATTAGAAGCAGAATCAATGTTTATGCACCTTTCAGCGGTTTTGTAAGCAAAGTTTTGGTTACGAATGGGCAATATGTAAATCCTTCGGATACGTTGTTTGAATTAATTAATCCTTCTGGTTTGTTGCTTGAATTAAAAGTTTTTGAAAACGATGTAAATGATGTGAGAGTTGGGCAAGAGATTTTAGTGTACAACAACCAAAGTCCGGAGAAAAAATTGGCGGCGAAAATTATTAACATCGTTCCAAGTATTGAAAACGGAGGCTCATCGATGGCAATTGCGAAACTTTCTTCATCTAATCCAGATTTTATTAAAGGAATGTACATTAATGCCGAAGTGTCTATAAACAGTAGGTTTACGCAAGGTTTACCCAATGAAGCCGTGGTTTCATATGAAAATAAAAGCTACGTTTTCGAAGAAGTGGGCAACAAAAAATACAAAATGCTTCCTGTAGAAACCGGAATTTCTGATGACCAGTTCACGGAAATTTTAAAGGCAGACCCTTTACGAGGCAAAAAGATAGTTCAAAAAGGAGCGTACAGCCTTCTGATGTTGTTGAAAAATAAGGCCGAGTAAATTGTAGAAAAGAGTTGTCATCACGATAACTCTTTTTTTATACCACATTATCTATAAAGATTTTACGTTTTAGATATTCAATTACTTTGCGGTATTTGGTTTTAAAGTTTTTCATATTATTCTATTTGGCACAACTATCACAAAGGTTGTACCATGGCTTTTAGAAATATTTAAGAAGTGTTAAATTTAGTATAAAGTTTTAGGTTTATATTATTGTTTTTCAGTTATTTGTATTTAGTTTTGTGGTATTGTTTATTTTCTCTATTTAAAATCATTCTTAACAAAACATTTCATAATTTTGATTGAGTGAAAAAGTTGATTTCCATAGTAATGCTTACTTTGTTTTTGGTTTCTACAACCGAATTGTATCAGCTTTTGAAAATACCTACACTTATAGAGCATTACTGGGAACACAAAAATCTTAACCCTGAAATGCCTCTTATCGCTTTTCTAAAAACACATTACGACCATCCGGCAAAAGACGGAGATTTTGGTAAAGACCAGAAGCTTCCTTTTGTAATTCATGCACAACCGTTGGTTTTGGTTTTTATGGTAAGTCCCAATTTGAATATTGTGATAAATAAAGACTTACAGAAGACTATAACGTTGCAAAAAATACCTTCTTTTGATGAGCATGTGTTCTGTAAAGGCTTTAGAAATCTAGTTTGGGAGCCTCCTAAATATATATCTTAAAGCTGTTTTATGATTTTTTCTAAAATGAAAAGTCAAAAGTCTTAATTTTTAATTTCATTCGAATTTATATGAAAACAATATTTTCAGCCCTATTTGTGGTTGTATTTTCCGTGGTTTTCCATGCTCAAAACAGATGGGAAACTGCCAAAAAAACTGCAGCAGAAAACAACGAACTTATTCTGCTAAATTTTTCCGGTTCAGATTGGTGCGTTCCGTGCATTAAACTTCATAAGAACATCATCGAAACCGAAGATTTTAAAAAGTTGCAAAACGACAATGTGATTGTCTATCTCAATGCAGATTTTCCGAGAAATAAAAAGAACCAACTTTCGGCAGAACTTAAGAAAGAAAATGCCGCACTTGCCGACCAATACAATAAAAAAGGAATTTTTCCGTACACGATTTTATTAAATTCTGAAGGTAAAATACTGAAAAGTTGGGAAGGTCTTATTTCTGGCGATGCTTTGGCGTTCAGCAAAGAGATTAGAGAGATTAAAGAAAATCAAAAACCTTAGACGAATATGTTGAGAGAATTCAAAAGACCTCAAAAATTAATGGGGAATGCTTTTGAAATTACCGTAGTTGATGAAAACGAAACTTCGGGGAATCGTCACATCGATGCTGCTATTGAAGAAATCCGTAGAATTGAAAGGCTTCTAACGACTTTTAATGAAGAAAGTCAAACCAATCTCATCAATCGAAATGCAGGAATTCAACCTGTAAAAGTAGATGCCGAGATTTTTGATTTAATTGAAAGAAGCATTAGAATCAGCAATATTACCGATGGGTATTTTGATATTTCTTACGGCGGAATCGATAAAAGTTTCTGGAATTTTGACCGTGAAATGCAAGAGCTTCCCAACCCGGAATTGATAAAAAGTCATCTGAAATTAGTGAATTATCAAAACATTATTTTAAATCAAGCCCATCAAACCGTTTTTCTAAAAGAAGAAGGAATGCGCATTGGTTTTGGAGGAATTGGGAAAGGTTACGCTGCAGAAATGGCGAAAAGAATTCTTCAGCAAAGAGGCGTGGTTTCTGGCATTGTGAATGCTTCCGGAGATTTAACGACATGGGGAAATCAAGCCAACGGAAAACCTTGGACCGTCGGAATTGCCGACCCAGATAATTCAAAACAACCATTTTCTTACATGAATATTACGGATATGGCGGTTGCAACTTCCGGAAATTATGAAAAATTCGTAATCATCAACGGTAAAAAATATTCTCACACCATTAATCCAAAAACTGGAATGCCGGTTTCGGGCGTAAAAAGCGTTACCATTTTCTGTCCAAACGCAGAAATTGCCGATGCAATGGCAACTCCGGTAAGTATTATGGGAATCGATGCTGCATTGAATATGGTGAATCAAATCAACCATTTAGAATGCGTAATCATCGACGATAACAACAAGATTTATTCATCTAAAAACATCAATTTAAAATGAAAAGAAATAGTAAAACTAAAATAAAAATGGCGGTGTGTTTTTTAGCAATCGTTGCTTCAATGCAATCTTGCACCACCGTAAAAGAATACGAAAAAAATAAATTAAACGATGCCGAAATGGCTCTAGGAAACAGAACGGTAGAAAAAACCGAACTCAGTTTTCAGTCGTATAGAGAAGGATCTTCTGGTGCAAATGCCGGAAAAGTAGGTGGTGGTTGCGGTTGCAACTAAAAAAGCAGCAGTAAAATTTAATTGTGATTTAAAAAGATGAAAAAAATTATAGTAAGTATTGTTGCTCTTTTAGGAATTTTCAATGCAAAAGCGCAGGAAAATACAAGCAACGAACAGCCAAAAAAATTGTCAGTGGATGAAGCCAATTTGGTTTCAAGTTATTATAAACAAGACGGAAATAATTCTGCTGTAATGGGCGGCGTGGGTTCTGAGAAGTTGAACGACATCTCCAACGCGATTGACATTACTTTGGTAAAATATGATAAAAAAGACCGTAAAAATAAGTTTGGTTTCAGTGTCGGTATAGACCATTATACTTCGGCTTCTTCGGATATGATTGATTTGAAAGCCAATTCTTCCGCTTCACATGCGGATACGAGAATTTATCCTGCTTTAAGTTGGAGTCGTGAAAACGAAAGTAAAGGCACAACAATTTTAGCGGGAGTTTCAGCTTCATCAGAGTTTGATTATCAATCGTATAGCGCAAATATTGGTTTTGCTAAAAAAACACCCAATAAAATGGGAGAATTTACCGCTAAATTCCAAGCCTATTTTGACCAGGTGAAATTGATTGCTCCAATAGAATTGAGAACTGCTCAAAACGAAGGAACAAGCGGAAGAAATACCTATGCTTTGTCTTTGGCGTACTCACAGATTATCAACCAAAATTTTCAGGTTGAATTTCTTACCGATGCGGTTCAACAGACGGGTTATTTAAGTTTGCCTTTTCACCGGGTTTATTTTAATGATAATTCGGTTCATCAGGAAACTTTACCGGACACGAGATTTAAGCTTCCGGTTGGCGTGAGAGCTAATTATTTCTTCGGAGATAAAGTGATTTTGAGAGCATATTACAGATATTACACCGACGATTGGGGCTTGAAATCGAATACCATCAGTTTGGAAACGCCTGTTAAAATTTCACCATTTGTTTCTGTGACGCCATTTTACAGGTATTATGCCCAGACTGCCGCAAAATATTTTGCACCTTATCAACAACATACGGCTTTTGATGATTATTACACGAGTAATTATGATTTATCTAAATTTAATAGTAATTTTTACGGTGCTGGAATTAGATTTAATCCTAAAAACGGTCTGTTTGGCGTAGAAAGATTGAATATGTTGGAAATCAGGTACGGTCATTACACGAAATCTGTTGGGATGACTTCAAATATTATTTCATTAAATTTAAGATTTAAATAAATATTCTGACTTTGATTAATGATACAATTTTAATTAATGGTTGTTATTTATTTGAATCTAAATCAATAGGGTTGGGCTTTAGCCCAACTATACAATGACAGAATAATAAAGGCTTTAGCCAAAATTTATGTTAAATTTTGGCTAAAGCCAATTGTAAATTTAAATAGTATAAATGGGCTAAAGCCCATTCCTATTGATGTTTTACAAAATTTTAACATCGAATTCGTATTGTGAATGATATGATTTTCAGTGATTTTTATGTTTGAGATTTACTTTAAAGAACACTTTTTTTGTTACAACAGTAATTAAGTTTTGTGTTTTTTGTGAAAATTTTAATACTCATTGTGTTTAATTAAAAACGAAAACGTATGCATCATCAATTAGAAAAACATTACGTCAATAGAGTAGGATGGCTTCGTGCATCGGTTTTGGGAGCGAATGACGGCCTGCTTTCCACTACAAGTATTGTAATTGGAGTTGCTGCTGCTTCTCCGGATAGAAATACGATTATTCTTGCTGCTTTAGCAGGGATGATTGCCGGTGCAATGTCGATGGCTGCAGGTGAATATGTGTCGG
The DNA here is from genome assembly GCF_057180445.1 of Chryseobacterium sp. HNCC26DJ239. NCBI lineage: Bacteria > Pseudomonadati > Bacteroidota > Flavobacteriia > Flavobacteriales > Weeksellaceae > Chryseobacterium > Chryseobacterium sp. HNCC26DJ239. The sequence continues at coordinate 87,529 of NZ_JBXUGJ010000007.1, forward strand.
TAAGTTCTCAGGAAGATACAGAAAAAGGTGATTTAGCAAGAGAAAAACGCGAACTTGAAGAAATGCCAGAATTCGAATTGCTTGAGTTGGCTAAAATTTACGAAAGAAGAGGTGTGAGCAAAGAAACTGCGTTAAAAGTGGCGACCGAACTTACGGCACACGATGCTTTAGCAGCTCATGCTCATGACGAGTTAGGAATTAACGAAATTACACAAGCAAAACCAATGCAGGCGGCGATGGCTTCATTTGGTTCTTTTGCTTTGGGAGCATTACTTCCATTTGCGGTTTCACTTTTGGCACCTATTAAGCAAATGGTGTATTTTCAATATGGATTCTCGATTGTATTTTTGATGATTTTAGGAGCAATTTCAGCGAAAACAGGCGGCTCGAAGGTCGGAATTTCTGTCTTAAGAATCTGTTTCTGGGGAACAGTTGCAATGGGCGTCACTGCTTTAATCGGACATCTCTTTGGAGTTTCTGTCGCATAAAATATAAGAGGCGATTCGTAGTTTGAATCGCCTCTTTTTTTATTTTAGTTGAATAAATCTTTCACTTTATCAAAGAAAGTTTTTTCTTTTCCAGATGGTTCTGCAACCATTTCTCCGCTGTTCATTTGTTTTTCGAAGAAATCTTTTTGTTCTTTGTTAAGTTTTTGAGGAGTCCAAACATTAATATGAATAAACATGTCTCCTTTGCCATAACTATCGATACTTGGAAGTCCTTTTCCTGCTAATCTCAAGATTTTACCAGACTGAGTTCCTGCATCTACTGTAATTTTAACTTTTCCACCAACAGTTGGAACTTCTTTTTTCGTTCCTAAAGCCGCTTCAGCGAAAGAAATGTATAATTCTTGGTGAAGATTATCGCCTTCTCTTTTAATGGTTTTGTCTACTTCTTCCTCTACAATCACCAACAAGTCACCCGGAATTCCTCCAAATGGTGCGTCGTTACCTTTTCCTCTTACATTAAGCTGAATGCCGTCTCTTGCTCCTGCCGGAATGTTGATTGAGATTTCTTCCTCATCTTTTATTAGACCTTGCGCATTGGCTCCTGCAGGAATTTTATCAGCAACTTTACCGATTCCTTGGCAAGTTCCGCAAGTGGTTTGCGTTTGCATTTGTCCAAACATAGTGTTCATCACCTTCATCTGAACTCCAGAACCTCCACAAGTAGGGCATGTTTTTGAGGTTGCGCCTTCTGCCATCTTCATTTTTTTAACTTTGATGGTTTTCTGCGTACCGTTTACCATTTCTTCAAGATTCAGCTTGATTCTGATTCTTAAATTTGAACCTTTTACTTGTTGACGAGCTCCACCGCCGCCACCAAATCCTCCGAAACCGCCACCGAAAATATCACCAAACTGGCTAAAGATATCTTCCATGTTCATGCCGCCGCCAAAGCCGCCACCGCCGCCGAAGCCACCGTTTCCGCCCATTCCTGCGTGTCCGAATTGGTCGTATCTTGCACGTTTTTGTTCGTCACTTAAAACTTCGTAAGCTTCTGCTGCTTCTTTGAATTTTTCCTCGGCTTCTTTATCTCCCGGATTTTTATCTGGGTGAAATTTGATAGCCATTTTGCGGTATGCTTTTTTTATTTCGTCGGCAGATGCAGATTTACTAATCTCAAGAACCTCGTAATAATCTCTTTTTGACATTTCTTTTTATAATTGATTATTGATAAATGATAAAAGATATTTAAAAATGAGGTAGTTATCAATTATCACTCATCATTTATCATTCATTTAAATTTAGTTACCTGTTACTACTTTTGCGAATCTGATTACCTTGTCGCTCAAAGTATATCCTGTTTCGATTACGTCTACGATTTTACCTTTCAAATCTTCCGTTGGAGCAGGGATTTGGGTAATTGCTTCGTGGAAATCTACGTTGAAACTGTCTCCAGCTCTTACTTCCATCGTTTTCAAACCTTTTTCAACCAATTTGTTTTTGAATTTATTGTAGATTAATTCTACCCCTTGAAGGTCTGCTTCGTTTCCGTTTTTAGCAATTTCTTTCAATGCTCTTTCAAAATCATCCAAAACACCAAGCATAGAAACCATCATTTCTTGATTTGCGTATTGGAAGAACTCCATTTTTTCTTTAGAAGTTCTTTTTTTATAATTTTCAAATTCAGCATAAAGACGAATATAACGATCCTTTTCCTGTGCCAAAAGTTCTTCTGCAGTCGGCTCTACTGTCACATTTTCTGCAGTAGCCGTTTCGTTTTGAACTGTTGTTTCTTCCTGCTGATTGATGTTTTCTTCGTTGATATCCTGATTTTCCATATTTCTAATAACTTTTAGTGGTACTTTCACAAAGATTTTGCCAAAGAAAAAATACTGACAATAAGGCAGGTTTTAATTAGAATATGTGAAACGTCTTAACTTCAATTATCAATTATCAATTATCAATTATCAATTATCAATTATCAATTATCAATTATCAATTAGTCTGTAAACGTTTGATACAAAAGATAAATATTAAGAACGATAATAATAATTGCAATAATCCAAACACAGGTTTTTAGAAAAGTTTTGTTGGCAAATTCGCCCATTTTTGCTTTGTCATTGGTGAACATTACCAAAGGGACAACAGCAAAACTTAATTGCATGGAAAGAATCACCTGGCTTAAAACGAGTAAATCGGTTGTGCCTTTTTCGCCGTATAAAATGGCTACAATTAAAGCGGGAATTACAGCAATTAATCGAGTAATTAATCTTCGTAACCAAGGTTTTAATCGAATATTCAGGAAGCCTTCCATTACAATTTGTCCGGCTAAAGTTCCTGTTAAAGTAGAGTTTTGTCCAGAAGCTAAAAGTGCAATCGCAAATGCAATACTTGCCATAGAAGCTCCTAAAATTGGGGTTAGCATTTTGTAGGCGTCATGAATGTCTGCAATGTGCGTATTTCCGCTAGTGTGAAAGGTTGCAGCGGCTAAAATTAAAATGGCTGCATTAATGAAAAACGCTAAAATTAAAGATACCGAAGAATCTAAAGTCGCAAATTTTATGGCTTCTTTTTTACCTTCACGAGTTCGGTCGTAATCTCTTGTTTGTACGATGCTGCTGTGCAAATATAGATTATGGGGCATTACAGTTGCGCCTAAAATCCCAATGGCAATGTAGAGCATTGCAGGATTTGAAATAATTTCTTTTTTAGGTATTAATCCTCCAAAAACTTCATTTAATGCAGGTTTTGAAATGATTAATTCATAAATAAAACATCCTAAAATGATAAAAATTAAACCTCCAACGATACTTTCTATCCAGCGAAAACCTCTTGCTTGAAGCAGTAGAATAATTAAAACATCAATTGTTGTAATCACAATTCCCCAGGTTAAAGGAATTCCAAAAAGGAGATTGAGAGCAATTGCCGAACCGATAACTTCTGCGAGATCGCATGCCGCAATGGCAATTTCACAAAAAACCCAAAGTATAAAATTGGTTGTGGGTTTGAAATGATCTCTACAAGCTTGTGCAAGATCTCGTTCTGCAACTACTCCTAATTTCACAGAAAGATGTTGCAAAACCATCGCAAAAATATTCGAGATTAAAATAACAGAGAGCAATGTGTAGCCAAATTGCGAACCTCCCGCAATATCTGTTGCCCAGTTTCCAGGATCCATGTAACCAACTGCAACCATTAAACCGGGTCCTGCAAAAGCAAGGTATTTTCTCCAAAAACTGCCGTTTTTAGGGATTTTTACCGAAGAATATACTTCAGGTAAAGAGTGGAGCGTTTTATCTTTTCGCCAAGCGTTTTTTAAATTCAAATTCATAAATGTTAGAAATGACTAACAAATGTACTTAAATCTATATAAACTGAGAAATATTTAGACATGAAAAATCCCAGAAAATATTTCCGGGATTTAATTTTTAATAGTTCTAAAGAACTTATTTAGCGAATCTTACAGACATTTTTCTGTCTGAAGCTCTTTCTTCATCAGAAGCTGAAGCGTCTACTTTCGCAAATGAACTTCCGTATCCTTCTGCTCCTAAAACTTGTGCGCCAACACCATTTTTTGTTAACCAATCTTTGATGAAATTAGCTCTTGCTGTGGAAAGTTTTACGTTGCTTGCTTCGTTTCCAGTTTTATCGGTGTAGCCTCCAATTTTTATTTTTGCATCAGGGAAAGCTTTTAAAATTTTAGCTAAGTTTTCAAGCTGACCTTCAGATCCAGCTTCCAATTCTGTAGAACTACCCATTTTGAAGTTTACATGGTCGAAATCATACCAAACTTCTTTTAATGCAGCGTCATCAGCTGCATTTTTGTATCCATCAGATTTTAGGAAAGCAATCATTTTGTCTTCCATTCCGTCTTTGTATCCCATTAAGGTGATTCCGTTCAAATCGATACTCTCATCAGTTTTCGTTGTTGATGTACTCATATTGGAATCACTGGAGTTGGCATTCATTGTATCAGAAACTACAGTGGTAGAATCTTTAGCAGTTGTAGTGGTGGTGGTTTCTTTTTTCTCGCATTGTTTCCAGACAAAATATCCTACACAAAGTAATAAAATTAGAGGTAAAAGCCATTTCCAGATAGAGCCACCTTCGTTGTCGTTTCTGTTTGGGAAAGTGCCTTCATCTGCGATACTTCTTGTAACTTCGGCATGTGGGGTTGTTTCTGTGGCTCTAGTTGCGGGATTTTCGTTGCCTTCAAAACCATAACCTTTTGCCCAGTTTCCTAAGTTTAAGGCTGAAAGAGATAATCCTGCAGGTAATAACCCTGAAAGCCAAGTTTTCTGTTCGCTTAACAGATTTGAAACTTGTGTGTTGTCTAGATTATTTTCTTGTGCAAATTTTGCGACAGAACCAGTGGTAGCTCCAGTAACTAGATTTAAAAGGCTACTGGTAGAATTGGTGCTAATTCCTGCAAACGACGCGATGGAATTGATAAGAGGAGAGAGCTGGTTGCCAAAAATAGACTGTACGAGATTTGAAATCCAGCTGTTTTCAGTAGTGCTTTCATTGAGGTTTGATAGTGTTTCGGTACTTCCACTTTTAAGAATTGAATCGATGATGGAAGAATTGCCAGAATTATCTGCTAAGCCGCCAAGAACAGCAGGAAGTAAGCCTCCAATGGCTTTAGAAATTCCGGATTCGCTTTCCCCAAGTTGTAAAGCCGTTTGCTGAATTAAAGCCGGACTGAGCTGACTTTTAATGAGTTCAATAAGTTTTGATGACATAATAGTTGTGTTTAAAATTAATGTTTTTTAAAGTTAACAAAAATCTGTCCAATTATTAAAAAAAATAAAAAACTTTATTTTTGATTAATTTTTTTCATGATTAATGCTGTTTTTCATGTATTAAATATAAATTATGTTAAATTAATTTGATGTTATGATAAAACGAAAAAAGGCCGCTAATTGCGACCTTTTATATTGTATATAAATTGAATTTTAGTATGCTTTAGCAAACAACACTCTTCTTGCTGAAGGTTTTCCTGAGATTAAAGAAACTCCTTCTTCAATATCATCATCTAAAGGAATACATCTAATTGTTGCTTTAGTTTCATCTTTTATTTGCTCTTCTTCTTCTGCAGTTCCGTCCCAATGTGCATAGATGAAACCTCCTTTTTCTTCTAAAACTTTTTTAAACTCTTCATAAGAATCCACTTTTGTAATATGTTCTTTTCTGTAGTTTAAAGCTTTTTCGAAAATATCTTTTTGAATGGTTTTCAACAGATCTTCTACGTAGTTGTCTAAACCTTCAATTGAAACTGTTTCCTTAGTAAGATTGTCTCTTCTTGCAATTTCTACCGATTTATTTTCAAGATCTCTTGGCCCCATCGCAATTCTCAACGGAACACCTTTCAGTTCGTACTCAGCAAATTTCCAACCTGGTTTGTTTTGTGTATCGTTGTCGAATTTCACAGAAATTCCTTTTGCTTGAAGCTTCGCCTTAATATCTAAAGCTACTTCGCTTATTTGTTCTAATTGCTCTTCTCCTTTGAAGATAGGAACAATTACTACCTGAATTGGCGCCAAGGTTGGAGGTAAAACTAAACCAAAATCGTCGGAATGCGTCATAATTAAAGCACCCATCAAACGAGTTGATGTTCCCCAAGAAGTTGCCCAAGCGTGTTCAATTTTTCCTTCTTTGTTGGTGAATTTTACGTCGAAAGCTTTAGCAAAATTTTGTCCTAAGAAGTGAGAAGTTCCTGCTTGAAGCGCTTTTCCGTCTTGCATTAAAGCTTCAATGCAATACGTTTCATCTGCGCCAGCAAATCTTTCTGAAGGCGTTTTAAGACCTTGTACAACAGGGATTGCCATAAAGTTTTCGGCAAAATCTGCATATACTTTATTCATTTTTTCTGCTTCTTCAATGGCTTCATCTTTTGTAGCATGTGCAGTGTGACCTTCTTGCCAAAGGAATTCTGCCGTTCTCAGGAAAAGACGAGTTCTCATTTCCCAACGAACAACGTTTGCCCATTGATTAATTAATAAAGGTAAATCTCTATAAGATTGAATCCATCCTTTATAAGTATTCCATATAATTGCTTCGGAAGTAGGACGTACAATAAGTTCTTCTTCTAGTTTAGCTTCGGGATCTACGATAAGTTTTCCTGGATTATCAGGATCGTTTTTAAGTCTGTAATGAGTTACTACAGCACATTCTTTAGCAAAACCTTCAGCGTTTTTTTCTTCAGCTTCAAATAAGCTTTTGGGTACAAAAAGCGGAAAGTATGCATTTACGTGACCAGTTTCTTTGAATTTTTTATCCATTTCGTCACGCATTTTTTCCCAGATAGCATACCCGTAAGGTTTAATCACCATCATCCCTCTCACTCCTGATGCTTCAGCTAAATCTGCTTTCACCACTAGCTCATTATACCACTTGCTGTAATCTTCGCTTCTTGAAGTTAATTTTGCCATTAATATTTTTTTAATTTTTTTAACTTTTCTAAAATTTTTTAATCTAAAAATAAAAATCTATTTTTGATAGATTTTTGTAACCAACTTGTTTGGAAATTTTTAGTACAAAATGCAAATATAATTTAAATAAAAAATTTTTACGTTATCATGAAAAAAAATATACATAAAAATTTACTGGGGATGCTTAAATCGAAAGGGATTTTAGCAATTTCAAGTGGGTTGCTTCTTGTTTCTTGTGGTGCACAGATGGGAGGTTACAGTGAGACGGATGGGGTTTATTATGATCCTAATAAAGATACATTACCAGAAGGGGTAATTGTAAATGAAGGAGGAAATAAAGTTGGTGAGTCTTATGATTACTACGCAGATGAGAATACAACAATTCAAAATGCAGAGGCAACAAACCAAGAACAAAATAACCTTTACAATTCTTGGAATTCTAGCTATGATCAAACTGGTACAGATTCTGACTGGGGAATTTATGCAGGAAGTGAAACCAACTATTACAACTACAACAACTATTGGGGTTGGGGTGGTCCTTGGGGAATGGGATGGTATGGTGGCTACGGCGGTTACGGCTGGGGTATGGGTATGTCATTCGGCTGGGGCTGGGGTGGCTCATATTGGGGCTGGAACAACGGCTGGGGTTGGGGCTATCCTTACTGGGGATGGTATAGCCCGTATTACGGAAATCCTTATTGGGGATGGGGTGCTGGTTACTATGGTGGCGGATACTATGGAGGAGGTTACTATAGCCCAATGTATAGAAGAAGTCGTGCTAATGGATATGGCTTTACAAACAGAAACTCTAATATTGTAAGTAGAAATACATTACCTGGTTATGGCTTTAGAAATTCTGGAGCAAACGGTAATAGAGTTTCAAACAATTCAGGGTTTAGAAACTCTAACAATACAGGAGGATTTAGAAATCAAGGAAATACAGGATTTAGAAATCCAAATACAACAGGGACTAGACCGCAATCTGGCTATAATAGACCACAACAGGGTGGCTTCAGAAATAATACGGGTACAAGACCTGATTATAACAGTCAATCTCAGCCAAGATATAATCCTAATAATAATGGGGGCTTTAGAAATGATACTACACCAAGATCAAATGGAGGTTGGAATTCTCCTAGTTCAGGCGGTGGCGGCTTTAGAGGCGGCGGCGGTTCTGTAGGTGGTGGCGGCTTCCGCAGTGGCGGTGGCGGTGGTGGCTTCCGTGGAGGTAGATAGTAATAAATTCAACATATTCTAAATAGTAATGTTAAAAAAATCTTTAATCATCATGTCTGTGTCTGCAGTTTTTTTTGCTCAGGCACAGGATGTATCACTTATCAGGAACACAGTTGATGTGTACTCTAACACCCAAATGGGAGGTTCGGCAAAATTCAATGCAATGGCAGGTGCAAATGGAGCTTTAGGAGGAGATGCCAATGCTCTTTTAACCAACCCTGCAGGTTTAGGAGTTGCTATTTCTGGAGAAATTGCTGCGACGCTTTCTATTACCTCTAATAAGAACACATCCAGTTATGCAGGTTCTTCTGTTGGATATAAAATAAACAACGGAGATCTTGGAAATGTTGGAGGTGTGATGACTTTTCAATTAATGACGGAAAGTGCTTGGAAGTTCGTAAATGTAGGTGTTAATTACTCAAACAGAGCTTTGGATAATTATATTGAAACGCCTGGAAATAGTAATTTAATTTATGATTTTGATGCCAATAACAGTTCGTATTTAGCAAGACATGCTTACGATAGATATGGGTATCAGTCTAAAACAAGTTTTGGGATAGGAGCAAATTACAACCACAACCTTTATTTAGGGATGGGTTTGAACTTCTCTAATGTATCAATGGATCAATCTGATACTGCAGCATTTCAATCTTTACAAAATGGAAGCATAGATTATTTCAACAAACAAAATACTCCATTCTATGAAAGATCAACAGGTTTTTCTGCTTCATTTGGGGTTATCGGAAAACTGAATCCTTATTTCAGATTAGGGGCAGCTATAGAAACTCCAACTTTTTGGGACATCGATAGAAGTTATAACTTCTACAATGATCCTCAATACGGAGATGATTATGCTGTTGAAAACAGAAAGCTTACATCCCCTATGAAAGCAACAGTGAGTGCTGCTTTCGTGGCAAGTAAAAATTTCTCTTTAAATGTAGACTATACTATTGGATTAACGAAGCCTTCATATAAAGTTTACGGAGGTGCAGAAGCAGAGCTTAACAATTTCTTTGATGACAATGCTAAAAACTTATCGGAAGTTAGAGTTGGAAGTGAGTATCGTGTAAAACAATTTAGAATAAGAGGAGGTTATGCTTATTCGGCAAGTCCTTTTGATGCGCTTACAGTAAGTAGATTTGCTAATAACGGAGACGTTGCAGATCAATCTTATAACAATATGATGTTAAGTAATAGAAATGCTTTGTCTTTCGGTTTGGGATATGATTTCAAATCGTTCTATATTGATGCTTCTTACCAAAATATTAGCTCAAAATACAGCAATCCTTTCTTGTATGGAGAAGTTGATTCGTCGACAAATTGGGAAGCTGGCTATTATTCGCCAACAAGCTTAATTAGTAGCTCTTCTTACGTGGTTTCTGATGTGAAAAACGTAATCAATAATTTCTATATTACATTTGGTTGGAAGTTCTAAAGAACAGACAATCATTTTACATACAAAAGCTCCGCAAAATAATTGCGGAGCTTTTTTTTATTTTCTATGGAAATGTATTTAATGTAGATGTTCGTGAGAATGGAAAACGTGCATTAACAAAGCTAATGAAACCCCCACGATTACAAGTCCAATCTTAGTCCAATTAATATTGTGGTTTTTGTTGCTTTCAAAAATAATTACCGAAGAAATGTGAAGGAAAATTCCGCCAACAATGGCTAAGAAATACGGTTGCCAATTTGGGTTGAAATAATTTCCTAAAAACATTCCAAAAGGTGATGCCAAAGCAAATAAAGCTACGATGAGCATCGATGGATAAGATGTTTTTGTACCTTTTCTGTTGAATAAAAACGCTCCCAAAATAAACGAAATCGGAAGATTGTGAAATACAATTCCTAAAAGATACGGCGAAAATGCATCTTTCTCATTCGCTAAAGGAATTCCCTCGATAAACGCATGGATGAAAAGTCCCACCATAAGCGCCATCGGAAGAATATTGTTTTCGTTGTGATGATGGAAATGGCCATGTTCAAAACCTTTGGTTAAAGCTTCCAAAATCATTTGAAGAAGAACTCCTCCAATCACGAAAATCCCAAGATTTATACCTTCTTCATTGTGATAATGGTACACTTCAGGGAAAACTTCATTCAGGCAAATGGTAATTAAAAAACCTGCGCTTAGAATCAGTAAATTCTTTGCAAATTTTTCTTTCTGCCCAAAAAACTTTCCAAGGAAAACCCCAACAAGAACACTTAATATAAGTAAGAAAACTATCATTATTTTAATATCGGAAATAAACAAAATAGAACAATCAGCAAATTTACGGCAATCAAAATTAAATGAATTCCAAAATCAATAGTTTTTGCAAATAGTCTTTTTTTAAACAAAATAAAAAGTAAACCTAAAAAAAATAATAACAACGAAATGATAAACTGTGGGGGAGGAGTATGGCTATTCGTCCACCCAAACTTAATTGCGGAATAAATGGAAAACAATGTCAAAATCAAAAAAATAATGTTTGAAATCATTATTCAACCAAGTACTATAATATTTTACAAAGGTGTCGCTCCTACGGAGCTTTTTCTTTTTATAAAAAAAGATTTGCTACAAAAATTATTTCTTTCTGAATAAATTGATGCATCTCGTAGAATCTTCTCTGTTGAAATCATTCAGTTGATAATCTCCCCAGATTTTAATTCTTTCGAAACCGTTATCTTCAGCATATTTTTGAATAGATTCGGGTGTGTGAAGTTTTACTTTTTCAAAAAAGTTGAAATCTCTTCCGTCTGCTGTAAATTTAATGTCTTTTACAACGTGTTGATTTTCAATTTTTTTAGAGATAGAAAATTCAATATTTTCGCGCTCGATTTTAGAGTCGGAAACAATCATTTTTCTTACATAATTTTCATTAAGATAGTCTAAAACAAAATAGCCACCCGGTTTTAAAATGTCTGAAACAGATTCGAAAACCTTTCGGTCATCATCTTCAGAATCAAAATATCCAAAACTCGTAAACAGGTTGAAAACCGCATCTACAGGCTCATGTTGTACTTTGTCGCGCATATCATGAACTTTAAATTGAAGATTTTCGTTTTCAAATTGTTTGTTGTGCTCAATACTTTGTCTTGAAAGGTCAAGACCGAGAACTTTATATCCTAATTTATTCAGAAAAACCGAATGTCTGCCTTTTCCGCAAGCCAAATCGATAATTTCCGAAGATTTCGGAAGTTGTAATTCTGCAGTAAGCTGAGTAATAAAATTTTCAGCTTCTGTATAATCTCTGTTGCTGTAGAGAATATGATAATAAGGGGTGTCAAACCAAGACTCGAACCATTCCATGCTGCAAAAATAGTCTTTTTTGGTTGATGTTTAATGTTTGTTTGTTGATGGTTTTTATTAGATGCAAAGATTCCATGAACTATATTCTGACAACCAACAACTAAAATCGTTATTTTTGCAAAATGGATACAGAAAACATTAAGATACAGATTAAAACTTTTTTCGGACTAGAGCAGATTCTTTTTGAAGAAATTAAAAAACTAGGAGGCCGTAATGTAGAATTAAAAAACAGGGCTGTAAACTGTGAAGGAGACCTTGGTTTTCTGTACAAAATTAACTATTCTGCACGTACTGCATTAAAGATTTTGGTGCCTGTTTATGAGTTTAAAGCTTTTAATCAGCATCAGTTTTATAATAAACTTTCACAATTTCCTTGGGAAGATTTTATGGATGTAGACCAGACTTTTGCCATCGATTCTACGGTGAATTCTGAGACTTTCAAGCATTCGCAATTTGTGACTTTAAAAATGAAAGACGCGATTGTAGATTATTTTCAAGATAAATTTAAAAGAAGACCGAACATTGAAACAAGAAATCCAGAGATTAAATTTCATCTTCATATCGATAGAGAATTGGTGACAATTTCGTTGGATTCTTCGGGCGACCCTTTGTTTAAAAGGGGGTATAGAAGAGAGCAGGGTCAAGCTCCGATTAACGAAGTTTTGGCAAGCGGAATGTTGCAATTGGCAGGTTGGGACGGAAAAGGAAACTTCCTAGACCCAATGTGTGGTTCTGGGACGCTTTTAATTGAAGCTGCGATGATTGCTTTGGATTTGCCGGCGCAGATTTTCAGAAGAGGTTTTGCATTCCAGAATTGGAATAATTATGATGCTGAATTATTCAGAAAAATAAAAGAATTCAGAATTAATCGTGTGAAAGAATTCACAGGGAAAATTGTAGGCTACGACATCGATGCAAGAATGTTGAATGCGGCAAGAACCAATATTGAATCTGCCGAATTGGAAGATGTAATTGAGGTAAGAAAACAAAACTTTTTCGATTCTAAAAAAGAGCTATTCCCTTTGTTGATGGTGTTCAACCCACCTTATGACGAGAGAATTTCTATTAATGATGACGATTTCTACAAAAAAATAGGAGATACTTTCAAAACCAATTATCCAAACACTTTGGCTTGGCTGATTTCCTCAGATTTGGAAGCGGTAAAGAAAATTGGGCTTCGTCCTTCAAGGAAAATCAAGCTTTTCAACGGTAAATTGGAAACCCGATTTTTACAGTACGAAATGTATGAAGGAACGAAAAAAGTTCATAAACTGGAAGAAAAATAAATATGCCTTTTGATTTTCTTGATGGTTTGAATATAATTGGAGATTTGTTGAATTTTGGTAGTTCTTTAAGCTCTTCTTCAACATTGAATCATGATAAAAAACCTCATAAAAAATCAAGATATAAAATAGAATTATGGAGTGGAAGCTTTCTTTTGATGGCTTCCATTCTTTATTTTTTTGTTTTTAAAAATCCTTTACCAAAAGAAAATTTAGTACAAACAATTCTTCTTTGTGCGCTTGCGGGTTTTGCGTTTTCTTTCATGGTGTTTTTTTCATTGTATCACCTCAATCTTTTCTATTTTAAAAGTGTTTGGAAATTTCTTTTGTTTACAATTTCTTTCCTTTTGCTTGCTATTTCAGTTGTTTTGATGATTTATTTCAAGTTTATGATGTAGTTTTAAATCATAAATTATTTTAAAATACATTGAGATTCCTTTTCAAATAAGTAATTTTGAAAAATTTTCAATTTGAAACCTACTATTTCTATTGTTGTCGCTATTTTTAACCGAAAAGACGAGCTTTTCGAGTTGCTCAACTCTCTCAATGCACAATCTGATAAGGATTTTGAAATCATTATTGTAGATGATGGTTCTTTTGTCGATTTAAAACCTACCATTCATCAATTTGAAGATATTTTAACGATTAAATATTTCAGAAAAGATAATTCCGGACCTGGTTTGTCGAGAAATTACGGTGCAAAAAGAGCCGCAAACGATTGGTTGGTTTTTGTGGATAGCGACGTAATTGTAGAGAAAGATTATATTGAAAACATCAAAAGAAGCATTGTGGAAATTCCGTGTGATGCTTTTGGTGGTGCAGATAAAGCGCATAAAGGGTTCAATTTAATGCAAAAAGCGATTTCTTATTCCATGACTTCTGTTTTTACAACGGGCGGAATTCGTGGGAATAAAAAGGCGGTTTCTAAATTTCAGCCCAGAAGTTTTAATATGGGCGTGAAAAAAGAAGTATTTGAAAAAGTGGGCGGTTTCTCTGAAATGAGAATCGGCGAAGACCCAGATTTGTCGATGACGCTTTGGGAAAATGGCTTTACTACGGCGTTCTTCGATACCATTGCAGTGTATCATAAAAGAAGAGTAGATTTTGGTAAATTTTCAAAACAAGTCTATCAATTCGGTTGCGCAAGACCTATTCTGAACCAAAGACATCCTAATTATGTAAAGATTTCTTTTGCGTTTCCTAGTTTGTTTTTGTTGGGATATATTTTAGGATTTTTAGAATATTTTATCCTTAGACAAGGTTTTATTCTTTCGATGTATGGTTTGTACACGTTTATGGTTTTTGTACATGCTATGATTGTGACTAAAAATATTTCGATTGCTGCAATGGCGGTTGTTTCTACTTATATTCAGATGTTTTCGTATGGATATGGTTTTTTACAATCGTGGATTTTGCTGAATATTTTCAAGAAAAAACCAGAAGATGCGTTCCCGAAACATTTTCACAAAGTTTGATTTTGCTTTAAAAAAAAATAATAAAAGCTGTTGAATTTCAACAGCTTTTATAAAAATATATTTAGAATATGGATGATATGGTTTCTTCCTGTAGAACGCCTGTTTTTATCATGCATTCTTTCATTTTTTCGTAAGTTCTTTCAATGTCGTTATCAAGACCGATGGAGAATCTTATCAAGCCGTCTGAAATTCCCATTGCTTCACGTTCTTCCTCAGGAATTTCTGATGATGTGGAGCTTCCGGAGCACGAGAATAAAGTTTTATAAAATCCTAAACTTACGGCTAAGTATCCTAAGTTTTCTCTTTGCATCATTTCCATCAATTCGTTGGCTTTTTCGGTTGTTCCTGCGTCGATTGTTAATAATCCACCAAATCCGTATTCATTATGCATCATACTTTTCATAAGTTCATGGTTTTTATGAGAAGGCAATCCTGGATACGAAACTTTTAAACCGTCTTTTTCAAATCTTTCAGCTAGGAATAAAGCGTTGTGGCTGTGTTGTTTCATTCTAATATGAAGCGTTCTTAGATTTTTAAGAATACTTGCCGAACGGAAACTGTCCATTGTTGGCCCGAGAAGCATACAAGCGCCGTCGTTTACATTTTTTGTTGCATTAATGAATTCCTTCGTTCCGCAATAAACACCTCCAACTGTGTCGCTACTACCGTTAATGAATTTTGTTAAACTGTGGATTACAACATCTGCACCTAAAAGTGTAGGCGAAATCGTAAGCGGCGAAAATGTGTTGTCTACAACCAGTTTTAGATTGTGTTTTTTACATATTTCTGCTAATTTTCTTAAGTCTGCAACTTCAAGAAGTGGGTTGCTTACGGTTTCGCAATATATAATTTTTGTGTTTTCGTGGATAGAGTTTTCTATAGACTCAAAGTTGTTAATGTCTACAAAAGTGGTTGTAATATTGAAAGGAGGAAGAAAGTTTTTTAGAAAAGCATACGTTCCACCATAGATTGTTCTGCTCGAAATAATATGATCTCCTGCTTTGCACAGTTGCATTAAAACCGAAGTAATGGCGCCCATTCCGGAAGCAGTAACGTTTGCAGATTCTGTATTTTCCATTTTTGCTAATGCTTCACCAAGATATAAATTCATTGGAGAAGAATGTCTGGAATATAAATAGCAACCGTCTGCATTTCCTTCAAATGTGTCGAACATCGTTTTAGCAGAAAGGAAAGTATAGGTAGAGCTATCAGAAATTGATGGGTTTACCCCGCCAAATTCGCCAAAGTATTGCAAATCCTGAATTTCGTTGGCTGCTTTAAAGTCTTGCATATCGATTTTTATTTTTTATAAATATGAAAATGTTCCGCTGTTTTTACAAGAATTAATTTAAATTTTAGATTATAAATCTGGCATAATTTATTTTAATAGAAAATATGTTTGTTATATTTGAGCTTTTTAAATCTTTAACAAAAATTTATCTATGACTTTTGATGATTCTGATAAGAAAATACTGAAATATCTTCAGGAAGATTGCAAACAAACCACCAAAGAACTTGCTTACAAGCTAGGTTTGTCGGTTACGGCAGTTTATGAGCGTATCAAAAAGCTCGAAAATTCTGGAGTTATTTCAAAATATGTGGCGATTGTCGATAAAAAGAAAGTCGACAAAAAGTTTGTTGTTTTATGCCATGTTAAACTTACACAACACAAAAAGGAGTTTGTGATTCAGTTCGAAAAAGAGGTGTTGAATCTTCACGAAGTTACAGAGTGCTTTCACGTAAGTGGCGATTACGATTATATCCTTAAAATCTGCGTTCGTGATATGGAAGATTACAGAAATTTTATGCTCTCAAAATTAACTACTTTGCAACATATTGCAAGTACGCACAGTGCTTTCACAATTTCTGAGGTAAAAAATACTACGGAAATTGTCCTGTAAATTTCTTGAGGTTTTAGATTGTTAATAAGTAAATTAAGCCCTTCAGGATTATGAAGGTTTAAAAATGATTAAATAAAAAGGTAAATCTAATTGTAAGCAATAAGCTTGATTGATATCATTAATTTTTTTTCTTTAAAGTTTAAAAAGTTAACAAATCTTAATGAATTATTTTATTTTAAACCAATTATGAATTTAGATAATGACACCATTTTTAGCAGTGATAGATTCTGGTAAATCTTTTTCGCCCACTATTTGCAGAAGGTCAATTTCTATGGTTCTGCAAATTGAAAGCATAGGAATGTCGAACATTAATCCAGAAAAAGGATTTTCGGAATAATCTCCAACCAACTCCATCACAATATATATCCAGCCTACAACAACGCAAAACGGAATGCAGGACCAAATTCCCCATGCTCCTAATGTACTAAATTCGCTCACCAAACCAAGTGGCAAAAGAATAATAAATATTACGATAAAAATAAACCCAGAATTGGCAAACTGTCTTGGCGAAGGAAATTTTTTAATTCGTTCACTTTGTCCTTGGCAATCGAATAAATCATTTAAACAGCTTTGTAATTGCATGTGATTAAAATCTGTAATAGCGCCGCTGTTTTTTAATGCGTTCAAATCCTTTGCCTGTTGAGAATTCAGGAATGTTGCAAAGTTTTTGTATATATCCAATGCTTCAAATTCTTCGTCTGAAAGATATTTTTTCTGAAAAAGATGTGTTCTGCTGTAATCTGAGAAACCTGCTTTTATTAATCTATTTCGTTTTTCGTTGATAGAACCAAAATGACCTTTAAGTTTTAGGTGCTCCCATTCTGTTGGCTCCAGAAGCTGTTCTCTAAGCGTATAAAGCCATGCAATATGTCGATAAACAAGTTTTCTTTTCTGAATTTTTGTAATTCCGGCATCGGCATTTTCAGTATCAAAACCATACAACATGGAGGTGAAAGAACGGCTTACATTTACGATGGCTCCCCATATTTTTCGGGCTTCCCAAAGTCGGTCGTATGCTTGATTGTTTTTAAAACCAACAAAAAATGCCACTGCAGTACCAATTAACGCAACAGGTACCCAAGGAATCGTCATCCAATGCCACTCTAAAAAATAAAAAACAGCCGAAACAAATGTACACCACGCAGTAAGCCATATAATATGGAAACCGGCTAAGTTCATTATATATCTGTAGCTTAAATATTTTGTAGTAATCATTCCTGTTTTTTTAAAAAAGTTGATTAAAAGTAAGAAATTGCCACAAAAAAACCTCTAAAAAATTTTAGAGGTTGATATTTTTTTCTGAGTTGAATTAATATTTCAGCAATTCTTCGATTTTGGCAGTTAATTTTTCTGCGTTTGGAAGCATTTCTTTTTCCAAAACTAAATTGATAGGAACTGCAGGTGTATTTAGAGAACCCATCGTTTCAACCGGTGCATCCAAATATTTGAAACAGTTTTTAGAGATTCTGTGTGCAAAAGCTTCAGCAAAAGAATTATTCAATTGTTCTTCTGTTAAAACGATACATTTTCCGTGTGCTTTTACTCTTTCGAAAACCAATTCTTCGTCCAAAGGAATAATAGTTCTTAAGTCGATAACTTCAATTCTTCCGTTGAAGTTTTTCGCAGCTTCTTTCGCCCAATAAACGCCCATTCCGTAGGTTACAACCAATAAAGTTCTTCCTTTTTCGGTTTCGTTTTTGTCTGCTTCGATAATTACTTTTCCTTTTCCGAAAGGTAAAATATAATCTTCAGCAGGCTCAATAGTTTTTGCGTCTTCCGTTCCTGGAACTTTACTCCAGTATAAACCTTTGTGCTCCAACATTACCACAGGATTCGGGTCGTAATAAGCTGCTTTCAATAAACCTTTGAAATCTGCAGCGTTGCTTGGATAAGCGATTTTTATTCCTTTAATATTAGCTAAAATACTTTCAACACTTCCACTGTGATAAGGTCCGCCACCGCCGTAAGCGCCGATTGGAACACGGATAATGTTACTTACAGGATATTTTCCTTGACTTAAATAACTCGATTTTGAAATTTCAGTAATCAATTGGTTGATTCCCGGATAAATATAATCGGCAAACTGAACTTCAACAATAGGTTTTAAGCCAACTGCACTCATTCCGGCAGTCGAACCAATGATATATGCTTCTTGAATGGCTGTATTGAAAACTCTTTTGCTTCCAAATTTCTTTCCTAAAGTAACCGTTTCACGGAAAACACCACCAATTCTTTCACCAACATCTTGTCCGTACAATAATGCTTCTGGATGTTTCCACATCAACTCTTGAATCGCATGAATTGCCGCATCTACCATCACTATTTTTTCTCCACCTTCAGGTTCGCGCGTTCCTACTTCTTCAGTAATTGGAGTAGGTGCAAAAACATGGTTCATTACCGTTTCCGGTTTTGGGTCTTCGGCTTTTTGTGCTCTGTCGAAAGCTTCTTCAGCTTCCAAACGTGCTTTTTTGGTGATTTGTTTTAGAAGTTCTTCATCAACACCCGCTTCAAGCAATTGATTTCTTAGGATATTTCCTGGGTCTTTTGCTCTGTGTTTTGTTAAATCTTCCTCGTCTCTGTAAAATTCTCTTCTTACCCCAGAAGTATGATGACCGATAAGAACGGTTTTAGCACAAACAACCAAAGGTTTTCTTTCTGTTCTTACAAAATCAACGGCTTTTTTCATCACTTCGAAACTTTCTACAAAGTCAGTTCCGTCTACTCTCATTCTGCCTAAACCTTCAAAACCTGCTACAAAATCGTAAGCGTCACAAGTTCTTGCTTCGTCTTTTGTTACAGAAATACCCCATTCGTTGTCTTGAACCAAGAAAATAATAGGAAGCTGGTGTAAAGCTGCAAACTGAAAAGCTTCGCTTACTTCACCTTCTGTTACAGAATTGTCTCCTAAGCTACAAACGACAACTGGGTTGTTTTCGAATTGCTGTAAGTTGAAATCCTGAATATATTTAATTCCCTGTGCAACTCCTGTTGTAGGAATTGTCTGCATTCCTGTTGCAGAACTTTGATGAATTATTTTAGGTTTATTTTCGTCTCTGCTTGAAGGGTGAGAATAGTAAGACCTACCTCCAGAAAAAGGATCTTCTGCTTTTGCTAAAAGCTGTAGCATCAATTGATAAGGCTCAAAACCGATTCCTAAAAGAATACTTTCGTCTCTGTAATAAGGAGAAACCCAGTCTTCTTTTTGTAGTTGATAGGCGGTTGCCAATTGAATCGCTTCGTGACCTCTAGATGTACTGTGTACATATTTACAAACATTTCTGTTTTCTTCGTAAATATCTGCCATTGCTTTGGCAAGCATCATGTGGTTGTAAGCTTTTAATAATATATCTTGAGAAACTTTTTCGTGAAGTGTATTTTCCATAGCGAGCAAATATACATAAAATTAGAAATCCGAACAATTGTTAGTGTTTATGATTATTTAATTGATTTTTAAATTGTTATAGGAATTTTTGATGGTTTTAACAAATTTTGAGCTTACGAAAATGTTAACGTATATTCATTATTTTTTTAGACTAAACAAATTTCAAAACACAAAAAATTACCATAACTTTACATTCTCTTTTTTCAAAATAAAAAAGGCAAAAATTTAAAATGTACTTAGTTTTTGATACGGAAACCACAGGTTTACCAAAGAATTTCAACGCACCACTTTCAGATTCAGACAATTGGCCAAGAATGGTTCAGATTGCTTGGCAATTGCATGATGATAACGGAACTTTAATTGAAAATCAGGATTATATCATTAAACCTGAAGGATATGATATTCCCTTCAACGCCGCAAGAATTCACGGGATTACGACGAAAATTGCCAACGAAGAAGGTCGTGATCTAGAAGAAGTTTTACACGAATTCTCTAAGGTTTTAGAAAGAGTAAGGGTAGTTTCTGGTCACAATGTAGAGTTCGATTACAATATCGTTGGTGCAGAATTTTACCGAAAAAATATTACAGACAATCTTCAGGAAAAACCAAGAGCCGATACAATGGTTTTGGGAACAGATTATTGTAAACTTGGAGGTGGAAAAGGCGGTCGTTACAAATCTCCAAAATTGGAAGAGTTGTACGAAAAGCTTTACGGTCATAAATTTGATGAAGCGCACAACGCAGCAGCCGACGTAAACGCAACAGCTCAGGTTTTCTTCGAAATGATGAGAATTGGCGTAATTCCTGCGGAAGTTTTAAAAGTTTCTGAAGACCAATTAGCTTATTTTAAAACGCTATATCCAGACCCGATAAAACCTTTTGAAATAGTTATCAGAAGGCAGGTTGCAGATTTCAACAATAAGAAAAAACAACAGGATTTCGGAAGTGTTGATGAGATTGATTTAGGAAGATATTTCAACTTCAACAATCACAGTGTGTTTTCAACTTTGCAGGCGACTTCGGGAATTAATGATTTAATTAAAAAAGCAACTGATGATAATTTTCCAGCAGTCGGAATGGTCGATTTAGGAAATATGATGGGAGCTTTCAAATTTGTTTCGGCAGTTGAAGGTGCAAATGGAGACAGGGCAAAAAAACATAAAGAATATTTAGCAAAAAAACAGGAAGCAGAAGAAAAAGGAGAGGAGTTTACAGAAGTTGAACCGCCTTCCGAACCTTTAATTCCTGTGGTGGGCTGCGAGTTTTATATTTCAGACCGATACGAGCAAAAACAGTTTACCAAAGACGACCCCGACAGAAGAACGCAGGTGGTTTTATTGGCAAAAGACTTTAACGGATATAAAAATTTAGCAAAACTTTCGAGTATTGGATTTTTAAAAGGATTTTATTTCGGAGTTCCAAGGATAAGTCGTGAGTTGATTGCTGAATATAAAGAAGGAATAATCGCTTTAACTTCAGGAATCAACGGTGATGTTCCCGATGCAATTTTAAATACGGGTGAACAAAAAGGGGAGGAACTTTTCAAGTGGTGGAAAGATACTTTTCAGGATGATTTTTATGTACAGATTCAAAACCATAAACTTCCTGAAGAAGAGCATTTGAATGACGTTTTACTGCACTTTGCAGATAAATATAATGTTAAAATTTTAGCACAAAACGAAACTTACTATTCAAATAAAGATGATTCTAATATTCAGGATATTGTAAGTTGTATTAAAGACGGTGAAAAGCTTACAACGCCCGTTGGTAAAGGTTTTGGAAAGAGAAGAGGATTAGCAACTTCCGAATATTATATAAAAACTGCAGAAGAAATTAAAGAAGCTTTTCTTGCTTATCCCGATGCGTTTGAAGCGTATGAAGAATTTACAGCGAAATTTAAACCTTATACTTTAAAAAGAGACGTTCTCCTTCCAAAATTTGATATTCCAGAAGAATTTATTCATCCGGAAGACGATGTAGATGGCGGAAAACGTGGTGAAATGGCATATTTAACGCACCTAACTTACGAAGGAGCGAGAAAAAGATATGGCGATGACGGAATAACTCCCGATGTAAAGGAGCGTTTGGATTTCGAGCTTGAAGTTATTGCAAATACGGGTTATCCTGGTTATTTCTTAATTGTTCAGGATTTCTGTAATGAAGCCCGAAAAATGGGAGTTTGGGTTGGTCCAGGTCGTGGTTCTGCAGCTGGTTCTGCAGTTGCCTATTGTATTGGGATTACTAATGTAGACCCAATTAAATACGACCTCCTTTTTGAGAGATTCTTGAATCCGGAAAGGGTTTCGATGCCCGATATTGATATTGACTTTGATGATGAAGGTCGTGATAAAATCATTAAATGGGTTGTCGAAAAATATGGTAAAACGCAGGTTGCACAGATTATTACATACTCGGTTTTGGGTGGAAAATCGGCAATTAAAGATGCGGGAAGAGTTTTAGATGTTCCGATTCCGGATACCAATAATATTGCGAAATTGATTCCTTCAACACCGGGGATGAACATCGCGAAAGCTTTATCTAAATACGATAAATTAAAACCAGAAGAACAGCAACTTGTTGATGAAATGAAGCTGGTTCTAAGCAGTCCGGAAGACCCTCGACATGGGGTTTTAGCAAGTGCTAAAAAAATGGAAGGTTGCATTAGAAATACAGGGATTCATGCTTGTGGAGTAATTATTACACCGGAAGATGTGAGTAATCTGGTTCCGGTAACGATTGCGGCAAAAGATGCTGATATTTTGGTATCTCAGTTTGATAACTCGGTGGCGGAAAGTGCAGGTCTTTTGAAGATGGACTTTTTGGGTCTGAGAACTTTAACCATTATTAAAGATGCTTTAAAAATTGTAAAAGCAAGACACGGAGTTGATATCGACCCAGATTTGATTCCTTTGGATGATACCAAAACCTATCAGTTATTTAAAGAAGGAAGAACGGTGGGGATTTTCCAATATGAAAGTCCCGGAATGCAAAAGTACATGAGAGAGCTTAAACCAACAGTTTTTGCCGACCTTATTGCCATGAACGCATTGTATAGACCGGGTCCTATTAAATATATTCCAAACTTTATCAACAGAAAACACGGGATTGAAGAAATTGTCTACGATTTACCAGAAACCGAAGAATATTTAAAGGAAACTTACGGAATTACCGTTTATCAGGAGCAGGTAATGTTGCTGTCTCAAAAATTGGCAAATTTCACCAAAGGTGAAGCCGATACTTTGAGAAAAGCGATGGGTAAAAAACAGATTGACGTTCTGAATAAAATGTACCCAAAATTTATTGAAGGAGGAAGGAAAAATAATCTGGATGAAGAAAGATTAGAAAAAATCTGGAACGACTGGAAAGCCTTTGCGGAGTATGCCTTCAACAAATCTCACTCTACTTGTTATGCTTTTATTGCGTATCAAACTGCGTTTTTAAAAGCGAATTATCCTGCTGAATATATGGCGAGTGTAATGAGTAATAACATCAACAATACAGAATCGATTACCATGTTCATGGAAGATTGTAAAAGTATGGGTGTTGATGTTTTAGGGCCGGATGTAAATGAATCTCAATATAAATTTTCGGTAAATGAAAAAGGGCAGATTCGCTTTGGTTTAGGTGCGATTAAAGGAATTGGAGAAGGGCCAAGTGAAGCCATTACGAGAGAACGTGAAAACGGAAGATTTAGAAATATTTATGATTTCTTTGAAAGGATTTTGCCTTCTCAAATGAATAAAAGAGTGGCAGAAAGTTTGGTGGTTGCAGGTGCTTTTGATGAATTGGATTCTTTTCACAGAGGTCAGTATTTCGATATTGATATGGCGGGAAGAACAAATTTGGAACGATTAATTCGCTACGGACAAAGCTTCCAGGAAAGTAAAAACGAGATGGAAAACTCTCTTTTTGCAGATTTTGCAGAGGAAGTTCAAATTGAGCAGCCAAAACTTGCCCCTTGTCCGGAATGGCCGAATATGCATAAGCTTAATAAAGAAAAAGAAACCATTGGCTTCTATCTTTCTGCGCATCCTTTGGATGAATTTAAATATCAGTTTCAGTTTATGCAGGGAAGTTTGTCTAAAAAAGCAATTTTAGAAAAAGACGAGGAAGCAAAAATTGTAACCGATGAAGCTCCGATTCTTGAAAAAGATTCAGTTGATGAAGTGGCAGATTTAACGGAAATTGTCGTTGATGATATTGTTGCAGGCGAAGAAGAGGAAATAATTGAAGAAGTAACTAAAAAAGCTGAACCCAAAGGGAATTTTCTGTTTTTAAATCTCGATGAGGTCGATGCTTACAAGGAAATAGCTTTTGCAAACAAGCAAGAAGAACTGTTTGAAGAAAAGAAAAAAGACTGGAAAACACTGCAAAAAGAAAGAGAAAATGGCGGTGGCGGAAAAGAATACACTGTTGCCGGATTGATTACAGAATATGTCGTGAAAGACGGTTTCAGAAGTGGCGAAAAAGTGGCTTTCCTTACTTTAGAAGATTACTCTGGTTCGTACTCTTTCAGGCTTGGAGACAGAGATTATATGAAGTTGAAGGAAAAATTGGAAGTACAGCGTTTTGTGATTTTGAAAATAAAATTTGCTCAGGTAAAAGACGGGCGTGTATTTGTGAATGTGAATGAAGTGATCGAGCTTCAGGAAGCATTCGAGCGATTTGCAAAAAGTATTTCTTTGGTGATGGATGTGATGGATTTCAGACCGGAAGATTTGAACTTTTTTAGAAATGTTTTAGAACGGAATCAAGGAAATCAAAAGTTGAAGTTTTATATAAGAGATTACGACGACGATTTTACCATGCAGCATATTGAGGTTCAATCTATGAAGTACTCTGTAAATTTAAACAGTGATTTAATACAAAATATTCAGTTGATGAATAAATACGAGTTTTACCTTAATTAATGGTGAAAAAAAATATGATAAGGGGATGATTTTTCATCCCTTTTTTTGTTTTTATGCATTGGTTTACATGTTTTTATGGAGATTTTTTTTAATGCGTTTTTGTGGAGTTATTTATGATTTTAATACAAAATCTAAAAGTCTAATAAATTAATAGACTAATAAACAATGTGTTACGATTTTTTGATAATTATGTTAAATTAAATGATTGTTTAATAATAATTTATATTAATTATATTTTGGATGATAATTTGAAATAAATTGAATGAATTTCGTTGAAAAAATATAATTTTAAAGCCAGTTTTAAAAATTAAAATAAGTATGAGAAAATTAAACTTTTTGTTTATGCTTTTGGTAGGTGTTTTTGCCTGCCAAATGTATTTGGCGCAAGGGTTTACGGTTTCTAGTTGCTCTAATCTTGGATCTAACACGTATGGCCCGATGAATAGCGTAGCAACTGCAAACAGTAAAAACCGAACGGCCTTTATTATTCCTGCATCGCAGTTGTCTGCAGTTGCTGGTGGAACATTTACCTCAACATTTTTTAAGAGGGTTACAACAACCGGTGCTTTAAATGCGGATACAACTTTTAAGATTTATCTTAAAAATGTAACTGCTACAGATTTTGGTTCAACTTCTCCGACTTGGTCTACAGAAATTGGATCTGCAACTTTGGTTTACGATTCTAATCCGCAAGCTGCTGTTGGTAGTGCAGAAGGGTGGAAAGAATTTGCACATTCCACAAACTTCGTTTATACTTCTGGAAGTAATTTAGCTGTTTACTTAGAATATGTGCAGACTACTGCCCAAGCAGCCTCAATTTCTTGGAATTATGAATATACTTCACCATGTGTTAATACTTCTAATTCTAATACAACAAAATATTCTAATACTACTTCTGCATTTGGGGCTACATTGGGATCAAGTGATTATCGTAGACCATTGATTGGTTTTAATGTAACGATGCCGCCAGCAACTGTAGTGCCTGCGTGTAGTACCTTAACTGCGCCTGCGAATGCTGCAACTGGTGTATCTATTACGCCAACACTTACTTGGGGTGCGGTTTCTAATGCTCATACATATAATGTTAATCTTGGTACTACAAGTGGTGGAATCAATGTTCTTAATGCTTATAATGCCGGGTTAAATACTTCGTATGCTTTTTCTAGTTCAAATCAACTTAATTATGCTACGACATATTACGCAACAGTTATACCATCAAATAATATTGGAAGTGCTACTGGTTGTATAGAATCATCGTTTACAACTATAGCAGTACCATGTCCTTCTGTCTCTCAACCGGCAACCGCCGCAGTGGGAACATCTCTTAAGCCTACGATTACGTGGTCTTCGGTAGCAGGTGTTACAGGATATAAATTATCTGTAGGTACTACTGCTGGTGGAACTGATATTTTAAATAATATTGATCTGGGTAATGTTCTTACATACACATTTGCTAGCAATTTAAATCCGTCTACGCAGTATTTTTATACTGTTAAATCTTACCAGGGAGCTAATGTGTCGAGTGGATGTACTGAAAGAAATTTCACTACAGGAACAGCAGTTCCTCCTGCAAATGACGAATGTGTGAATGCAGTTGTATTAACTGTGAATCCTTCATTAACATGTACTGCTACTACGTCTGGGAATACATTAGGGTCATCGATGTCAATGGCGGCAACATCATGTCTCGTGACACCAAATGACGATGTTTGGTTCACATTTGTTGCAACTTCGCCAAGTCATATTGTTACATTGTCTAACATTGTTTCCACGGGAACAACAACTGGTATTACAGATATGTACTTTCAAGTGTTATCTGGATCTTGTGGTAATATGACAAGTATGTTGTGTTCAGATCTAGAATCAAACACTGTTACAGGTCTTACTGTAGGACAGACTTATTACATTAGAGTTTACACATATTCTGCAGCGGCAACAGCTAGTGCAAGCTTTAATATTTGTGTAAGTACACCTCCGGCACCTCCGGTAAATGATGAATGTGCTAATGCAATTTCATTAAATGTAAATCCGGATATGAATTGTGGTGCTGTTACCTCGGGTACAACATTAGGAGGTACAAGTTCTGGTGTAGCTTTGGGATCTTGTTCTGGAACAGCTGATGATGATGTTTGGTATAAATTTACGGCTACATCTACGGCTCATACAATACAGTTGAAAAATGTGGTTTCAGTAGGTACTTCGTCTTCATCTTCTCTATACTCACAGGTGTTTAGTGGTGTTTGTGGTACTTTAACAAGTTTAAATTGTATTAGCTCTAATACTAATTTTTCATATTTAACAGGTTTAACGGTAGGGCAAACTTACTATGTAAGAGTTTATACCTACGAGGTTAATTCTGGTGCTACTTTTTATGCACATAACTTTGATGTTTGCGTAGGAACACTTCCTGCTGCTCCAGCGAATGATGATTGTTCATCTGCAACATCTTTAGTGGTTAATTCTACTTTAACATGTTCTGCTCCTGTAGCAGGAACAACACTTTCGGCAACTAATTCAAATGTTGCAGTAGGTACTTGTACAGGAACTCCTGATGATGATGTGTGGTATTCTTTTACTGCTATCGGTACAGCGCATACGGTGGTGTTGTCCAATGTTTTGTCTGTAGGGAATTCTTCTTCAACAAGTTTATATACGCAGGTGTTTAGTGGAGCATGTGGTTCTTTGACAAGCATAAAATGTGGTACTACAACTACGACAAATCTTACGGGGCTTACTCCTGGACAGGTTTATTATGTAAGAGTTTATAATTCTAATACAAATACAACATCCATCTATGCTAATACATTTAATATTTGTATTGGAACACCACCGCCGCCACCAACTAATGATGATTGCGCAAATGCTACGAGCCTAACCGTAAGTACTAATGACACAAGCACGTTTGTTACAGGTTCAACGGTAAGTGCAACTCAAAGTACTGGAACTACGCCTGGTTGTAGCGCTTCTGGAATTAATGATGACGTATGGTATTCTTTTACTGCATCGGCTACGACGCATTTTGTACAAGTTTTATATTCGGATAATGCTACAACCACTCAAATATATTCAGGAGCTTGTGGAAGCTTAACTGCGGTTTCATGTTTTGATGGAGGTTTAGGGAATTCGAGTATGTTACTACAAAATCTTACTATTGGCCAGACGTATTATGTGAGGGTATATTCAAGTACTAGTACAAGTACTACAACTTCTAGTTTCCAGATTGCTGTAACAACTCCTACCGTTCCATCTAACGATACTTGTGCAACAGCTACTGCAATTAGTTGTGGTGGGACTGTTCAAGGTAACAATGCTTTGGCTACAGATGATGCGCTACCTACTTCTACTTGTGGAAGTTCAGGGACAACTGCGAGTTATAAGGGGGTTTGGTTTACTGTAAGCGCAACAGAAAATGGACCAATTGTGGTGGATGCTTGTGGAACTCAGTATGATGCATATTTGAGGGTTTATACAGGTTCTTGTTCTGCCCTTACTTGTTTCAGTAATACTGTTGGTGTAGGTTATGCTGATAGTGGTTGTACATCGAATCTTTATAATTCTCCAACTGTTACATTTACAGGTGTTGCAGGTACAACTTATTATATTTTGTTAACAGGATATACTGCTGCTAGAATAGGAAATTATAGTGTTTCAATAACTCAAGGTTGTACGAATCTTGCAACTTTAGAGAGTGTTAAAAAGGAGGAGGTAAAAGCTTATCCAAATCCTTTTACAGATTTACTTACAATTTCGGATGTGAAAGATGTAAAATCTATTATGATTTCTGATATGTCTGGTAAAATTGTGAAAACAATTCAAAAACCAGAATCTACTTTACGTTTAGGAGATCTAAATGCAGGTATGTATCTCGTGATTTTAAATATGAACGACGGTTCTAGACAGACTGTTAAAGCTATTAAGAGATAAATAAATTCTGCTTAATTAATTCAAGCCGATAGTATAAATGCTATCGGCTTTTTTAATTTTTATATTCGTATTAGGTTATATATTTTAAGTTTTCATAAATTTGCATTTATTTTATTAAATTTTGTAATGAATAAACATTTATTGTTGTTGTTTTTGTTTTTAAGTTGTTGTTTTTCAGGACAAACCTACTGTGCTCCTGGTTTTTTTTATGGTTGTAACCAGGGTGATCAAATAGATAGCTTTTCAATTCCTTCCGTTGGATTTAATCATCAAAATACAGGATGTTCTCCTAGTTCCTATGGGGATTATACTTCGCAAACCATTAATTTAAGTGCAGGTGTTAATTATGCCTTTAGCACAACCCATGGTTTTAGTCAGCAAAATGTTAGAATTTGGATTGATTTTAATAACGATGGAACTTTTACTGATACTGCTCCAGAATTGGTGGCTACAGGATCAAGTGCTTTTGTTGCGAATGTAGATGTTACAAATGGAACGATTTCAATTCCTTCAACAATTGCTTCTGGGCTTTACCGAATGAGAGTTGCAGATCGCTTCGAATATCAGCCTCTTCCATGTAATATAGATGGTTTTGGTGAAGCTCACGACTATACTGTTTCTATTGGAGGTACTCCTTCCTGTTTGGCTCCCGATAATCTTTTGGTTTCAAACATTACTTCTTCATCAGCTACCTTATCATGGTCTGCTTCTGCAAGTCAAGCTTCTTTAGGATATGAATATTTTTTATCAACCAATTCTTCGGTTCCGGTTTCTTCAACGGTGGCAACGGGAAGTGTTGGTGCAGGAGTTTTAAATGCAACTTTAGCGGTTTCTCCTGCTACAAATTATTATGTTTGGGTGCGTTCGGTTTGCAGCTCTGCATCGAAAAGTTCTTGGTCGGCTGTATTAAGCTTTGCTACACCATGCTTGTCAATCACCCCTTCGTACACAAATAATTTTAATACTTTTCCTGGTTCTTGTTGGTCGCAGGCTTCAGGTGGATCGGCAGCAACAGGACCTTCAGGAACTGATGTTTACTGGGTAGAAGATGGTTTTTTAAACATAAACTACACCGGTGCGGCTTCTATAAATTTGTTTGATCAGAATCGTAGAGGGTGGCTTAAGAGTCCTGTATTTAATTTGTCTTCTGGAGGTTATACATTGAAATTTAATTACGGAATTACTGCTTTTAATAGTACTTCTTCATCGGCGATGGGGTCAGATGATGTTGTACAGTTGTTGGTATCTACCAATGGGGGGACGAGTTGGACAGCACTTCAGACGTGGAACGCTTCAAATACGCCTTCAAATACTAATAATCAGTTTTCTTTAAATCTTTCAAGCTATAATTCTGCGAATACTGTTTTTGCATTTTTTGCATCAGATGGTTCAGTTGTAGATTCTCAGGATTATCAATTTTTCGTAGATAATTTTACTGTGGAAAGTAATGCTAGTTTGTCTACAGTAGATAATATTGAGGTAAATGATGCTATTTATCTCTATCCAAATCCAACAAGTGATTATTTTATTATTTCCAAATCTGAAATGATAAAATCTGTTCAGATCTTTGATGTTACAGGCAAAATTGTTAAGACAGAGGAAAATGCTGTGTCGAAAATTGATGTAACTAATATGGTTGCAGGACAGTATTTTGTTGCTATTAAGAAAAAAGATAATACTACATCTGTTATTAAACTTGTAAAAAAATAATATTTATTGTAAATAAGTGTAATTGCGTATTGTTTTTGTATTGAATATGCTTTTTCTTTAGGATATTTTTATAATTTAGCCGGTATCATTAAAATATTGAATATGAAAAAATGCTTATCGGTTGCAGGGGTGCTTATTGGTGCCCTTTCCTTTGCACAAACTTACTGCACTCCTGAATTTTCTAGTGGATGCGACTATGGGGATGTTATTGATAGTTTTCAAATTTCTTCTGCATCTTTTACTCATTCTTCTACAGGTTGTTCTGCAAATGCCTATGGAGATTATACGGCGCAAACTATTACTTTAAATGCGGGTTTGAATTATGACTTCAGCGTTACCCACGGATACGGAAGTCAGTATGTTAAAATTTGGATTGATTTCAATAATGATGGAACCTTTGATGGAACCTCAGAACTGGTGGGTTCAGGAACGAGCACTTATGATGGAACAACAAATGTAACCAACTCAATCATTGCAATTCCTGCTACTGCACCTGTCGGTAATCATAGAATGAGAGTTGCGGATAGATATTATACCGAACCTATACCATGTAATTTGGATGGCTATGGTGAAGCTCATGATTATACTGTGTCTATTGCTGCTGCACCAAGTTGTCTTGCTCCTTCTGGTGTAAATGTTTCAGCGGTTACTGCTTTTACGGCAAATCTTCAGTGGACAGCGCCTCCATCTGCGCCTTCTTCAGGGTACGAATATTATTATTCATCAAATTTTGCATCTCCTACTGCCACTACTGCGGCAACGGGAAGTGTGGGAGCGGGTGTTGTTTCAGTTCCTCTTATAAATTTATCGGCAACAACTAATTATAGAGTCTGGGTGCGTTCTGTATGCAGTACAACCGAGAAAAGCGCGTGGTCACTTTATACATCCTTTACAACTCCTTGTGCGGCTGTAGTTCCATCTTATACAAATGATTTTAGCGTTGATCCTTCACCTTGTTGGTCACAAGCATCGGGTGGAACTCTTGCATCGGGACCAACTGATACTATTACCAATTGGTATTCGGATGATTTCTTAAATTCTGGTTCAAACCAATCAATGAAGATTAATTTATATTATCAGGATACTGTGGGTTGGTTGAAAAGTAATGAGTTTAATTTATCTGCAGGTGGTTATAGAGTGAAATTTGATTACGCAGTTACAGCTTGGGGAGATACAGTAGCTTCTGCAATGGGTTCAGATGATACGCTTACTTTTGCAATTTCTACAAATGGAGGCTCTACTTGGACGGCTTTACAAACATGGAATGCTTCTAATGCGCCATCCAATACATCAACTCAGTTTTCGTTAGATCTTACGAATTATAATTCTGCAAGTACTTTCTTTGCATTTATTGGCTCTGATGGTGTAGTAAACGATGCTGAAGATTATGATTTCTTTATTGATAATTTTACCGTAGAGCAAATTGTAAATCTTGCCACTAATGAAAATAGTAAGGTTGAAGATAAAATTGCTGTATATCCAAATCCTTTTACAGATGTTATAAATATTAAAAATTCTGAAAAAGTACAATCGGTTTCTGTTGCAGATTTCAATGGAAGAATTGTTAAAAGATTTGATAAGGTAGATTCTGCTTTAAGAATGGCAGAGCTTAGTTCTGGAATGTATCTTTTAATTCTAAAAATGAAAGACGGTTCTCAGCAAACTCAAAAAGTTATTAAAAAATAAATTAGGAATCAATTATATAGTAAAAAAACAGATGTCTCAAAAAGTCATCTGTTTTTTTATTTAATATTTAAGAATTATTTAGAGGGTACTGGTTGCAATTCACCTGTACTCAGTCCGTCGAAAATAGCAGGGAAAAACATCACCAGAATAAAGTAAATTACGATCATTAAGGCAACTAGAGCAATTAATGTAATGACAAGTGCGTTGGGTTTGTTTTTTTGTATTGGTTCCATGATTTAGCGTATTAATTATGTGAAATTTAGATCATAATTAATGCTAAGCTAATTTCTTGCCACACTGTTTACAATATCTTGCATCATCATCTATGTCTTCATTTCCGCAACGATCGCATACAAGTTCTTTGTTTTGTCTTTTGTTGCGCATTTCGGCAGTTACAATACCAGTAGGAACTGCAATGATAGAGTAACCAGCCAACATTAAGATTACGGCGAAAAATTTTCCCATGGGAGTAATAGGAGAGACATCTCCATAACCAACTGTAGTTACGGTAACTACTGCCCAGTAAATCGATTGCGGTATATTGTCGAAACCAGGTCTGCCGCCTTCTACCATAAACATCATAGAGCCTACAATAACCGAAAAGATTATAAGGAACAAAAGAAAGATGTAGATTTTTCTTGAGCTGTTTTTTAATGCTCTCATAATTACCGTTCCGTCATTCATAAAATCCATTAGGTTGAATACCCTGAAAACGCGCAGCATTCTAAGCATTCTGAAAATGAGGAAATATTTGGTAATAGGGAAGAAAAAACTTAAGAAAAACGGAACGAGCGAAAGCAAGTCGATAATACCAAAAAAACTGAAAATGTAGTTTTTCTTGTTTTTAAGTACCGCGATTCTCAATGCGTATTCAATGGTAAAAAGAATAGAAATAATCCATTCAGAAATAATAAAAATGCGGTGGAATTTCTTATCCAGATTGGGCACGCTCTCCATCATCACGATCAAGGTGCTGCAAAGAATCAAAATAAGTAAGACTACATCGAAAAGCATACCTAATCTTGTGTCTGCACGATAGATGACTCGGTATAAAAATCTTTTCCATAATTGATCTCCGGGAATTAGATTGTGCTCTCTTTCCATCAGTTTTTTGTTTCAGTAAATATTAAGTAATTTCGTAACAAACTTACAGAATAAAATGACAATACAAGAGGTAATCTCAAAAATAGAAAAAAGAATACAAATTGCACAAGCAGAAGATTTTGATAACGTTGGCCTTCTGTGCGGAGTTCCGGAGAGAAATGTGAGTGGGATACTCGTTTGTCATGATGCGTTAGAAAAAGTGGTCGAGGAAGCTGTTGCTAAAAACTGCAATTTAATAGTGTGTTTTCATCCGATTATTTTTTCAGGGTTAAAATCTTTAACAGGGAAAAATTATGTCGAAAAAGCAGTATTGAAGGCTATTGAAAATAAAATTGCAATCTATGCGATTCACACTGCATGGGATAATGACTATTTTGGTGTAAACGCCGGAATTTGCCAACAATTAGGATTGAAAAACCTTCAGATTCTTCAGCCAAAGAAAAATAATTTGAAACAACTTACTGTTTTTGTTCCGAAAGATCATGCTGAAACTGTTAAAGAAGCCTTGTTTGAAGCGGGCGCAGGAAATATTGGCTTTTATGACCAATGCAGTTTTAAAATTGCAGGAGAAGGTACTTTTAGACCGATAGAAGGTTCAAATCCATTCTCTGGAACGCAAAACGTACGCGAAAACGCAGATGAGGTATTGCTTTCTGTGATTTTTGAATCTTTCAAACAATATAGAATCGTTGCGGCGATGAAAAATGCCCATCCATATGAAGAAGTAGCGCATCAAATTTATAGTTTAGACAACGAAAATCATTATGCAGGTCTCGGAATGTTTGGTGAGTTTGAAGAGGAAATGAATGAGGTAGATTTTTTAAAATTTGTTAAAGAAAAATTTAGCATAGATCTCATTAAGCATTCTCAATTTACAGATAAAAAAATTAAAAGAGTAGGCGTTTTGGGTGGTTCTGGTGCGAGCGGAATTAAAGCTGCGCTTTCTAAAAAATGCGACGCCTATCTTACAGGAGATTTAAAATACCACGACTATTTTTCTGCAGAATCTAAGATGTTGCTTTGTGATGTGGGGCATTATGAATCTGAGCAATGGGTAAGTGAACAATTATTTGAAATTTTGTCACAAATTTTTAGTACATTTGCAGTCTTGAAATCTAACGAAAAAACAAACCCAGTAAATTATTTCCTTTAGATATGGCAAAAACCACCGATATTTCAGTTGAAGAAAAATTGAGAGCTTTATATGATTTGCAGATCATTGATTCCAGATTGGATGAAATCCGAAATACAAGAGGAGAATTGCCAATCGAAGTGGAAGATCTTGATATCGAGATCGCAGGTCTTGAAAAAAGAGCTGAAAAATTCCATGCGGATATTAAAGAGCAAAATGATCAAATCAATACTAAAAATGAAGTGATCAACCATGCAAAATCTTTAATTGAAAAATACAAATCTCAGCAAGATAGCGTAAGAAACAATAAAGAATTTGAAGCTTTAGGAAAAGAAATCGAATATCAGGAGCTTGAAATTCAGCTTGCTGAAAAAAGAATTAAAGAATTTGGAGCTAAAATTGCTCACAAAAACGAAACTTTAGATGAGCTGAATAGCAAAATCGAAGATCTTAAAAACCACCTTAAATTCAAAAAAGAAGAGTTGGAAGGTCTTATTTCTGAAACTCAAAAAGAAGAAGAATATCTTATTGAGCAGTCTAAAGAATATGCTTCAAAAATCGACGATAGATTGTTGGCTTCTTACAACAGAATCAGAACAAACTCTATTAACGGTCTTGCAGTTGTAGGTCTTGAAAGAGGAGCTCCAAAAGGATCTTTCTTCACAATTCCACCACAAAAGCAAATGGAAATCGCTCAGAGAAAGAAAATCATTATCGATGAGCATTCAGGAAAAATCTTGGTAGACGACGAATTGGTTATCGAAGAGACTGAAAGAATGAAATCTGTAATTAAATTCTAAGAATTACATTCTAAAATATAAAGACCGGGATTTTTTCCGGTCTTTTTTTGTGAAATTATATAGGGTAAGATTTTTCTTTTTTAGAAGATTGAAAATACATGTAATTTATTTGAATGTAAGGTTTACGTAATGAATTTACAAAAATTATGTACTAAGAAATTAAATATAAAAAAACCGCCTCAAAAGAAGCGGTTTTATTTTTATCCTTCATGACCATACATTCTATTGTACAAATCAATAAATTTCTCTTTAATAGCCTTTCTTTTCAGCTTTAAAGTTGGGGTTAAAAGTCCAGCTTCAATGCTCCAGATTTCTGGGGTTAATTCAATTTTTTTAATTTGCTCCCAATTTCCAAGATGTTGGTTTATGCCTTCAATTTCCTTGGTAATTCTATCTTTAAGTTGGCTGTTTTGTGCAATTTCTTTTGGAGTGGTTCCGATGGTAATATTGTTTCGCATTGCCCAGCTTTTAGCAAATTCAAAATCGGGCTGTACTAAAGCGGTTGGCATTTTTTCGCCATCTCCAACCACCATAATCTGTTCGATGAATTTTGAAGCTTTCGCTAGATTTTCAATGGTTTGAGGAGCAATATATTTTCCTCCAGAGGTTTTGAACATTTCCTTTTTACGGTCGGTAATTTGTAAAAATCCATCGCTGTCGATGTGCCCTATATCACCAGTTTTAAAGAAACCATCTTCTGTGAAAGATTCTTTCGTTTGCTCTTCATTTTTGAAATATCCTTTAAAAACAGAGGGGCCTTTCACTGTAATTTCACCATCTTCCTGAATTTTTACTTTCAGATTATCCAAAGGTTGTCCTACTGTTCCGATTTTCATTTTTCCGAATGCGTTTACCGAAATTACAGGTGATGTTTCCGTTAAACCATATCCTTCAAGAATAGGAATTCCCGCATTTTGGAACATTAAATTTAACCTTGTAGAAAGTGCTGCAGAACCCGAAACTAAAGTTACAATTTCTCCTCCCAAACCTTCTCTCCATTTTTTGAAAACCAATTTATCGGCAATAATTTCCTGTAAACCTGAAGGTTTAGAAACCGTTTTCTTTTTTTGAATTAAATCTAAAGCCCAGAAGAATATTTTTTGCTTCAAACCACCAGCAGAAGAGCCTGTTGCGTAGATTTTATCGTACACTTTCTCTACCAATCTTGGTACAACGCTCATGTAATGTGGTTTTACTTCTTTTACGTTTTCGCCCATTTTATCAATGCTTTCCGCGAAATAAATCGAAAAACCATTGTATTGAAAAAGATAGAAAAGCATTCTCTCAAAAATGTGGCAAATCGGAAGAAAACTTAAAACTCGGGTATCTTTATAATCTAGACTTTTCTTTCTCGGAATTCTTGGAACAGAGCCCAAAACGTTGGAAACAATATTTTCGTGGGTAAGAATTACTCCTTTTGGTCTTCCTGTGGTTCCTGAAGTGTAAATTATAGTTGCTATATCTTCTGGATTGATGGCTTTTGCCAAATCTTCCACTTCAATTTGTGTAGAATCGTCTTCACCAAGGTCTAGAATTTCTCGCCAGTTTGCTGCACCAGAAATAGTATCGAAAGTAAAAACTCCCTGTAAACTTGGGATGTTGTGTTTCACTTTCATTACTTTATCTAGTAACGTTTTGTCGGATACAAAACAGTATTTAATCTCTGCATTGCTAAAGATAAATTCGTAATCTTCAGGCGAAATACTTGGATAAACAGGAACTGAAATAACGCCAATTTGAGATAGACCAAGATCCATAATCGCCCATTCTGTGCGAGAATTGGTGGTAATGAGAGCAATTTTGTCACCCGGTTTTATGCCTAGCTTTAGGAGTCCTCTTGATATTTTATTGGCTTCATAAATAAATTCATGAGTAGACGTTTTTCTCCATTCGCCATTGTATTTCGTCACAAACATATCGTCTTTAGGATAGTTTTCTAAAGCATGTTGTGGGATATCAAATAATCTTTTAATCGTCATAATCTTTTGTATGATTTTTAATAAATTTAAATATAAGCATTTTTTTTAACTGCAGAACTTTCTTTTAATAAAAGGTAATATAAGCTGTTTTTGGCATAATAAAAATGAACTTTTTTTGAAGAGACAATAAAATGAAGTTCAAATATTATTCCTTCAAAAAAAGTATCAAAAAATTATAGTTTTCATATTTGCCTAAAAAGTGTAAATTAGCGACCATATAATTCGAAAATTTTTATGGACTTTAATTTATCAGAAGAACAGCTGATGATTCAGCAGGCAGCAAGAGATTTTGCACAAAACGAACTTTTACCGGGAGTAATCGAAAGAGATCGCGATCAGAAGTTTCCTGCGGAACAGGTAAAGAAAATGGGGGAAATGGGGCTTCTAGGAATGATGGTAGACCCTAAATACGGTGGTGCAGGTATGGATAGCGTTTCTTACGTTTTAGCAATGGAAGAAATTGCAAAAGTAGATGCTTCTGCAGCCGTTGTAATGTCTGTAAACAACTCTCTGGTTTGCGCAGGTCTTGAAAAATTTGCGTCTGAAGAACAAAAAGTAAAATATCTTACGCCTTTAGCAAGCGGAGAAGTAATTGGAGCTTTCGCTCTTTCTGAGCCAGAAGCAGGTTCTGATGCTACTTCACAAAAAACAACAGCTGAAGATAAAGGAGATTATTATCTTTTAAATGGTATTAAAAACTGGATCACAAACGGGGGTACAGCTTCATATTACATCGTAATTGCACAAACAGATCCTGAAAAGAAACATAAAGGAATCAACGCTTTCATCGTAGAAAAAGGATGGGAAGGTTTCGAAATTGGTCTTAAAGAAGATAAATTAGGAATCAGAGGAAGTGATACGCATTCTTTGATTTTCAACAATGTAAAAGTTCCTAAAGAAAACAGAATCGGGGAAGATGGTTTCGGTTTCAACTTTGCAATGGCTGTGTTGAACGGAGGTAGAATTGGTATTGCTTCTCAGGCTTTAGGGATTGCTTCTGGAGCTTACGAATTGGCTTTGAAATATGCTAAAACCAGAAAAGCTTTCAAAACTGAAATTATTAATCACCAAGCAATTGCTTTCAAATTGGCAGATATGGCAACTCAGATTACTGCTGCGAGAATGCTTTGCTTCAAGGCAGCTTGTGAGAAAGATGCAGGTAAAGATATTTCTGAAAGTGGTGCAATGGCAAAACTTTACGCTTCTCAAGTGGCGATGGATACTACAATTGAAGCCGTTCAAATTCACGGTGGATACGGATATGTGAAAGAATATCACGTAGAAAGAATGATGAGAGACGCGAAGATTACGCAGATTTATGAAGGAACTTCAGAAATTCAGAAAATTGTAATTTCTAGAAGTATTGCGAAATAAGCAACCTCTTTTTAGATAAAATAACAAAGGCTTTCAGTATTCTGAAAGCCTTTGCTGTAACTAAACACAAACTTTTATATAAAATTATGGGTCAAATTGCTTAACCAATAATGCGGTGCAAAAATACAAATCATAATTCAATTATTCTTATCGAATCATTAAAATTTCATTAAATTTTTTCTGAAGCCTCTTCAGACCCTTTATTTCTCTTCTTTTTGTAAAAATAATATCCAATTCCTCCGGCAAGAAATAATGGCCAAAACGGAACAAAGAATAGGAAAATTCCTGTAATGACATCCCATCCAGAATCTATTCCTGATGAAAATTTTCCGCCAAAAGTTTCAGGCTTTGTTACAGCAACTTCCGCATTTTTTTCGTTTCCGTATAAAGTAATATCGATGTCGC
This sequence comes from Chryseobacterium sp. HNCC26DJ239, assembly GCF_057180445.1. Taxonomy (NCBI): domain Bacteria; kingdom Pseudomonadati; phylum Bacteroidota; class Flavobacteriia; order Flavobacteriales; family Weeksellaceae; genus Chryseobacterium; species Chryseobacterium sp. HNCC26DJ239. Next base: position 125,999 of record NZ_JBXUGJ010000007.1, read on the forward strand.
AGATGGTTTTTCCAACATATTTTTCGCCTGAACTGCTGATGGTTTTATCTATGATGTTTCCAAAATTGTAAGTTACATCATCCATAAAATAATCAAAATTATCTAATGGAATTTGCAACCTCAAGTACGCTGTTTTGCTATCGTCGCTATTCACTCGTAAGTTTTCGCTTCTTACTTTTCCGTCGTATTTTTTAATTTGATTTTCGACGTAATTTTTTGCATCATACGTATTATTAACCTCAACTTCAAGATTGGCAGTCTTTTTTAGAAAACTTATCGCGTTGTTTTGCGGTTTTTCTGTGTTTTTATAAACGATTTTTGTTTCCTTAATTACTTTTGGAGCAGGAACATTCACTACAATTTTTTCTTCTTTTTTCTCAGTTGAGTCTTTTTTGATAGACGGTTTAGAATCGAATTTTACATTGGAAATTTTGTCACCCAAAGAATCGATAGAAGAGGTGGTTTTTTCAAATTTTTCTTTTAAATCTTTTGAAGTTTGGTCGAAATCTTTAATTTTCACCTGTGCAGAATCGAAAACGGCTTCAGTTTCTTCATGAATTTTTTCTGCTTTTTCAGAGAAATCAGATAGGGTGCTGTCTGCATTTTGTAGCGCTTCACTTATGGGTTCAGTTGCAGCTTCTCCCTTTTTACACATGATAAATGTACTTGATATTGCAAGTAGCAAAATAGCTTTTTTCATAACGTTTAATTTTGTTGATGTAAAGCTATCGGGTAATTTCTTGTAATGTTTGTAAAGGAAATGTTTTCTAAATGTAAATTTTTAAGTAATTGATTTTTTGTGTTTTGTAAAATAGGTTTTGAGGTTTTACAAAGAGTGATTTGGTTTTATTTCATCGATAATTTTCATTTTTCGTTTGAATTCTTTTTCAAATTTTCGAATTTTAAACTTGAAAAGAAAAGTTGGCGCAAGAAATAAAAACGCTTCTGCGAGCACGATTATAAGTATTGGTTTCCATGAAAGGAGTTTTCTAAAGTCTATATCTTCGTCTTCTGAAATTAAACAACCTAATGAAATTAACGCAATGAAATTAATAAATATAGGATAGAATTTATGCCAGAACTTTGCAAATTGATTTTGAATTACTTCATATTGTACCTCTGTTACTTTGCCACTCTTTTTAAAATATCCCTGAATAGAACAGTAAGCGAGATTTATTTTAGCATTTTTAGTAATCTTGAATTGGTTTTTTATAATTCTTCCATAAAACGGTTTGGAGCTTATGTTTATGGTGAACATTGAGAATAGACCGAGTTTTATGTTCGGACTGCCTGTTTTTGTAAGTTCTTCTAAGGTGTTTTGAAATTCTAAGTATTCGAATTCTGATTTTGGCATTATGTCTTTAATGATTAGAATTATTCAGATTACAAAACAACAAAAAAATCCGCAGAAAAATCTGCGGATTGTATATCAAGTTTAATTCTTTTAAGCGTTTCTAAATTCACTAATGAAGTGCAATTTCACATTCGGGAATTTCTCCTGCGTCATGTGAATCGTGAACGAAGAATCTGCAAGGAATACCAATTGATTGTATTTGTCTCTTGCCAAGAATCTTTGCTTCAACCTCGCAAACTCTCTGAATTCATCAGATTTTTCATCGGCTTCTACCCAACAAGCTTTGTGCATAGAAAGTGGCTCATAAGTACATTTTGCACCGTATTCGTGCTCCAAACGGTATTGGATAACTTCGTACTGAAGAGCACCCACTGTTCCGATGATTTTTCTACCGTTCATTTCAAGCGTAAACAGCTGTGCAACACCTTCGTCCATTAATTGGTCGATACCTTTTGCCAATTGTTTAGCCTTCAGTGGGTCGTTATTGTTAATATATCTAAAATGTTCCGGAGAAAAACTCGGAATTCCTTTAAAGCTCAGTTTCTCACCTCCAGTCAAAGTATCTCCAATTCTGAAACTTCCTGTATCGTGAAGTCCAACAATATCTCCAGGGAAACTTTCGTCTACCACCTCTTTTTTATCTGCAAAGAATGCGTTTGGTGAAGAGAATTTCATCTTTTTGCCTTCTCTTACCAAAAGATAGTTTTCGTTTCTTTTAAATGTTCCGGAAACAATTTTCACGAAAGCCAAACGGTCTCTGTGTTTCGGGTCCATATTGGCGTGAATTTTAAATACAAATCCGGTGAAAGAGTTTTCCTCAGGTTTTACAATACGCGTATCGCTTTCTTTTGGTTGTGGCATTGGTGCGATGTCGATAAAGGCATCCAACAACTCACGAACTCCAAAATTATTCAATGCAGAACCAAAGAAAACGGGTTGTAAATCTCCTTTCATATAATCTTCACGATTAAATTCAGGGTAAACAGATTGTACTAAATCGAGTTCTTCTCTTAATGTTGTCGCTGCTTTTTCACCAATTACTTCATCGATAGAAGCATCGTTGATGTCGTCAAACTTCATCGTGTCTCCAACTTTCTGTTTTTTCTCTTCCAAGAAAAGCTGAATGTTGTTTTCCCAAATATTATAAATTCCCTGGAAGTCACTTCCCATACCGATTGGCAAAGAAAGCGGACAAACCGTAAGACCAAGTTTCTGTTCAACTTCATCCAATAAATCGAAAGCATCTTTACCTTCACGGTCAAGTTTATTGATGAATACCAACATTGGGATATTCCTCATTCTACAAACCTGAACTAGTTTTTCAGTTTGTTCCTCAACCCCTTTTGCAACGTCGATTACAACGATTACGGAATCTACAGCCGTTAAAGTTCTGTATGTATCTTCTGCGAAATCTTTGTGACCAGGCGTATCGAGAATGTTGATTTTGTGGTCTCTATATTCAAAAGCCAACACGGAAGTTGCCACAGAAATCCCTCTCTGTCTCTCAATTTCCATGAAATCGGAAGTTGCTCCCTTTTTAATTTTATTCGATTTTACCGCACCTGCTTCCTGAATTGCTCCTCCAAAAAGTAGTAATTTCTCGGTAAGGGTGGTTTTTCCGGCATCGGGGTGAGAGATAATTCCGAAGGTTTTTCTTTTTTGTATTTCTTTGATTAAGTCTGACATATCGTATTTTGAAGTTGCAAAAATCGTGATTTTTATCGGATTCTGAAAATCGGATTTCTAAATTGTAATAACTTGTTTTTAACCGCAAAAGTCACAAAAGATTTATATGATTTTATAAAAGTTTATCACTGTGAAAATAAAAACTCAAAACAGGTTTGTTTTTAATCTGTGAAAATCTGTGGGAGATTTTGACACATTAGTCACATGAGTTTTAGTTTAAAATAATTGAGAATATTTTAGAGCACATGAGTTTTTAAAAATCAAAGATTTTCTATTATAGTCCCGAAGGGACGCATTACTATAGGATAGGATGAAGTCCTATCACACAAAGAATTTTTTTATTAGTAAAATCTGTGGGAGATTTTTTTAACCGCAAAAGTCACAAAAGAATTTGTTATGCTTTAAGTTTAAATGATTGCGTGCAGAAGTTCAAAAAAGAGTTGAGAAGATTTTTTCTGTGAAGATATGTGTAATCTGTGGGACATTAAAATTAATCCTCAATTTTACTCAAATTCGTTTTTCTTTTTAAGAAATAGGCTAAACCTAAACCAATGAAAACCATTGCTGCACTGAAAGGAAAGATAAATTGCATCCCGAAATAATCTGCAACGCTTCCAATAATTGGTCCTGCAACACCGAGAGAAATATCAATGAAAAGTCCATAACCCGCCAAAGCAGAACCTTGGTTGGAAGGAGGAACGCTTTTGATGGCAACCACCCCTAAAGCTGGAAAAATTAGTGAAAAACCAAGACCTGTAACGCCGGCTCCGATTAAAGCGATTTGTGCCGTATTTGCAAACGCAATAATAAGTAAACCAATCGTTTCAACTAAAAGACAGGCGATAGAAACTTTAATTCCGCCATAATTATTGATAACATTACTGAAAACCAATCTTCCCGCAACGAATAGTGCCCCAAAAACGGAAAGACACAAAGCACCGTTGTTCCAATGGAAATGGTTGTAATATAAAGTGATAAATGTAGAAATACTTGCAAAACCAATTCCTCCTAAAGCCAGACAAACGCCAAAAGGAGCTACTTTTCCCAAAACTTTCCAGAAAGATTGAGTTTCTTTTTGGCTTTCGTTGGTTTTATTTTCTTTCGTTTTAGCAAAAAGAAAACCTAAAATCCCTAAAATAATGGAAAGAATTCCAATTCCATATAAGCTGAATTCCTGCTCTATTGTTACGCCTAAAGAAGCACCAATAGCTAAAGCTCCGTAACAAGCAATTCCGTTGTATGAAATAATTTTTGCAGTATGTTTTTCTCCTAAAGCCATAATTGCCCAATTGATGGGGCTTGCTCCCACCATTCCTTCGGCACAACCGGTTAAAAGTCTGGTAATAATTAGGAAAATGAGACTTAAAATAGGAGAAAATTTGAAATAATATGCTAAAATGAGAAAAATTCCTGTTAAAGAAAATCCAAGCATGCTGAATAAAACCGCTGGTTTTGGACCTTTTCCGTCGATAATTTTCCCTGAATACGCTCTGAGAAAAAATGTAGATATGTATTGTAAGCTAATCACAATTCCCGCAATTAAAAGACTGAATCCTAAACTTTTATTGATGAAAATAGGAAGTACAGAAAGTGATAAGCCAATAATGAAATAGCCAATAAATGTAAAGCAAACGTAAGTGATGAGTTGTAGATTTACATTCTCTGTGCGGTTTAAAGAGCTGTCCATGCAAAGAAAAATTGAGCTGCAAAGATAGTTTGATTAAATTTTAAATACAGAAAATTGTGATAGATAAAACGTATTGCTTCGGATTGACAAAAAGAAGAATGGTGTTCTAAAAAATAGTCGTGAACATGATTTTCGTTTTAAATCAATTATCTTTGCTTCGTTTTAAAAATAATCAGAATTTATGGAGCAAACGAAAGATTCAAAATATATTTTCGACTGGTTTGGCGGCGTTATAATGTTCGCAGGATATATTGTGTCGAGCTTGTTGGTTCATTTTTCAGCATTAATTTTAAAAGTTATTTTTGAAATAGATTTCATGCAGAAACCATGGTTTTTGATGGTAGGAAATGCGATAATTTTTCCTTCAATTATTGCATCTTTTGATTTTCTAGTGGTTCGACCAAAAACGGGAAAGAAGTTGAATTTCAATTTTTCACCTACTAATTTTTCGACTTATCTGCTCATTTTTCCGATGATGTTTGGAATGATGTTGGTTGGCGAGTTTGTGACTTCTCAAATTCCTACAACGGGACCTTTTTTTGGAGATTTTTATAAATTTTTTGAAGGATTAATGTCGAATCTTGTCCACGACCAAGCAGTAATGGTTATTACTGCGGTAATTATGGCGCCTATTTTCGAGGAAATTATTTTCCGCGGAATTATGCAAAAAGGTATGATAAATAACGGAGTAGAACCTTGGAAAGCTATTTTACTTTCAAGTATTTTGTTTGGGTTAATTCATGGAAATCCTTGGCAATTTGTGGGGGCAACTTTGTTGGGTTGTGTTTTAGGTTTGGTGTACTATAAAACAAAGTCTTTGCTTTTACCGATGCTTTTGCATGGTTTCAATAATCTTTGTTCGGCAATTTTATTTTTTTATACACAAAAAGAAAGTTTCGCGGAAGCTTTTAATGTTTCAGAATGGATGCTTTTAGGAATTGGAATTGTATTATTCTCAATATTCTTTTATTTGTTTGTGTTCAGAAATAAAGTGCGATATACTGAAATTTGATTAAAGTTTAGCCACAAATCTTACGAATATTTTACACCAATATTCACGAATTTTAAATCTAAAAATCATAACATAATCAGCCGAAATTTACCGACAACATCGGTGATGTTCATGAAAAAAAAATGTGCTTTTTGTGTTTAAATAAAAAAATAAAAATGGAAATATTAGTAGCAACACATAACCTTCACAAGAAAGAAGAAATTCAGCAGATTTTAGGCGATCAATTTTTAGTAAAAAGTTTAGCCGATTACGAGTTGCACGACGAAATTGTTGAAGATGGTGATTCTTTCAATGCCAATGCTTTAATTAAAGCTAAATATTGTTTTGAAAAAACAGGAATTCCAAGTTTGGGAGACGATAGCGGATTAGTTGTGGAAGCTTTAGACGGAAGACCGGGGATTTTTTCGGCTCGCTATGCAGGAAACCATGATTTTGCAAAAAACATTGAAAAAGTTTTAGGCGAAATGGAAGGTGTGGAAAATAGAAAGGCTTATTTCATCACGGTTTTATGTTATTATGATGAAAACGGAGCAAAATATTTCGATGGAAGAGTTCATGGAAATTTAATTCATGAAAATAAAGGGTTTCAAGGTTTTGGCTACGACCCAATTTTCGTTCCGGATAATTACGAAATTACTTTCGCAGAGATGAATCCTGAAGATAAAAATAAAATCAGCCACAGAAAACAAGCGTTGGATTTGTTTTTGGAATTTTTGAAAGATTAGGTTAAGGTTAAGGTTAAGGTTAAGGTTAAAGGTGTTGGATTTTAAGTTTAATTTTCTTTACAATGGAATTGTTTAGTCTCAACCTCAACCTCAACCTTTTATCGTACATTTGCCATAATAAACTATTGATTTGAGTACTTATTTAACAATATTAGGCTTTAATTCGGCTATTCCGACGGTGAATACTTCGCCAACGGCGCAACTTTTAGAAATGGAAGAGCGTTGTTTTCTTATCGATTGCGGCGAGGGAACTCAGGTTCAGTTGAGAAAAGCAAAAGCTAGATTTTCGAAGATTAATCATATTTTTATATCTCATCTTCATGGCGACCATTGTTTTGGTTTGCCTGGTTTAATTGCATCTTTCAGACTTTTGGGGAGAGAAGTTCCGCTTCATGTTTATGGTCCGAAAGGGATTAAAAAAATGCTTGAAACTATTTTTTCTATCACAGAAACACATCAAGGTTTTGAAGTGGTGTATCATGAATTGGATAAGAAAGAATCAGAGAAAATTTATGAAGACAATAGGGTGGAAGTGTACACAATTCCGCTAGATCACAGAATTTATTGCAACGGATATTTGTTTAAAGAAAAACCGAAAGAACGCCATATTAATATGGAAGAAGTTTCGAAATATGCTGAAATTGAAACTTGCGATTATCATAATTTGAAAGCCGGAAAAGATTTTGTTCTGAGCGATGGTTATGTTTTAAAAAATGAAACTTTAACGACCGACCCGGCTCCTTCTGTTTCGTATGCGTTTTGCAGTGATACAAGATATTTGGAAAGTGTAATTCCTATTATTAAAAACGTAACGGTTTTGTATCATGAAGCAACGTTTTTGCACGATTTGAAAGAAATGGCAGATTATACCGGTCATACCACCGCTTTGGAGGCTGCAACAATTGCTAAAAAAGCTGATGTTGATAAGTTAATTTTGGGGCATTTTTCTAATCGTTACGGAGATTTAACCGTTTTTACCGACGAAGCAAGACAGGTTTTCCCAAATACTTATCTTCCAAAAGCTTTGGAAGCGGTGAAGATTTAAATTAAATCTTAGCTTTAACCTTGAAATAATGATGTTGAATTTTTCAGAATTAAAAGATTTTCTTGACGAAAAAGCAGATGTTTATAATAATGTAGAGTTTATTCAGGATGATCCTGTTCAGATTCCGCATCGTTTTAATTTGAAGCAAGATATTGAAATTGCAGGTTTTTTGGCAGCGACAATTTCTTGGGGAAATAGAAAATCGATTATAAAATCTGCAGATAAAATGCTTGAAATTATGGGAAATTCTCCTTATGATTTCGTTTTAAATCATTCCGAATCTGATTTGAATGCCATTAAAGATAAAAGCATTCACAGAACTTTTAATGGAGAAGATTTTGGCTATTTTATTTCCAGATTTAAAGAAATTTATACTGAAAACAGAAGTCTTGAAGACTTGTTTTTGGTGCATGAAAACGAAAATAATTTTCAACATTCCATTGAAAGGTTTAGACAGAAATTTTTAGGTGTTGAAAAACACAGAACGCACAAACACGTAAGTTCACCTTATAAAAACTCGTCTTCGAAGCGAATTATCATGTTTTTAAGGTGGATGACGAGAAAAGACAATCGCGGCGTAGACTTGGGAATTTGGCAAAAAATAGATCAAAAGCATCTTTCAATTCCGTTGGATGTGCATACCGGAAATATTTCCAGGAAATTGGGATTGGTAACAAGAACGCAAAACGATTGGAAAACAGTGGAAGAATTGGATGTAGCGATACGAAAATTTGATGATAAAGATCCCGCAAAATATGATTTTGCTTTGTTTGGATTGGGAGTGACTAAAGAATTGCTTTAAAACAGAAAAAAATGAAATCACCACAAGAAAAAATAGAACTTTTAGAAAAACTTGCCGATGGAATTACTTCTTGGATTGGTTCAATTCCGTCATTAATAATTCATACGCTTTTCTTTCTTACAGCATTTTTATTGCCTGTTTTTAAGATTGTAGATTTTGATAAAATGCTTCTGGTTTTAACGACTGTGCTTTCTTTGGAGGCGATTTATCTTTCGATTTTAATCCAAATGTCGGTGAATAAGAGTCACGAAAAAATTGAAGATATTCAGGAGGATATTGAAGATATTCAGGAAGATATTGAGGAAATTAGTGAAGATATTGAAGAGATTTCTGAAGATCTGGAAGAGATTAGTGAGGATATTGAAGATATTCAGGAAGATATCGAAGAAATTAATGACGAGGAAGACGAAGATGACGATCATATTGAGCGTGCAAAAAATGTGATGCTAAAAAGCAGTGTTAGTACCAATAAAAATGAAATAAAATTGTTAAAAGATAAGATACGTGAGCTTCAAAATAAGCTTGATGATCTAAAATCTGAATAATTCTTCTTCTTTCCCATGTTTTTTTAAGGGGTTTTGAAAAATATTTAAAAAATGTAATAAAGTTTATTTTTGAAGCATTGTTAAGCTTTGATAGATTTTTTATCTTTTATTTGTTTTTTAATTAATAAAATACTTTGTTCATTGATTTGTTTTATTGATTGTATATCTTTCTCATTTTCAATTGTATTTTTTGTTATTATGCAAGTGTTTTGAGAGATTTTTCCTATTTTTGAATAAATAATAGGAAAATGTTAAATTATAGATCGAAAAACTACTTTAAAATGAGTTGTTTTCTGTTCTTGTTTTTTTGTGTATTTGGTTATGCGCAGACAAGAGTAGAAATCCCAAAAAAAATCCCTTCTACCGCAAAAGCGGGAGATTTCATTGATGTAAATGTTGCTCCGTACGTAGGCAGTACTTATACTCCAACACAATTGGTAACCAACATTCTTGTAGGAGCGGGAAATGGTTGTGGTGCACCCAATATTTCTAATGTTTCAGTAACTCCCAATCAACCCGTTACAAATACAGATAGAGCATGGGGATATTTTCATAGAGGAACGTCTAATTTCCCTTTTCAAGAGGGAATTGTACTATCAACAGGATATGCTCGCAAAGCAGGGAACACTGCTCAAGCTTCCATGAGTGATAATAATGGAGGAAGCTTTGATGCTGATTTGAGTGCTGCAATTGGGGTTACAAACATCAATAATGCTTGTGTTTTAGAATTTGATTTTGTCCCTACAAGTTCTCAGATGAAATTCAGGTATATTTTTGCTTCTCATGAGTACGAAGGTAGTTATCCTTGTCCGCCTTTGCAGTTTGATGATGCTTTTGCATTGTTACTTAAGCCCAATACTGCGGGATCTACTTATACAAATCTAGCAGTACTTCCGGGAGGAGCAGGATTGGTTTCTGTGCCTAATATTCTACCTGCGAGTTTTTCTTGTGGACCGGTAAATGCACAATATTTTGGTTCTTTATTGCCTAATGCAACCAATTATAATGGAAGAACGGTGCCTCTTACAGCTGAAGCTACTGTAATTCCGGGTCAGTCTTACCATATTAAAATGGTTATTGCAGATGCTCGTGATACAATTTATGATTCTGCTGTATTTCTTGAAGCTGGATCTTTTGATATAGGAGTAACGATTGTTGATGCTGCAGGAAATCCTTTACCAAAAACTCTTAATGTGTGTGATAATACACCACAAGTTTTAAAAGCTTTGGTAGCTACAACTCCCGGAATGACATTCCAGTGGTATAAGGATAATGTAATAATTCCAGGAGCTACGAATGTAAATTATACAGCGACAAGTCCGGGTGTTTATACCGTGAAGATTTCTATTCCTGGACAAAATTGTCCTGCCGAAGCAAGTATTACAATTGTTGGTGGAACAAGTCCGACTGTACAGAATGCAGTATTAAAGTTATGCAGTACTACGAGTAATTTTACATTTAATCTCGATGATGCGAAGCCTTTAATCAGTACTACTCCTGGTGCAATCTTTAAGTATTATTTAACGCAAGCTGATGCTGTCGCTGGGAATAATAGTTTTATTACAAATCCAACAAGTTTTAACGGAACTGATGGTCAGATTATCTATGTTAATGTCTCCAATGGGGCATTTTGTTCGAAAGTGGCATTGCTAACCTTAAGAAAAGAAGAGACTCCGGTGGCTGTGATTGCATCTTCCAAGCTAAGAATTTGTCAAGGCGAATCTGTTGTTCTAACAGCGACAGGGGGGGTAAATTATCAATGGGGAGATGTTAATACAAATGGTGGGGTTAGAACTGTAAGCCCGTCAGTAACGACAACGTATACTGTGTATGCGATTGGTGCGCAGGGTTGCAAATCTCTACAGCCTGCTGGTGTGACAATCGAAGTTGTTCCAGCTATTACTTCAAATTTAACAGGTGGATGGATTTGTAATGGAGATAATATTACTTTAGACGCGGGTTCAGGTCCAAATTATACTTATCAGTGGAGTACAGGTGCTACTACGCAGACAATTACAGTAGGAGTAGGAGGTGTTTATTCTGTAACTATTAATAATGGTGTTTGTAGTAAGGTCTATTCTACACAGGTAAATATTGCGGTTCCTCCTGTAATTACAAAAGTAGATTACAATAATGATAATATTGTTGTTAATGTAAGTAACCCTAGTAATGGAGCTTTAGAATACTCAATGAATAACGGGTTAACATGGCAGAATTCAAATACTTTTACGAATGTGCCTAAAAATACTTTGATCTATCTTCAAGTAAGAGTTAAAACCACAAGTTGTGTAGGATCATTACAGTATTATACATTTAATATGCAAAATGTAATTACTCCAAATGGTGATAATGTAAATGATAAAATAGATTTTAGAGGTGTTGCTGGGAATAGAAATTTCACGGCAAGTGTTTCTGATAGATACGGAAAAGTGGTTTATAAATACGAAAAAATTAGACCGTATTGGGATGGTTATTTTCAAGCAAAGAAATTACCAACGGCTTCTTACTGGTATCAAATTACTTTTGAAGATCCTGCAAGTAAACAAACTACGGTTAAAACGGGATGGATTTTGCTGAAAAACTTTGAATAATCCTTAATAATTTTTTTCCAAGTCGACTTTTTTTAGGTCGGCTTTTTTGTTTTTATCAATGTTGTTACAGGTCGTTTATTTGTAATAATGATAAACTAAAATTCATATAAACTAAATGGCTTAAAAAAAAATGCTATTTTTGTTGTAAATAATCTAAAAAAATGGTCTTACAAAGTACAAGAAATCTATTTTTGGCTTTATCTATATTATTATCTACAAATGTTTTGTTTTCACAGAATAGAACTAAGCAGGTTTTAAAGCAGCCTACATCAGAAACGATGAAGGTAGGAGCGTTTATTGACGTAAATGCACCATCTTATCCGCAATCATCATATAGTATTACACAGTTGGTCACTAATGTATTAATTGCAGGAAACTCTACTTGTGCTACTCCAAATATAAGTAATGTCGTTGTGTCTCCCAATCTTTCAGCTACTGATCAGGCGAGAAGTTGGGGGTATTTTCATAAAGGTACCACAAATTTTCCATTTACTAATGGAATTGTACTATCAACAGGGCATGCAAGAAAAACAGGTAATAATTTTCAAGCAGGGCAGTTAAGTGATGTGCTTTCAGTTCAAGGTGATGCTGATCTTGCGGATGCTTTAAACTTATCTCCTACAGTTTTGAAAGATGCATCTTTTATTGAATTTGATTTTGTTCCAACAGCTAATCAAATTTCTTTTAGGTATATTTTTGCCTCTGAAGAATATGAGGGTAATTTCCCTTGTAGTATAACTGATGGTTTTGCTTTGTTGTTAAAACCTGTGGGTGGAACTACTTATACCAATCTTGCTGTGTTACCTGGTGGAGCAGGACCGGTGAGTGTTACTAATATAATTCCCAGTACCTATGCTTGTGGACCAAAGAATGCTCAATATTTCGGAGGACAAAATACGGCAAACATTGAAACTAATTTTAGTGGAAGAACGGTTCCTATGACTGCTACAGCGAATGTTGTTGCAGGACAGGCTTATCATATTAAAATGGTTTTGGCAGATTATCAAGATTCAGCATATGATTCAGGAGTATTTTTAGAAGCGGGATCTTTTGATATTGGGGTTCAAATTCAAGGGCCGAATGGTGTCCAGTTGCCGTCATCAATTAATGTTTGTGATAATGCTCCGCAAACTTTTACAGCATCGGTGCAATCAACAAGCGCTACTTATCAGTGGTATCTAAATAATGTGGCAATTCCAGGAGCGATCAATGCAACATACACGGCAACTCAGCCTGGTGTTTATCAAGTAGTGGTGATGTTTCCGGGGAGTTCATGTCCGGGAACAGCTTCTGTTACAATAGTTGGAGGAACTTCGCCTACTGTTCAAAATGCAACCTTAACCGCTTGTTACACTTCGGGAAATGCAATTTATGATTTAACGGCCGCTCAGTCGGCAATAAGTTCGACGCCAGGAGTTACGTATTCTTACTACCAAAATCTAGCGGACGCAAATGCGGGAAATACAAATACGATTGCCAATCCTACCGCATATTCAAGTGTAGGTGGTCAAACAATATATGTATTAGTTAAAAATGGTTTCTGTTCTAAAGTAGCTCAATTGCAACTTGTAAAAGCTCCACAAATAACAGCTTCTATTGTTGCTCCACCAGCTCTTACGTGTACGACTCCTCAAATTACTCTTGATGCGAGTGCTTCTGTTTACTCAACAGGTGCAACTTTTGCTTGGACAACAGTTGGTGGAAATATAGTTTCTGGTGCAAATACATTAAATCCGGTTATTAACGCACCTGGAACTTATACTCTTACAATTTCTAATACCTATCAACCTGGAAATTTAAACTGTACAGGGACAGCAACAGTTACTGTAACAGGAAATAGTAATGCACCTACTGCAACACTTGCAGCATCTAAAGTTCAGATTTGTTCTGGCGAATCTGTTACGTTAACTGCCGGTGGAGGTTCTACCTATAATTGGGGAACTCTTCCTGGAACGGGAAGTACCCAAACAGTGAGTCCTACAACAACAACGACCTATTCTGTAGTTGCTGTTGGAGCTAATGGTTGTTCTTCAGCTCCTGCAACCATAACGATAGAAGTTACGCAGCCTATTACTGTTCAGAATGCAACACTTTTAAATTGTTATTCTCCTACTGGTGCAGTTTATAATTTAACTTCAGCACAATCTCAAATTACAACAGCTGCCGGAGCTACTTTTGCATATTATGTAAATCAAGCTGATGCAAATGCAGGTAACACAAATACTATTGCGAATCCAACAGCTTATTCAAGCCCTGGAAATCAAACTGTGTATGTTCAGGTAAAAAATGGAGCTTGTACTTATGTTGTAACGCTTCAGCTTAATATGACTCCGGTTACAACACTTAATATTGCAGCTCCTGCAACAATTACCTGTACAACTCCTCAGATTACTTTAAATGCATCTTCATCAACGGTTCCAGCAGGATCTACAATTACATGGACAGCTTCGGGTGGTGGTAACATCGTTTCGGGAGGAACAACGCTATCGCCAGTAGTGAATGCGGCGGGAACATATACTTTAACGGTTGCTAATACAACACAGCCAGGAAACTTAACATGTACTTTCACTTCGAACGTTACTGTAATAGCGAATACAACAGCTCCTGCAACTACTCTTACTGCTTCAAAAGTTCAAATTTGTTCTGGTGAATCAGTGGTTTTAACTGCAGGTGGTGGCGCTACTTATAATTGGGGCACACTTCCAGGGACTGGAAATACTCAAACAGTAAATCCTACCACAACTACAACGTATTCTGTTACGGCAATTAGTGCAAATGGATGCCAATCATCGGCGCCAGCAACAATTACGATTGTAGTTACACAACCAATTACCGTTCAGAATGCAAGTCTTTTAGCATGTTACTCGCCGAGCGGGGCGGTTTATGATTTGACGCAAGCGCAAACGCAAATTACTTCGGCTTCTGGAGTTACATTTTCGTACTATGTTAATCAAGCTGATGCCAATGCAGGAAATACTAATACTATTGCAACACCTACAACATTCTCGAGTCCAGGAAATCAGACTGTTTATGTGAGGGTGGTAAATGGTGCTTGTTCGTATGTGGTTTCATTGCAGCTTAATATGACAGCTGTAACAACGCTTAATATTGCAGCACCTGCAACGATTACTTGTACAACGCCACAGATTACATTAAATGCTTCTGCATCAACAATTCCGACGGGATCAACAGTTGTTTGGACTACAACTGGTGGAGGTAATATTGTATCGGGAGGAACAACTTTAAATCCTGTAGTGAATGCGGCAGGAACCTATACTTTAACGGTTACTAATACCAATCAACCAGGCAATTTAGTGTGTACGTACACTGCGAATACAACTGTTACGGTAAATACGGTTGCTCCTACAACTATAGTTACAGCGAATGTTCCGCAAATTTGTCCAGGAGAATCGGTAACTCTTACTGCTTCTGGAGGTGCAACATATAATTGGACAGGCCTTCCAGGAAATGGAAATACACAAGTCGTTTCCCCAACCGTAACGACATCATATACAGTGGCTGCAGTTGGTGCAAATGGATGTGTATCTACTCAGCCAGCAACTATTACAATTATTGTAGGTCCGCCAACAGCAGCGTTAGTTGCTTCAAAAACAAAAATTTGTGCAGGAGAATCTGTAACTCTTACTGCAAGTGGTGGTGTTACTTATAATTGGGTTGGTCTTACAGGAAATGGAAATACACAAGTTGTTTCACCTACAACGACAACTACGTATCAAGTTTACGCTTTGGGGGGCAATGGCTGTACCAACAATATTGCGGCAACAGTAACTATCCAGGTTGTACCAGCAATTACTTCAAATTTACAGGATGTGTATGTTTGTGCAGGAGACGAGGGAACTCTTGATGCAGGTTCAGGTCCTAATTATACTTATATTTGGAGTACGGGGGCAACAACGCAAACCATTTCTACAGCTGTAACAGGAACTTATACCGTAACAATTAGTAACGGAACTTGTACGAAAGTATATACTGCTCAATTGTTAAATCCTGCATTGCCACAGTTTACAAACGTTACTTATGCTGATCATGTTTTAACGATTTTTGCATCGAATCCTAACAATTCTGTTTTAGAGTATTCTATCGATAATGGTTTAAATTGGCAAACTTCTAATATATTCTATAATGTTTCTGATAATTTAAGCTATACTCTTAGAGTTAGAAATCAAAATGCCGAATGTAGCAATACAACAGAGTTTTTTACTTTTGTTGTAGTAAATGCAATTACTCCGAATCGTGATGGAATAAATGAGGGGGTTGATTTCTCTGGAATTTCAGGATATAATAACTTCTCGGCTTCTGTGTTTGATCGCTACGGGGCAGAAATTTTCCGTGCATCTAAAAATAATCTAATCTGGGATGGAACTCTACGAGGAATGAATATCCCAACAGGAAGCTATTGGTACAAAGTACAGTGGGAAAACCCAGTAAGTAAAAAGATTGAATTACGCAATGGATGGATCTTGGTAAAGAATAGAAACTAGATATTTAATAACCTTTCAAAAGAAAGGTTATTTTTTTTGTTAAAATAAATTCTTTTTGGTGTGGTTTATTTAAAAAAAAATTAAATTTGTTGAAAGGAAAAATTATATGACGAAAAATCTACTGTTTTTAATCGGCAGTTTTCTGGCTTGTGGGCTTAGTGCTCAAAAAATCGAGCCAAGAAAGCCTCAGAAAGAAGTGATTTCAGAAGCATCAAAGAAGGCGGGAGTTTTCATTGATGTTAACGCTGCAAGTTATCCGGAATCAGCTTATACGCCGTTACAGCTTGTAAGAGATGTGCTTGTGTCTTCAGGACCGGGCTCTTGCTTTGTACCGAATATCTCTAATGTGACGGTAAGTCCTAATTTACCCGTTACAGATCAAAATAGATCTTGGGGGTACTTTCATCGTGGGACAACCAATTTTCCATTTAAAGATGGAATTATTTTACAAACAGGTTACGTAAGAAATGCTGGAAACACTGTTGTGACTGGAGTTGTTGGTGACGATTTACCGACAGGAAGTGATCCAGATTTGGTGGCTGCCACAAATCCTTCAGGCTCTCTTAACGATGCCGTTATTTTAGAATTTGATTTTGTTCCTACAACAAGTCAAATTAAATTTAATTATTTAATGGCTTCTGAAGAGTACACAGGAGGTTTCCCTTGTAATTATTCAGATTCATTTGCTTTGTTGTTAAGACCTGTGGGAAGTACAGCTCCATATCAAAATATGGCGGTTTTACCAGCGGGAGCGGGACCTGTAAGTGTTACAAATATTCACCCGGCCATTGCGGGATCTTGCGCAGCAGTAAATGCTACCTATTTTGGAGGGTATAATACTGGGCCAACGGAGACTAATTTCAACGGGAGAACAATTCCTCTAGAAGCTACTGCTACTGTTACGGCGGGTGTTGCTTATCATTTTAAAATGGTTATTGCAGATGCAACAGATAGTTCTTATGATTCTGCAGTTTTTCTAGAAGGAGGTTCGTTTAATATTGGCGTAGAATTACAAGATCCAAGTGGTGCGGTAATTCCATCAGATATAAACGTTTGTGATTTGGCGCCAACGGTTATCAATGCTTCTGTTAATAGCCCGAACTTAAATTATCAATGGTTCTATAATGGAACAGCAATTCCAGGTGCAACTACCACATCAATTACAGCGATAAACCCTGGAACATATACCATTGAGGTTACCTTACCTGGAAATCCATGTCCAGGAACAGCTTCTGTAACTATTCATGGAGGTTCAACGCCTCTTGCTCAAGATGCAACTTTACGTCTCTGTGCAACACCAGATATTACAACATTTGATTTGAGTAATTCAATACCTTTAATAAGTCCTACGGTAGGTGCTCATTTTAGATGGTACGTAAATCAGGCAGATGCGATGGCGTTTAATAATAACTATATTCAGACTCCGTTGAATTTTAATGGTGCAAATGGACAGGTTATTTACGCTGTTGTATATAATGAAGATTATTGCCGAAAAGTAGTGGAACTTACTTTGGCAAAAGAAAATAGACCTGTTGCGCAACTTACTTCAACGAGAGTTAGGGTTTGCCCGGGAGAGACAATTACGCTTACGGCTTCAGGAGGTGTTACTTATGATTGGGTTAATTTCCCAGGAACGGGTAATACACAAACAGTTACTTTAAATCAAACTCAGACGTTTCAAGTATATGCGGTAGGAAGTTTAGGATGTCCATCATTGGTCCCTGCTACATTTACTGTAGAGGTTGTTCCTGCTATTACATCACCTCTAAAAGATGTTGAAATGTGTATTGGTGATACTATGGTTTTGGATGCCGGTGCAGGTACAAATTACACCTATGTTTGGAGTACTGGTGCAACAACGCAAACCATCACTGTAAACCAGATTGGGATTTATTCGGTAACTATTGATAATGGAATTTGTGCAAAAACTTTTGAAGTAAAAGTACACGCTGCAGCAACTCCTTTCTTTACCAATATTAATTACGAAAACAATACGATTACAGCGAATGCAACGATTCCGAATATGAATAATATTCCGATGAGTGCGGAATATTCTATAGATGGGCAAACTTGGCAAGATTCTAATGTTTTCCCTAATCTTTTAGATAACGCCAATTATACTTTATATGTAAGAACAAAGGGTACAACTTGTGTTGGTACATTAGAGTTCTTTACTTTCCATATTAGTAACGTAATTACACCGAATCAGGATGGGGTAAATGATGTGATTGATCTTACTTCTTTGGGCAGCTTTAAGAACTTCCAAGGATCTATCTACGATAGATACGGAGCAGAAATGTTTAGATTTACTAAAGAAACGCCAATTTGGAACGGTACAGTAGGAGGTAAGAAACTACCGACGGGAACTTACTGGTACAAATTTAATTTTGAATACAGTAAAACTAAAACTCAGATGAGTACTTCAGGTTGGATTATGCTGAAAAACAGAGAATAACTAACGTTCTAATAATAAAAAAAACCTTCAGGAAATAGCCTGAAGGTTTTTTTTGTTGTTAGAATGATCTAAAGATTTTATTTCCAGAGTTTTGTGAAGTTGATGAAGTCTGCAACACTCAATTCTTCTGCTCTTTTATCTAAAAACTCATGTGTTTTTAAAGCTTCAGGAATATTTAAAACTTTTAACGCATTAGAAAGTTTTTTTCTTCTTTGGTTGAAACCAGCTTTTACGATTTGCTTAAATAAAACCTCGTTTCCTGTAAGACCTTCTTTAGGGTTTCTAACCAGTCGTATTACTCCAGATTTTACTTTTGGTGGCGGGTTGAAAACGTTTTCGTGTACTGTGAAAAGATAGCTTACATCATAATAAGCCTGTATTAACACAGAAAGTATCCCATAGTCTTTTGTACGCGGCACAGCAGCAGTTCTTTCAGCAACCTCTTTTTGGAACATTCCTACCATTTCTGGGATCAATTCGTAGTGATCTACAATCTGAAAAAGAATCTGCGAAGAAATATTATAAGGGAAATTTCCTATAATGGCAATTTCTTCGCCGTTTAAAAAGGCAAAATCCTGCTTTAGAAAATCTCCTACAAAAGTGTCTTCATTGGTTTTAGAATAGTTTTGTTTTAGATATTCTATAGACTCTTTATCGATCTCAGCAAGGTAGATATTTTGTTCTTTTTCCAAAAGGTATTTTGTAAGTACGCCCATTCCGGGACCTACTTCCATAATGTTTTTGTAGTTCTCGAAACTTAGGCCCTCCACAATTTTTCTTGCGATATTTTCATCCGTAAGAAAGTGTTGGCCAAGATGTTTTTTTGCTCTTACACTCAAAGTATTTATGATTTTGTTAACAGTGAAAATCTATTTTTCGCCTCAAATTTCGGAAGATTTTTTCTATTTTAGCCAAAAATTTTATTCTTAATGGCAAGAACTGTAGATGAATTTAATAAAAAGAGACTTAGGTCTAGTAATATTACGGTAGTTGTAAGTATTGCTTTGGTATTGTTTTTAATGGGTTTAATGGGGCTTATCTTGATTAATGCCCAAAAATATTCAGACTATATTAAAGAGCAGTTGGTGGTAAATGCGTACTACGATCAAAACTACGATGCAAAAGATTCTGCAAAGATTGCCAAACTAGAGGCGGAAGCTTTTAAGCAGATTCAGTCATTAACTCCGGTAAAAAAAGCAATTTACATCTCACGAGAAAAAGCTGCAGAAGAAGCTAAAAAAAGTATGGGGATCGATAGCGATGCTCTTTTCGAAGAAAATATTTTCCCTTCATCGGTAGAGATTTCTTTGAAGCCAGAATATGTAGATCCTTTAAAAATTGAAGAAGCAATAAAAGTTATAAAAACCGTTCCGGGTATTGTTGATGTAAAAAACGACAGCAGCTTAATGGTAGAGGTTTACAACAATTTGAGCAGAATTTTAAAATGGATTTTAGGGTTTTCTCTTCTTTTTCTGGTTCTTGCAATTGTTTTAATTAATAATTCCATAAGACTTAAAATATTCTCTAAAAGATTCATTATTAAAACCATGCAGTTGGTAGGAGCAAAGAGAAGATTCATTCTGAAGCCTTTTGTACTAGAAGCTTTGGTTTTGGGAGCTGTTGGTTCTGCTTTGGGGCTAGTTGCGCTTTTTGGGGTTTGGTATTACTTTACCGACACAATTGGGCAGTCTTTTGTGCAAGACACCAGTAATTATTTTACGCTAGTGCTTTTAGTGTTATTTGTTGGTATTTTTATCACCGTGGTAAGTACAGTAATTGCGACTTGGAGATTCTTAAGAACCAACGTAGACGATTTATATTATTCATAAATAAATAGATGAGCAAAAAAACAACCAAGTTTTCGGCATCCGACTTCGGAAAAGAAAACGAAAAACCGCAAGAAAATACATTCTATTTTGGAGCGCAAAATTATAAGTGGATGCTTATTGGTATTGCTTTCATAGTAGTTGGTTTTCTTCTGATGATGGGAGCAGATGCAAATACCGTGGATGGTAAATTTGATCCCAATGTATGGAATGATGATATTTTCTCATTCCGCAGAATTAGATTGGCGCCACTTTTTATTGTGATTGGTTTTGCAATTGAAGTGTATGCAATCTTAAAAAGAAAATAAAGATTTATCAGCAAAATAATAAAACAAAAGATTTGAATATTCATTTGAATCTTTTGCTTTTTTGTATTCTCACATCCTATTAAAAAAATCACATGGATTTACTAAAGGCAATTATCATTGCTATCGTAGAAGGTCTTACCGAATATCTTCCAATTTCTTCCACAGCTCATATGGGCTTTACAGCCAATATTATGGGGCTTAAAGAAGACGAATTCTTAAAAATGTTCCAGGTTTCTATTCAGTTTGGAGCAATTTTATCGGTGGTTGTAGCGTATTGGAAGAAGTTTTTCGACTTTCAAAATATTAAGTTTTATTATAAACTTGCTTTTGCGGTAATTCCTGCATTGGTTTTGGGATATATTTTTGATGATATGATTGAAGCGGTTCTAGGAAATCAAATTGCAATTTCTTCCGTTTTAGTTTTGGGTGGAGTCGTGCTTTTGTTTGCAGACCAATGGTTTAAAAATCCTAAAATTGATGATGAAAAAGGAATTTCCATTAAAAAAGCAGTTGCTATTGGTTTTTGGCAATGTCTTGCGATGATGCCGGGAACGAGTAGAAGTGCTGCATCTATTATTGGTGGGATGACGCAAGGTTTAACCAGAAAAGCTGCTGCAGAATTTTCGTTTTTCTTGGCAGTTCCTACCATGTTGGCGGTGACTGTATATTCAGTTTTTGTAAAAACTTGGGGAAAAGAAACTGCAACTCCAATGAAAGGTTATGAAATGATTCTTTCTTCTCAAGAACATATTTTAGTCTTCGTAGTTGGGAATGTAGTGGCATTTATCACGGCATTAATTGCAATCAAAGCTTTTATTGGTGTTTTAAATAAATATGGTTTCAAACCTTGGGGTTGGTATCGTATTTTTGTCGGAATTGCTTTGCTGATTTACTTTTATTTTTTCAAATAATCATTTATCATTACCAATTACTCATTACTTATATTTTCTTGGGCAGCTATTTCCGTCTGTAATTTATGCTGAGCTTGTCGAAGTATTCCCGCTTTTTTGCCTCCGCTTTGCTGCGGCAAAAAGAGCTCCACTCAGGCCGGGCTGCAAAGTAGTATAAGTACAACTTGAAGTTTTTTAACCCGATTTAAGTTTATAGCATTACCAATTACTCATTACTCATCATCATGACTGACGAACAACTACAATCCGGACATATATTTTTACTAGATAAACCACTCGATTGGACTTCCTTTCAGGCGGTAAACAAAATGAAGTACAAACTCAAAAGAGAATTTGGGCTTCCAAAGAAATTTAAAATTGGGCACGCCGGAACTCTAGATCCACGAGCAACAGGTTTGCTTATTGTGTGTACAGGGAAATTCACCAAGAAAATCCCTGAAATTCAAGATGCGCCAAAGGAGTATTGGACAGAAATAAAAATCGGCGTTCAAACAGAATCTTACGACACTGAAAAGCCGGAAATTTTACCGCAAGATATTTCAGCCATCACCGAAGAAAAAGTACACCAAGCTTTAGAAAAATTTTTAGGAGAAATCGAACAGAAGCCACCTGTTTTTTCAGCGATAAAAATTGATGGTCAAAGAGCCTATGATTTGGCAAGAGCAGGTGAAGAAGTAGAAATGAAGTCTAGAAAAACAACCATTCATTATATAAAAGATGTAGAAATTAATCTTCCTTTGATAAGTTTTATGGTAGGTTGCTCAAAAGGTACTTATATCCGTAGTCTTGCACACGATATTGGGCAAGAATTGGGAGTAGGAGCGTATCTTACACAGTTACGCAGAACAAAAATCGGGGAGTATAATGTAGAAGATGCTACTTCAGATTATTTAGATAACGAATACAGATTCGAAAATTTATAATGAAAAAAATATTTATTTTTTGCTTTTTAGCAATGTCTTGTGTTGCTTTTTCGCAGGTAAATCCAGATGAGAAACCAATCATGGGTTTTTATTTTAATCCTTCTATTAATGCAGGTTTTAACTTGAAAAAAGAACAAGAAGTTATTAATAACACGCAGTACATAGAACCACAGCCTTTGCGCAGATTTACTTATGGAATTACTGCGGTGGGAGGATATAATTTTCTTCCTAACTTTGCACTTGGAACGGGTTTGAAGTACAGTTACATAAAAGATAATTTTCATCTTGTGTATTGGGTTATTCAGCCAAAAATTATTTTCGGTCCCGGTGATGAGGCATTTTATATCGATTTGAATTATGGTAAGCAAATTAATAATTCAGCCGTTTCAAATTCAGAGTTTTGGGGCGCTAGATTTGGACTTCAAATTTCTTATTCAAAAAGATTGAGCCAAGAAGGAGGGATTTTTTTTGAAGGATATAAATTTGGAGGGATTAATCCGTTTTTTGTAGGGTTAAGTTACGGAATCACCGTTTTCAGCAATAAAAATTACACCATAGAAGGAATCGACTAATGGAAAAGACGCGCATCAATAAATATCTTTCTGAAGTTGGCTACTGCTCAAGAAGAGCGGCAGACAAATTATTAGAAGAAGGAAGAATCACTATTAATGGAGTAATTCCTGAATTAGGTACTAAAGTTTCAGATGAAGATTTGGTGGAAGTTGACGGAAAACCGATCCGTGAGCCACAGGAAAGCCATGTTTATATCGTTTTTAACAAGCCAATTGGTATTGTTTGTACCACAGATTCTCACAGAGAAAAGAATAATATCATTGATTTTATCAATCATCCCAAAAGAATTTTTCCTGTAGGAAGACTTGATAAGCCAAGTGAAGGGTTAATTATCCTAACCAGCGACGGAGATATCGTAAATAAGATTCTAAGGTCTAAAAATAATCACGAAAAAGAATACATAGTACGTGTCGATAAGCCCATTAATCCTAGGTTTTTAGAGAAAATGAGAAATGGTGTTCCTATTCTTGATACGGTTACAAAGAAGTGTGAAGTAGAAAAAATAGACGATATGCATTTCCGAATTGTTCTTACTCAAGGTTTAAATAGACAGATTAGAAGAATGTGTGAATATTTAGGTTATGAAGTGAAAAAATTAAAACGTATTCGAATTATGAATTTGAAACTTGATATTCCTGTCGGAAAATGGAGAGATATCACAAAAGAAGAATTAGAAATTTTGAACACTTCACTTGAAGCTTCTATAAAAACTGAATAGCTTTAAATTTTAAATTTAAAGCTATTTTTTTTGTTTAATTATTTAGTTTTTAAATCGTTTTTGATTTATATTTTCTATAATATTTTATCATTTGTCTAAATAAAATATATTTGTAAGCGCAAGTTGGTTGAAAATATTAACAAACGCAAACACAAATATTTTAGACATGAAAAAAAGATTATCGTGTTGGATGATGGGTTGTTTTCTAACGGCCTCCATTCAAACTTACTCTCAAATTGGGATAGGCACCACTTCTGTTGAGAGTAACTTACTTCTGAAAGTAAATTCTACAAACAAAGGGATTTTAATTCCCAATCTTACCATTCCTAATGCAAACTCGCCAATTCCTGTTACCAATCCTGCGGTAGGTCTAGTGGCGTATAATAATTATTCTGGTAAAAAAGGCTTTAATTATTGGGATGGAAGCAAGTGGAGTGAGTTGGTAGATTCTAAAAATGTATCTTCTTTATTAGGTATTACTCAAACGTATAGAGTTTCTAATACTTCGGTTGTAGATATTAATACCATTCAAGGTGCGCTCAATTATGCTGAGAATTCTCTTCCAGGTACAGTTTGGACTACCGTTCCGGGAATGTCAAAAGATATTACCATTACGCAAGCAAATAATACCGTATTTGTGATTAATGAGGGGATGGTACAGGCAAATAATAATAACGTAGATCTTTCAAAGACATATACTTACGCAATAGGTGTTTTTTTAGATGGTGTCTTGGTAAGTGTAAGAAATTATTCTGTGAGATACGCGAGAAGTAATCAATACGATTTTTTCTCAATCAATACACTTTTTAAAAATCTTTCTGTGGGAACGCATTCTATTAAAACCTATGTTTCTATGCGCGCGAATGATTATTCTTCGTCCACACAGTGGCGCTTTGGTGGCTCTTTGGCGAGTACAACCAATACAGATATGACCAAGATGCATATGTTTTTAAAAGTTACTGAAAAATCTTAGCACCATTCGTTTTATGAAAAAAATTGTAATGACTTTTGCACTTCTCATCGCAGGATGTATGTTTGGGCAGAATTCTAATGTGGGAATAGGTACAGCAACACCAGATAATTCGGCTTTATTAGACCTTGTTTCTACCAATAAGGCAGTGATGATTCCAAAGGTTTCTCTTAATGAAAATAATATTTCAGATTATAGTTTTCTAAATAGTGCACCCGCTGTTTCTCTATTGGTTTATAATACCAATGCAAATTTTCCGGGAGGTGTTGGAATGTGTTATTGGGATGGTACTTCGTGGACGCATTATTTTAATGATTCTAATATTAATCTTTTGTTGGGGATGACTAAATATTATTCTCGCATTTATCCTTCAGGAGTTGCCACCAATGTGAATAATGCAGATACAGGAAGTTTAGCTCCTTTTGTATTGGGAGCCTCGCTTGCCTCGCCTTGGTTGCAGATTCCAGAAAGTACACCATTTACGATTACCGTTGATAGATCGGTAAATAGTGTATTAATTACCTTCACAGGTATGGTGCAGCAGAATAATACAGGATCAACCTCAGAAAATAGAAATTTTGCTCTCGGGATTTTTATCGATAATGAATTGGTAATGGTAAAAGCAGCAACCTTGGTTACGGATACTACATGTTCTTTTCAAGAATTTACCATTACTGGGTTTAAAGAAAATTTATCAGTAGGCAATCATACTATTCAACTTGCTGTAATGAATAGATCAGGAAGTACTCCAACAATGATGAATTATGGGCAGAAATCAGCTTCGTGTACAACAATTTCTAATGATGAAGCAGCAATAAGTGCAATTGTTTTACTCAGTCAACCTCTTCAATACTAAAACACATACAACGCAAATATGAAAGTTTTAATTTATGCAATCATTTTTATGCCTACCTTATTTTTATCGCAGGTGGTAATAAGTGATAAAGTGGCAACGCCAGTTGTGGATAATAGTGCGATTTTAAAATTAGATTCAAACGACAAAGGTTTACTGTATCCAAGAGTTGCTTTGGCTTCTAATACAGATATTCTTACCGTTCCAAGTCCTCAAAACGGATATATAGTTTTTAATACCAATACAAGTGCTACTTTGCCACAGTCTCTGGTTAATTTTGAATCTGGAAAATGGCTTGCAACACTCAATAAAGAACAGGTAGCTGCAAAACTTGATATAATAACCATTGCGAGCGCAGTCTCTCCGGGAAATATTATAATTACAGGATATTCTCCTGGTGCTATTACTTTGGGTACGGGAACCACAGGTTGGACTTCTTTGGGAATTAATGAATCAAGAACATTTACAAGAGTAAACAATTCTTTTGCCTTCACTGTGGAAGGAATGACTCAAATTGATAAAACAACCAATGAGTTTTATGAATATGCAATAGGAATTTTTGTTGATGATAAACTTGTGGTGACAAGAAAATATCATAAAACTGCAGAAAATTTTACTTGCTCTTGGCACAAATTTATACTTAATGGCTTAGTAAATAATTTATCATTAGGGAGCCATACCATAAAAGTAATGGCGAAAAACATTTCTTCAACCTCAAACACATCCACGCAAAGTATATATTATGGAGGTGTTGCACACAATAGTAGCTCAGGAAATCCTTTGTGTGATAATATGAGCAATTTCATGTCTAAAATCATTCTCAACACCACAATTGTGGAATCTTTGAATTGATTTTTATTTTTCTTTTTTTTGGACAGAGCCATGCAAATGGTTCTGTTTTTTTTGTCTAAAAATTCAACCATTTTATAGATGTTAAATTGTATATAAAAATTTAATTTTTTTTTGTATTTTTGCAGTCACTTTTTGTGGACAGGTCTGAAAGAGTAAAATATTAATAATTAATTACTTCCGTATTTTTTAAAACCGCATTTATTTAGACCATTAAAAAAGAAGGAATACAAATTTTTTAGAAAATGTCAAAAGAGACAAATTCAGCAGAGGTTTTATTAAACCAAAACGTAGCACCAGAACAATTTGATTGGGATTCTTTCGAATCAGGTCTTGATGCAGATGCGAGAAAAGAAAAAAGCGATTTAGAAGAAATCTACAACGGATCTTTAAACAACCTAGACGATAACGACGTTTTAGTTGGTAAAGTTGTAAGATTAACTGATAAAGAAGCTATCGTAGACATCAACTTCAAATCTGAAGGTGTAATTTCTCTAAACGAATTCCGTTACAACCAAGGTCTTAAAGTAGGAGACGAAGTTGAAGTAATGGTAGACAGAAGAGAAGACAAAACAGGACAATTACAATTATCTCACAAAAAAGCTAGAACTCTTAAAGCTTGGGATAAAGTAAACGAACTTCACGAAACAGGTGAAATCGTAAACGGTTTTGTGAAATCTAGAACTAAAGGTGGTATGATCGTAGACGTACACGGTATCGAAGCATTCTTACCTGGTTCTCAAATTGACGTTAAGCCAATTAAAGATTACGATCAATTCGTAGGTAAAACTATGGAGTTCAAAGTTGTGAAAATCAACCCTGAGTTCAAAAACGTAGTGGTATCTCACAAAGCATTGATCGAAGCAGATATCGAAGGTCAGAAAAAAGAAATCATCGCTCAATTAGAGAAAGGACAAGTTCTTGAAGGTACAGTTAAGAATATTACTTCTTACGGTGTATTCATCGACTTAGGAGGTGTTGATGGATTAATCCACATCACAGATCTTTCTTGGTCTAGAGTAAACCACCCATCTGAAATCCTTGAGGACGGACAAACTGTAAAAGTTGTAATCCTTGATTTTGATGATGAGAAAACTAGAATCCAATTGGGTATGAAGCAATTAGAAGCTCATCCTTGGGATGCTCTTTCTGCTGACTTGAAAGTTGGAGACAAAGTAAAAGGAAAAGTAGTTGTTCTTGCTGACTATGGTGCATTCGTAGAAATTGCTCCAGGTGTAGAAGGATTGATCCACGTTTCTGAAATGTCTTGGTCTACTCACTTGAGATCTGCAGGTGACTTTGTAAAAGTAGGTGACGAAGTGGAAGCTGAAGTACTTACTTTAGACAGAGAAGACAGAAAAATCTCTTTAGGTATGAAACAATTATCTAAAGATCCATGGGAAAATATCGAAGCTAAGTATCCAGTAGGTTCTCAACACGTTGGAACTGTAAGAAACTTTACAAACTTCGGTGTATTCGTAGAATTGGAAGAAGGTATCGATGGTCTTATCTATATCTCTGATCTTTCTTGGACTAAGAAAATCAAGCATCCATCTGAATTCTGTGCAGTTGGTGATAAATTAGATGTTGTAGTTCTAGAACTAGACATCCAAGCTAGAAGATTGTCTCTAGGTCACAAACAATTAACAGAAAATCCATGGGATAAATTCGAAACTAAATATGCTGAAGGAACTGTTCACACAGGTTCTGCAGTAGAAGTTCACGATAAAGGAGCTTCTGTACAGTTCGAAGATGCTGAAGTTGAAGCATTCTGCCCATCAAGATTATTAGAGAAGGAAGACGGATCTAAAATCAAGAAAGGTGAAACTGCTGAGTTCAAAGTAATCGAATTCAACAAAGAATTCAAGAGAGTAGTAGTATCTCACACAGGTATCTTCAGAGACGAAGAGAAAAAGAATGTAAGAGAAAACTCATCTAGAAATGTTGTTTCTTCTTCAAACAACGAAGAAAGATCAACTCTTGGAGATATCGATGCATTAGCAGAATTGAAAAAGAAAATGGAAGGAGGTAAATAATCTCAGCCCAATTTTCCAATTATAAAGCCACTCTTCGGAGTGGTTTTTTTTGTTTTGTAGAACCTTGTTAATTAATACAAAATTAAAAAAGATTTCTATTATTAATGAGTTAATAAAAAGCGTGTTAAGAAAGATGTTAATTTTAAATTAAAAGTGATTATTAATTGATAATTATTTGTAAATTTGGCGCTTTAATAATCGATATGAAAAAGCTAACTCTACCTCTTTTATTTGCTGTAACTTTATCCTTCAGCGCAATATCAAATGCGTATGGACAGGACTATAAGCAGCTCTTAGGTAATTATATTTCACAGAATACGATTCGTGAGTATAAAAAAGCAGATCTTACAGATCTAGCAGTGGATGTTGTGGATCATTCAGAGTCTATGAATGGTGATGTTGTTAAATTTCAGCAATTATACAAAGGTTTACCAATTATTAATGCAGTTGGTTCAGCTTTAGTGAGAGATGGAAAGGTTATGTTTTTTAATGATACTTTTATTAAAAACTATAATTTATCAACCTCAAATACTCCATCACTTACCCCACAAGCAGCTCTTAATGTAGTATCTGCTAATTTAGGTAATGAAGAGGTTAAAAACTTTACTATTCTAAAGCCATTAGACAAAGATTTAGATAATAGCAAATTTGTAAAGCAAAATCTACTGTACATTAACCATGAAGATAATTTAAAATTAGGCTATCAAGTAACAGTTCAAGATCCAAAATCTGCAAGCCTTTGGAACTTTATTGTTGATGCTAATAACGGAGCTGTTTTATCTAAACAAGATCTAAATCTTTCATGTACATTTCTTCCGGGAGCATATAGTCATGATCACTCAGCTGAAGAGAAGTTTGTTGGACCTTTGTTGGGTACATCTACCGAAAGTTCTTTTAATCTCTTAGTTCCGGATCCTGCATCGTATAATATTTTTCCTTTCCCTGTAGAGGCTCCAACATTTGGTTCTAGAGCGTTGGTTTCAAATCCTTGGATTGTAGCTTCTTCGCCGGAAGGTTGGCATTATGACGGTACAACACATTATACAATAACAAGAGGAAATAATGTTCATGCATATTTGGATTTGATGAATACAAATACTGTAGGGGCATCGCCTGATGGTGGCGCTTCTCGAAATTTTAATTTTCCTTTTAATATAAATGCAGCACCTGCTACTCAACAAGATGCGGCCACGACCAATTTGTTTTACGTAAATAATAAAGTACATGATGTTTTTTATAAATTTGGATTTACAGAGGTATCAAGAAACTTTCAGCAAACAAATTTTAATTTAGGTGGAGTTGGAAACGATTATGTAAATGCTGAATCACAAGATGGTTCACAAATTCCTGCTCCAAATACTAATTTGAATAACGCTAATTTCTCTACTCCTGCTGATGGGTCAAAGCCTAGGATGCAAATGTATTTGTGGTCTACCTCAAATAGAATATTTTTCTATAATGCACCAACTGCCGCAGTTCCAAGACAGC
The DNA here is from genome assembly GCF_057180445.1 of Chryseobacterium sp. HNCC26DJ239. Lineage (NCBI taxonomy): Bacteria > Pseudomonadati > Bacteroidota > Flavobacteriia > Flavobacteriales > Weeksellaceae > Chryseobacterium > Chryseobacterium sp. HNCC26DJ239. Next base: position 155,858 of record NZ_JBXUGJ010000007.1, read on the forward strand.
CAATTGCGGGTGTAAATACTACTTTTGGCCCTACTCTTACAGCTACTGGAGTTACAGGGAATGTACAATTATCTAGTGTACTTGATGGCTGTACAACAATTCCTGCCGGATCACTCACGAATAAAATTGGTATTGTAGAAAGAGGTACGTGTAATTTTACGGTAAAAGTAAAGAATGCACAATTAGCCGGAGCAACAGCTGTTATTATTTATAATAATGCTACAAACGGAGACACAGTTGGTAATATGTCTGGAACAGATGCTACAATTACCATTCCAGCTGTTTTAATAGGGAATACTGAAGGGGAATATATAAAAGGATTAATGACAGCAGGTACAACAGTAAATGTAACTCTTAAAAATGATCCTGCTTTAGCTGTCACTCCAGATGGAAGTTTCGATAATGGTGTTGTAATACACGAATATGGTCACGGTATTTCTAACCGATTAACAGGAAATGGATATACTTGTCTTCAGTCTGCAACTACAAAAGAACAGATGGGAGAAGGCTGGTCAGATTTCTTTGCTTTAATGCTTACTAATCAACCAGGCGCTACTGCTTCTGTTCCAAGAGGAATGGCAACATATGTAAATGGTGAAGGAAGTACTGGCGGAGGTATTCGTCCAGCAAAATATTCACCAAATTTTGCTGTTAATGGTTTTACTTACGGTAGTACCAATGGAATGGAATATACTAATGCAAATGGATTTGTAGTGCCGGATGTACACTCAATCGGTTTTGTATGGGCTACGATGTTGTGGGATCTTCACTGGAAATATGTTGAAAAATATGGATACGCTTCTGACGTTACTTCAAGTACAACCACTGGTAGTGCAAGGGTTCTTAAACTAGTGACCGATGCTCTTAAGTTGCAAGTTTGTAATCCAAACTTTATTAATGGTAGAACTGCTATTTTACAAGCAGAAATGGCTACGACTAATGGTGAAGACAAATGTATGATTTGGAGAGTATTCGCTGCCAGAGGGCTTGGGATTTATGCAAATGGAGGTAGTAATACAGATATTAATGATCAGTTTGAAGATTTCACAGTTCCTACTGAATGTGTATTGTCTACCGATGAAGTGAAAGATGTAAAATCTAATACGATTTCTATCTATCCAAATCCTGCTAAAAATGAATTTTACATCAATTTCCCTAAGAATACTATGGGTAAAGTAAATGTTGAGATTTTTGATATGAGCGGAAAATTGGTAGCTTCTGAATACAAGGTATCTGCTGACGAGAAAAAAGCTATTAATACGACTAATTTAATTAACGGAACTTATATCGTTAAAGTAAAAGGATTAGGAATTGACACTTCTTCAAAACTATTGATTAAGAAATAAAATACCTTAAAAATAATTTTTAAAGGATCGGCATTGCTGATCCTTTTTTATTTCTAGTTTTTTCTTTTTAGTATGTTTTTTGTAATTATGGTAAATAAAATATAGATTATGCTGAATTTTAGAAAAGCTATCTTATATAGTTATTTTACAATGTTGCCTATGGTTACTTTTAGCCAAATTAAACCTTTAGATGCCACACTTTCCAATTATCAATATCCTTTTGAAGTTCATTATTTAGAGCTTCAATCTCAGAAACAAAATTTGAAAATGGCATATATGGATGTGAAGCCTCAAAAAGCAAACGGGAAAACAATAATGCTACTTCATGGCAAGAATTTTAATGGTGCGTATTGGGAAAAAACAGCAAAAGATCTTTTAAGCAAAGGATTTCGTGTTATAATTCCTGATCAAATTGGGTTTGGGAAATCTTCTAAGCCTGAATCTTATCAATTTTCTTTTTCCCAATTAGCAGATAATACTAAAGCAATTTTAGATGAATTAAAAATCGAAAAAGCAATTGTTCTAGGTCATTCAATGGGAGGGATGGTTGCGACAAGATTTACTTTGCTTTATCCTGAAAAAGTAGAAAAACTGATTCTCGAAAATCCGATTGGCTTGGAAGATTACAAAACATTTGCTTCGTATCAAACTTTAGATAAAGCGTATGCTGCAGAGCTAAAAAATACTGCTGAAACTTATAAAAATTATCAACTTAAATTCTATTACGATAATAAATGGAAAGAAGAATATCAACCGTGGCTTGATTTAATTGCAGGTTGGACAATCCATCCAGATTATCCCAAAGTAGCTTGGAATGCGGCTTTAACTTCGGATATGATTTACAATCAGCCAGTCTGCTACGAGTTTAAAAACATAAAAGTCCCCACTTTATTAATTATAGGAAACAGAGACAGAACCGCAATAGGAAAAGACAGAGCGCCGAAAGAATTACAGCCTAAAATGGGGCAATATCAAGAATTAGGAAAGAAAACACAACAGCAAATTGCCGGTTCTAAATTAGTTGAAATTGAAAACGTAGGTCATCTTCCTCATATCGAAGTGTACGATAAATTTTGGAATGCTCTATATGATTTTATAAAGTAAGGAAATTGGAAGACAGTCGAGGAAAGTTTTAAGTTAACGTCCTGAAATATAATTTGTACCTGAAATTCCTCTCCTGTGGAGGCGTGGATTAATTTTCGAAGAAAATTAATACGGGGTGGTTTTAGAAAAAAACTTTCAAAACCCAAAAATAAAAAGAGGCTTTCAAAACTGAAAGCCTCTTTTCGTATGTGTTGTTGTCTGAATTACTTCTTTTTGTAAGCAGCGTCTTTAATTCTCGCTTTCTTACCTCTAAGATCTCTGAAGTAGTAGATTCTAGATCTTCTAACTCTACCTCTTCTGTCAACTTCAATTTTTTGTAAAGCTGGCATGTTGATAGGGAAAACTCTTTCTACACCTACATCACCAGACATTTTTCTGATGGTGAAAGTTTTAGTAGCACCAGTTCCTCTCAATTGAATAACTGTACCTTTGAAGAACTGAGTTCTAGTTTTTTGACCTTCTTTAATCTCGTAATACACAGTGATTGTGTCTCCCGCTTTGAATTCAGGGAATTCTTTTTTTGTAATGTACTGGTCTTGTACGTACTTTAATAAATCCATTATTAATAAATAAAAAGTTTAAGCTAAGCAACTTACACGACTATCGCTAGAGGTTGAATAACAGGTTGCAAAAATAAAACAAATATTCATAATAACAAATACTTTACAGAAAATATTTTAGAAAAATCACATTTCATAAAAACCTCATTATCCATAACTTATAATCCATCATTCATCATTCATCATTCATCATTCATGGAATGATTACACATCACCTATTACTTATTACCCATAAATTCGGGCGTGTCCTTCATTCGGTCATTACGCGCTCGCTTCGCTCGCGCTCCATTTCCTCATTCAGGTCGGGCTGTACGCTGTATCTTTTTTTGGTTGCCAAAGCTTTCCCTCCACAACCAAAAAAAGGATGCCGCTTCCATCCCTCACGCGAAAGAAATGTGTTTTTTTCACTTTTCAATTTTTAAGAAAATCAATAAATTTTTTGATTAATTCCAAACTAACATTCTTCGACTTCATCGACCAAAAGTTTTCTTAGCTGAGTGAAACGCCTTTGCGACCGAAAAATATGCAGAAAAATTTCAAAAAAAATCTTTGCGCTGGCTACTGAGTTTGTCGAAGTATGCGTTAAAAACAAAAATTTTGAGTTTCAAATAAAAATACTAATTTAATACCTTCAAATTTAATTCAGAAAAATGATCGATAAAAGAGTAAAAAATGCTCAGGAAGCCATTGCAGGAATCGAAGACGGGATGACATTAATGTTAGGCGGTTTTGGGTTGTGTGGTATTCCAGAAAATTCAATTAACGCATTGGTAGAGAGTGATGTAAAAGACCTTACTTGCATTTCGAATAACGCAGGAGTAGACGATTTTGGTTTAGGACTGTTGCTTCACAAAAGACAAATCAAGAAAATGATTTCGTCGTATGTGGGAGAAAATGCGGAGTTCGAAAGACAAATGCTTTCTGGCGAATTGGAAGTAGAGCTTACTCCACAAGGAACTTTAGCTGAAAAATGTAGAGCAGCACAAGCGGGAATTCCGGCATTTTACACACCTGCAGGTTTCGGAACTGAAGTAGCCGAAGGTAAAGAAGTAAAAGATTTCAAAGGAAAACCGCATATTTTGGAACACGCTTTCGAGGCAGATTATTCTATCGTAAAAGCTTGGAAAGGCGATCATGCAGGGAACTTAATTTTCAAAGGTTCGGCAAGAAATTTTAATCATCCAATGGCGGGAGCTGGGAAAATTACCATCGCAGAAGTAGAAGAATTGGTAGAACCGGGGCAATTAGACCCCAACGAAATTCATATTCCAGGAATTATGATTCAAAGAATTTTCCAAGGCGAGAATTACGAAAAGAGAATCGAACAGAGAACTGTAAGAAAAAGAAACTAAATTTCTTTTTAACCATAAAAAACTACCCTGAAATCAATTTTCAGGGTAGTTTTGTTTTACATACTTCTAAGTGAGCTGTCATTCCGACAAAGGAGGAATTTCAGTTTTCAATTAAGAAAAGTTGTTTCTGTAATTAAAAAAGTGTTGATTCACTAAAAAACTAAATATCTTTTGAATCTTTTGTATTTAAGGGCAATTCCGTAGGTTTTCTTTCCCCAATTTGTTGTCTCCACATGGCGTAATACAAGCCTTTTTCTTCAATAAGGTCTAGGTGAGAACCGGTTTCAACGATTTGCCCGCGTTCCAAAACAAAAATTCGGTCTGCGTGCATAATCGTACTCAAACGGTGAGCGATAAGAACGGTAATTTGCTCTTTTTCTTTCGAAATTTCTTTTATGGTTGTCGTAATTTCTTCTTCCGTAATACTGTCTAAAGCGGAAGTTGCTTCATCAAAAATCAATAAATGAGGTTTTCTAAGCAAAGCTCTTGCGATAGCGATTCTTTGTTTTTCACCGCCGCTTAGTTTTAGTCCGCCTTCACCAATAACGGTTTCGATACCTTTTTCGGCACGTTCTAAAAGTGCAGTGCAGCTTGATTTTTTTAAGGCCAATTGTAAATCTTCTTCGGTTGCTTTAGGATTTACAAAAAGCAAATTTTCACGAATAGTTCCTGCAAAAAGTTGTGTGTCTTGTGTTACAAATCCAATTTGGTTTCTCAATTCATCAAAATCGAATTCTTTTCCGTTGATATTATTGTATAAAATAGAACCTTCTTTCGGTCGATACAAACCTACAAGCAATTTTACCAAGGTACTTTTCCCTGAACCACTTGGTCCGACAAAGGCGATGGTTTCTCCGTTTTTTACATTAAATGAAATTGAATTTAAAGCTTTGTAATGCGCTGTTTGATGTTGGAAAGATACTTCTTGGAATTCAAGTTCTTCAATTGCGCCAATTTTCTTAGGCTTTTCAGGTTTGGGCTCTACTTCTTTTTTCATCACCCTATCAAAATTATTGAGTGAGGCTTGAGCTTCGCGATAAGAAATTATGATGTTTCCAATTTCTTGCATCGGCCCGAAAATAAAGAAACCGTAAAACATGAGTGAAAGATATTGTCCTGGTGTTACGATATTTTTAAAAATTAGCAAAAGCAATGTAAAAGTAATGGTTTGTTGCAGGAAATTCACCAAAGTTCCCTGTACGAAGCTTAAAGAGCGAATACTTTTTACTTTTCTTAATTCTAAATTGAGGATTTTATACGTGTTGTTGTTGAGACGCTCAACTTCTTGATTGGTAAGTCCTAAACTTTTTACAATTTCAATATTTCTAAGACTTTCGGTAGTACTTCCTGCTAAATTGGTGGTTTCTGAAACAATATTTTTCTGTATGGTTTTTATTCTTTTACTTAATAGGTTAGTTACCACTGCAATTAGAATAATTCCTACAACATAAACGGGCATTATAGACCAATGCAAACGGATGGCGTAAACTGAAACAAAAATAATACTCACCAAAATCCCGAAAAAGACATTGATAAAATTATTGATAAATTTTACAGAATCTTCTCTTACTTTGGTTAAAATAGAAAGCGTTTCGCCACTTCTTTGGTCTTCAAATTCTTGAAAAGGAAGTCTCATGGAGTGTTTTAAACCATCGGTGAAAATTTTAGCCCCAAATTTCTGAATAATCACATTCACGACATAATCCTGAAAAGCTTTGGCAATTCTGCTCACCATTGCGGTTCCTACTAAAAGTCCTAAAAAATAGAAAACTCCGTGATAAATGCTGGTTCCATAGAGATATTCATCCATGTTTCTAGGAAGCATTTTTTCTTTATCAAAAAAATTGGGGTGTGTAACGAGTTTGTCTAATATATTTCCTGTTATTGCAGGGGCAAAGAGAGAAAAAACCTGATTAATAGATGCTAAAAGTAGCGAGGCTATAATGAGCCATTTATATGGTTTTAAATATTTTAAAAGTATTTTCATTATTGTAATTAAAAAGCTTACAAATTTACAACATTTTGTAACGCGAAATAGAGTGTAGCATAAGAAGGAAAAAATATTTCATAGTTCTGAAAAAATGGTTAATTTGGCAGGATAAGATTATGCTATGCTAACGAAAGAACAAATCGCACAAAGAATTGCAAGAGAAGTAAAAGACGGATATTATGTAAATTTAGGAATAGGCATTCCAACATTGGTTGCCAATTATGTTCCGGAGAATCTTTCTGTAGAATTTCAAAGTGAAAACGGAGTTTTAGGAATGGGGCCTTTTCCTTTTGAGGGAGAGGAAGATGCAGATATTATTAATGCAGGAAAACAGACGATAACTATTTTAGATGGAGGTTCATTTTTCGATTCAGCATTTAGTTTTGGGATGATTCGTTCGCAGAAAGTAGACCTTACAATTTTAGGAGCCATGGAAGTTGCCGAAAACGGTGACATCGCCAACTGGAAAATTCCTGGAAAAATGGTAAAAGGAATGGGAGGAGCGATGGATTTGGTTGCTTCTGCAGAAAATATCATCGTTGCGATGATGCATGTAAACAAAGCAGGAGAAAGTAAAATTCTAAAAAAATGTACGCTTCCTTTAACTGGGGTAAACTGCGTTAAAAGGGTGGTTACTGAACTTGCTGTTTTGGATGTAACGCCTGAAGGTTTCAAACTTATTGAGAGAGCTCCGGGAGTTTCAGTGGAACATATTATTCAATCTACTGAAGCAAATTTGATTATTGAAGGTGAAATTCCGGAGATGGAATTTTAAAATAAATAGAAAAATACTCAGAAAGCCGAAAAGAAAACAATCTTTTCGGCTTTTTCATGCTCAATTCTAAAAGAATACTTCCCCTAAATGACGCGTCTGAGACCACAATCGATGCCTTATTTCTAGAATTTTGATAGCGTGAAAAGGCTTTTTATAGTCAATAGGAGCGGTTTTTAGCTTACTTTTGGTTGCAAACAAAAATACTAGAGAGTATGATAGAAACTAAATTTTTTTTTAAATCAACAACTTTGAAAACCAGCAGAACCCTGAAAGCTTTTTTGCTTGTTTTTGCTTTTTTTGCTCAAAGTAATTTGATGTTTGGGCAGGTTATCAATAATTATCTTTTTAGCCAGTCTGTTGGAACTTATACCCCGATTACAGGGGGTGTAGATATTGCAGTTGCTACAGATAATACTACTGCTGGTAATTTGAGTAGTGGTGTTTATAGTGTACTTCTTCCTTTTGATTTTAAATTTAATAATATAAATTATCTTGCAAATACTGCATTTAATGTGTCTGCAAAAGGTTTTATTACTTTTGGTGCAACGGTACCTGCAACTGGGTTATCGGCGCCTTTAGGCAATACAAGTTCTTTTGAAGGAGTAATCTCTCCCTGTGCAGGAAGTAGTTCTTCATTTGCTGGAATTAACGGGGTAACTGGAAGAATAACGAAAGAAGTTAGAGGTACAGCTCCTAACAGAGTTTTTGTAATAGAATGGCAAAATTTCAGACCTGTAGCTTCAACATCTACCACCAGTGTGTACGCGTTTTCTTTTCAAGTTCAGCTTTTTGAAACTACAAATAATGTAGCATTTGTTTACGGTTCAGGAAGTAACTTAATTGGAACTGTAAGCTCGGGTAGTTCAAGACAAGTTGGTCTTAGAGGATCTACCACTGCTGATTTTCTTGTAAGAATAAATGCATCTAACCAACTATTTAGTTCTTCTCTGCTTTCGGCAACAAGTGCAGATTATCAACAGATTCATACAGTGAATTCTCCTCCAGGAATGCCGGATAATGGCTTAACTTATTTATTTGAAGCTCCTTCTTGCTTTCCTCCATCAGCTATTGTACCTACAGCTATTGGCTATAACTCGATATCTTTAAGCTGGACAACTTCTGTATCTAACCCCAATGCAGGATATGATATTTATTATTCTACAAATAACGTAGCTCCAACATCGTCAACGGTGCTTACAGCAAGTAACTCTTATAGTACTACGGGTAATACAGCTTCTATTACGGGTTTAGCAACGGGTACAAAATATTATTTTTGGATGAGAGCTAAATGTACAACAACTGATATTGGAACTTGGATTCCCAATCCGGTAGTTTTTTCAACAGCATGTTTACCAGTAGCTAGTTTTTACGAAAATTTTGATGGATATAACAGTACGGTTATTCTTAAAAATACAGTTCCAAATTGTTGGTTCTTAAATATCCCACAGACTACACCAGGAACTGAGTATATACACAATACTTATGTTAACAGTACGCCGAATAACTTGTATTTGCAGTGTACTACAGCTCAGACACCTTTGATTGCTGTAATGCCTGAGTTTTCAAATGTAAATTTAGGAACTCACAGATTACGTTTTTTTGCAAGAGTTTCATCAACAGGAGGGAGTGGATTGCATGTTGGATATATGACCAATGCTGCAGATTTAAGTACTTTTACTCCTTTAGGTGTAATCTCTCCAACAAGTACATTGTCTGAGTATACTTTAGATATTCCCAACACAGTTCCGGCTGGAGCAAGATTGGCTATTAGAAATTCTGCAGACGGAAAAACATATTACATTGATGATCTATATTGGGAAGACGCACTTTTAGCAACCAATGAAACTTTAAATGGTAAAAAAGAACTTGCTTTTTATCCTAATCCTTTTACAGATTATGTCAATATAAATACAGAAAAAGCAATCGAGAGTTTCATTGTATCTGATACTTCTGGAAGAGTGGTGAAAACACTTAAAACTCCTTCAGGAAAGGTGTATTTAGGAGATTTGAAATCTGGACTTTACTTCGTGAAAGTAAAATTTGAAGACGGTAAAACAGAAACTTATAAAGCTCTTAAGAAAGACTAAAACAACAACTATAAAACTAAACAGCTTATCCTTAAAATCATCAGAAATTTTTCTGGTGATTTTTTTTATCCTCAAAACTGGCTGATTCTTACATGAAATACCTAATTTTTCTAATCTAAAAAAATGAGTATTTTTACTCGTCTGGAAATTTTTGAAATTTGTGATAAAAATTCAGACGTAAAATCGATTTAACCAAACATCAATGCGAAACAACTTTCTACTTATTTTTCTGTTTTTTTTAGGATTTATCAATGCTCAAAAACAATTAAACTTAATCCCTTATCCACAGAAAGTTGAATTAAAAACAGGTAATTTTGAGATCAATGAGAATACACTTCTCGTAGGTGACAAAAAATCTAACGAATACAAATACTTTACTGAAAAATTTAAGAAAATTTACTCCAAAGATTTATCTAAAAATATAAAAAAAGTAAAACCCAATTTTATTTCTCTACTATTAAATAAAGATTTAAAAATTGATAATAAACAAGAGTTTAATTCAAATTACATTTTAGATGTTAGCGATGAAATGATTTTGGTTATTGGAAAAAACTCTGAAGGTCTTTTTCAAGGCATTCAAACGCTTTTACAATTAATTGAAACTTCAAAAGACGGGAAAATTCCTGCTCTCAAAATCCAAGATTCACCCAAATTTGCTTGGCGTGGAATGCACCTCGACGTTTGCCGCCATTTTTTCACCGTTGAAGAAGTGAAGCAGTACATCGACTATTTGGCTATGTACAAACTGAATACTTTTCATTGGCATTTAACCGACGATCAAGGTTGGAGAATTGAAATTAAAAAATATCCAAAACTCACTGAAATTGGTTCAAAACGTAAAGAATCGATGATTGGTGCATATGTAGATAATACTTTCGACGGAAAACCTTACGGTCCTTATTTTTATACGCAAAAACAGATAAAAGATGTTGTAAAATATGCTCAGGAAAGACATATTACGATAGTTCCGGAGATAGAAATGCCGGGTCACGCTTTGGCGGCTCTTTCGGCTTATCCAGAATTGGCTTGTACAAAAGGTCCTTTCGAATCGGCTACAAAATGGGGCGTTTTTGATGATGTTTTTTGCCCGAAAGAGGAGACTTTTACTTTTTTAGAAAATGTTTTGGATGAAGTAATGACTTTATTTCCCTCACAATACATTCACATCGGAGGTGATGAATGTCCCAAAACCCGTTGGAAAGAATGTGTGCATTGCCAAGATTTAATTAAGAAAAACAATCTGAAAGATGAACATGGTTTACAAAGCTATTTCATTCAAAGAATTGAAAAATATGTGAATTCAAAAGGAAGAAAAATTATTGGCTGGGACGAAATTTTGGAAGGTGGCCTTGCTCCAAATGCAGCGGTGATGAGTTGGACTGGTATTAAAGGCGGAGTGGAAGCCGCGAAATCCAGCCATTTTGCAGTAATGACACCCGGTTCTTACTGTTATTTCGACCATTATCAAGGCGACCCACAAACAGAACCAAATGCTTTTGGTGGCTTCACGCCTTTAGATAAAGTCTATTCGTACAACCCAATTCCCGAGGAATTAAATTCTGAGCAGTCGAAATTTATTTTAGGCGTTCAAGCCAATCTTTGGACGGAATATGTCCTTGATTTTAAGCAAGTTCAATACATGATTTTTCCGAGACTTTTTGCACTTTCGGAAGTTGCTTGGGGAACCTCAAAACCAGATAATTACAAAGAATTTGAAAGCAGGGTTATCAATCATTTTAAATATTTAGACAAAATGGGTGTGAACTATGCTAAAAGTATTTATAATATTAATGGAAAAGTGATTCCGGCGCAAAATGGAGTTGCCTACGAATTATCGACTTCACAAAACCCAAACGAAATTCATTTTACGATTGACGGAACAGTTCCTACCGCACAATCTCCTTCTTATTCTAACGCGATTGAGGTACTAAAACCGATGACGATAAAATCTGCATATTTTGAAAATGGCGAATTGAAAAGCGCTATCTCTTCGCAAGATTTTGTACCATCAAAAACAACGGGTAAAAAGATTGCATTAGAACAGCAACCAAGTGAAAATTATTCTTTTGGAGGGGCTTTTACTTTGGTTGATGGGATTGTTGGAAATCAAAAACAGTTAGGAAAAACTTGGTTAGGTTTCCAAGGGAAAGATGTTGTTGCCACTATCGATTTGGGAAAAAAAACTCCGCTTTCTGAGGTTTATTTTAATACTTTAGACAATAAAGGAAGCTGGATTCATTTAGCAAAATCTGCAACAATACAAGTTTCTGATGATGGTGAAAACTTTAAAACCGTTAAAGAAATTAGTAAGGAAGAAATACTTTCCACAAAAGGAAAAATGAAAGTAAATATCGGCAATCAGCAAGCAAAATTTATAAAAATTAAAATAGAAAACGCTGGAATTATCCCTGCCGGAAATCCTGGAGCCGATTCTAAAGCCTGGCTTTTTGTTGATGAAATTGGCGTACATTAGAAGCACGAAATTTTTTGAATTATGCAAGATTCTATACTTTCTTCTGAATTTACTTCGTCGCCAGATTTGGTAGAAAAACTCTATGAAAATGGAGTCACTAAAATGTATCATGAAGGCGATATTATTTTAGATGAAAATTCGTCTATTCGCTCGATTCCTATTGTAATGAAGGGGATGATTAAGGTAATACGAACCGAAGAAGATGGCCGTGAAATTCTTTTGTATTATATTAAAGCGGGAGAAAGCTGCATTATGTCTTTTTTGGGGGGAATGCACAATGAAAAAAGCATCGTAAAAGCCGAAGTAGAGGAAGATGCAGAGATTTTGTTTTTACCAGTCGACAAAGTTTCGCTTTTTATTAAAGAACATCCGGAGTGGTTAGATTATATTTTCAGGCTGTATCATAAGCGTTTTGAAGAGCTTCTCGATATTATTAACGCAATCGCTTTCAAAAAAGTAGACGAAAGATTGCTTACTCTTTTGTTTAAAAAATCTGAAAATCTTGGCTCAAAAACCATTATCATTACTCACGAACAGCTTGCCAACGAATTGGGAACTGCACGAGTGGTGGTTTCTAGACTTCTAAAACAACTTGAAGATTCTGGAAAACTGAAGTTAGGACGCAATAAAATTACGCTTTCCTAAAACTAATTTTTCTTATGTAACAAAAGTAGCTGTACAGGTTGCCAAAGATTTCCATTTTTGCATCATAAATAAAAGTAAATGGAAATTTTTGGTTATATCGCGTCAGTTTTAATAGGGATTTCTTTAGGATTAATTGGTGGTGGCGGAAGTATTCTTACCGTTCCTGTATTGGTCTATTTGTTTGGCTTAGATGCTTTTATCGCAACGGAATATTCACTTTTTATTGTCGGAATTAGCAGTGTTGTTGGTTCACTTTCTTACTTCAAAAAAGGTTTGGTAAATCTTAAAACTGCCTTTATTTTTGGGATACCTTCTATTATTTCCATTTTTTTTACCAGAAATTTTCTTGTACCACTCATTCCAGATGAGGTTTTCAGCATCAGCAATTTTGTAATAACCAAAGATATTTTACTTCTTATCATTTTCGCTGTTTTAATGATTTTAGCTTCTTATAAAATGATTAAGAAAAGCCCTGAATTGCAAAATAGTGCTGTCGAAAAAAATAAGACGCTCTTAGCAGCAGGAGAAGGTTCTGTGGTTGGTGTTTTAACAGGACTTGTAGGAGCGGGTGGTGGTTTTATGATAATTCCTGCATTGGTAAATCTCCTTAAAACACCCATGAAAGTGGCAATAGGAACATCTTTGGTAATTATTTCACTTAACTCTTTAATAGGTTTTTTCTCTTCAGTAAAAAATGTTGAAGTTGATTGGAAGCTTCTGGCAACGATATCATCTATTGCGATTGTAGGGATTTTAATTGGCTCTCAACTTTCAAAAAAAATAGATGGTAAAAAACTGAAACCAGCTTTTGGATGGTTTATTCTCGTCATGGGAATTTACATTATTGTAAAAGAACTTTTTATTTAATTAAAAAATCCCTTCTGTAACAAAAGTAGCTGTGCAGAAATATTTAAACACAGAATTTTGCATCAATAAATAACAAAAAAATGATTACAATGAATATAGAACAAATTTATACAGGATGTCTTGCTCAGGGAGCATATTACATCGTTTCAAATGGTGAAGCTGCAATTATTGACCCGCTTAGAGAAACACAGCCTTATATCGAAAGATTAAAAAAAGATGGTGTTGTTTTAAAGTATATTTTCGAAACCCATTTTCACGCAGATTTCGTGAGCGGTCATGTAGATTTAAGTAAAAAAACAAATGCGCCTATTGTTTACGGGCCAACTGCAAAACCAGAGTTTGAAGCCATTATAGCTAAAGATCAACAGGTTTTCTCAATAGGAAATATCAAAATAAAAGTTCTTCACACACCTGGTCACACAATGGAAAGTTCTTCTTATTTATTGAGTAATGAGACCGGTAAAGATGTCGCATTATTCAGTGGAGATACTTTGTTTTTGGGAGATGTTGGTAGACCAGATTTGGCACAAAAAGCGGCGAATCTTACACAAGAAGAATTAGCAGGTTTGCTGTACGATAGTTTATATCAAAAAATATTGCCATTAGATGACGATATCATAGTATATCCCGCCCACGGAGCAGGTTCTGCTTGCGGAAAAAATATGCAGAAGGAAACACTTGATACTTTAGGAAACCAGAAAAAGACAAATTATGCGCTAAACCAAAAAGACAAAGAAAGTTTTGTGAAAGCGGTTACAGACGGGCTTCTTCCGCCACCTGCTTATTTTGGGATGAATGTAGCGATGAATAAAAAAGGCTACGAAAGTTTTGATGATGTTTTGTCTAAAGGATTGCACGCTCTTTCCCCTGAAAAATTCGAGGAAACTGCAGAGCAAACAGGAGCCTTGTTGTTGGATGTAAGAAACAATGAAGATTTTGCAAAAGGTTTTGTTCCTCAATCTGTAAATATTGGCCTCAATGGAGATTTTGCACCTTGGGTAGGAGCTTTAGTTGTAGATGTAAGACAACCAATTTTGTTAATTGCCGACAAAAATCAAGAAGAGGAAGCGGTTACAAGGCTTTCGCGAGTAGGGTTTGATGAAGTAATTGGTTTTCTTGAAGGCGGTTTTGAATCTTGGAAAAATAGCGGTAAAGAAATCGATACAGTCAACAGAATTTCTGCTCAGCAATTTGAAAAAGAAATTTCTGAAAATAACGCTACCATTATCGATGTAAGAAAAGAGTCTGAATATAATGCAGAACACGTTGATAATGCTTTTAATAAACCTTTAGCGTACATTAACGATTGGATAAATACACTAGATTCTAACGAGCATTTTTATCTGCATTGTGCAGGAGGCTACAGAAGTATGATGGCAGCAAGTATTTTACAGGCGAGAGGATATAGAAATTTTAGTGAAATTGCAGGAGGTTTTTCGGCGATCTCTCAAACAGAAGTTCCAAAAAGTGACTTCGTTTGCCAAACTAAGGTTTTTCCTTATATTAGTTGAAATGCAAAAAATGATTGAAAAATCATAAGAAATCTACGATAAGAAAATGAAAAATTCTGAAAATGAAGGTTATAAAAACCATTGGGAAAATGTATATGAAACCAAAAATTCTAATGAAGTAAGCTGGACGCAAGAAATTCCCGAAACTTCTTTAGAGCTTATTGAAAATGCAGCAGCAGATAAGACTTCAAAAATCATTGATATTGGAGGTGGCGATGGGACATTAATAGATTTTTTGCTTGAAAGAGGATTCGAAAGTCTTTCTGTCTTGGATATTTCTTCTAAAGCTTTACAAAAGGCAAAAAAAAGATTAGGAAGCAAAGCCGAACACGTACAGTTTATTACCTCAGATATTCGCGAATTTGAAACCGAAGCGACCTACGATATATGGCACGACAGAGCCACTTTTCATTTCCTTACAGAAGAAAATGATATAAAAAAATATGTAGACATCGTTAAAAATGCAGTGAGTGATATAATGATTATCGGTGCGTTTTCTTTTGAAGGGCCGCAAAAATGCAGCGGATTGCCCATTGTACAATACGATGCAGAGCGTTTACAAAATGTTTTTTTAGAAGATTTCGAGTTGATAAGATCTTTTAAACAAAATCATATAACTCCTTTCAATACGGTTCAGAATTTTATTTTCTGTCAATTTAAAAAGAAAAAAATAATTAAATAACAAATCAATTTCTATGTTAGAAATTATAAAAGAACCTTGGCCTTGGTATATTGCAGGCCCTATTATTGGTCTTACCGTTCCTACATTGCTTATTTTAGGAAACAAATCTTTCGGAATTAGCTCTTCATTACGACATATTTGTGCAGCGTGCATTCCTGCAAATATTAGTTTTTTTAAATACGATTGGAAAAAAGAATGGTGGAACTTATTCTTCGTTTTCGGAATTTTTCTGGGCGGAATTTTAGCCTCACAATATCTCGTAAATCCAGGTGAGATTTCAGTAAACCCTCAATTGAAAGCAGAATTGACAACGTACGGAATCACAGATTTTAGCAACCTCGTTCCTGTTCAGTTGATGAATTTTGCAAGTCTTTTAACCTTAAGAGGTTTCGTTACCATGGTTGTAGGAGGGTTTTTAGTAGGTTTCGGAACCCGATACGCAGGTGGCTGTACAAGCGGCCATGCAATTATGGGGCTTTCTAACTTGCAATGGCCATCATTAGTGGCAACAATTTGCTTTATGGCGGGAGGTTTTTTAATGGCAAATGTAATCCTGCCTCTTATTCTTTCACTTTAATAATTAATAAAAAATGTTACAAGAAACAGAAGATATACGTCACCAAGACACCATTTGCGTTAACGAAAGCGAGTTGCAACACAAATGGTATCATAATATTAAATACCTAGTTGTAGGGATTTTATTCGGGATTGTATTTGTAAAAGCAGAAATTATCAGTTGGTTTAGAATTCAGGAGATGTTTCGCTTGCAATCTTTCCACATGTATGGAGTAATTGGCAGCGCGGTATTAACGGGAATGATTTCCGTTTTTCTCATCAAGAAATTTAAAATTAAAACCATTTATGGAGAGACTATAAAGATTGCTCCAAAGAAATTCAATAAAGGGCAAATTTATGGAGGGCTTATTTTTGGGTTTGGTTGGGCAGTTACAGGAGCTTGTCCAGGGCCGCTTTTTGCTCAGATAGGAACAGGAGCTTTCGCAGTTATCGTTACTTTAACGAGTGCTGTTTTGGGAACTTGGGTGTATGGATATTTCAGAGACAAATTACCTCATTAAATTTTTCAATAAATCTAATTGTAGCGATGGTTTTGCCATCGCTTTTTTTATTTTTTAGTATGTCTAAAATCACTAATTTCGAAATTAAATAAATCTAATATGCAGAGCAGAAGAAAGTTCATAAAAAAATCAATGATTGCTTCCTTAGCTTTAGCGGTAAATCCGTTGGATTTGATGGCTAAAGGTTCATCCGAAAACAAAAGTTCTTCACTGGGGAAACCCATCGTTCTTTCCACATGGAATTTTGGTTTGAAAACCAATGAAGAAGCCTGGGAAATCTTAGGAAAAGGCGGTCGTGCTTTGGATGCTGTAGAAAAAGGAGTACGTTTGGTGGAAGAAGATCCTAATGAAAGAAGTGTTGGTTATGGAGGTCGCCCAGACAGAGACGGAAGAGTAACTTTGGATGCCTGTATTATGGATGAAAATTATAATATTGGTTCTGTAGCTTGTCTTGAAAACATAAAAAACCCAATTTCTGTTGCAAGAGCGGTGATGGAGAAGACGCCTCACGTAATGTTGGTGGGAGATGGAGCTTTTCAGTTTGCCATTTCTCAAGGGTTTAAAAAAGAAAATCTTTTAACAGCAGATTCCGAAAAAGAATGGAAAGAATGGCTGAAAAATAGTAAATATCAACCTATCGTAAATATTGAAAATCACGATACAATCGGGATGATTGCTTTAGATGCACAAGGAAATCTTTCTGGAGCTTGTACAACCAGCGGGATGGCTTTTAAAATGCACGGAAGGGTAGGAGATTCTCCGATTATTGGTGCAGGTTTGTTTGTAGACAACGAAGTTGGAGCAGCAACAGCAACAGGTCATGGTGAAGAAGTTATTAGAACGGTGGGAACTCATTTGGTGGTTGAATTGATGCGACAGGGAAGAAAACCGCAACAAGCTTGTAAAGAAGCTGTGGAAAGAATTGTACAGATTACTAAAAAAAGAGGAAAAAACCTGAGAGATATTCAAGTTGGTTTTATTGCAATTAATAAAAAGGGAGAATATGGTTCATATTGTATTCAGGATGGATTTAATTTTGCCGTTTACGACCAAAAAGGAAATCGCTTGGAAAAGCCTGAATTTGCTTTAAAATAGCAAGAACCATTTAAAAAGTAAAAAGAGCCAAGTAAAAAGTATTTTTGCTAAATCTTGAATCTTGAATCTTGAATCTTGAATCTCAAATCTAAAAAAAAACTATGTTCCTAGAAATCGCTACTTTCGATATTACTTCCGCTGAAATTGCTTTAAATTCTGTTGCTGATAGAATAGAATTTTGTGCAGACATCAATACCGGCGGAATTACGCCCGACCTTGAAGAATTAAGATATTTAAAAGAAAAATATTCAAAACCTATCCATGTGATGATTCGTCCGGTGGGTGGGAATTTCTTGTATACAGATGCAGAATTCCAACAAATGCAAAAAGATATTATTGCCTTTTCTAAAGCGAATGCAGATGGTTTTGTTTTCGGAATTTTAGACGAAAACCAAGAAGTAGATATTGAAAAAAATAAACTTTTGGTCGATTTGGCGAATGGGAAACCTTGCGTCTTTCATCGAGCGATAGACCGCACAAAAAATATTTTTGAATCAACCGAGAAAATCATTGAAATTGGCTTCAAAGAAATCCTTACTTCAGGTGGAGAAAACTCTGCGGTTGCAGGTAAAGAAAATCTTGCAAAACTGGTTGAAAACTACGGCGACCAGATTAAAACCTTGATTGGCGGTGGTGTTCGTTCGAATAATATTTCAGAATTAAAAACCTTTACGAAAGGTCAATATTTTCATTCTTCGGCGGTGCTGTCTTACGAAACCTTTGCCAATGCAGAAGAGATTAAAAACCTAAAATTTAATGTCTGAAATTTAGTGTAAGCTAAATTAACGCAAAGATTTTATTTAGAATCTAATTATTTAAGCTAGCAAAGTTTACGACAAAGTTGTTGATTAAGCGTGGAAAAACGGAAGCTTAATCAAATCAATTTATTGATTAATCTTTGCTCACTTATAATGTTTGATGTCTTCTTTAATAAACTTTGCGTTCAAAATAATAAAACACAACAATTGACAGAAAATGAATTATCATATAAAATAATTGGCGCAGCTTTAGAGGTTCATAGAAATCTTTGAGCGTGATTAATGGAAAGTGCTTATGAACAAGCTTTGGTTTACGAATTGAAGAAAATAGGTTTGGAAATAAAACAACAAATTTATCTTCCGGTTCTTTACAAAGAAATGAAAATTGAAAATGCATACAAGGTTGATTTGATTGTTAATGAAAAGGTAATTGTTGAGATAAAATCTGTCTTAGAATTGCATGCAGTCTTTTATTCACAACTCACAACATATTTAAAACTTACAAACTTAAAACTCGGGCTTCTAATTAATTTCAACACTCCTTTAATTAAAGATGAAATTCATCGAATTGTAAATAAATTATAATGAAAAAAACGCTTTTTTTTCTTTTTTGTCTCGTTCAAAACATCATTTTTGCACAATTTTCTGAGCGAAATTTATCCTCCGAAAAATGGGTTTTTAAAAATTCTAAAGAAAATAATTGGTTTACGGCTTCAGTTCCGGGAACGGTACATTTGGATTTGATGAATCATAAAATAATTCCCGACCCGTATAAAGACGAAAACGAAAAAAAAGTTCAATGGGTTGAAAACGAAGACTGGGATTATCAGGCAACTTTTAAAATTTCTTCCAAAGAATTAGAAAACCAAAACATAGATTTGGTTTTTAATGGTTTAGATACATTTTCTGAAATTTATTTAAATGGAAAATTGTTGCAGTCTACAGATAATATGTTCAGAAAATGGACAATTCCTGTCAAAAATAATTTAAAAGTTGGCGAAAATATTTTAGAAGTTAAATTCAAATCTGCGGTAAATATTGGAAAAGAATTGGCGAAAAAAGTTCCTTTTACGATGCCCGAATCTCCAAGAAGTTTTGTGAGAAAAGCGCAATATCAATTTGGTTGGGATTGGGGACCGAGATTGGTTACGTCAGGAATTTGGAAAAATGTTACGCTAAATTTCTGGAATCAAGCTTTGCTTGAACATGCGAAAATTGAACAGAAAGATGTAACAACACAAAAGGCAGATTTAAATATTCATGCTAAAATTTTCGCTAAAAAAGAAGGAAGTTATCGTCTTTTGGTAAATGAAAAGTCACAAAATATTTCTTTAAAATCGGGAGTAAACGATATTGTAGTTCCGTATCAAATTCAAAATCCAAAATTTTGGCAGCCGAATGGTTGGGGAAATCAGGATTTGTATTCATTGAAAATTTCATTGCAAAAAGATTCAAAAATCATTTCCGAAAGATCTGAAATAATTGGGTTGAGAACCGTCGAATTAATTCAGGAAAAAGACGAAAAAGGAAAGTCGTTTTATTTTAAAGTAAACGGAAAACCTATGTATGCGAAAGGTACCAATTGGATTCCGGGAGACAGTTTTTCACCGAGAATGACCAAAGAAAAATACCAGCAGTTGATAAAAGCTTGTAAAGATGCAAACATGAATATGATTCGTATTTGGGGCGGCGGAATTTATGAAGACGAAGAATTTTACAAAGCTTGTGACGAAAACGGAATTTTGGTGTGGCAAGATTTTATGTTTGCGGGAAGTTTTTATCCGACAGACGAAAATTTCCAAAAAAATGTAGAAGCTGAGGTAAAAGACCAGATTGAAAGACTTCAAAATCACCCTTCATTGGCTTTGTGGTGCGGAAATAACGAAGTTGATGAAGCAATTGTAAATTGGGGTTATCAAAAACAATTTAAATATTCAAAAGAAGATTCTTTGCAGGTTTGGAAAGATTACAAGAAAATTTTCCATGAGGTAATCCCGAATTCAATTAAAAAATATGCGACGAGCGACAAACAATTGTATTGGGAAAGTTCGCCATCGATTGGATGGGGACATAAAGAGAGTTTAACTGAAGGCGATTCTCATTATTGGGGCGTTTGGTGGGGCGAACAACCTTTTGAAATTTACAACGAAAAAGTTCCAAGATTTGCCTCTGAATACGGTTTTCAGGGAATGCCAAGTTTAGAAACTACAAAATCTATGTTTTCCGGAACTCCAGAATTGAGTTTGCAAAACGAAACAATAAAAGCGCACGAAAAACACGCAAGAGGTTGGGAAATCATCCAAAAATATATGGAAAGAGATTATAAAATTCCCAATGATTTTGTGAAATATAACTACGTTTCTCAGCTTCTTCAAGCGCGTGGAATGCAGATTGCCATTGAAGCGCACCGTCGTTCAAAACCTTATAACATGGGAACTTTGTATTGGCAACTCAACGATTGTTGGCCAGTGGTTTCGTGGTCGTCGATTGATTATTTGGGAAATTGGAAGGCGTTGCATTATCAAATAAAAAGAAGTTTTGAAAATCAGGTTATTTTAACGGAAGAAAAAGATGATTTTTTAAATTTTAACGCAATTAATGACGGTTTTGAAAAATATAAAGATGTAAAACTCGAAATTCAAGTTTTGGATTTTAACGGTAAAGTTTTGAATGATTTAACCACCGTAAAAGACGGAAAAACATTAGCTGAAATACTTTTGTTTGAACATATTGAGATTAAAAATTTAATTAAATATTCTAGTAAAAATGAAGTCTTTTTAAAGTTGATTTTAAAAGATTCAACTAAAAAAATGATTGCCGAAAACCTCCATTTTTTTGCGAAACCAAAAGATTTAAAACTTCCAAAACCCAACATCAAAATCAAGAAAATTTCTGAGACCGAGATTGAAGTTTCTAGCGATGTTTTAGCAAAAGACGTTTATTTGATGGGCGATACGCATTTTAGCGACAATTTTTTTGATTTACTTCCGAAAAGTTCTAAGAGAATACAGCTTACAAAACCTTTGCAAAAAATCGATGCGATGAGTTTGTTTGATACGATGAATGATTAAATTTTACCATAGATTATGAAAAAATTGAAGATTGTATCAAATTTATTATTAAGTTTTTTTGTTGTCGTATTTGCAGGAAGTATATTTATTTCTTGGACAAATTTTAAGATAAAAGTAGAGCTACCAATTAATGATTATTCAGGTTTTGTAGTTGATAGTGAAGAAAATGTTTACATTGGAGATAGTTTTCTTTCAATTGTGCAAAAGTATGATAGAAATGGTTCTTTCATGGAATCTTTTCATTTTAAAGAAGGAAAAGGGAAGCCTTTTAGAATGCTAATTGATGATAATGATAATATTCTATTTAAATCTACACTTTATCATGATTTGATAGTTTATCCTGCTTATGACAGGTATTCCACCTACAATATTAAAAATGTTTACCATTTAGAAAATGATAAAACTCCAACAATATTCATTTCTAAAGAAAAAATAAAGTATGTAAATACTTCGGTTTATTATCCTTCAATTTGGAAAGTTTCTGGAATCAAAAAGAAGTTAGTTGAGCAGAATTTATTGTTGAGGGTTTTCAGTTTGCCATCAATGTGCATCATAATTTTCATTGCATTAATGCTAAAATTAATCATTTATTTACAGGAAAAATTAAAAAAGTGGAAAGCAAAGATTTTATGAAAAATGAACTACAATTTTGCGCAAAAAATATTATCGATTTTGTTCTATCCAATAAAACCTAACGGGTTTCAAAACCCGTTAGGTTTGGCTCAACCTCAACCTCAACCTCAATCTCAACCTCACAAAATATTGTAATTCTCTTCAGAAAAAATTAATTTTACACTTTAAATATTTCTCTTGTATTACGCTCAAATTGTTCTTCCGCTAAATTTAAAAGGAACTTTTACCTACAAAGTTCCCGATGAGTTAATCAAACAAATCCAATGCGGGATGCGGGTTCTCGTTCCTTTTGGTGGCAAAAAAATCTATACTGGGATTGTTTTCGAGCTTCACGACATTGCTCCGGAAAATTTCGTTGCCAAAGACGTAATCAGTATTTTGGATGATAAACCTATAGTTCCGCAAGAGCAAATTAATTTTTGGAACTGGCTTTCCGAGTATTATTTATGCGGTTTGGGAGAAATTTATCGTTTTGCGTTTCCTTCTTCTTTAAAATTGGAAAGTGAAACGTATTTAAAATTAAAACCCAATTCGGTTATCGATTTTGAAATTCTGGACGTAAACGAAATGTATCTTGTTCAGGCTTTGGAAGTAAGACAGCTCATCAATCTTTCGGATATTGAAGCGTTTATACCCAAAAAAGATATTATTAAAACCATCAATTCTTTGATAGACCTTCAATACATTGAAATTGACGAAAAAGTAGCCGAAAAATACAAAGCAAAAGAAGTTGCTTACGTTAAAATGAATGACGCCGTCATGAAAAACGAAAGTCTTACCGAAATTTTGCTCACGCTCACAAGAGCTAAAAAACAAAAAGAACTTTTCCTTTATATTTTAGAGAAGCAAACAGAAAATCCTGATGTTCCGCTAAAAAAATCTGACCTTTTTGAAGATGGTTATTTTTCTTCTTCGCATTTCAAAGCATTGGAAGATAAAGGTTTTGTGGAAGAATATTACATTCAAAAAGATAGAATCGAATCTTACACTGGTGAAATTGAAGAACTGGAAGAGCTTTCAGACATTCAGAAAAAAGCAAAAGAAGAGATAGATCTGGCCTTTGAAGAAGGGAAAAACGTATTGCTTCATGGCGTAACTTCTTCGGGGAAAACGCACATTTATTTAGAAAAAATTGAAGAATGCATTGCCGAAGGAAAAAATGTTTTATTTCTCCTTCCGGAAATTGCATTAACCAAACAAATTACGCAGCGTTTAGAAAAAAAATACGGAAATCAGCTTGGGTTTTACCATCAAAAACTTACGGATTTTGAGCGTGTAGAAGTTTGGCGAAGAGTGAGCCGAAACGAAATCCGAATTTTAATCGGAACAAGAAACTCGCTTTTTCTTCCTTACGAAAATTTAGGGTTAATTATTGTAGACGAAGAGCATGATTCTGCGTACCGACAAAGAGAGGTTTCTCCATATTTTAACGCAAGAGATGTGTCTTTGGTTTTAGGGAATTTTTACGAAGCTCATGTTATTTTGGGTTCTGCAACGCCTTCTGTTGAAAGTTATTATTTGGGGCAAAAAGACCGTTTACGATACGTTTTTCTTGAGCAGAGATTTGGCGAAGTAGCGCTTCCTGTTTTTGAATTGATTAATTTTAAAGAAGCTCAAGATTCAAAGCTGGTGAACGGTAGTTTTTCTTTCAGAATGTTAGAAGAATTGAAAAGAACTATTGATGATGAAAATCAAAGCATTATTCTTCACAACAGACGCGGTTATGCAAATGTAATTGAATGTGAAAGCTGTGGCTACGTAAATTATTGCTCCAATTGTGATGTGGTGATGACTTATCACAAATCTGCCAACGAAATGAAATGCCATTATTGCGGACAAAGAGCTTCGAAACCAAAAGCTTGCCCAAAATGTTATTCTGAAAATCTGAACGAAAGAGGAGTTGGTGTTGAGCAAATTCATGAAGAGGTTTCTAAATTATTTCCTGATAATGAAGTAGATAGAATGGATGTGGATTCGATGCGAAAAAAGTTTGCTTACGAAAAATTGTACGAAAAAATTGAAGAGCAGGAAACCGACATTATCGTAGGAACGCAGATGATTTCTAAAGGTCTTGATTTTGACCACATCGAATTGGTAGCAATTCCGAAAGCTGATTCTATGATGTATGTTCAGGATTTTAGAGCGGAAGAACGTGCATATCAATTAATTATGCAGGTTTCGGGAAGAGCAGGTCGTGCTTCTGGAAACGGGAAAGTTTTAATTCAAACGTATAATCCGGACCATTCTGTTTTTCAATTAATTAAAATGAATGACCCCGCAAAAACGTACGATTATTTTTTAAAGGAACGAAAGAAATTTCTTTATCCGCCTTACACGAAGATGATTATGTTGCATTTGAGCCACCGAAAAGAAGATAAAATTACTCGTGCTGCGCAGTTTATGGGCTCTGTTTTAAGAAAATATTTGCCGGAAGAATGTGTTTTAGGTCCTGAAAAATCTCCGATTTTCAAAATCAATAATATGTTTCAGTTTCAGATTTTAATAAAACTTCCGAGAGGCAATAAATATAATTCGTTTAAAAAACTGGTTTTGCAAAGTATTGAAGAATTTGATGAAATTACAGCCTATCAAAGCGTCAAAAAGCAGCTTGTAATCGATTTTTAACAACTTTTAACAAACTTTAAAGGCTTTTATAATAACCTAATGTGCTGATTTCTAACAATATTTTCTACTTTTGACCGTTTGATACATGTTTGAGCAGAATTTTGTAACTTTAACTTACTGATCGTTCTGCAATCCAAATTACAGACAAAAGTATAATTAGATGGTAAATTTCAGAAAATATATTTCAGGTATTACGGTATTGGCTTCTGGTTTATTCCTCGCTCAATCTACCGTTTCTACGGTTCTTTACACTCCAAACACAGACAGTCAGAAAACTTTTAGCCTCCCTTCGCCGGTAGAAGTGGTAGAGAAAGCAGTTCTGTCGCCAAAAGAGCTTGTAGATATTAACGTAAACACGATGATGACGGACCCTGTGCTGAAAAATGCAACTTGGGGCTTTGTAATCTATGACCCGAAAACCAAAAAAGTAATTTCTTCTTATAATGAAAATACACCTTTGGTTCCGGCTTCTACAACGAAATTGTTAACAACGGAAACAGCACTTAATCTTTTAGGTGAAAACTACCGTTGGAATACTCAATTAGAATATTCTGGGGCAGTAG
This sequence comes from Chryseobacterium sp. HNCC26DJ239, assembly GCF_057180445.1. Taxonomy (NCBI): domain Bacteria; kingdom Pseudomonadati; phylum Bacteroidota; class Flavobacteriia; order Flavobacteriales; family Weeksellaceae; genus Chryseobacterium; species Chryseobacterium sp. HNCC26DJ239. Next base: position 181,071 of record NZ_JBXUGJ010000007.1, read on the forward strand.
ACGAAAATGGCGTACTTACCGGAAATCTTTACATTGTAGGAAGTGGAGACCCTTCTTTAGGAACGAATAAAGCAGGAGCTTCGTCGTATAGAGAAATTATTGATACTTTCAAAGAGGCACTTTCTACGGAAGGCATCAAAAAGGTAAATGGTGATATTATTATTCAGACAGCGCTTTTCAAAGGTAACATTTCGAGACTTCCGGAAAATGTTGTTTGGCTAGAAAATAACAATTACTATCTTCCTGTAGGTGCAACCAAAGAGATTAATCCTGCAAACGAAAGATTGATTGTTAAAAGAGCAATGCCTACAGAAAGTGTGAAAAAATACTTCTACGTTTCGCCATATACAAATCAAATGGTGTATGCAGAAAAGTATGAAGGTGATGGTGTTTTAACAACGAAACTTCCAGATGCACCCGCTTTTTTGGCAAATTCTTTTAGAGCAACTTTGGTGAAAAGTGGTATCGCTGTAACTGGAAAAGTTCAAACAAAAACTGTTGATGGGCAACCAGAAAGCAGAAAAACAATTAATGTGTACAAATCTCCAACTTTGGCGGATATTGTGTACTACACCAACCAAAGAAGTGATAATTCTTTAGCGGAAGCTTTATTAAAAACAGTTGGCTATTTCAAAAAAGGAAATCAAACCCCGGATTCAGGTAGAGAAGTTGTTACTGAACATTTAAAAGATGTTGCTTTTGACTTTGAAGGTTTAAATTATATGGACGGAAGTGGTCTTTCAAGAAACAATAAAGTAACACCTATTTCTCAAGTGAAATATCTTACGTCTTTAATGGGCACTAAATATTATCAAACTTATTTCAATTCACTTCCAATTGGTGGACAATCCGGAACATTGAAAAAGATGTTCCTTGAAAACGGAAATGGACAGGTTTTTGCCAAAACAGGAACTTTAAATAAAGTGAAAACTTTAGCAGGATACATTAAAACCAATTCTGGAAAGACTTTAGTATTCTCTTTGCTGGTAAATAATTACGCGGGTTCGGTAGATATGGTGAAGAAAAGAATGGAGCAGATTATTCAGCCGACTTTAGATTTGTAAAATTAAAATTTTAATACTGCACAAAACCTTTTAATCGATGATTAGGAGGTTTTTTTTATCTTTGATGTCATATTAATAATGAATTCATGAAAAAAATATATTTTTTCTTATTTCTTTCTTTTTTCTGCGCTCAACTTTCCGCTCAAAATAAAAATATTGATATGAAAGCACTGAGAAACAAAGAAATAAGTGCTTTTACTTCAAAAATGAACATCGGAAATACCAATCCAAACACGTTGAATTACGATTTGCAATACCAACGAATGGAGCTTTCGCTTGACCCCGCAATTTATGCGGTTTCAGGTTCTGTAACTTCGCATTTTAAGCCCAATCAGGCGATGAGTAGTATTTATTTTGATTTGAATAATTCTCTCACCGTTTCCTCAGTTCAGTATCATGGGTCAAGCTTGAATTTCCAACAATTAGGAACTAAAGAAGTGAAAATTGATTTTCAAACTCCACTTTCGGCAAATGTTTTAGATTCCCTTACGATTAGTTATTCTGGAGCACCTTCTACGGCTCTTGGAGCTTTCACTACATCTATGCAAGGCGGAGCTTATGTTTTGGCAACTTTAAGTGAGCCTTACGGTGCGCAAGATTGGTTTCCTACTAAGCAAAGTTTAAACGATAAAATTGAGAGATTTGATATTAAAATCACTGCGCCTTCCCAATATAACGTGGCTTCAAACGGTCTTTTAATGTCTGAAACCGCTCTTGCCGGAAATCTGAAAACCACTTTTTGGCGCACACAATATCCTATTGCAGCGTATCTTGTTGCAGTTGCTATTACCAATTTCACGAAATTGACCGATACGATTGGAGTTCCTCCATTTCCATTTATTAACTATGTTTATCCATCAACAGCTGCAGATGCAGGAAGTATGGCGAATATTAATTGGACGAAGCAGATTATGAATACTTTTGAAAACTATTTCGGAGCTTATCCTTTCAGAAACGAAAAGTACGGTCATATGCAGTTTATGTACGGCGGTGGAATGGAACATCAAACCATGTCTTCGATGGGAAGTTGGGAGCAGGGTTTAATTGCTCATGAACTTGCACACCAGTGGTTTGGCGATAAAGTAACTTGCGGCGCATGGAATGATATTTGGCTAAACGAGGGTTTTGCGACTTTTGGACAACACTTGGCGTACGAAAAATTGTTGATGACGAATGCACAGTTTATGACTTATCTTTCTTCAGAAATAGACTATATAACGACTCTTCCTGGTGGAAGTGTGTATGTTGCAGATGCTAATTTGGGAAGTGTAGGGAATATTTTTAACGGAAGATTGTCTTACTCAAAAGGAGGATATGTGCTAAGAATGATGAAATGGATTTTAGGTGAAACCGCTTTTTATAATGCCTTGAAAGACTATCATGCAAGACCTGCTTTAGCATATAATTACGTGCGAACTGCAGATTTTAAAAACTCGGTTTTCACATCTACGAATAAAGATTTTACAGAGTTTTTTAATGATTGGATTTACGGTCAAGGCTATCCAACGTATGATATTCGATGGAAACAAACAGGGAATGTGGTTGCTTTTAAAGCTTCACAAACACAAAGTAATGCATCGGTAAGTTTCTTCGAAATGCCGCTTCCTATTAAAGTTAACGGTACATTGGGAGAAGTTGCTTATTTCTCCTTGGATAATTCATACAACAATCAATACTTTTTTGAAACAGTAAATTTCACAGTGGCAAGTGTTCAGTTTAATTATGAGTATCAAATCATTGAGAAAAATTCTACAGTTGCCCAAGATACAAACTTAAAAGTAGATGAAATTGATGTTGCTCAATTTGCACTTTATCCAAATCCTGCAAAAAATGAAATCTTTTTGAAAGGAATAAAAAAATCTGCAGATTTTACGATTCTTTCAGCCGACGGAAGGTTAGTAAAAAAAGATACTTATAAACCCGGAAATGTAATTAATATTTCTAGTTTAGTTCCCGGAATGTATGTTTTGCAAATAAGCGGTAAAAATTTAAAGTTTGTAAAAAAATAAATAATGAAAATCTGTAATTCGCAGATTTTTTTTATTTCTGAGCTTAAAATATTGAAAACTATATTGTTTTCGGCGGTTTAAATTTTGTTTTATCAATATTTTGCATATAAGTTTGTAAAAATGTTAAATAATTGGCAGAAATTTTGATAGGTTTTTTAATTAAGAGAGAATACTCTGAGAATTAATTATTTTAAACCTTTAATGCATTGTCATCATGAAACAATTATTTTTTGACCCAGAATTACGTTTTAACGAAATTCTTTTTGAGCACCGCAACAAAGCTTATGGCGCTTACGATTTAAGAACAGAATCTAACAGGATTTTAGCAAAATCATTATTTTTAAGTTTAGCCGTTATTGCAGGTGTTTTTCTAACTGCGATGCTTGTATCCCCAAAAGCTGCTGAAATTACAGAAACTGGAGGTTTGGTAATTGAAGTTGAAAATGTTGATGGACCAGATATCGACGAACCGCTTAAACCAGAACCTGTAAAACCAATAGTGAAACCAGCTGCTCCTGTTGTACAAGATATTAAAACATTTGATGGTCGTGAGTTGACACCAACGAGAAATGCAGACGATTCTAAATTGGCTACAAAAATTCCTGACGATGCTCTTGCCGGTGTAAAAGATAATTTGGATGGGAAAGTTATTGTTCAGGATAATCAGCCAGTAATTAATTTGCCTACAAGTACAGATACAGGAAGTAAAACTACGGATTTACCTGTTACAAAACCAAATAATGAAGTTGTTGATGGTGGAAATCTAAGTGTTGCAGCAGATTTCGTTGGAGGTATTAATTCTTTCAGAAACAAAGTAATCGACAAATTTGATACTTCAAATTTTGAAAATGAATCTTTAATTGCTACTACAATAACTTTCATCGTAGAAAGAGACGGGAGCATCTCTGGAATTAAAGCAGACGGACAAAATGCAGAATTTAATAAAGAAGCGATTCGTACTATTATGAGTATCAAAGGAAAATGGTCTCCTGGGAAAGATAAAAGTGGCAATATTGTAAGAAGTTATTTTAAATTTCCAATTAAAATGAAATTCGATCAATAAGGCTCATTATTAAGATTTTAGAACTTATCCACAAAGATTTTTTTTTGTGGATAATTTTTTTTTAATCTAAAGCTTTTATTAACAATACTTTAACTCAATTTTGTTTTTAGCTGTTCGCACAAAGAAAAGAAAAAAGTGTATTTTTGAAGCTTAAAGTTCTAATAATGGCAAAAATCATTGGTATCGCCAATCAGAAAGGGGGCGTAGGAAAAACAACTACAGCAGTAAATCTTGCTGCTGCACTAGGTGTTTTGGAAAAGAAAATTTTAATTATTGATGCTGATCCTCAAGCAAATGCAACTTCAGGATTAGGTGTTGATGATGTGCAGTATTCTACCTACAATTTATTGGAACATAGCGTAGATACAAGAAGTTGTATCAAACAAACGGCTACTCCCAACTTAGACATCGTACCTTCTCATATTGATCTTGTTGCAGCAGAAATTGAACTTGTTGATAAAGACAACAGAGAATATATGATGAAAAAGGCTCTAGACAGTGTAAGAGCAGATTATGATTACATCATCATCGATTGTGCACCTAGTTTAGGTCTAATTACTGTAAATGCGCTTACTGCAGCAGATTCTGTAATTATCCCAATTCAGTGCGAGTATTTTGCATTGGAAGGTCTTGGAAAGCTTCTCAATACCATTAAGAACGTTCAGAAAATTCATAACAAAGATTTGGATATCGAAGGTTTGTTATTAACGATGTATGACAGCCGTTTAAGACTTTCAAATCAGGTAGTAGAAGAGGTAAATGCGCACTTCCCGGAAATGGTTTTCGAAACCATCATCAGCAGAAACGTAAGATTAAGTGAAGCGCCAAGTTTTGGAGAAAGTATCTTAAATTACGATGCCGAAAGTAAAGGGGCAATTCAATACATTCAATTGGCGGAAGAGGTTTTGCTGAAAAACGAAAAATTAGTAAAAAATTAAAATGATTTTTGTATTTAATAGTTAATCAATTATCATCAATCAATAATCATTTATAAAGAATGAAGGACAAAAAAAGAGCAATGGGTAGAGGATTGGGCGCTATTTTGAGTGCGGAATCCAAAGCAACGATTAACTCTGCAACAGACGAAGGTGCAGATAAATTCGTAGGAAATATTGTAGAGGTAGCCCTTGAAGATATTTATCCAAATCCTACCCAGCCAAGAACTTATTTTGACGAAAAAGCATTAAACGAACTTGCTTCATCTATCAAAAATTTAGGTGTTATTCAGCCTATTACTTTAAGAAAAGATGGTGAAAAGTTTGAAATTATTTCTGGGGAAAGACGTTATCGTGCGACTAAAATAGCGGGATTGAACTCTATTCCTGCGTATATTCGTTTGGTAAACGACCAGGAACTTCTTGAAATGGCTTTGGTAGAAAACATTCAGAGAGAAGACCTTGATGCGATTGAAATTGCCTTAACCTACGAAAGATTGATGGAAGAAATTGGTCTTACACAAGAAAACTTAAGCCAAAGAGTAGGAAAAGACAGAAGTACGATTACGAATTCCATCAGATTGTTGAGACTAAGTCCGGATATTCAGAACGCGATTAGAAGTGGTGAGATTTCTGCAGGTCATGGTCGTGCCATCATAAGCTTGGAAACTGAAGAGCATCAGCAAATTTTGTTTGAATTAATCATTAAGGAGAAACTTAATGTAAGACAAGCGGAGCAAGCTGCAGCTGCCATCAAAAATCCTAAATCTCCTGCTGCTAAAAGAGCAAAAGCAGAACTTTCAAATAATTACAAAAGAGCTCAGAAAACCATTTCAGATATTCTGGATGTAAAAGTAGAGATCAAAACAACTGGAAACGGTAAAAAAGGTAAAATAGTTCTCGATTTCAAAAATGAAGACGAGCTTGAATATATTTTATCTCACATTAAGTAAATGAAAAAAATATTCATCGCCTTTTTTCTACTCATTTTTGGTTTTGCATTTTCGCAGGTAAAACCTACAGATTCTTTGCATTTAGATCATTATGCAAAAGACAGTATTCCTGCTGCAAAACCGCGTAAGGAAGCTAATGTTGTTGCAGAAATTGAAAAAGTAAATGCGCCAGCAAAAGTAAAGGTGACTAAATTGAATCCTACAAAAGCAGGTTTATATTCTGCTGTTTTACCAGGATTAGGGCAGTTTTACAACAAAAAATACTGGAAAATTCCTGTGGTTTGGGGGGCTGTAGGAACTGGTGTTGGAATTGCACTTTGGAACCAAAATCAATATGAAAGATACAGAGGATATTACATCGCAAAACTAAACGGAACTCCAAACGAATTTGTCGATTCCAAACCATATTTAGATAAAGTTGCACTAGGAAATGCGCAAGATACTGCCAAAAGACAACGTGATTATGCCATTGCAATCACAGGATTAATTTATATCTTAAATATTGTGGATGCTGTTGTAGATGCACATCTTTATGAAGGAAGAAAAGATCCGGACTTGTCTTTTGCACCGGCTGTAATTTATGATACGAATAATATGCAACCTCCAAAAACAGGTTTAGCTTTAAACTTTAGATTTTAAATCAAAAATGAATATCCGTCTAAAATTATAACCATAAATTTATGGGATGAATTTTAAAACGGATTTTTTAATAAATTAATAGATACTTATGAAAATAGCATTGGTTGGATATGGAAAAATGGGGAAAATTATCGAAGAGATTGCTCAGAAAAGAGGGCATGAAATCGTTGCCCGTCTAAAAGAAACTCCAACTGCTGAAAACTTGAATAATCCAGATGTGGTTATCGAGTTTTCTATACCAGAAGCAGCTTACAGCAATATTAAAGCTTGTCTTGAAAATAATATTCCTGTAATCTGCGGAACAACAGGATGGCTTGAAAAAAGAGCAGAAATAGATCGGATTGCTTTAGATAACGGAACTGCATTTTTATATGGTTCCAATTTTAGTTTAGGGGTAAATCTTTTCTTTGCTTTAAACGAAAAATTGGCAGATTTGATGAAAAATGTGGATGAATACAATGTTCAATTAGAAGAAATTCATCACATTCACAAAAAAGATGCACCAAGCGGAACGGCAATTTCTATCGCAGAAGGAATTTTCAAAAACAACCCGAAATTTGATGCGTGGAAGTTAGAAGAAACTCAAGGAAATCAGCTGGGTATTTTTGCAATTCGTGAAGACGAAGTTCCAGGAACTCACAGCGTTTATTACAGAAGTGAAGTAGACGAAATTGAAATAAAGCACACTGCTTTCAACAGAAATGGTTTTGCTTTAGGAGCAGTGGTTGCCGCAGAATTTATTAAAGATAAAAAAGGTATTTTTACGATGAATGATGTTTTAGGACTCTAGTCTTGTAACATTTTCAGGATCAGAGACACTAATAACAGCAATTATTATTTACACATTGCTCATTAATCATATAGAATAGCAAAGTTTATGAATTACTTTTTAACCTATACAGTTTACGTTCTCATTTTATCTGTATTGATGGGACTTTCCACTTGGAAGCTGTTTAAAAAGATGGGATACAATCCTGCATTTGCATTTATCCCGTTTTACAATTATTTTATTGTTTTAAAAGAAACGAAGCATCCGAAATGGTGGGCAATTTTGTCTTATCTTCCGATTGTGGGACCCATTATGATGTCTGTTTTTCATATTTATTTAATGAAAAAATTTGGCAAAGGTTTGGTTCAAAATCAAGTTCTTACGGTAGTTCTTCCGTTTATTTATATGGCGACGGTAAACTACGGTAAAGATGTAGAAATTGAAGACGAAGCAGCCAACGAACTTTTCCTTACAGACGAAGAAAAGCAACTGAAAAAGAAAGATTCATTTATTGGTTCTGTTACTTTTGCGGTGGTTTTTGCAACGATTATTCACGTTTTTGTAACGCAGCCTTTTGGAATTCCTACAGGTTCAATGGAGCGAACTTTATTGGTGGGAGATTTCCTTTTCGTAAATAAATGGAGTTATGGGTACAGAATGCCAATGCGTCCTGTAGCGATTCCTTTCCTTCAAGGAACGGTTTATGATTTTCAAAAAGACGGAAATCCTAAAAATGATGGAAAATCATATGTTGATGGAGTAAAATTACCTTACGAAAGAATCTTACAATTCAACAAACCTCAAAAAAATGATATTGTAGTTTTCAACTATCCGCAAGATTCTGTACATACAGCGATTGATAGAAAAGATCCTTACGTAAAAAGATGTGTTGCCGTTGCCGGAGATACTTTCGAAATGCGTGGCGGAAAGTTGTTTGTAAATAATAAACCGGAAACTGTTTTAGGAGATCAAGAAAGACAGCACAGATTTATTGTTACAACAGGAAGTCAGTTAGATATTCCTGGATTGTATAAAATTTATGGATTTCTTCCAGTTCAAGAGATTCCGAACGGAAGTGGATTTATTTATGCTTTCCAAGGTTTAACAGATAAAATTGCTGCTGAAATTAAAAAACTTCCTCAGGTTATCGAGATGAAGGAAGATATTATGCCAAAAGGTGAAGCGGCAATCGCTTATAAAGATGAAGCTAAAACTAAAATTGATACTACACAATCTATTTTCCCAGTAAACAAAGCTTGGAATCAAGATTGGTATGGACCGGTAAGAATTCCTAAAAAAGGAGATGTTGTAGCCATTAATAAAGAGACGTTACCAATGTATCGTTGGATTATTTCTGAATACGAGCACAACAGTGTTGCAGAAAGAAACGGACAAATTTTTATCAATAATCAACCAGCAAAAGATTACACCATCAAGCAAGATTACTATATGATGGTGGGAGATAATAGAGATGCTTCTTTAGATGCGAGATTTTTTGGTTTCGTTCCTGAAGAAAATATCGTAGGAAAACCAATGTTTACTTGGATGAGTATTGAAGGAGCATTCGATGATTCTAGTTCTTCATACCAAGCAGACGGATGGAGGGTTCGTTGGGATAGAATGTTTAAAGCAACCAACACAGGAGAAGCAAACAAAACCTCGTATTGGTGGATTGCTGCGATAATCCTTATTCTTTTCTTTGGTTGGGAACAATTTATGAAGTTGATTAAAGGAAAAGATAAATCTGAAGAATAATTAAAATTTAAATCAATAAAAAATGAAGTATTTGAAAAAGTACTTCATTTTTGCAATATAAGAGATGCAGAATATATTATTACCGGTATTTTATTTACCACCCATTTCGTGGTTTTCGGAATTTTTAAATGATGAAAATGAAATTCTTTTTGAGCAGTTTGAAAACTTTCCAAAACAAACGTACAGAAATAGATGTAATGTTTTTGGAGCCAACGGAAAACTTTCGTTGATTATTCCAATTAATCATAACGGCGCTCGTGAATACAAGAGTGTTGAAATTTCTTACCGAGAAAACTGGCAAAATTTACATTGGAAATCTATCAAAACAGCGTATCAAAGTTCGCCGTATTTTGAGTATTATGAAGACAAATTGATGAAGATTTTTGAGAAAAAAGAAAAATTTTTATTAGATTTTAATTTAAAAAGTATTGAAGTAATTCAGCAAATTCTGAAAACAGAAAAGGCATATTCTTTGAATACTGAATACGTCAAAAACCCTGAAAGTATCAATTTTAGAGAGAGATTTTCCGCTAAAACCGAGTCAGAATATCACGCAGAAGAGTATTATCAAACGTTTTCAGACAAGCTTGGTTTTATTAAAGATTTATCCATAATTGATCTTCTTTGTAACAAAGGGCCAGAAACGCTTACTTATATTAAAAATGTAAAACTATAATTCTAAAATGAAAAAGATATTTTTAGCAGCTGTTTTTCTTACAGGTTTCACAATGTCTTATGCACAGGAAGCTTCTACCAAAACAGTAGATCCAAGTGAAGACAAAGATTTAATGACTTGGTATCATAAAGATTTTGCCACAACAAAAGTATATGGTGTAAATACTGAAAACGCGTATAAATTTTTAGAGTCTAAAGGGTTAAAGCCTAAAACTGTTGTTGTAGGTGTTTTAGATAGCGGTGTTCAGGTAGATCACCCAGGTTTGGTAAAGAATATTTGGTCTAATCCGAACGAAGTTCCAAACAACGGTAAAGATGATGACAACAATGGTTATATCGACGATGTACACGGTTGGAACTTTATTGGTGGTGCAAAAGCAGATACCGATGTAGATAACATGGAGGTAACTCGTGTTGTAGCGAAGTACAAACCTATTTTTGAAGGAGAAGATTCTACAAAAAACAAAGCAAATCAGGCAAAAATGCCAGAAGAATTTGCAATGTACATGAAGTCTAAAGAAAAATTTAGCAAAAACAGCCTTGAAGGAAAACAAGGTTTACAGATGTACACGATGATCGATGAAGCTATTCCTACGATGGTAAAATTGCTAAACGGGAAAACTTTCAATGCGGAAACGCTTAAAGGTTTGAAAGCTGCAGATCAAAAAGAAGCTATGGCATTGCAAGTGATGGGACAAATTGCAAATAACCCTGAATTTGCTGGAAAATCTGCTACAGATTTTGAAAAAACAATGAAAGCTCAGATGAAAGAGGCTTTAGATCATTTCAGACCAATGGCTCAGCAATACGACATCAATTTCGATCCAAGAAAAGAAGTTGTAGGTGATAACTATGATGATTATTCTGAAAGAAAATACGGAAACAATCATTACGAAGGTCCAGAGGCAACACATGGAACTCACGTTGCAGGTATTATTGCAGGTCTTCCTCAAGGGAAAGAAGTGCAGTATGGTGTAGCTTCTAGAGTAGCAAAAATTATGTCTGTAAGAACTGTTCCAAACGGAGACGAAAGAGATAAAGACGTTGCAAACGCAATTAGATATGCTGTTGATAATGGTGCGAAAGTATTAAACATGTCTTTCGGGAAACCGGTTTCTCCAGGTAAAAATGTAGTGTGGGATGCATTCAAATACGCTGAAAGCAAAGGGGTACTTTTGGTAAAAGCAGCAGGAAACGAAAACGAAGATGTTGCTGAGCATTTAGCATATCCTACAAACTTTAAAAATATTTCAGACGAAAAACCTTTCGTAAATAATGTTTTGGTAGTAGGTGCAAGTACAAACGATAATGCAGCGTTGAGAGCAAGCTTCTCTAACTACAACAAAAAAATGGTAAACGTTTTTGCTCCGGGACAAGAAATTTATTCTACAACTCCTAAGAACGAATATCAATATTTACAAGGAACTTCAATGGCTTCTCCGGTTGTAGCAGGTGCTGCAGCGGTACTTTTGGCTTATATGCCAAATCTTACTCCGGCACAAGTTATTGAGTCTTTGGTAAAATCTAGCAACCCAAATACAACGAACGGTTTTGCAGATTATTCTCAGGCAGGAGGTGTTATCGATTTGAAGAAAGCAGCAGAATATGCATTTACTAATTTTTACAAAGGAAATGCCGGTAAAGCTTCGAAAGCTACAAAGGCAAAGAAAACTTCAAAAAAATAATTTCAAAATATAAATTATTTAAAGTCCGCTACTTAGCGGGCTTTTTTTGTGCTGAAAAAATCTTGGCACAATTTTTTGTATATTTATAACTATTAAATAATTAAACAGAGATTATGAAAAAGTTAGTTCTTACAGGTTTGATAGGAGTTTCTTTATTAAACCTTTCTTGCTCATCTACCAAAAAAGCAGGTGAGGCACAACAAACAAGAGCCGAGGTTCTGAAGCTAAAAGGTACTTGGCAAATCGTAAGCGTGGATTACGACAAGCAATATAAAATAAAACCATTTGATGAAGGTGCAGATGCACAATGTTTTGTGGGAAGTCAATGGAACTTAATTCCGAATAATTATACAGGATCTTATATGTTAAGCGGAGGCGGTAATTGTCCTACTGTTACACAGCCTATAAAATTTGATATTAAAAACAATGTATTCTCTTTCAAAAAAATTGCAGACGGTACAAAAGCGAAGCAGAATACAATGGGATATGTTCTTAATTACATCGGAAACTCTGCAGATTCTTTTTCTCTAGAGCAAAATGTTCCGTTTGATGGGCAAACTATTAGAGTGGTTTATAATTTTCAACGTGTAAACTAATCTATTTTTTTAATTAACCTTAATATTTAAACAATGAAAATTTCAAAAACATATATCGCAGGTATTTTTTTATCATCAGCTTTGTTGCTTACAAGTTGTGAGGCTGTACAAAATTCTAATCACCAACAAAGAGGTACGGCTGTAGGAGCAGCTTCTGGAGCTGTAATTGGTGGTATTTTAGGAAACAATGTTGGTAAAGGTAAAAACGCTGCATTAGGAGCTGTTTTAGGAGGGGTAATTGGTGGTGTTGCTGGTAACGTAATCGGGAACAAAATGGATAAACAAGCCAAAGAAATTAAAGAAACTTTGCCAGGTGCAGAAGTTGAAAGAGTAGGAGACGGTATCAAAATCACATTGAATGAAAGTATCGTAACTTTTGCTTTCGATTCTTCAGATCTTACTTCTGTAGCGAAAACGAACTTAGATAAATTGAGCCAGGTTTTAATTAACAATCCAGATACAAACATCAATATTTACGGACATACAGATAGTAAAGGCTCAGACGAGTATAATCAAAAACTATCAGAAAGACGTGCAAATTCAGTAAAAGCATATTTGGCAGGTAAAGGTATTGCTTCATCTAGACTTTTCGCTTTGGGAGAAGGAGAGTCTATGCCGGTTGCAACCAATGATACGGATGCAGGTAGAGCTCAAAACCGTAGAGTAGAGTTTGCTATTACTGCAAACGAGAAAATGATCAACGATGCTTCGCAAGGTCAGTAAATTATTGATTTATTAAAATTTAAGAACCGCTATCATAGCGGTTTTTTTGTGCAAATTCATTATTTTTGCAGCTTATATAACATAAATGAAACAATATTTAAAACTACTTCGTGTAGAGCAATGGGTCAAAAACCTATTTGTATTTGTTCCTCTTTTCTTTGCGGGTAAAATTACCCATATAGACCTTCTTATAAAAAGCATTGTTGCATTCATTGTGTTTTCTTTAATGGCGAGTGTAGTTTATATTCTAAACGATTATAACGATATTGAAGCCGATAGAAAACACCCCGAAAAACGCAGAAGACCGCTTGCAAGTGGTGCAATTTCTAAAAGCAAGGCCATTGGTATTTTAGTTACATTATTAGTAATTAATTTTTGTTTTGGATTTGCGGCTCAGTGGTATTTTCATGAGCCAATCTGGAAGTTTGCACTCATTATTATGACTTATTTCGTGATGAATTTAGCGTATACGTTTAAGTTAAAACATGTTCCCATTATTGATATTTTTATTATCGCGACAGGTTTTGTTTTGAGGGTTTTAGCAGGGGGTTCTATTACAGGGATCAGTATTTCGCAATGGGCAGTTCTTCTTACTTTTGATCTTGCTTTGGTATTGGCGATTGGAAAAAGACGTGGGGAATTGATTAATGCACAAGTTTCTGGAAAAACAAGACGAGCTTTAGATGGTTATAATGTACAGTTTGCGGATATTGCATTGTCTATTTCGGTTACTTTGGCTATTATTTGCTATTTAATGTTTACACTCTCGCCAGAAGTTCAGCAAAGATTTCATCCGAGAGTTTTTTATACTGTAATATTTGTAGTTTTCGCATTTTTGAGGTATCTTCAACAAACTTTGGTGTACAATAGAACCGAATCTCCTACCAAAATCGTATACAGGGACCGATATATCCAGGTAACTTTATTTTTGTGGGTGATCGCATTTTTAATCCAAATTTATTTTAAAGAATGAAACCAAATTTTGTGAAGAAAGTAACCAATTGGGGAAATTTTCCGGTGGTTGAGAAAGAAATGCGGTCGGAAGATAAATACTCCAAAATCAAAGAATTTATCCTTAGTCATAATGAAGTTATTGCTCGTGGAAACGGTAGATCTTATGGAGATTCATCTTTGGGAGAAAGTATATTTTCTACAAAAAAACTCAATAAATTCATCAGCTTCGATCGTTTAAACGGAGTTATTGAATGCGAGTCGGGCGTTTTGCTCTCAGAAGTTCTAGAAGCTTGCGTGCCGCAAGGATATTTTTTATATGTAACGCCTGGTACAAAATTTATTACGGTAGGAGGTGCTGTTGCAAGTGATGTTCATGGCAAAAATCATCATGCAGAAGGTTGTTTTTCTGAATATGTGATCGATTTTAAATTGATGAACGAAAAAGGCGACATCATTATGTGTTCTAGAGAAGAAAATTCAGATAAATTTTGGGCAACCATCGGTGGAATGGGACTTACGGGAATTATTCTTTCCGTAAAATTTAAACTGAAAAATATAGAATCTGCATACATTCGACAAGAGAGCATTAAAGCTGAAAATTTAGACGAAATCTTTAAACTTTTTGAAGAAAGCGAAAGTTGGACATACACCGTTGCATGGATAGACTGCCTGCAGAAAGGTGAAAATATTGGTAGAAGTATTTTAATGAGAGGTGAGCATGCTTTTCAACATCAGCTTCCTGAAAAATTAAGAAATACTCCGCTTAGATTAAAAAAGAAATTTTCGCCAAAAGTTCCTTTCTATTTTCCTGGTTTTGTTTTGAACGCTCTTACTGTGAAGATTTTCAATTTTTTGTATTATAAAAAGCAGACAAAAAAAGAGGTGAAGAACTTCATCGATTACGAAACGTTTTTTTATCCTTTAGATTTTGTGAACGACTGGAATAAAATCTACGGAAAAAGTGGTTTTATTCAGTATCAAATGATGATTCCTAAAGATAAAGGAAGGGAAGGAATGCAAAGAATTTTGGAGACGATTGCCAAATCTGGAAACGGTTCTTTTTTAGCCGTTTTAAAGCTTTACGGCAAAGAAAATCCGGATGCCTACAATTCTTTTCCGTTTGAAGGATATAGCTTGGCTTTAGATTTTAAAGTGAATAAAAAATTGAAAAAATTGGTAGATCAGTTAGATTCAATAGTCGAAGAATATAACGGGAAAATTTATTTAACCAAAGACAGTATGAGTCGCTCATCGCTGACGAATTATCTGAAAAACGTAGAAAATCCAAAATTTGTGTCGCTTCAGCACAAAAGAATTTTAAATAATAACAGCTTATGATCGTTCTTGGAAGTACCTCGGAAGTGGCGCAAGCTTTTGTAGAAAAAGCACTTCAGGAAGGTGAAAAGTTTGAAAAAATATATTTGTTAACTTCCAGCAAAGAAGCCACAGAACGATTTGCAAAGCATATTGATGTGAAGTTTCTGCAACAATCGGAAGTTATTGAGATAGATTTAACGAAAGAAATAAATTACGCAACATTAGACAAAATTCAGTCTAACGTACTATTTTGTGCGACAGGATATTTAGGAGAAGGTTCGGAAGAAGCATTGTACGATAATAAAAACACAGAAAGAATTATCGAAATCAACTATTCGAAACTAGTTCCGTTGATTAATTTTTTCGCTCAAAAATTTGAAAGTAAAAGAGCCGGAACCATCATCGGATTGTCGTCTGTTGCTGGCGAAAGAGGGAGACAAAGTAATTTTATCTACGGAAGCGCAAAAGCGGCTTTTACAGCTTATCTTAGCGGACTGAGAAATTATCTTTTCGATAAAAAAGTACACGTAATGACAGTGAAACCTGGTTTTATGGATACAAAAATGACGGAAGGACTGCCTTTGAACCCTGCTTTAACAGCAACTCCTAAACAAGCCGCAGATTGTATCTATTCAGGATATAAAAAACAAAAGAATTCCATATACGTTTTGCCGATTTGGAGCGTTATTATGTTTATCATTAGAAATATTCCTGAGTTTATTTTTAAAAAATTGAAATTGTAATTTTAGAGTTGCTTTGTCAAAGCTTTATAACAGAGTAAATTTGCTTTGACAAGGTTTTAAAACTGTAGAGTTATTAAGTTGAATATCATACTTCCTAATGTTTATGAAAAAACTGTATTGCTTCGATTTTGATGGTACGCTTACTTATAAAGATACAATGTTTTTGTATCTGAAATTTTATAATCCTGCCAAATTCAGAGTACAGTTTATTCGGCATATTCCGCTGTTTGTTTTGCTTAAACTAAAGCTTGCAGATGCAGAAAAGGTAAAGAAAAGTTTCATTGGCTCTATTCTGAAAGGGCAAAATGAAACTAAAATAAAAGAAAAATCCAGAAAATTTTTTGAAGCCAATTATCCAAAAATTGTACGACAAAACGCAATGGATTTTATTAAAAATATAGACCAAAATAATACGGAAAGTCTTTTAGTAACGGCTTCCTTAGATATTTGGACTCAACCCTTTGCTGAAGCCTTCAAAATGGAGCTAATTTCCACAAAGGCAGAGTTTAAAGACGGGGTTTTTACCGGTAATTTCATCGGAAAAAACTGCAATGGTAAAGAAAAGCTGGAGCGTATAAAAAAAGAAATTGCCGACGAAAAATATGATAAGATTATTGCCTTCGGAGACACTTCAGGTGATCGCCCAATGCTGAATTGGGCAAATGAAGGACATTACCAATTTTTTCATTAATTTTGAGGCTAGATTTTTCACATCCATATAACCCAATTTTTTTGTTTTCAAATGAATAAAATATACTTAGATAATGCTGCAACAACGCCGCTTACAGAAGAAGTAATCGATGCGATGGTAAGTACGATGAAAATAAACTTCGGAAACCCATCTTCTACACACAGTTTTGGGCAAGAAGCCAAAATTTTAATCGAGAACGTAAGAAGGCAAATTGCAGATTACCTGAACGTAACTCCTGCTGAAATTATTTTTACCTCTTGCGGAACCGAATCCAACAACATGATTATTAAATCTGCGGTGGAACACTTGGGAGTTCAGAGAATTATCAGCTCACCTTTGGAGCACAAATGTGTTTCTGAAAGTATTCTTGATATGAAAGCAAGAAAAGGAGTAGAGGTAAACTATATTCGTCCAAACCAAAAAGGAGATATCGATTTAGCAAAACTAGAAGAACTTCTGAAATCTTCAGATAAGAAAACTTTGGTAAGTTTAATGCATGCCAATAACGAAATCGGAAACCTTACAGATATCAAAAAAGTAGCGGAACTTTGCAAAGAAAACAATGCGCTTTTCCATTCAGATACGGTACAAACGATGGCGCACATGCCTTTGGATTTTGAAGATATTAAAGTAGATTTTGCTTCTTGCAGTGCTCATAAATTCCACGGGCCAAAAGGTGTTGGTTTTGCTTTTATTAGAAAATCTAGCGGTTTGAAGGGAATTATTACAGGAGGTCCTCAAGAAAGAAGCCTTCGTGCAGGTACAGAAAATGTTGCAGGAATCGTTGGTTTAGGCAAAGCTTTAGAGATTTCTTTAAATAAAATGGAAGAATTTGCATCGCACATGCAAATGATTAAAGATTATGCCGCAGAAAAATTAACAGCAGCAATTCCGGGGATTAAATTCAACGGAAGAAGTGCAGAAAAAGAAAATAGTCTTTATACTGTATTAAGTGCTTTATTGCCATATAAAAACCCTTTAATTGGGCTACAATTAGACATGAAGGGGATTGCAATTTCTCAGGGAAGTGCATGTTCTTCTGGAGCATCAAAACCTTCAATGGTAATGATGATGGTACTTTCTGAAGATGAAATGGATCAATGTACTCCATTGCGTATTTCTTTCAGCCACATGACGACTAAAGAAGATATCGATACATTTGTGACTGCGCTTACCGAAATTTCTGCAGATTTTTTTGTTATAGAAAAAACAAATTTTGAGCATAGATAAGCTTATCACAGAAAAGAGGTAATTTTGACCTCGCAATCAAGAAAAATATATTAATTAAAATAAAAGAAACAAAATGGCATTAGAAATTACAGACAGCTCTTTTCAAGAAGTAATAAAATCAGACAAACCAGTATTGGTAGATTTTTGGGCAGTATGGTGTGGACCATGTAGAACTCTTGGACCAATTATTGAAGAAGTAGCTGCAGATTTTGAAGGAAAAGCAATCGTTGGAAAAGTAGATGTAGACAATAACCAAGATATTTCTATGCAATATGGTATTAGAAATATTCCTACAGTTCTTATTTTCAAAAACGGTGAGGTGGTAGATAAATTAGTAGGTGTAGCTCCAAAAGAGGTAATCGCTGAGAAATTAAGCGCGCACTTATAAAAAATAATAGAATTGAAAATGAATGCTTTCCATATTGGAAAGCATTTTTTTTAATAAATATTTGCAGGTTTGTCAAAATGTTGTATTTTTGCAACCACAATAACGAAAGGTAGTCGCCTTAGTTATGGTAAGAGATCCGGTAGTTCAGCTGGTTAGAATGCCGCCCTGTCACGGCGGAGGTCGCGGGTTCGAGTCCCGTCCGGATCGCAAAGTTTTTACAATTTTAACTTTAAAAGAAAATTGATCCGGTAGTTCAGCTGGTTAGAATGCCGCCCTGTCACGGCGGAGGTCGCGGGTTCGAGTCCCGTCCGGATCGCTAAAGTTTTTACAATTTTAACTTTAAAAGAAAATTGATCCGGTAGTTCAGCTGGTTAGAATGCCGCCCTGTCACGGCGGAGGTCGCGGGTTCGAGTCCCGTCCGGATCGCAAAGTTTTTACAATTTTAACTTTAAAAGAAAATTGATCCGGTAGTTCAGCTGGTTAGAATGCCGCCCTGTCACGGCGGAGGTCGCGGGTTCGAGTCCCGTCCGGATCGCAAGCAGAAATGCAAATTATTACAAAACCCTTTAAATCTTGTGATTTAAAGGGTTTTTCTTTTTGCTCAAATTGCAGATTTCGGTAAAAATTTTCAAAAATAAGGGGTCAAATTCGGGGTCTCTAAAATTTTTGAAAAAAAAGGACACCTATTTTTTGAGAGTTTTAGTCTGGATTTTGCAACATTTTTTTAATGAAGAAAAATCAAATTCAAAAAAGAGGTGTCCCTAAAGAAAAAGGACACCGAATTTTCAAAAAAATGTGACACCAAATCTCTCTTAAAGCCATTCAATAGGGCGTTTACGAATTGAACATCTTGTAGGTATAAAACAACACAATTATTTTTAACCTATAAGTCACCACTATGAACACAAAGCTTTCAATTCTCTTTTATATCAAGAGAGCAAAAACAACATCCCAAGGAAAATCACCAATTTATTTGCGTGTAACTGTTGACAGTAAGAGAACAGAATTTAGCATCAAAAGATTTGTTGAAACTCATAAATGGAGTTCCGAACAAAACAAAATGAAAGGCAATTCTGAAGAATCCAGAACGCTTAATACCTATTTGGACATACTCAAATCCAGAATCTACGAAATTCAGAAAGACCTCATCCATTCCGGAAAAGATGTTAATGGTGAAGCTATAAAAAATATACTTTTGGGAATTGATGAAAGAAAGCGAATGCTCATTCCTATTTTCCAGGAGCATAATAACAGAATGGAGGCATTGCTGGGAAAAGAATATGCGAAAGGAACTTTAACGAGATATAAAACCTGTCTGAGCCATACTAAAGAATTCCTAAAATGGAAGTTTAATATTTCGGATATCGAGATTACAGAAATAGACCACACATTCATTTATGACTTTGAGTTTTTTCTGAGAACAGAAAAATCCTGTGCCAACAACTCTGCGGTTAAATATGTGAAAAATTTTGGTAAAATTATCAGAATATGTTTGGCAAATAAATGGATGCTTCACGACCCATTTTTAGGTTACAGTTCCAAATTCGTTGAGGTTAACAGAGGATTTTTGGATGAAGAAGAATTATCACGTTTGCAGAATAAGGAATTGAAGATAGAGCGAATTGCTTTGGTTAGAGATGTCTTCCTTTTTAGTTGTTATACAGGGCTTTCGTTCATTGATGCTTGGAATCTTACAAAAGACAATATCGGAATCGGAATCGACGGCAATAAATGGATTTTTACCGCTCGTCAGAAAACTAAAATAATTTCCCATATACCATTACTCCCGATTGCGGAATATATCATTAAGAAATATGAAAAACATCCTATGTGTGCTATTTCGGGAAAACTGCTTCCCGTTCTCAGCAATCAGAAAATGAATGCCTACCTCAAAGAAATTGCAGACTTATGTGAAATTAAGAAAGAACTCACTTTTCACATTGCAAGACATACGTTTGCTACTACTGTGACACTCTCCAACGGAGTTCCTATTGAAAGCGTCAGCAAAATGTTAGGTCACAAAAGTATCAGAACTACACAGCATTATGCAAAAGTACTTGATAAGAAAATTAGTGACGATATGATGAATTTAAAGCAAAAGTTATTTCCAGAAGAAATTTATAAAGAAAGAAAACGGCTTTAGATGCTATACTACCTATCTTTGATATGTTAAATTATCCCATTATGAATTAAGATAAAGTATCATTATCCGATATTCGGACATTATATTATTTGAATCATATATTGCAATAGTTGTTTTTTGTAAAATCTAATTAAAAGTAAAAAAGTATGATGAGAGCATTATTTTTTTTAATATTTATTTCGAACAATAGTTTTTCACAAATAAAAGATTCACACGTTCCTGTACGACATATAAACAAAACGATAAAAGAGGTAATTTATGAAAATCATTTTATAGAAGATCGCGAAATTTATAAAGTTGAAATGCAAATAAAAAAATTTGCAAAAAATACAGATGAGCTTTCAAACGCCTATTATTGTTTGGCAGATGTTCTTCTTAAACAAGCTAATTACAGTGATGCTGTTTTTATGTTCAAAAAAGTGGATTCCCTTACAATCCTTACCAATAATGATGGTGATAGAATAATGGCAAATATGTTTTTGGCTGCAACTTATAATAAATTAATGCTCGTAAAGCAGTCGGAGGAACGTTTTGCAATTGCTGAAAAGCTTATCAAAAAACTCAATATTCCTGATGCTACAATGCAGCTTATAGACCAACAGAGCTCTCTTCTTGAAGAAAATTTGAAATGGTGTGAAGCCCTACCTGTAAAAAAAAGCTTGGTAGATTATTTTGAAAACAAAAAGGAAGAACGGTACAAAATCAATCTTGCAATAATCTATTCTCAACTTGCCTACATTGCACTAAAGTGTGATAACAATCTGGCTAAGGCAAAAATGTATTTACTTAAATACGAAGAAATATTTAGTCACTATACTGAAGAGAAAAATAATCTTCTTCCTCAATATTATATAGACAAAGGAATTGTTTCTGCGGAGGAAAATGAAATGAAAAAAGCCAAGTATTGGTTTGAACTTGCCTACCAAACTGCGGAATCTAGGAAATTGGAAACGCTTCGTTTACGTTGTATGGAGGAGCAGATAAAATATGGTTTTCTTGACAACACATCCAAAAAAGCATATTTAGAGGCATATCTATTAAAGAAAAATGAACTAAAGAAGCATGCTGAAAAGGTCATTGCTTACGAACAAAATTTACTTTTAAATAAAGAACAAGAAAAAACAAGAAAATATGCACTGTACATAGTCATAGTAGCAATAATATTCCTGTCTACTATTGTATTTTATCATAGAACTAAACAAAACCGATTAAAAAAACGTTTTGAACAAATTATCAGTAATATTAGGCAAGAAAAAGAGGCACACAAAAACAATGGTATTTTTACTGAAAATGAAAGTCTGGACGGAAACAAAAATCATACAGTGCAGTCCGATTTCAAAACCATAATGTCTGAGGAAAAAGAAAAAGAACTTTTACAAAAAATTGAAGATTTTGAAAAAACAGAGCTATTCACAGACGAAAAATTTACGATGGGAAAATTTGCTTCAGTTTTGGAATCCAATGCAAAATATATCAATTACGTTTTACAAAAATACAAAGGACACACATTCAGTGATTATCTTAATGAGTTGCGTATAAAATTTATTGTAAATAAACTGATTGAAAAACCCGAGTATTTAAATTATAAAATCAGCTATCTGGCTAAAATATCAGGATTTACTTCTCACAGCCGTTTTACTTATATTTTCAAAAATGTACTCAATATTTCGCCTTCGGAGTTCATTTCGCAGTTAAACAGGCAAAATAAAAATGGATTATAAAAAACAAAAGGATATATGTATATTATTGAATATCAAATTGTAGCAAAATAAATTTTTCTACTATCCGAGATACTGACAGGCTGTTGTTAGGATAAGCACAGCCTGAAAAATACTTTTGCTCAGTCAAAAAATAACTGAGTGAAAAGTAAATATGAATATGATGACTACTTCAGAGTAAATGGAACTTCCCATTTTTTAAGTATAGTTATTGCATTACTTTTCATCCCTCATTTGTTCTTGTCGCAAATCTATATTTCCAAAGATATCAGGGTTTTTGATTCTGGCAACATTTTAAAGGTATCTCAAAATTCTCGAAATGAAAAAGCGGGTATTTATATCATTGAGGGTACTCTTACTTCCGGTCTCAAAAACCAGTCTTCGGTTGTCACTAAGATCAGCTACTACAAAACCAACAAGACAAGCCCTCTTCTTGCAAAGAGAAAAACATACGATTCTATAAACACAAAGAAGACTGTAAGCGGGCGAGAAGAAACACAGAAACAGCAATCGCTCGTTTACAAGCCTTTAAACAATCAAAACAGTTTTTCTTTTTCAAACGGAAACGCAAATTCGGTTGTTTCCTCAGCTCCGAATTTTTCTGCAAAAAAGGATGGGATTATAACAAAATTTGAAATCGAAATTTCATCAGCTCTTTTGTCTAAAAATCATAAAACGCTTTTTTCTGAAAACGAAAATTTGATAGTGCAGTCAACAGCCCACAAGGTTAGACCGCCTCCATCTTTTTACTTTAACTAAAAAACAAATCATAATTATAATTACAGTTAATAAACATAAATAACAAAAAATAAAAAAATGAAAAAACATAATTTATTGCTCGCGGCATTAATGGTAAACGTTATGGCTTTCGCCCAAGTCGGAATCAACACAGAAAATCCTCAGGGTATTTTTAATATAGATGGAGGAAAAGACAATCCTACTACGGGAACTGGACATACAGCGGCACAACAGCTGAATGATTTTACAGTTCTTGCAAGTGGATACGTGGGAATTGGAACAACTGTACCAACACAAAAATTAGAAATTCAAACAGGAGGAACTGCCACAACTCCTGTTACAGGCTTCAAATTAGCAGATGGAAACCAAGCAACGGGATATGTATTAACTACAGATGCTGCCGGTGTCGGAACCTGGAAGCCGGCAGGGAATATAACGTATAAGTTAGGAACGCATATCGCAAATAATTTCGTTAACATTCCTTTTGTAGGCAAAACTGCAAACGATTGGTATAGTACAGGGAGTTACATCACATTGGCGCCGGGTATTTGGAAAGTGGACATTAACCAATTACTGGGTGGCTATGTGAATGGTAGTGATTTTCTAACTGCTGACGAGTGGATGTGGTTCAGGTTCTCCTTTACCGATGATGCCTCGTGGGGAGCTACTCCTATAGGAGCTGTTAATGCCAATACACCTCTTGATCCTAACAGGCCTTCTCATCCGCTAAGTGCTCTTACTGCTGATTTTATAACTCTAGATTTTACTAATGGAACTGTAATTTCATCCGGACCGCAATATGTATCCACCAACTATGACGGCCCCAGAATAGCTTCTCCAACAAGATATGCAGTAGCAAACGGGACATTTCTAATAAGAAATAATACTAATGCTCCTAAAACATATTATCTGTGTGCAAACCCTTATAATGCTAAAACAGCAACTGCTGCCGGCCATCCAGATTTCTTTTTCAGAAATGTAGGCGCATCTAACTGGGGTGAAAACAGAATTATGGCCTCGTATATTACTCTTACCAATTAGAAAAACACAAATTCTTTATATACTCAAACCTCACGGGTTTAAAAACCTGTGAGGTTTTTCGTTAAAAAAACAATCCATAAATATTCTAAAATTTATGATTTTCAAAGACATCCACATAGGACAAATGATTGAAAAAATAGTTGCAGAAAGCGGGATAGAAATATCCCGCCTCTGTAATTTTATGAAATGTACAGAAAAAGAAATTGCAAAAATGTACAATTCAGAAAATCTTCCCACCGATGTCCTTCTCAAATGGAGCAAAATCTTAGAATATGATTTTTTTAGAATCTATACCCAACATCTCATTTTGTATGCACCTCCTTCTGCCGAAACAAAAACAGTAAAAAAAGCCAACAAAAAAATCACTTTTCCTCAGTTTAGAAAAAACATTTATACCAAAGAAATCATCGATTTTATTTTAGAACAAATTGAAACCAAACAAAAAACAATAAAACAAGTCATTGAAGAATACAAAATCCCGAAAACAACACTTTATAAATGGATTAGCAAGTACAAATAAAGTCAAATGAAGATTGAACATTACAAAACCCTATATCTCATAGCAGGTTTGGTTTTAGGGAGTACACTTTCACTTTTCATTCTCATTACCATCAGTGTAAAATACAAGTGGCTTATTTCAGTCTTTGCAATACTTACGGTTTATCTCCTAGCAAAATTATACAAAGTCCGAAATCTAAAAATAGAAGTAAACCAATACCTAATTTCCATCAAAAGCTGGCATCCGTTATGGGGAAACCCAAAAATTCCATCATTAGAACTCCCATTAGCAAAAATCTGTAGTTATGTAACTGTAGGCAACATTTTTAGCAAGACATTAATTCTTACGATTAGAGGCAAAAAAGGAACAAAAAAACAATACTACAAATTGGGGTATATTTCTACATCTACCCAAAAGCAACTCAATACAAAACTTAAAATCATTGACAAAAATGCCTGATTACAAAAACATTTTCAAAGACATTCTATCTCAAAAATACCCGGAAAAGACAAGAAAGTGTTTAGGAATTTTAAATAAACCCCATCTAACAGCCATTGACATTCTCAAACTAAATCAAATGATTTTTGAAGGTACTACTAACAAACTCCCAGAAGAAAGCAATTAAAAATACCGCTCCTATAGCAAGACAGATATTTTACAGATCTTAGATTATCAGCAAAAACACAAATTCAATAATAGTCAGTTGGCAAGGCATTTTAAGCTGAGTAGAAATACGGTCTCTAAATGGAAGAAGACATTTTTGGTTTGATTGAAGGAGGCTTTTGCCTCCTTTTCTTATGAAAAATTATAATGATAAATCGTACAAACACCTTATTACAAAATCTTAACGAACAGCTTCGTTTCATAGACTTGGAAACAGACGATATGGTCCTCAAAAGCGAGAAAGCTATAGAGATTTGCATAGAATCTATAAACAAAGTAAAAAAAGTTCATTTCAAAATATAATTTCAAATCGCAGCAGGAAGAAATCTCTTTTTTTAAAGAGGTCAAACCACAATTCACCTCCAAAAGAATCTATTACAATTCCGTGTATAAGATTGAGACTAAAAAGCCTTATGGAGGCGTACGTATTGTAAAAAAGTATTACAACAATGAGTTGACAAAACTCAAACGCTTTTTTGATAATAATCTCGATTTCTACAAATACTACCGAACAGGTAGCACTTATCTGGATTACAAATATTTTCTCCGCGGAACGTTTGATATTAAACAGAGTTTAGATAGTTTCTATTTCGAAGCAGATTTGGACTTTTGTACTTCCCACGACTTCAAAGTGGCAAAAATTCTGGCAAACGACCTCATTCAGGTGTACTTAGAAGACCAGCTTTTTAACCTGGACAGAAAAGAAAACAGAAGTCAGTCAGAAGTTCTGCCAAAATCTGCAGTATATTGGACAGGAACCAAAGTATCACTCATAGAATTACTTTATGCCTTAAATGCCTCAGGAGTGCTTAACCACGGACAATTAGAGCTTAATGCAACGGTAGATTTATTTGAGAAAATGTTTAATGTAGATCTTGGGCAATATCACAGAAGTTTCCTCGAGTTGCGGGAAAGGAAAAATGCAAGAACAAAATTTTTGGATTTTTTGAAAGAAGTTCTGATACGAAAAATGGATGATGCTGATGAACTCCCATAAATAATAGGTTTTACATTTTTTTAATAAAAATCTCACAGAACTTCGGTAACCCTTCTGAAAAAGTTTCCCACAAAACATACAATTTTGAAGCCATAATCTTAAAACTAAAATTATGGCAGTCAGCATCATCACCAAAGAAGATCTTCAGGAATTCAAAACCGAATTGCTGGAAGAAATTAAAAGTTTGTTCCATATCAAAACTACTGAACAAAAGTTGTGGCTTCGCTCTTCAGAAGTCAAAGCACTTCTGAAAATTTCCTCAGGAACTCTGCAAAACCTCCGTATAAATGGAACATTACGATATTCCAAAGTTGGCGGAACAATCTACTACAACTATCAGGACATTGAAAAACTTTTCAACGAAAAATAATGTCATTCCAAGGAACAAGGAATCCCCATCACCGATCAACCTAAAACCATCAACTAAAATGAATTACATTCGCCACCTCACAGGTTTCTACGACAAAATCCAGCAGGACGAACGCCTGAACCCAACACATATCAGTTTGTATTTAGCATTATTTCAGTTCTGGAATATCAACCATTTTCAGAATCCAATAAGCATTTCCCGAAACGAAATGATGAGGTTAAGCAAAATCTCAGCCTTAGGAACGTATCACAAATGCATCAAAGAACTTCAAAACTTTGGCTATATCGAATACATTCCATCCTTTAATCCATATAAAGGAAGTCTGGTAAACCTTTACAATTTTGAAAATTCAGAAGTTCAGAATCTGAACAAAAGGAATACTAAAAAACGTACAACCATTAAACAAGAAATGAACAACTCTCGTATCAAAATCGAAACAGGTAATAGACAAGCATTAATACCTTCTATAAACAATACAAACATATCAAACAATAAAACTATTGTAAACCCACCCGAAACTGTTATTGCGAGAAATGAAGCAAAGCGAAATGACGAAGCAATCTCAGGTTCTCACATTGCCATTCCGAAAATAGTACACCAAAATGAGGAATCCCAATCAACTGACAACCATCAACTAACAACCAAATTTTGCCCACCTCACATCTCTGAAATCAAAATGTATTTCGCAGAAAAAGAAGCATCACAGGAAGAGGCTGAAAAATTCTTTAATCATTACGAAAGCAACGGCTGGTTAGTCGGCGGAAAATCTAAAATGAAAAACTGGCAGGCAGCCGCAAGAAATTGGTTGTTGAATTCCAAAAAATTTAATGTCATTGCAAGCGAAGCGAAGCAATCTGCTATTCAGAACTCAACGAAAAATCTCACCACAACAAAAAATACCAACCTAAATGCAACTACCGAGAAAAGTTATCGAGAGCCGTTATGATTACACAAAAGTCATTCCCTGGTTCCGAAGAAAAGCATCAAAATTTATCGGCAAAGAATATATTATTTCAGAATCCGAAAAAGGAATTGTGTTCGCTCTTTTAGCGTGGATGCTAAAAGATGATTTAGTAGCAAAAGAAATGAACTTTGACCTCAATAAAGGAATTTTGTTGTCTGGACCAATTGGCTGCGGAAAAACAACATTATTCAAAATTTTGCGACATTGCAATTTACCCGTAGCAAAATATGGTATTGTTTCAACGCGTCATATTGTTTCGGAATTTATGCAGTCCGGTTATGAGATTTTAGAAAAATATTCCAATGGAAACCTTAGTCACGACATCAGAACCCCAAAATCTTATTGCTTCGACGATCTTGGCACAGAAACCACCTCCAAATATTTCGGCAACGATTGCAACGTAATGGCAGAAATCCTTTTGACACGCTATGATCTTTTTGTAGAAAAAGGAATCATTACCCACCTCACGACCAATCTCTCCGCCACAGAAATCGAATCCCAATACGGCAACCGCCTCCGTTCAAGAATGCGTGAAATGTTTAATTTGTTTGGATATGAGGAAAACTCGGAGGATAAGAGAAAATAAATGTAGTAATTATCTATAAAAACATTAAATTTGATATCAACAAATCTAACTAATAATGCAAAAAAAATTCACTATAGATGCTCGTGCACTTATTCATTTAGGAAGAGAAAGTATTAAAAATCATACTACGGCCTTAATTGAATTAGTTAAAAATTCATATGATGCCGATGCTAATGTTGTGGAAGTTGAAATTCATAATAGCACTGAAGAAGGATTTATAAGAGTTGTCGATGATGGTGATGGTATGACAGAGGATGATATTGATACAAAATGGCTAAGAATTGGATTTTCTCATAAAAAAACTGAAAAGTCATCGAGTAAAAAAAACAGAAGGAAGACAGGAGAAAAAGGTATAGGACGATTATCAGCAGATAGATTAGGTGAAATACTCGAAATCAAAACTAAAACTAATGATACAGATATTTATGGTTTAAGAATTGATTGGGAGAGCTTTAATCAAGATGGTTTAGAAATCTCCGAAATTCCTATTGATGTCTTGAATAATCCAACTATTACATTGCCAGTTTATAAGAAACAGGAAACAGGTACGGAAATGCTCATTTATAAGTTGAGAGAGAATTGGACACAGGAAAATATTGAGAATTTGTATAATGAGCTATCTATTTTGACATCGCCTTTTGCAGAGGTCGAAGACTTTGAAATATACCTGACAAATGATGTAGCTTTAGAATTTAATGGAAAAATTAAGCCACCTGATGAAGTAAGGCCGGAAATTGAAATTGAATTAGATTATGACGGGAAATCTTATGACTTAATATATTCGATTAAAGACAGATTCAGTGAAGCTGAATTTGTCGATGTTATTAGTTGGCAAAATTTAATGCAAAAAGTTATCGATCCATTTAATTATGCTTTTACAGATAAATTGTTATGTGGACCTGTTAAAATTAAATTATTACTTTATCCAAGAACTAAAGCACTGGCTGAAGGTACCGATTTTACTCTTACTGAATTGAGGGAGTATGTGAATAAAAATGTAGGTGTAAAGATTTACAGAGATAATATTAGTGTAAAACCATATGGTTATTCAAATGTTCAATATGGAGGCGATTGGTTAGGTATTGCTGAGAGGCATTCAAGAAATCCTGCTGGAGTAGATAGAGAAGATTATCGTGTTTTAGCTAATCAACTTGTGGGCGCTATCTTTATTGGAAGAGATGAGAACTCATCATTGACTGATAGTGCTTCGAGAGAAGGTTTGGTAGAAAATGATGCATTTTATGATTTGAGAGCATTAACTTTAGGTGCTTTGTCTCTTTTAGAAAACAGAAGACATAAAATTTATAAAGAGCAAAAAGGTAAAGCGCCAGCAAGAACACCATCAGAGAAATCAGATCAATTCAAGAGCGAATTAGATATAATAAAAAAAGATGTAGATACAATAAAAAGTAGTGAGAATGTTCCTGATGAGATTAAAGAAGCATTTGGTAATATTGAAAAGTTTATTGATTTATCACAAGAAACTTCTGAAACTCTTGTAGAAGTATTAAGTCATAACAGAGTGCTCTCTGGTTTGGCAACTTTGGGAATTGCATCTGCTGTATTTGCACACGAAACTCAAACCGCAATTACAGAATTTAATAGTGCTGCTATAGTTGCAAGAGACTATTTAGAATTTCCTGATGAAATGGAAACTGTTAAATCTGAACTTTCAAAAGCCATAAACTATGGTGAACAAGTTTCAAGTTGGGGAGCTTTTGCTCTTACTCGTGTACAAACGGAAAAACGTAAAAAAGAAACAAAGCCAATTAATAATATAATTGAAAGAATTACCAAGGATCTTAAAAAAGTTTTTGAAGCGGTTGGTATTGTTATTAATAAAGATATTGCTGAAATTAAAGCAAAAGTATTCCCTATGGACATCGAGTCTATATTACTTAATGTTTTAACAAATGCTTACACAGCTTGTTTACAAAATACTGCTGATAATAGAATAATTTCTATTACTCTCAAAGAAGAATCAAGAAGTAATATTGATGGATTTTTTATTAAAATTTCCAATTCTGGACCACCTATAGACGAAAGTTTATTAGATTGGATTTGGAAACCACTTAATACTCTGAAAAAAGATTCAACAGGAAAAGAAATAGGAACAGGCTTAGGACTTTTTATAGTGAAATCAACAATAGATTCTCTGAAGGGGAATTGTGAGGTAAATAACAATTTAGAAACAAGAATGGTAGATTTTAATTTTTGGATTCCATTAAAATAATAAATATGGCAGGAATTTGCATAATAGATGATCGCGTAGATATCAGAGGAACTCTTGAAAATAAAATTCGTTTTGTACTAAAAAAGAAACAGCTTGATTGGACTATTATTAGCCAAGATCCTTTTCTTGATAAAACAGAATATTTAAATTTTATAAATGAAACAGATATTGGAGTTTTGATTTTAGATGAAAGACTTCACGAATCTGGCACCGGCCAACAAAGTGTAAATTACAATGGAAGTGATTTAGTTAAATTTTTAAGGCAATATCTAAAAAATTTCCCCATTTATTCTATAACTAGTTATCACGAAGATGATGAATTGGAAAATCAGTTTAGCCAATTTGATGAAATTATTGCAAGAGAAGCTTTTTACTCAAAAGCGGAAGAATATGTAGAACGATTTGTTAGAGCTGGCCAGCGTTTCTTGGATGATCACAGCACACAATTACTTAAACTTTCTGAGCTATCAGAACTAATTGCTAAGGGAACTGCAACAGAAGATAATTTAAAGGAATTGAGGATTGTTCAGGAAAGTTTGAATATTCCCTTTAGTGATTATGGTTATCCACATAAAGAATCTTGGTTACAGGATTATGAGAAAAACATTTCAGATTTAGCAAAGCTTAGTGATGAAATTGAAAACTTCTTAAAAGATAAAAGCGATGTGGAAAAGAATTCCTAAAGAGGTCTCAATTGCTCCAACTTCGGGTATGTATTCTGATTGGAAGCCTAATTTATCTGTAGAAGGTTACCATCAGTGTGTGTATTGTTTTATTGGCGAACCTCATTTTGGAGGTATCAGAAATTTTCACGTTGAGCATTATAGACCAAAAAAGAAATTTGTAGATCTGACAAATGATTATAAAAATCTTTTCTATGCTTGCTCTATCTGCAATACATTTAAATCTGAAGATTGGCCAAATGAACCTAATACAGATTACGACATTGCATTTTATCCTAATCCATCTTTAGTAGATTATGGGGAAATATTTCAAATTAATACTACTACATTTTACGTAGAAGGTAAAAACTTCACTGCAAAATATTTAGTAAACAAACTATTTTTGAATAGAAGACAGTTAGTTGTTTATAGAAAGGTTAATTTTGCGGACGATAAATATAAATTAGAAATTGAACGGGTAAAAAAAATAAAAGAGACACTTTTTCAAAAGATTTCTGCAACAGATAATATTCAGAATTGTGTTGATTATCTGAGAAAATATGAATTACTTTTAAATAAACTTGAAGAAACTTATAGAAAAAAAGACTCTACAATGCCTTATACCCGCGCTGATATAACAAGATAGTGAATAATAAAAAATATACAGGATCCTATTATACACCTCCATACTTAGCCAAATTTATAACTAGAAGAGTAATCGAAAGTTTACAATCTGAGAAGTTAGAAATATTAGAGCCTAGCGTGGGGGACGGTTCTTTTATATCTGAATTGGTAGGTCTTTTTGAAAAAAAAATTTCATTAACAGCATTAGATATTAATAATGAAGAGCTAAAAAAGGCGGCTACAAAATGGAAGAGCACAAAAGGTTTTTTTAATTTAAATTTTCTAGATTTTAGAACTGCAAAAAGATTTTCCGCCGTTCTGGGAAACCCCCCTTATATAAAAAAGAAATTATTACAAGAAGAAGATTTATTAAAAATAAAAGAGATACATCTTCAAGAAAGGTTATCTGAAAATTCGGTTAATAATATCTGGACTTCTTTCATATTAAAATCTTGCAATCTGTTAAAAAAAGATGGCATTATTGCTTTTGTTCTTCCATCAGAGTTATTACAGGTCAAGTATGCGAAAGAAATTCGTGAGTATTTAATAAATAAATTTGACAGAATTGAAATTTTTACATTCAATGATTTAATGTTCGAATGTAAAGGCCAGGATACTATTGTACTCATTGGATATTTATCCCATAATGAGAGAGGTCAGTTTTTTACAAATATTGAATCCCAAGATCAATTAATAAACAATGATTTTATTCTTCAGAGAAATGAACTTTTAGTTGAGAATGACACAAAATGGTCTCACCATTTTTTAAATGAAGATGAATTAGATTTTTTACTAGAATTAAAACAGAGATTAAATCCAATTGTTTATTATGCTGATTCTAAGCCGGGTATCGTAACAGCTGCAAATAATTTCTTTATTATTAATGAAGAAACTGAAATCAGATATAATTTACATCAATATACTCATCCTATAATTCAAAGAGGTTTATTTGTTAATGGAAGTGTAACTTTTGATAATGATGATTATGAAAATCTTACATTAAAGAAGCTTCCGAATAAATTTCTTTTAATTAATAATAATGATGATATAACAGAAGATTTACAGTCTTACTTAAATATAGGTGAGCAACTCAATATTCACAAAAGATATAAATGTTCTATAAGAAATAAATGGTTTGTTGTTCCCAATGTATCTACAGTTCCGGAAGCTTTCTTTTTTAAACGCGCACATCTTTACCCTAAATTATTAAAAAATAATGCAAACGTTTATGTGACAGATTCAGCTTATAAAATAGAAATGAGAAATGATTTCAATGTAAATAGCTTTATTTTCTCCTTTTACAATTCATTAACATTATTATTTGCAGAATTGGAGGGTCGCTATTACGGAGGTGGAGTTTTAGAATTAATTCCTAGTGAGTTTAAAAAGTTACCCTTACCATATACAAACATCCCTGAAAATGATTTTGAGAGATTTGTTAAAAACTTTGAAAATAAATCTTCAATAGAAGACATTTTAAATAGATATAATTTTCAAATACTAAATGGAACCTTAGGTTTAAATGCAGAAGAAATTGAAAATATCGAGAAAATTAGACTGAAACTGGTTAATAAAAGAACACGAAAATAATTGTGAATTTTACCACTGGCGAAACTCCTAAAAGATTAACACCAAAGGCCGAAACTATTAGATTGTTGTTGGCCAAATCAGGTAATCAATGTGGATTTGATTCTTGTACAGAGGTAATATTTAATGATTCTAATCAATTGATTGCAGAATGTTGTCATATTGAAGCGGCTTTACCAGAGGGTGAAAGATTTAATCCAAATCAAACAAATGAAGAGAGAAGATCTTTTGATAATTTAATTTTTTTATGTCATAAACATCATATAGAGACAGACGATACTAATATTTATACAGTTCCTGTTTTAAAAGAATTAAAATCTCGACATCATAAAAAATTCTCAGAAAGAGAAATTATTGTAAACCCTAATCATATAGATACTATTATGGACAAATTCAATGAGCTTGTTCATAATATTACCGAAACATTTAATACAGTAAAGAGAATTGAGAGTAAACAAAACGAATTGATAAATAAATTGAATGAGAAAATTAATCCGGAATTCCATTTACGTATTAATGAATTTTATGATCCACCGGTTACCATTAATTTTGTTGGTAGAGAAGAAGAAATATCTAAGATTGAATCTAATTTTGAAAAGTATAATACATTCATCATTCAAGGTGTCTCGGGAATAGGAAAGTCCACTTTCACGGCTAACTATATAAACCAAGTAAAGGAATTTGAAACACTTTGGATAGATTATGAGGCTATTAATAATAAGGAAATTTTCTTCATAACAATTTCGAAATTTTTAATTCAGAAATTCAATGATTATTCTTTTGAAAAATGTCTTCAGAATGGTGATGAAAAGATTATTTATAGAACTTTAATTTATTCTCTCAATGCACATAAAATCTGTATTGTTTTTGATGCCCTAAATATATTAGACGATTCTTTTTTAGAGATTATAAATCTTTTTAATCAGTATTTAAAGTCCTCTAAAATAGTAATTACTAGCACCTTATTTCTATCCAATCAGAAATGGGTAAACCCTACCTTAAATTTATCGTTAAAAGGACTTTCCATTGATGCATTTCAAAAAATGTCAAAACAGTATTTGAATGACGATATGAATTTAGAGGATTTAAGAAAACTGTTTTTATTATCAGGAGGGCATCCATATTTACTGAAAATTGCTTCATCAGAAATTAATTTTCAATCTATAGAAAGATTTTTTTCAAATTTTAAAACCGGTACCAAAAATGAATTTGAAAACTATATTTTATCCAAAGTCATTTCTGATATAAACGAGGAAGAAAGTAAAGTTATACAATATGCTTTAATATTAGATGTACCTTTTCAGTTAGATATAGAAGATTATATCACAGATATTTCTTTTATTTCAACCTTAAAATCTTTGCAGGAGAAATTTATAATAGAGAAGTTGAATAATAATTCATTTGTTATTTCAGATTTTTTAAAGCCTACATTAGCACATATATATAGGGAAGAAACTACAAATGAATATATTTATAATGTTATAGATTATTTAAAATCTAAAAACAATGCTTCAGTAATTGAACTTTTTTCTTTAGTCAAATTATTATTAAAAGCTAAATTATATAGTTCTGCTAATAATGAGTTTTATGATTTGATATCAAAATTGATGAGAGAAGGTCATTTCAATTTAACAGCATCATTGATAAATCAACTTTTAGATTTTGATTATGTTGTTAGATCTTGGCCAGTTCCCTTATATGTTTTAGGTAGAGTTTATAGAATTCAGCAGGAATATGAAAAGGCTCTGAAAATTTATAATGAGGGGATAATTATTGCTTCAGACTCATTTCTTTATTCAAATTTTCTTTTTGAAAAAGCGAGTGTACTTTCTTATCTCTCAGATATTAAAGAAATTGATGAATATAGAGAAGCAGCAAAGAGTATTTATGAAACCTTAAGTACATCACAAAATTTAACTACTTCTATACAGAGCAGGGTAGCATTGGCAAGACTTCTTACAAAAGAAAATCTACCTATTGACGCTATATTTATAATAAATGATATTATTAAAAATAATAATATAACAGACTTTGACCCCTATGTTCGAGCACAAATTTGGCATTGTTTAGGAGATGCGTATAGGAAAAAGAATGAATATAAGAAAGCATTTGAGTCATTTGATATAAGCATAGATTATTATAAAGAAGCAATTGAAAAAAATGGTATGAATGCTTTTGAAGGTTTGTATAATCTGTACTTAGGTTATGGACAAACTTATTCTGATGGTAAAGATTATACATCGGCAGCAGAAATGTTTGGAATAAATGTTTCTCTTGCAGATAATTTTGGCCTTTTAAACAAATATGAGAGAACATTGTGTGATTATGGTTATCACTTAGTTTTATCAGAGCAATTTGGTTTGGCGATAAATATTCTGGGAGAATATTATGATATCATTGCAAGTAGAGAAGATATTGCCGAGCTACCTTTTATTTATGGATGTCTATTGTTTTCTTTCTGGTATAATGATTTGTTCCTTGAAGCGATTGAATTTTTAGGTTTATATGTCAATGCTTGTACAGTCAACGATGAGCGTCCATTGGTTACGGTTATAGAAAGAATTAAAGAAGGAGAAAAATTAGATTTGATAGAGATATTTAAAAAAGGAATGAAGGTCTTGGTAATTCCTGATGAATATTCTATTTCAGATTTTCAGTCTTGGATGAATGAAGTGATTGAAAAAATTCCTCAACTTCAAGCACCTTTAAATAATTTTTTAATGTTTAGAAAAGACTAATTCTCCGCCTTTCCACAGCAAGTAACATAATCAAAATTATACTCACAGCAGCAACAAGACGTTGCCCTCCACTCCGCAAGCTGCGTTACTGGCAAAGCCCTCAGTGCCTATAATTTGGGATTATGTTAAATGCTTTCCTTGCAACGGGCACAGCCCTTTTGCGCCATCGCCTTGCCAACGCTTTTTCCCACCCACCCATTTTCATAGGATGCACAAAAAAGATGCAGACGTTTGGTCTTTTGCCAATCATTGCAGTCGCTTCATAGGTGAAACATTTTAGAAAAAATAAAAAAATGTTCCGCCTATTCAGCCACTTCCACTCACGCGCATAGCAGTATTCCTATCGTCATACAGCTATCTTTCCAGCCGCTTATCACGATTAGTTATCATAAAATATTTAGTGATAATTGACCTATTCGGGAAGCATCTTTTTGTGCGGACTTGTTTACCCGTTAGAAATCACGTTTTCTTCCCAGAATTAAATCGTCAATTTCAAAATCAAATTTTTCATACTCATCTCTAAAAGAAATTTGTCCTTCAAATAAAGCTTTTTCAACTGCAAATTCCCTGTATCGATTGAGTATTCCACCTTCCAAGAAAACATTGATAGAGCTTTTATTATTATCAACAGTATATTCAACATCTTTCACCCAAAATCTTGTCCATCCTATTTTTGCTTTAACAAAAAAAAATTCAAAAGATTCATAAACTCTTGGAACTGCCGGCAGTTTCATTGAGAAGTAACAATAACTATCATAATAACGTATGTGGAGTTCCAGCTGAATCCCGGATTCAGTATAAAATAATTCAGGATTATTCTCATTAAGATTAAGAATTCCCTCATAGATTTCCTGTAACCATTTTGAAACCTTAACAGAAGGATATCCACTCATTTTAGAAATTTGTGTAATATTGAGATTGTCAGTTGACTTACAATAATCCTTTTCCAGAATCCATTTCAGAAAATCATTATAGGATTTTCCATTATCCTGAGACAGTAACATTTCGGACCATTTGGGCATATTCTGCAGACAATGCAAATACTCCTGGGTTGAAGCCTTGTGAATAAATTTTGGACGTTCTTTTTTCTTGGGCATTTTCTTTTAAAGTTAGTGAAACAGCTAGTACACAAAAAATAAAAAAAGCAAAGCAAGTTAGGAGGCTTCCTAGTCCAGCCGCCATATTGTGTAAAGGTCAAGCACTTCGTGTTTTTGCAAAAAGATTTTTTTGTAAAGAACTTACAAAAAAACTTTTTCCAAAAAACCTTGACACAATTCCCCGCCTCCTGTCAAAGGGCTTTCTTTTTTTCTTTTTTTTCGGTTTTTTCTTGGTTTTCTTTTAAAAATATTTCGGCGGAGCATCAATTTAAATCCCGAATTATGCTCAATTTCACAGTACGCACGTACAATCCTGAAAAAGGAACGCCTGAAAATTCAATTTTCATATTGTCAAGAGGAAGAAACGCAGGAAAACCACTTTTTGAACCCTGTCCAAACTGTTTTATTCTGTATTGCAGGAATGAAACCGAAAAAGAAAACCTGTACTGGATATTTTATACTCTTTGGAAAAACGGATTTTTCCATCCGTATCTTTGCGGAAGTATAATTGATATGCTTCGACTTTCAGAACTCAAAAAAGTCCTTCAAAATTGGATTATTCCAAGCTTTTCAAAAATGGAACAAAATGGAAAAATTCTGCAGGACATCAAAGCGGTCTATCAACTCGAACAGCATTATTCCAAACAATTGAATCAACTTGCAGAACTCCGTACTGTTCTAGTACAGAAATACTATTACAACCTTTAAAAAAGTGCCTTCCGATTCGGAAGGTACTTTTTTGTTTTTTAGATATAAATTGCAATAAAATAATCCAATATTAAAATACTATTTTGTAAATTTATATAATAAATAACCATTAAAATTTTACATTATGGCTCTTAAACCAGGACCCAAAAGAATTGCAGACTCAACTGGAAAACCAGACAGACGACAAAGGGATAATAAAGAAACTCCCGGCAATACACCTTCATTAAAACCACCGAAAAGACAGGAAGGTAAAAAGTAATTTTCAATTAATAACCTAAAAAGCCTCTCAAAAATTTGAGAGGCTCATTTGTTCCAAAGTCACCACAACTTTTATTTCCGGAACTTGTTTTTTATGTTTCTGATAAGAAATTTGACTAATAATGTTGCCACAAAACTTGAAACTCCACCAACTGCAGCTAATAAAACCGTCTTGATGAGGTCTTCGGTTTGGATATTAACAAATATAGTTAACATCGTTCCAAAAGCCGTACTTACTTTTGTTGAGTTATCCACGTAATTCATAACAAAATAGTTTAAAATTAACAGTGATACTGATAAATAGGAGCATTAATCATCTCTATGTATTGCCGTCTGGCTAATTGCTGAAGCAATTCCGCCAGCAACAGCGAGGTATCCGGCAACGGTTACAACAATCGCAGGAAGAGTAACCGGAGCTGTGGCAATAACTCCACTAACAGCCGTCAGCACCAAACCAATATTTCTTATCGTTTTAAAGAACTTCGGAGTCGGTTCCTGAATTCTTTCAATTACTTTTTTCATTGATTACTTTTTAATAATTAATTCAATCACAAACCCTTTTTCCAGGTACTGAAAAATGACTTCTTTCAATCGTTCAAAGGCAATCCTTGAACGGATTCCTTTTCCTTCTCCAGTTAGTTCCGAAACCGGAGCAATACATCCATTTAGTTCTTTCAGAGCATCATTAGCAGTATGAAACAAGATCAAATCCCTGTTTTTAACATTCATCACTTCTAAATGCCATTTGAATTTTGGACTGAAACGCTTTCTGACTTTGTAAATTCCTTCAGGAATGCAGGAGATTCTTCTCTGGTTTTCTTTCCAGGGCAATTCAATCGTTTTACAGATTTCTTTGCCGTTAAAAGATAAAGTCCCATTGGTTCCTGAAGAAAAATACTGTCTTTTTAATACCAATTTCATATTGAAACCAGATTACAATCCAACCACATCAATGAGTTTCAACGCATTGAAAGCCCCATTTTTCAATGAATACTTTTCGCCATTTACTTCCTGATAAAATTCCACTCCTAAAGCCAAAAACAGTGGTTTTGTAGAGTCTGCGGTCAGCTGTAAAGGAATGTCGATAGCAGCCGTTAAAGTATTATCCCAGGGGAAGATTACAGTTTCACCGGTTGGAGCAACATAACTTTCGTTTTCGAAATCGATTTCCATTGCGGCAGCTGTTAATTTGAAATGAGTTGTTCCTCCTGGTGCTGCTATCATATTTGCCGGAACAAAAGGATCAAAAGTAACACCTGCTTCGCCTGTTGTTCTGTCCAATATTTTCACCCAAGGGGCGTAGATAGTATTCCCTAATTTTCCATTAGCATTGAAATCAAACCCGATTAAAAGCTCTGCTTCACCGTCAATTACATTTCTTTGACCTCTCGGATTGGTAGCATCCATTTGAATGACTTTTACCATTTCTTTAGTCAGTCGGCTTACCATTCTGCTGTCATTCACATTCTGCAAAAGCTGTCGGATAGAATTTCGGAGCACTTTTCCTGCTTTCCCTGCACGCCCGAATTCCGCACCGTTTTCTCTGGTTCTTTGAAACGCAGGATCATTTGCAATTCTTTCTGCTGGGATTCCGCCTTTCTCTCTGGCTAAATAGCCGTCTTTGGACTTATAGAAGGTAATCCCACCAATCGTTCCGTCTAATTTTATAATACTTCTTTGTCTTGCCATTTTCTTAAATTTTAAAAAATTAATTTTAGAATGATGAGGTTCATTCTTTTAAACCTTAGTGAATTCACACCACAAAATTTGACAATCAAAAAGAGTAAAACAAGTTTGCGTGCCGATACAGACCGTTTTTGCCGAATAGGGAATAAGTTTCCATTTGAGGAAGAAAAAGAATTATTTTACATTTGCAGAGTCACCGCATAATCAGTATAGCAACTCCTAACCAAAAGCAAGGATAGAGTATGAAAGAGAGAATGCAGAGACTTTGTATTTACCCGAAAGATGTCCAGAGAATTACTGGGCGTAGTGAACGCTATAGTCGTAACCTCATCTGTAAAATTATGCAGGAATTAAATAAGAAAGAGCACCAGTTTCTAACTGTTTCAGAGTTTTGTATCTACACCGGCATTGATGAAGAAAAAGTAAAGGAAATTATTAAAGATTAACCTAACTATTTGTTGCATAAGTAAGCGAATTTTATTAAATTTGAATACTCACAAGATGCTACAAATAGTAATAAAATAAGAGGGGGAAAATTAGGAGTCTTTAAAATGGCAACCTTTGTTAAATACCATAAATAAAGGTTATTTCAAAAATTAATAAGTCCCGTCCGGATCGCAAAACCTGTTTCTTTGGAAGCAGGTTTTTTTATTTTCTAGATATTGTATTTTCATTCTTGGAAAACAATTAATGAGATTTTTTAATTACTATTTTTTTATTAAAAACATTGATTTAAAGCACTCTAAAATATTTTCTCTAAATTTTTTTATCAATTAAAAATTAAGGTCTGAATTTTGTATTTTTAGTACAGAAATCATTATGTATGAAAAAATTACTCAATTCTAAATTTTTAGTTTATTTCCTTTCGCTTAGTACCGTTTTATATTCTTGTACAAAAGAAAAAGTTGAAGACGTTTCAGAACCTAAACAACAAGAGCAGATTATTGAAGATATTGCAGAAGTTGCTAAAGATCCAGATTCTGTGGTTGTAGAACCAGTAAAAGAATCTGTTGCTCCCGTTATTCAAGAAAATGGTTTCTATTCTGGTATTGTCTTCCCGAAAGATAAAAAGCTTAGAGATTCTTTATATTCAGAATTTGAGAAAAAATATACAGCGCAAGAGCGATACACTATTTTAGCATTGAACAGGTTGGATGCTAAAAACAGAAGAAACGCAGATACTTTGGTAATTCCTGCCGAGATAGATAGTACCTTGATGTCTTACTCGCCATTTCCTATTCAGTTGGATGTATTGAGTAAAGTAAAGAAATTTGTGATTTTTTCATATCCAATTCAAGCCTATGGAGTATATTCTAACGGTAATCTAGTGAAATGGGGCCCAACAAGTATGGGAAAGAAATCTGCACAAACCACAAGAGGTCTTACTTTTGCCAACTGGAAAAAAAAGTTAGCAACTTCTACCG
Organism: Chryseobacterium sp. HNCC26DJ239; assembly: GCF_057180445.1. NCBI lineage: Bacteria > Pseudomonadati > Bacteroidota > Flavobacteriia > Flavobacteriales > Weeksellaceae > Chryseobacterium > Chryseobacterium sp. HNCC26DJ239. The sequence continues at coordinate 221,996 of NZ_JBXUGJ010000007.1, forward strand.
TAAAAAGTGAATGGAAGTTGCCGTACAATTTCAATATTCATAATTTAGGCGGAATTGGGTGGCATGAGTATGATCTTCCGGGTTATCCTGCTTCACATTCTTGTTTGCGTTTGCTAAGAAAAGACGCAATGTGGCTGTATTCTTACGCAGATACTTGGATTTTGAATCCTGGAGGTGCTACAACAAAAGCAAAAGGAACCCCCGTAATGGTTTTTGGTGATTACCAATGGGGTGGACAAAAGCCTTGGAGAAAATTACTTACCGACCCAAATGCCAATAATATTTCTGTGCAAGAAATGGAAAAACTTCTCAGTCCTTTAGTTGAAAAAATGTTGAAAGAACAAACCAACCGTGAACAAGTTGCCGATTCTATTGCCCAATCTAAAGCTTTAGAAGCTCAGAAAATTCAGACTTCTGGAGATAATTGATTTTCGGTTTCGAAAGGTAGTGTAGATTCTTCTGCAAAAGTTCGCAGTTTTATCATTTCATCTTTTCCTTTAAATTGGCCATATCTTGCTGCAGCATAGGTAAGAGCAATCATTAAAAGCATTGCAAATGATGCTTCAAGCGCCCAAGGATATTCGTGGCTGTCGATTTGCCTTTCTACATAAAACATGGTAAAGAAAGTCATCCACGCAACCGGAAAGAAAAAATAGAGAAACATAAAGAAAGTCCATACCGCAGAACTTGGTCCAAAAACACCACGAACTGCGGTTTTTTCATCCTCAATCTCAATTCTGAGTGCCAATTGTGGCTTCCAGTAATCATCTTCCTGCGTTTTTACCCATATTGTGGCTACTTCTTTGTTAATATTCCCTGTAAATTCGGTAGAATGTGCAGCTAAATATTCTTTCAAATTAGCGGCATATTCTTCTTTAGATAAAGCCGTAAACATTTTAAATCTCGGCCTATTTCGTATTTTGTCTAATGTGCTTTCTTCAGTTTTCATATTACTCTTGATAAGGGATTGGATCTTCTAATACAAAACGAATCGTCATTTTTTTAAACTTTCTTTGAATGTCTAGTTCTATCGTTCTGCCTTCTTCAGATTTCATCAAATCATTAATTTTTTGAAGTGTCATATCTGAAGTTTTTTTACCATTAATCATAATAAGAACGTCATCTTTTTGCAAGCCTGCAAGTGCGCCTGGTGAATCTTTTCTTACTCCCGCAATAGAAAAAATGGGTTTTAAAACAAATTTGTATTGCAGTGCATTGTTGATAACTTCTGTTCCTTGTTGGTTGGGGTTTTTCTTGGTTTCAACGGGCATTAAGTCTTGTTCCCACTGCAAACCATCTTGTTTGAAATCTAGCCCACTCATATTAAAATGAAATGGATCATCAAAATTTCGGTTTTTTCTGAGGTAAATTTTTTGATTTTTATAATCAAATGCCACTGTAAACCGTCGTAAAATTTCGCTTCCAATGGAGCCTTTTCTATCTTGTACCAAATTAAGATGTTGTATAGAGTATTCATCGGGCATTGCGGTTAAAGGTTTTTCAAAAGCAAATTTTCCGATGTATAAATGGTGTATTCTACTTCTTTTTCCGTAAACATCTCCATTGAAGCCTCTTCCCAGATAATCATCAATATTGGGACGGTTATAGACAAAGTCTTTTATCAGTTTTGGAAAAAGCCAAATCGCATCTGTATTTCCTAAATCGAGCAACAGTTTTGAGGGCTTTCTTTCCTTTGTCATTTCTACATCTGCTTCTAAGTATGGCTTATATTTTTCAATAGTGATCGGGAACTGCTCAAATTTTTTTGTTTTAGATTGAAAGTTTTGCGAGTCAGAGTACACAATCATTTTTTTTGCTTCATAATCTATTACAATTTGATGGTCTTTAAAGAAATGATAACCGATGATGCCATTCACAGGAATACCGATGTGCGAGGAAATGTTAAATTCCGGATCGGAAATGATATAAAAAGCAAAACTCTTATTCACGAAGTTTTTACCAATTTTGGCAACATTATTTTCTGATTTGAAACCTTCAATACTTCCGCTTGAGCCTAAACCAGTGAAAGTCATTTTTTCGAGATTACTAAGTGTTAAATTTTTATCTTCTAGGCTGAAAATGGTCGTTTCGTGCACTCCGCTATCCACAAAAAACGTGAGATCCACGCCATTTACTTCAATTTGAATGAAAATTAAATTATTAATAAGCTTAAAGGGAATGCTTAGTTTTTTGCCATCTTGTATCTCAAAAGCGTTTTGAGCATTAGAAAAAATGCTTATGAACAGAGCGAAAAAGAGGGAAACAACTTTCATTTACTGAATTTAATAAAAAAAACACTTCCCTTCACGGAAAATGTTTTAGTTATTGTGCAATAAATTTTTTTGGTGAAATTATTTAGAAAAAAAATCCATCAAATCGATATAATTTTTTTGGTTTACACCATGTCCGTTCATATATTCTCTAAAGCTGAAATAGCAGCTCAAGTCGTATAATAATTCTGAAGCTTTGGTGCTCCAATCCAAAGGAATAATGGCGTCATCTGTTCCATGAGAGATAAAAAATCTAAGATTTTCTAGCTTTTTCTTTTCACGAACGATATTTTTCAAAAGTTTTTCTTCGGGGTATGCACTCATGATCGCAACTTTATTGAAAAGTTCTGGATTTTGCAGGGCTAAAGCATAAGAAAGAATACCTCCTTGGCTAAAACCACAAAGATGAACCTTCGCATCGGTAAGGCCATAATTATTAATAATCGCCAAAATATTTTGAAGAATTATTGAAACCGCTTCTTCTGCTTGTGGAATTTCTATGAAATTTTCTGGATTTTGAAAATCAATATCAAACCAAGAATATCCTTCAAATTCTGTAGTTTTTGGAGCTCTGAAGCTTACCAAAATCCAGTCTTTTGGAAGATCTTCTCTAAAACTAAATAAATCTTGCTCATTACTTCCGTAGCCGTGAAGCATAAAAAGAATGGGAGTTGAAGAGGTAATTTCCTCTGGCTCTCTTACTAAATAGTCTAAATTCATAAAGCAAAGATATACAATAATTCATTTTTAAATAGCAAATGGCTAAGCAAAGGTGGTGGTTTTGATAAATAAAATTTAGTTTTGATAAATTGATATGTTTTGATGGCCATTCTTGGAAATTTTTCATAAAAGTTATTTTTATATTGATAAAAAACTTATATTTGACTCATTAAAAATTTATCTGGAGAAATGAAGCATTTTTACACATCTAAAAGTTTACTTAAGTTTTCTTTTTTATTCTTACTAGTTTTATCAGTATTTTCTTTAACAACATCTTGTAAAAACGACGACGATGATGAAGGTTTTACCGATCATTTGGTTCGTTTTGAAGTTGTAGGCGTAAGAGGTGGTGCAGCTGGAAGTACAGCAAAAGTACAACTTAAGACGATTGTTACTCAAGTTGGAACTAGCCAGAACACTATGTTTGATCCTGTAAAGCCAGATGTTGAAACTTGGTCTAGCCAGGAAATGTTTGTAAATTCAAGCCAAGCGCAGCTTAATCTTGATGCCAATGCAATTTGCCCGAACGGAGATTCTAAACTTACAGTTAATATCTATGTAGATGGTGAAGTTGCAGCAACCAATACTGTTATCGGATCTGGTAACAAAACTGTTTCTGTAGATTTCAGTTTCTTAGAATTATAATAAAAGCTTTTCGCTTATCAATAAAAAAACCGCCGATTGGCGGTTTTTTCGTTTTATCTTATATTGCTTTTACAATAAAGTAGCTTTTCTTTCCTTTTTGAAGGAGTAGAAATTTACCATCAATTAAGTCTGTTTCAGAAGCAGAGTATTGATCGTTTACTTTCTGCTTGTTTACAGAAATTGCATTTCCTTTTAATTCTCTTGTTGCTTCACTTTTAGATTTTAAAAATCCTGAGTTTGAAAGTAAATCTATAATGTTTAATCCTAAAACTTCAGCTTTTGTAATTTCTGTTTGAGGTACTCCATCAAAAACTTCCAAGAAAGTTTCTTCATCAAGACTTACCAAATCTTCTGCTGTAGATCTCCCGAAAAGAATTTCAGAAGCTTTCAATGCTTTTTCGTATTCTTCCCTACCATGAACCCAAACCGTTACTTCTTCAGCCAATTTTTTCTGAAGTTTTCTTTCGTGTGGAGCTGTTTTATGGTCTTCAATTAATGTTTCAATTTCTTCTATAGGTAAAAAAGTATAAAATTTAATGAATCTTTCAGCGTCAACATCGGTTGCGTTCAACCAGAATTGGTAAAATTTATAAGGTGAAGTTTTCTTTTTGTCTAGCCAATAATTTTCTCCAGCTTCAGATTTTCCAAATTTAGAACCATCTGCTTTTGTAATTAAAGGAACCGTTAAAGCAAACGCTTCTCCTTGTGCTTTTCTTCTGATTAATTCTGTTCCTGTAGTGATATTTCCCCATTGGTCAGAACCTCCCATTTGAAGTTTTACACCGTTATTTTGGTATAAATGTAAAAAATCGTAACCTTGAATTAATTGGTAAGTGAATTCAGTAAAACTCATTCCTTCTGCTCCCGATTCGCCAGAAAATCTTTTCTTCACAGAATCTTTTGCCATCATGTAGTTTACCGTAATATTTTTCCCTACATTTTTTGCAAAATCCAGGAAAGAAATATTTTTCATCCAGTCGTAATTGTTTACCAATTCTGCTTTATTTGGCTCCGTTCCTGTGAAATCTAAGAATCTAGAAAGTTGGTTTTTCAAGCAGTCTACATAATGAAGTAGAGTAGCTTCGTCCAAAAGATTTCTTTCAGCAGATTTTCCAGAAGGATCCCCAATCATTCCTGTAGCACCACCAACTAAAGCAATAGGTTTGTGACCGTGCTGCTGAAAATGAGCCAAAATTTTGATCTGAATTAAACTTCCGATATGCAAAGAATCTGCGGTAGGATCGAACCCGATATAGGCTGTAGTCAGTTCTTTATCAAGTTGTTCATCCGTTCCCGGCATCATGTCTGCAAAAAGACCGCGCCATTTCAGTTCTTCAATAAAAGAGTTCATTATTTTTCAGTTTAAAATTAATGGGCAAAGATAGGAAATTCAGTTGATTTGTGATGAGAGAAAGGAGGTTAGACTTTCGCGTTTCGAGATTTACGATCCGAGTTCATTATGTTTCAGCTTTCGTGATCATAATTTATTAATTTTAACTCGAATCTTATACCTCATGTCTCGCTTGTTTTTTGTTTAAAATCGTTTATATTTGTTTGTTAATGATAGACCAACAGCTATTCCAACTTATTTCGAAAGCCAAAGAGAAAGATCAAAAGGCGCAAACCAAACTCATTAATATTTTTTGGGTGGATGTTTTTTCATTCGTGATGAAGAAGGTTCGAGATGAAAATGATGCCGATGAAATTACTGTAAATGTTTTCTCTAAAGTACTTTCAAAGATTGATATGTATGATCCTCATTTTGAGTTTAAAACTTGGGTTTTAACGATTGCTCAAAATACTATTATTGATTTTTGGCGAAAAAAAGCCCGTGAAAATCAAGATCCTACAGAACATTTGGACGAGGTGAAAAACCAATACGCAAAATCACCTGAAGAGTTAATGATTTCTGATGAAGAACAAAAAAAAATCATCAAAACAATAGAATCTTTAGACAAAAATTATCAGGATATTTTACGGCTTAGATTTTTTGAGGAGAAAAGTATTAAAGAAATTGCCGAAGAACTTGGAATTTCTGTAGCAAATACCAAAGTAAGAGTGATGCGTGCTAAAAAAGTTTTGGCAGAATTGCTTAAAAATAATGGTTTTGAAGAATAATTTTTCAAGTAAATGAATATAGAAAATAAGAAAACCGAGATTCTAGAAAACGGTTTTTGCATGATAAATAATGTATTTTCGGATGAAGAAATTGAGAACATCAGCTCAGTCATTCAAAATATTGATACTTCAAAAGATACGTTTAGAAAATCTGAAGACCTTTTCGCAATTCGTCAATTTTTAAAGGAAATTCCAGAGGTAAATGATTTAGTTTTTAACGAAAATTTGAAAACAGTTATTAAAGAAATTTTTGGGGATAACTATTTCGTTGTAAAAAGCATTTACTTTGATAAACCTGAAAAATCGAATTGGTATGTTGCGTACCATCAAGATTTAACGATTTCTGTAGATAAAAAATTAGAACTTGAAAATTTTGGACCTTGGACAACAAAGCAAAATCAATTTGCGGTGCAACCTCCTTTATCAATTTTAGAAAATATTTTCACGATAAGAATTCATTTAGATGATACCGATTCGCAGAATGGAGCTTTGAAAGTGGTTCCAAAATCACATTCAAAAGGAATTTATAGACCAGAAACTATCGATTGGAACGAAGAAACTGAAGTGATTTGCGAAGTGGAAAAAGGCGGTGTGATGTTGATGAAACCATTGCTTTTACATGGCTCTAATCGTACAACCAACGGAAAAAAAAGAAGGGTAATTCACATAGAATTTTCTAATTTGGATTTGCCCGAACCATTAAACTGGTCTGAAAAAATAAGTTTAAGCTAAAAAAAAATATCCATCAAGCGATGGATATTTTAGTATTTATTGTTGAGGTTTTGCGGCTTGTGTTTCTGCAGCTTTTTTTGCGGCTTCTTCTTCCTGAGCTTTTTGATAATCTTTGTAATCATCGTCGGTTTCGTTCAGTTCTTCTTTTTCGTATTTACCTGTTTCTACTTTAAAAGTATCAGAAGGACCGGTAATTTTGATAGGAATTCCGATAATTCCGAAAGGCGGCAAACCTAAACGCATTCCAACATTTATATAACCATCCAAACTAACCTGCCCTTCAATTCTAGGTCTGAAACCTGCAATTTTAAACTTCGTTCTTTCAATGGTAATTACATTGTCTTTAATGCTTGTTTTTACGTCTACTTTGGTCACTTTTGCGTCGTGTAAAGCATCGGTAGAAGTTTTTTCAGCTACTGAGTTGAAGACTTTAAAACCTTTAAATTGTATGTCTTCCAAGGTAAGAACACCGTGTCCTTTGATGGTTTTTAGTTTTGGGAAAAAATCTGCGCCCAAATCTCCTTCCAAATGATAATCCATGGAGACTTTTCCGTGTGCATTTTCTGCGGCAGAAACCATTTCTCTAAACAATGCAATTTCTTTATATGCTCTTTGTATATCGAAGTTTTTTGCTTTCGTTACAATGCTGAATTTTGCTTTTTTCGCATTAATCGGGGTGTAAGTTCCGTTGGCGTTGAAGGTAGAACCAATCATGCCAAATTCGGTGTCGTTTAAGGCTAAATTTCCTTGTTTTAAAGCAAGATTTCCTTTAAAATTATTCAGTTTTATGTCTTTAAATAAAACTTCGTTTGCATTTCCGTTAATCGTAATATCCAGATTTTTTGGAAGTAAAATTACGCCCTCATTTCCTGAAGAAGATGAAGAAGACGCTCCCGAATTATAAGCCATAAAATCATCAACATTTACTTTTTTTGAAGTGAAATTGATGCTTCCTGTAAGATTTTGGTCTTTTAAAATATAATTGATGTAGTTGCTAACGTTTCCGTTGAAGACAAAAACATTTTTCTTGTAACTCGCGTTTACATTTTCAAACTGAAGTTGGCTTCCTTTCAGTTTAAACAAACCTTCATTAATTAAAAATTGGCTCGGGAAATATTTAGAATCAATCGCAATATTTTGAATTTTCACAAAACCTCTGTTCTGGATATTCTCCAAAGCGGCTCCGTTTTGACCTTTCAAACCAACATCTGTGTACACAACGCCGTTTACCGACAATCCTTCAATCGGGAAAAGTTTGTATATGTCTCCCAAATTAAGTTGACCTTTAGAATGAAGCCTGTAATTGAGATTGTTGAGGTTTTTTAAATTGGCTCTCACCGTAAAAGGTTTCCCTGCCAAAGTGAAAGAAATAGGCAAAACATCGATGCTTAAATCGCTGAAAGAACCTCTTCCGCTTTTTACATGAGTTTCTACATTAATGTTTTCTAAAGGCAGTTCGGGATAATCGGCAAATTGAATGTAACCGTTTTTGAGGTTCAGCGTACTGTTGCTCACGGGAACTCGCTTTAGTTTGGGTTCGTATGTTCCGTTTGCTTTCGTTTTTACGAAAAGGTCGCCTCGTAAAACAATTCCTTTTAAAGGATAAATTTTATAGATGTCTTGAAGATGAATTTTCGCCGTAAAATCTGCATCAATAAGGTAGTTCTGAAGATTTTTAACCTCTATTTTCCCTTTCGCATAATTGTCGAGCGCTTTTGCATCGATATCGTGCACCAAAATAGCGGTGTTTTTGAAGTTTCCATCGCTGTTTTTCACATTCATATCCAAATTGATGTGCTCTAAAGCAGCCGGCATTTCCTGCATTTTGAAATATCCATTTTTCAAATCTGCTTTTACATCAAAAAGGGGAACTTTTTGCAAATTATTTTTGGCATCCATCGAAATTAAACCTTTCCAGTTTCCTTTCAGTTTAAGGTTTCCTTTGGCATCAATTTTTTTGTAACCGGTGGCATTTTTTAATGCTTCAAGATTGATGTTTGAATCTATTTTTCCTTCAGAAAATAGGGTAGAACCGTTTTCGAATACAAAATTTGCTCTCGTATAGCCGTTTAATAAACTGAAATCTATTTCATCAACTTTTAGCTTCAATTTATTACCGTCCAAACCAGGAATATCCATCACCGACATTACATTCAAACTGTTAATTGGCGTGGCAGATTTTTGATAATTAAAAGAACCATTATTGATTTTTGTTTCAATATGGATGTCAGGATTTTGTTTTGTTGCGGCGTCTAAAACTCCTTTCATCGTAAACAAAATGTCGGTTTTGCCGGTCATTTCAATTTGCTTCGCGTAGTTTTGATAAGCTTCCGGAATAATCGCAGGAACACCTTTTAAATCAGCGTTTTTTGCAGTGATTTTTAAATCGTAAAACTGTTTTTCGTTCGGCATTTTAAGACTTCCTTGAAGATTGAAAGGAAATTGCCCTAAAACCAAAGGATTGTCGGTAAAATAAAAACTAAGCTGATTGAGGTCGATTTTTGTATCGATGTTTCCTTTTAACGGTAAATTTTTAATCCAAACATCTTTATCAAATCTGAAGTGGGTGTTTTTTATATCAGTTTTTGCATTCAGACTGATGACGTTTTTAGACCAATCAATTAAGCCGTCGTATTCTAATTGGTCTAGCTTTAAATGCACTTTGCTAAAAAGGTCGTCGTAAATATAATTTGAATTTGAAACTTTGAAATTCTTTAAATCTAAGGCTAAATTAGATTCATTATTTTTTTCAGCTTCTTCTTCGGAAACCATAATATCCAAGTTGCTTTTGCCTAAACTGTCTTTTTTCATGCGAATATTCGCGTCTTCAATATACAAAGTATTGAACACGATTTTGTCGCTAAAAAGCGTCGTAACGTCCACACCCAAACCAATTTCTTTGGCATCGATAAGGTTTTCGTTTTGAAAAGGAGCACTACCTTTTATTGAAGAATCGGTAAGCGTAACGGTAAGATTCGGAAAATGCGTAAAGAAAGAAATATTCAAATCTTTGAAATCTACATCGGTTTTAATGTAGCTTTTCATCGCTTTTTTGATACCACTATTAATGGTGTCTTGAAAGAAGTACGGAGCTGCAAATAAGATCAGTACAACGCCACCTAAACTTATTCCCGAAATTCTTAGAACTTTGGATAAGGTGGATATTTTTGTTTTTTCCTTCTTCATAAGTGTTTTGAAAAATTCTTTTACAAAAATAACGTATTAAGGATTGAAAAGCTATTTTTTTCGATTAACGTAGTTATTTTATAGATGAATAATCTTTTTTTAGGGAAAAATTATAAGTGATGAACGGAAAATTTCCCTTATTATGTTAAAAAAAACCTCCTTCAAAATGAAAGAGGTTGTAAGTATTGATTTTTTTAAAATTATCTTGCAGAAATTTCATCAATGAAAATGTAAGCTTCGCCGCCTGCACCTTGATGCCACGCTGGAAGTTTCCCAAAATGATACGCTTTTACTTTAATGTATCTTGCTTCTGTTGGCAACACATCGGTTTCAAAGTTTTTGGTTTGAACTTTCTCATCTTTTGCATCGATGTTGTTGTCTAAAGTTTTCAACAAAATGTAGGTTTTTCCGTCCATTGAAGCGTAATATTCTACTTTTTTCGGCATCAAAATCCAAGCTCTGCTGTCTTGAAGGTAAGATGAAGAAATATGCTTGATTTGTTGTGGAGATTTAAAATCGATAATTGCTTCCACGGTTTGACCTTGATAACCTTGCCATTCTCCTTTTCTCCAGTTTACCTCACCGTTGATTCCGTCTATTAAAGCAAATTTTCCTCCTGCAGTATATTGCGGATTTACGTTAGCATTAATGGTAATATCCCAATGATTTGGTCTTTTGTTGAAGCTTGCAGTGTTAATTCCGCTTTTTTCACCGTTTCTTTCTGAGTAAGCAGAAACTTGCGTCGTTTTATTAATCGTAAAAGGTCCTTTATACGCTTTAAAAGTTTTTCTTACGTTTTTATCGTCCTCGTCCAAAGTCATGTAATATACTTTGTCATCAGAGTTTAGCGGCGTAATTTGAACATTTGAAGTGAAATCAAACAAACGGTCTGCCACAATAATTGGAGCCGCAGTTTGTTCTGCAAATTTCATTTCTTTTGACGGTTTTACGTTTTCAAAACCTAAATATTTCAACTCGTTTTTCGGTGTTGTTTTGGTGATGGTTTTTGTAGTTCCGTCTTCCAGATGAATTTTAATTTCGTCGAAATAAGGCGTTGTTGTTTCCCATTCTGGCTTTCCTGGCGTTACAGAATAAATTCCCATCGAGCTTAAAACGTACCACGCACTCATTTGTCCGCAATCTTCGTTTCCAATTAATCCATCTGGAGTATTTTTGTAAAAATTATCTAGAATGTATTTAATTTTAGCCTCGGTTTTCTGAGGTTTATCAACGAAATTATAAAGGTAAGCAATATGATGGCTTGGTTCGTTTCCTTGCGCATATTGCCCAATTAAACCTGTAATGTCTACTTGCTCTCTTCCTGTCGTTTTGTCTGATGCAGTGAAAATTGCATCTATAAATTGCTCAAATTTTTCTTTTCCACCATGCGCTTGAATTAATCCCGGAATATCTTGCGGAACGAAGTAAGAGTAATGCCAAGAATTTCCTTCTGTGTAATTGTTATTCACCTCATTCGGGTCGAAAGGTTGATACCAATTACCGTTTTTTCTTGCCTGCATAAAGCCATTTGCCGGATTGTAAAGATTTTTCCAGTTTTGTGAACGCTTCATGAAGTATTCGTAATCTTCTTTTTTGTCTAAAATTTTAGCCATTTGCGCAATACACCAATCGTCGTAAGCATATTCTAAAGTTTTAGAAACACTCTCGTGCTCATCATCAATGCTGATGAAGTTTTTATTTTTGTAAGCATTAAGACCGAAAATATCCTGCATTGCAGAGTTTTTTGCGGCTTCGTAGGCTTTTTCGTAATCAAAACCTTTAATTCCTTTTACCATTGCATCGGCAATTACCGAAACGCCGTGATACCCAATCATACATTCTGTTTCGTTGGAAGCCAGTTCCCATACAGGAATTCTTCCGCCTTGCTCACGTTGTTTGATGAAAGTATTAACGAAATCTGACGTTCTTTTTTTATCGATTAAAGTCATTAAAGGATGTGCTCCTCTAAAAGTGTCCCAAAGCGAAAACACGGTGTAAAAATCGAAGTCTTTTGCGTAGTAAAATTTATGGTCGCGACCTCTGTATTTGCCATCTATATCCATATTGATATTTGGTTGTGTGAAGACATGATACAAAGCAGTATAAAAAATAGCAAGCTTGTTTTTATCGGAAGATTTCACTTCAATTTTAGATAATTCTTTGTTCCAAGCTGCTTCTGCTTCTTTTTTTACAGCTTCGAAGTCGTTTGATTTTCCTTCAGCTAAGAAATTTTTTGCAGCACCGTCGTAATCTGTTGGTGAAAGCGCAACTTTTACATTAATTTTTTCGCCCTTTTTTACATTCGTACTAAAAGCAAGCGCCAATTGTGTTCCTGTATAAAGTTTGTTGTCTTGAGTTCCGTTTGCCAGTTTTTTCGAAATTTTCATGGGTTTTGAAAACTCAATTTTGGCGTAGACGTATTGGTCTTTTGCCCAAGCTTCGCTTCTTCTAAGAATTTCTATGGTTTTAGAATCAATAATTCTTACTTCACCTTGCAAAAGTTTGTCGCGGTGGTTTAAGTCTAAAATAATATTTGCTGTTCCTGCATTATTAAACTTATACTCATGATAACCCACCCTTTTTGTGGTGGTTAATCGAACATCGATGTTGTGTTTATCAAGTTTTACAGAATAAAAACCAGCCGTTGCTTTTTCATTTGCATGAGAAAATTTTGAAGAATAATCTTTAGCGTTTAGGCTTGCTTTCCCCATTGTAGGCATCAACATAATGTCTCCGTAATCAGAAACACCAGTTCCGTTCAGATGGGTATGAGAAAATCCGTAAATTACAGAATCTGAGTAGTGATAGCCTCCGCAACCGTCCCAGCTTCCGTCGATTCTCGTGTCTGGTGAGAGTTGTACCATTCCGAAAGGCAGCGTAGCTCCCGGAAATGTATGACCATGGCCGCCTGTTCCAATGAATGGATTAACGTATTGAGCGTAGTTTTGGGCTGAAAGTTGCCCCATCCATAAACCCAACAGAACGATGATAGTTTTTTTCATTTTTAAATACTATTAAAGCGCACTAAAATACTAAAAAAATAGGTGAGCAAAAGAATTTATCTATGAGTATCTTTATTCATTCTAAATCAGTAAAAAATCCGTAAATTTGTAGTCAATTTATTTAGTTTATGTTGACGAAAGAAAAGGTACAAAATTTCCTTAAAGAGATAGAAGTAGACGACTTGGTGAATAATCTGCAGATCATGGGTAATGATGTTTACATCGACATGACAGCGCATTCACCAGCGATGCACGAAAAAAAGAAACTCGAAGCAGCCATGAAGCAGGCGTTTGCCAGCGAATTTGGAGAAGAGATCAATCTAAAACTTAAAATTGTTTCTCCTGAGCCAAGCGAAATTCAGCAGAGCCAGATTAAAGGGAAACAAATTCCGGGAATTCAAAATGTGATTGCAATTGCATCTGGAAAAGGAGGAGTAGGGAAGTCTACTGTTTCTGCCAATCTTGCAGTAACGCTTTCTAAAATGGGTTTCAAAGTTGGTTTATTGGATGCCGATATTTACGGTCCATCTGTTCCAACCATGTTTGATACGGAAGGTGCTAAACCAATTTCTGTAGAAGTTGACGGTAAAAACCTAATGAAACCTATCGAAAATTATGGTGTGAAAATGCTTTCTATCGGATATTTTTCTGGTGCTAATCAAGCGGTGGTTTGGAGAGGTCCAATGGCTTCGAAAGCTTTAAACCAAATGATTAGAGATGCAGCTTGGGGAGAATTAGACTTCTTATTAATCGACCTTCCTCCGGGAACAGGAGATATTCACTTGTCTATCATTCAGGAAGTTCCGGTTACAGGAGCGGTTATTGTAAGTACACCTCAACACGTAGCTTTGGCAGACGTAAGAAAAGGGATTGCTATGTTCCAAATGGAGAGCATCAATATCCCGGTTTTAGGATTGGTAGAAAACATGGCTTACTTCACACCAGAAGAATTGCCAGACAATAAATATTATATCTTCGGAAACCAAGGTGCGCAATATTTGGCAGACGATTTAGGAATCCCGGTTTTAGGAGAAATTCCTTTAATTCAGAGCATCAGAGAAGCGGGAGATGTGGGTAGACCAGCTGCTTTGCAGGAGGGTTCTAAGATTGCCGAAATCTATACAGAAACTGCTAAGAAAATGGTAGAAAGCTTGGTAGAAAGAAACAAACATCTACCGCCAACCGAAGCTGTGAAGATTACCACAATGGCTGGTTGCTCACCAAAAAAATAAATTTCTTATCTTTCAATAAATTTTTTGAAACCGAAACACAATATGGAAATAAATACAGCACACGAAGAAACAGTAACTAAAGTAATGGAAGCTTTAGACAGTATTCGCCCTTTTTTGAATAAAGATGGTGGCGATATTGAGCTTATCGACGTGAAAGATAATACCGTTTACGTAAAGCTTTTGGGGAACTGTTCTGGTTGTTCATTAAATTTTTCTACCCTAAAACTTGGCGTAGAGAACAGCATCAAACAATATGCTCCCGAAATTGAAAAGGTAATCAATGTAGAGTAAAAAAAATACGATATATTTTTTAAGACAAACTTGAAAAGGTTTGTCTTTTTTTGTTGAGTATCAAAAATGATTAAAATCTGTGAGGTTAGTTCTTAGTAAAAGTAAGATAATCGGTTCCTCCGTTTCCTCCGCTTACGTGGATGAGCTCTATTTGGGTAGAAGTTTGAGAAACAAATTTCCAATCTTCACTTAAATCATCAAAATCGTTTCCGAGATTATATTGGATGTAAAATTCTAAATCGTCTAAAGTATTATCGTTACTATTGCTGTCGTTGATGCTCCAGATACCGTTGTAGTTGTTGGTTCCGTTATTTGCGTTCAGTTCACCTGTATATTTGAAGGTGAAGTTGTATCCAGAAAAATGACTGGTTTCATCAGTTCCGGAATCAATAAATTTTGAAACTTTCCATGTTCCACTTTGTGCGTTGTTTATTGTACTCTCCAGGACTGTAACGATCTGAACATCTTCATCAATAGTGCAAGAAGGAAAGAAAATAAAACTTGCCACCAAAGAGATTAAAAAAAATTTTATGTTTGTTTTCATGATTTTGTAATTTTCTGAAAGTAAATTTAATGAAAAAAAATTCACGGAAAAGGGCAGTACTTAAAAATTGGTTTTTACATTGGAAATGTAGGATTGAAAGCATTAGAAACAAACCTTGTAAAGCTATCATTTAGAATGGAAAAAACTTTGACAAAGTTTAGGAAAGTAGCAAAAAAGCCCCGAAAAATCGAGGCTCCAAATGTAAATTATTAAGTCTAAAAATTATTTCACGATGAATCGCTTTACTTCTCCTTCCGATGTTTTGATGAGGTAAACTCCGGTATTTAGTTTTGAAGTATCGATGGTTAAAGCATTTTTCTCTTTTCCAAGAAGCTTCCCGCTCATGTCGTACATTTCGTAGCCCATTGCTCGGTTGAAGTATAGTGTATTTCCTTGTTTTACAGGATTGGGGAAAATGTTGAAAGTGGCTTTTTCAGTTTTTACTTCGCTTGTAGAAAGCGTCGCAGATGGCAGAACTTCGTAAATCGCTAATGTTCCGCTAATTTCGTTGGCAACCACTACATATCCTTTTCCGTTGGTCATGTTTTGTGGAGCGATATAGGTAATTCCTTCCGGACCGTTGTCGCCGCCAAATGCAGACGTCATTCTGGAATGTTTGTAATCTACAAATGTTACGTTATTTGGGTCGGTTACATTATAGACCATTACACCTCCTGTTCTTTCTAGAGTGATGAATGCGAAAGTTTGCCCATTAATTGTTCCTAAAGTTACACCTTCTGGTTCCGGACCTTTTGCACGGCTTCTTGCTTTTGGGGTATTTGAAACTTCGTTATCAGCATTAAAAATAAATGGATGGTTGGCTGCAATATATCTTTCAAACTGATCACCACTGTCGTAAACCATTTGTTTTGTATCTGCGTTGAAAATTGAAAAAGATCTTGCTCCTAAAGCTTTAATTTCTTCAAAATCTGAATCTCCGTCTGTGTTTCCGTTCACGTTACTTACTCTGAATCTTCCTAAATTATATGAAGCTTTCAACACGGAAGCATTCGGGAAAATTGTAGAATCTAAAGCATATCCATTCGCGCCCACCGTTGTTCTTTCACTGAAACCTCCTAAATCTTTTTCGTCACCTTCGTTTGCGGTTACCAGATAATTGGTGCTTCCAATTTTGAAAGTAGCCATTCCATCTGGATTGTAGTATGCTTTTACTGGCCAATTGGCGATTAGAATTTCACCGTTATTGTCTGATGCATCAAAACCATTTCCAGGTAAACTCATATCTTTTGTTCCTAATCCCCAAAGATTTCCGAGGGTTTTTGTATTGAGATCAACTTCAACAACACCGTTGTTTTCTTGACAAGAAACCCAAGCTTTTTGGCTGTCTGAGCTTATGGCGATATATTCCGGTTCTAAATCTTGTGCTAAAGTACTTGTAGATTTTACTTTTCTTCCGCCTGAAGAAATAAATGTAGCTTCTTGAGCGTTGTACCCCGCGAAAGAAAGTGTGGTAACATTGGTTTGTGTTAAACCTTGAATTCCCGCAACCGTTAAAGATGGAATATCAATAATAGAAATAGAACCTTCCGGATCTACGGTATAAGCGTCATTGGGTTCACCTTCATTGGCAGTCATTACTTTTGTTCCGTCTGGCGTGAAAGTAATCATGTCGGGTAAAACACCTACTGTAACTTGTTTCAAGAAGTTTCCATTGATGTCGAAAAAAACCACAGAACCATTACCTTGTGCATTGTTTGCGTTTGGAGAAGCTACGGCAAGAATTCCATTTTTCACTGCGATACTTGTAATTCCTCCGTATGGAGCCATATTAACTGTTTGAATTACTGAAGGTGAAGCTGGATTCGAGAAATTAATAATATCAAAAACATCAGTAAGCGAACTGATTGTAAATAATCTTTGTGTTGCAGGATCGTGAACTACGATTTCTGTTGAACTATTATTACTTCCAGAAGGATCGAAGCTTCCAACATAGCTCAATTGTAATTGGTTGGATGGAGCAGGAGCAGGTTTATCGTTGTCTACAATATAAACCGTCGACATCGTGTCTCCTGTAATGCTTAAACCAGTTGAAGGATTTTGAAGTTCCAAAACAAAGTATTCTGCCTGTTGTTCTGGCGTAAGATCGTCAATAATAGGAATGTTTACAGTAACACTTGATGTTGTAGGTGTAAAATTTACGATTTGAGAAGTAAACGTAAAATCGTTGCTGTCTGCTGTACTGTACGGTGCAGGTTTAGCAGCTAAAGTTACAGAAGCTGTCGATGGATTGGTTACGTTAATTTTGAATGCCAAAGTTCCTGCAGTTTCATTTACTTTAATAAAGTTTTTATCTAAAGAAATGCTTGTTCCTGCTGTCGTAAAGGTTGATGAAGAAGTGACTGTAACAGCGTTGTCACTCAAGTCTTCTACCACGTTTGGTTTTAAAGCTAAATAATAAGCTTGGTTGGGAAGTAAACCTCCAGTTGGAACTACAGTAATTATATTATTGGCAAATGTTGCTGTAAACGGAACGGTGGTTCCTGTTGTGTTATTTAGCCTTAATTCTACCAAGTTTTGAACATTCGAAGAAGTTATTGGTGAATTATCAATCAATCGGACATTTTCGTTAAAACTAAGTGTTGGATTTACAATGGTTGAAGCATTATTACTACCGTTTGCAGGAGCAATTGTAACATTTGGTGGAGTAGTGTCTGTTGTTCCGATTGTGGTTGCGTCTACGGTAAAATTATCGAATCTGTTATTTCCAACCGTTCCGCCTGCTCCTTGAGCGAATTCAACTTTAAGTTTGAAATTGGGATTGTTTGCAGCACCTGTAATTGTAGAAAAATTGAAAGTAATTAATTGCGGATTGGCATCCAAAGAAACAACTGTTTGATAAGGAATAAAAGTTGTTCCGTCTAAAGAATAAAACCAGTTTTGGTTTCCTGCTCCAGAGCCAGATCTTCTTGTTGTAAATTTTACCACAACATTATTGTAACCGGTTGTTGGTATATTAAACTGAATATTTCCGTTGATAGGATAGTTGTATCGTAAATGTGTTCCAGATACATCTCCGTTTCTTGCATTTAGATTATCTACATTGAAGTTTTGTCCCGTTCCACTAGCAAAATCTATAAAAGTATCACTACTTCCTGTTCCTGTAGAGGTTGCCGTAATGGAGCCGTTTAAAAGCGTAGAAGTTGGGGTTGTAATAGAAGCAACCGAAGCGTTGTTGTTAAAATTCCAATAATGAACTAGTGTGGTTTGTGCCGAAATTACACCATGAAATAGTGCTGCAATAGGGAGCAAACCTCTAAAAAAGTATTTGTTTTTCATTTTTACTATTTTCTTATTTCTGCAAAAATGATGATCCAACATTGTAAAGCTTTTAATTGAATCTTAAAAAATGATTAATAATCGAACCATAATTGTCTCTATTCTTTAATTTAGTATTAAATAAAAAAAACGATCAGATTAAAAAATCTGATCGCTGTATAATTGTTTATTTTTTAATGTAAGACTATTTTACAAATACTTCCTTCCAGTCGTCTTTCATACTGATGACATGCCATTTGTTTTTAGCAGCCATATTCAGAGAGGCGTTGTCTTTTTCTTGATAACTAAACTCACGCTTTGGATCGTTATGGTTTACCAACAACTGAAATGAAGGATATTTACTGGTTTGCGAATATTCTAGCATAGCAATATCGCCACCTGCACCTTCGTTTCCGCATGCAAAGACAGGCTTTTTACCAATATGTAACTGAATGTTTGTAGGTTTTACTTGTTTATCATTAAAAGAAACGAGCTTTTGGTTTCTATAGATTGTATTGGTACTGTCATTAAATTCATATTGAAAAGAGGTGCCAATTACATCTTCTTTCGGAATGCCGTAGAAATCTTGTGAAATCCCACGCACAAATTCTATTGTTCCGCCTGTGCAGATAAATGTTTTGAAACCATTACTGCGCAGATATTCCAATAATTCAATTTGTGGTTTATACGTCATGTTTTTAATAGGAAGATTGGTTTTAGGATGTTTTGCACTAGCCGAAAATTCTTTTACTGCTTCCTCAAATTCGTCTTCTGTCATTCCGGTATGAGTTGCCCAAACCAATTCTAATATAGCTTTTTCACCTCCTTTTTCAAAAAATGTTTTATCTTTTTCGATTACTGCTTTAAAAGGTTGTTTCTGTGCTAAAGCCGGATTTTTTTTAACCAATTTATTAACCATAAAGAAAGCAAAAAGCTCCTGAATTAAAGGTTTTTCTGCCCACAATGTTCCGTCGTTGTCGAAAGTGGCAATTCTATCTGCTTCTGGGATAAAGTTCGGACTTTCTTTATCTGTTGCTTGTGTTACAAAATCAATGATTGCCTTTTTGGTTTCACCATCATTCCAGGAAGGAAGAGGGTTGGAAGAATCTACAACGGTAGTTGTTTCGGAACTTGGCTTTTTATCAGGATTTTTTGTACATGCATTCAGGAAAAATATTGCACAAACTAGGGATATTGAAGGGATTATTTTATTTTTCATAGTAATTCTTGTTTTTAATTTGAGTTTTATGGTTGTAATTTTTTTTAATTTTATTTTAGTAACCTGTTGATTTCTAAAAAATTTACATAGCCAATTTACAAAAAAAAATGAATCAGAGAGATAATCACTTCAAAAAATATTGAATTAATTTATCTTAATAAGGGAATCCAAGATATTCCTAATTTAGCATTAAAACTTAATGATGAAAAAGAATTTTTATGATATTTTGTTAATTGCTGTCGTGTTTATCCCGAATTGCTTTTTGAAAGCAAATGAAAAATGAGAGAGATCTTCAAAGCCAAGATCCAGGTAAATTTCGCTGGCTGTTTTTTTATTTTTCTCAATTAGAAAATATGCTTCTTGTAATCGTTTTTTTACCAGCCACCGATTTGGAGTTTCGTTAAAAATAGCTTTAAAGTCTCTTTTAAAAGCAGATAAACTTCTTCCTGTTAAATACGCAAAACGTTCAATACTTACATTAAATCTGTAATTTTTGTTCATGAAAGATTCTAAGTTAATTTTATCCGGAATTCCAAAATCAAACAAAATAGAAGCAACTTCCGGCTGAATTTTTAGAAGAATCAATAAGAATTCCTCCCTTTTTATATCCGAAAAGGCTTTATCCAAATTTCCTTCACCATTATAGAAAGGCATTAAAGAATGTATAAAAGGAAGAATTAATTCGTTTTGTGGTATTTTGATGAAAGTGTCCGCATAGAATTCCTTCGAGATTTTAATAGTATACTTTTCTTGAAAGCTTTTTAAAAAGACTTCATCTAGAATAATAACAACTTTTTCAAACTGATCGTTTATTTTTTGCTTGTTATAGCGGCCAAGCCTGTTTTTTCTAACGAGGCAATATTCTCCAGACTCCATGGTGTAATGTTTGTTTCCGTCGTATGCATTCAAAAATCCTTTTGCTAAAAATAGAAACATATGCTCTGGTATATATTGTTCTGGAGAAATTTCAGGACCAATGTAACAAGATTTTATTTCGGTAACTTTCATGTGTTAAAGATTTAGTCAATTCCGATCCACCATTGTTTAAATTGCTGTGTAGAATCGTTCAGCCAAAGTGTTTCACCAATCATTGGTGTAGCGAGTCTGTGAGATTTTCCCTTAGAATATTCTGTAGCCAATTTCAGCGGTTCGTCCCAAGGATGTCTTGCTAAAGTAAATTTTGAATGGTGAACAGGCATCATATTTTTAGCGTGCAATTCTGCTGTAGCTTTTATTACTTGATGTGGAAGTTCGTGTACGCTTTCCCAAGCCGGATTATATTGGCCAAATTCCATAAAAGCCCAGTCTATTGCGCCATATTTTTTGTAAATTTCTTTAAATCTATCATCATAGCCTCCGTCTCCGCTGTAAAATATTTGCATATTCGGCGATTTTATGATAAATGAAACCCAAAGTGCTTTATCACGAGTTATACCTCTTGCGCAATTGTGGTGTGTTCTTTCAGTAAAAATAGAAAGACGGTTATTTACTTTTACTTCATCGCCCCAATCTTTATCAAAAATTTTGTCATTCGAAAATCCCCAACGTTCAAAATGCGCACCTACACCCAATCCGCAAATTACTTTTTTAACTTTTGAATTTAATTTTTTAATAGTTTCAAAGTCTAGATGGTCGTAATGATCGTGCGAAATTAAGAGATAATCAATTTCCGGCATATCTTCTACAGCATAAACGTCTGTACCTTTATACGATTTTACAGAACCGGGAATAGGAGAGGCGTTTCCGCTAAATACAGGATCAACGAGAATTCTTATACCATCAATCTGCATGAGAAAAGAAGAGTGCCCGAACCAAACCAACCAATTTTTATCTTTTGGTAGTTTTTTTAAATCAGTTTTTACTGAAGGCAAGATTGAGGCAGGTTCTGTACGTGGAAACTCTTTGGTTAATGTAGTCCACAAAACACCCATCATGCTATATCCTTTGGTAATGGTTGGTAATTCATATTTATTATGGAAGCTTCCATTCTTGAAATTGGGAGATTTTTCAACCAGTTCCAGTCTTTTTCCGCTGGGTAAAGCACCAAATTGGTCCTGTTTGAGATAGAAAAAAACAAAGAGGAATGCTACAGCAACCAAAATTAGTATACCGAAAAAAATTCTTTTAAGTATTTTTAATGCCAGTTTCATTTGCTGCTGTTTTAATATCTTTTACTTCTAAAATTTGTTTTGAATAGCCTTTGGATGCTGTTTTTATCATTGCTTTTGCAATTTCCTGAATGCTGCAGGAAGGGAAAAAAATGCTCATTAAAGGATATAAGATTTGATGAGCCCATCTATTATAACCATATAAATGTTGTTGCCCTTTTATGGGCTTCATTAAAGCGGGACGGAGATGAAACGCTTTATTGCCAAAAATTTTGGTGAGTTGGTTTTCTGTTTTTCCTTTTACTCGGGCCCACATTACTTTTCCTTTTTCTGTATTGTCGGTATGGTTTCCGGAAATAAAATTGAAAACTAATTTGGGGTTTATTTCTTGTAAAACTTTTGCGAAATGAAGGGTAGTTTCGTATGTTATTTTGGTGTACTCTTCTTCCGACATACCATTTGAGCTTTTTCCTGCGCAATAAAAGCAAGCGTCGTATCCTTTTAATTTTTCTGAGTAATTTTGAATTTCTGAGAAATCTGAAATCAATAATTCCTTTAGTTTAGGATGGATAATGCCGCAGAGTTTTCTTGAAATACTGAGTACTTCAAATACTTCTGAGTTTTGAAGACATTCCATTAAAACGCCTTCACCTACCATTCCTGTTGCTCCTGTGATGATGATTCTCATGCTGCAAAGTTATAAATTTTGAAATTCAACAAGACTATCAACTGTTGCCAATAATGCCTCTTCGTTGCTTCTAGGTTGCCATCCAAGAATTTTTTTAGCCTTTTCATTGCTTGCATTTCTGTTAATTCCAAGCATAGGAGCTAGAGCTTTTGCCTGTGAATTATACAGTGCGGCAAGACGTACTTGCCAATCTGGTAATCTTTTAGTAGATGTATTTCGGGTTGCATCGGGTCTTTTTTCTTTGATGAATTTTGCTATTTCATGCAGTGTGATAGTTCCTCCAGAAAGTGCTAAAAATCTTTGTCCGTTTGCTTCATTACTTTCCATCGCTTTAATGTGAAGATCTACCAAATCACGAACATCTACAATGGCAAGCTGGAGATTAGGAATTCTTTTCATCGTACCATTTAAAACATTTCTTAAAAGTTCAAAACCACTGGATAGCTTTGCATCTAACGCAGGACCAAAAATTCCGACAGGATTTATGACGGTGAGTTCTAGATTTCCACCTTCATTTTTTATAAATTCCCAAGCAGCATGCTCTGCATACACTTTAGATTTGTTGTATGCGGATAATCCTTTTTCGTTAGGATCTGTCCAGCTTTCTTCGGTAATTAATTTTGATGGATCTTTGTGGCTGTATCCCACCGCTCCAAAGTTTGAAGTCATCACCACACGCTTTACTTTTGATTTTTTAGCTGCTTTTAAAACTCTTAAAGTACCGTCAACAGCCGGTCGAATCATTTCATTTTCGTCTTTTGGGATGCTTAAATGAATGGGAGAGGCAATGTGCATTACGTAGTTGCAGTTTTCTGTTGCGATGTCCCAGTTTTTATCATCAGATAAATCTGCTTCTATGAAACTGAGATTTTCAAAAGAATGTATTCCTCCATTTTTAATCATTTCGATAACTAGATGTTTTTTAGCTATAGAACGAATAGTAGTTTTTACTTTGTATCCCTTTTGGAGAAGCTGAACGATTGTATGACTGCCTACAAATCCTGAACCTCCGGTTACTAAAACCGTTTTTATATTTTCCATTTGTATCTAAATTGATAACGCAAAGTTGCATATAAATACATGATGAAGCTTTGTTGAAAAGTTCAATTTAACTTTGTTCAAAAGTTCTAATGATACTGTGATAATTTAGATTTTTCTATTTTGAATTTCCTTAAAGAGATATTTTAGTATAAAATTAAAGCTAAGTACAAGAATCGACGGCGAAGAATATTCAAATTTTGACTCTGTAGAACCACTTCGTTAGGTTTCAATTTGAGTATTCTGGTTGCTGAGCTTGGCGAAGTACAGCACGCTTTTGCTAATACAC
>NZ_JBXUGJ010000008.1:0-194721 GCF_057180445.1 Chryseobacterium sp. HNCC26DJ239
GTATATGGACCAACACCTCCACTTGGTGTTAAATTAATTGCTCCTGTTGATGCGCCAAAGCAGGCGATATTTGTTACCACAGTACTTCCAGTAATTGCTGTAGGTTGTGTAACCGTTGCGTTTACAACTCCTGTACAACCATTCGCATCTGTAATGGTTACTGAATAAGAACCTACTGTTAAACCTGTTCTGTCTTCGGTTGTAATCCCACCGTTCCAAAGGAAAGTATAAGGAGCAGTTCCTCCTGTTGGTGTTAAATTAATTGCACCTGTAGAACCGCCATTACAAGCAACATTAGTTACTACAGTTGTTCCTGAAACTGCAGATGCTGGTTGAGTTACTGTAAAATTACGGGTAGCAGTACATCCAGTAGCATCTGTAACTGTAACAGAATATGCACCTGCTGATAAACCGCTTATCATAGAAGCAGACGATCCATTAGACCAAGAATACGTATAAGGTGTAGTGCCTCCAGATGGAGAAACACTTAATACTCCCGTTGCCGCATTATAACACGCAATATTCGTTTGTGAACTCGCTAAAGCAATTGTTCTTACACTAAGTGTTGCTGCAGTAGATGTAACCGATCCCGAAGAATTAGTAACTACGCATTGGTATTGATAGTTATTTAATCCTGAAGCTGCGCCTGTAATAGAAAGCGTAGCTGTAGTAGCACCTGAATAAAATCCCCCATTTGCAACATCACTGAACGAACCTCCTGAATTTGTACTCACCCTCCATTGGTAAGAAGTAGCTCCAGTTGCAGTTGTTGAAAATGTAGTATTACTCAACGCACAAATGATCTTATTGGTTGGCTGGGTAGTAATAACAGGCAGAGTAGCAAGAAATTGACATCCTGAATATTGAACAGTTGCGCCCGTTGCTATAGACCAATTCCCAACATCCATAACTGCTGTTTGAGTACCGGTAGCCGAAGATGGAACTCCTGTACAATTAAATTTCCCATAACCAACCTGTGTTGTAGCACCAGTAGGATAAGGATAAAATGCACTTACACCACCCGTTAAACCTGGAGGCATTAAAGAAGCATTGGGATTAGGATAACTTGCTCCAACATTCCAAGCAGTACTTGTACTACTTGCAGAATAATAAGTATTAAGCCCTGCAATTAATGTCACTCCACTTCCTGAAATATTTCCACTTCCTCCTTGAAAAATAAAAATTTGATCTCCAACTGTAGATAACGTAAGACCATTTATACTGGTGCCACCGTCTGTAACTGTCGCAGTTCCGATTTGTGTGGAAGTTCCATTGGGTTGGTTGAAAGAAAATACTTGAAGTCCCACAACATAAATTTCTGTACCCATTGGTATTGCAGAAGAAACTGTCCAAGTAATACATGATTCTGCAGAACCAGGAACTTGCCATCCTGAACCATTATAACCTCGATCAGAAAAACTAATGACCGTTCCCGCAGAAATATTTTTTAACAAAACAAATGAAAACTTATCTGCAACAGTTGCACTCGATGTTAAAGTAACATCAAAACTTGTAAAGACAATGTCTCCCGGGGCGAGCGTTGTTTGCGCATTCGCCACACTTCCCATCAATAGCATCCACATGGTGAGGATGGTATTCCGTAGTGTTTTAAAATTTGAATAAAAACTTTTCATATCTAATTAATTTTTAGTTTAAAGATTGGCAAACTGACTTCCTTTTTTTAGTCCGAAAGCAAGCAGTTTGTGACCACTCATAAAGCCTTCATCGGTATAAACAATGTCTACCCGAAGTTGAGTTTCATTATTACATTTTACGATTAATCCGTTTTTTTCGTCGACTGAAATAATGGTTCCCGGAACTGAATTTTCTTCCGAAACATTTTCTAACACAGTAGATTCTACTACTCTAATATTCCAGCCATTCCATTGCGTGTATGCACCTTTATTCCACGGGTTACAAGCTCTGGTTAAAGATTCTATTGTTTGTGCATCATTATTTTTCCAAGAAATACAAACATCTTGTGCTGCAGGTCTTTTAAAATATCGAGCCTTAGTTTCATCTTGAACTTTTCCTTTTTTATTTTGTTGAAGAATCAAAAGCGTTTCATTCACAACGTCTGTAGCCAGCCAACCAAGATTTGTACAAAGTGATCCATGAGTCATTTTTACAGAAAGTGGTAAAATTTTACTGTGAATAATTCCTCCCTGATCAATTTTATTTTCAATTGCGTGTACGGTAATTCCGGTTTCTGTGGCATTACTTCTCAGCGCTTGAAAAACAGGATCTGCGCCACGCATTTGAGGCAAAAGACCGTAATGAAAATTGAAGAAACAATCAGGATATTTTTCAATCATATCCGAAGAAATTTTCCAAGGGAAAGTCATGGTAAACACATATTGTGCTTTAGATTTTTCTATAATTTCATCCATCTGATGCGCAAAATTTTCCTTTTTTAAAATAAAAACGGGCACATCTGATTGCGAAGATAAATAGGCACAAAAATCAATAATATCGGTATTTCCTTCAGGAACTCCAATCGCGCCAAGTTTCCCTTGTGCAAGAAGCGCCTGTAACGCCGGAATTGCGATACGATTGTTACATAAAACTGCTATTTTAGATGTATTTATCATGATTCTAGACATGCGTAAGAATTCAACCAAGTATTTGCTGAGGTGCTTTGGATGTATTCAATATTATGTTGTAAATTTTCTCGTTCAGTTTCTGTTACTGTTGCTTCGTAAACATTCTTCAACATACAGTTTCCTGTTTTTTTGTCTTCTGAAACTTGAGCGTAATAGACAGGAGCTTCGGTAAATCTGTTTTCAGGATTCATCCATACTTTTCCTCTCGGAGATGCAATGGTAAGATTATCAAATTTTCTATTTTCAGAACCAATAAAAAGCGCAGCTTCCCAACCTAAAAGAGAGAAAAGATTGGCTTTTCCTTCTTTAATTTTGTTCATGGTTTCTAAAAAAACATTGTTTTCTGAAGTTTGAATATCTTGTGCCCAAGCAACTGCCGAGTTCCAATCGTTTCCGGGATAAGGAATTTTCGATAGCCAAATTTCTTCCGAAGTAAAACTTGTCCCGTACACAAGGAAGTTTTCTGTAATCCCATTATTTTTTCTAAAAAAATCTTCTGCCATATCTCCGCAGAAAGTGGCTAAAACAGCAGTGTCATTAGTTTCCTGAAGGAAATTATATAAAGGTGCTACAGTAAAATCTTCTTTGCGCAAAGCTGTAATGTGATTGTAAACTATAGCCCCTCCTTTCTCTTCCACCGCAGCAGAAAAAACATAAGATGGGCGATACCCTGCATCATAAAATGAACAAGTGAAGGCAAACTTTCTGAAGCCGTCTTCAATGGCTTTTTGGGCAATTACTCTTGTACACAAACACCCTTGAAGCGAAATAAAATAGGCATTAGAAAGCTTTCCTTTAAAATTTGGAAAATGATAACCACTATCTAAAACTAAAAGAACTTTACCTGAAGATTCAAATAAAGAATGTATAAATTGAGCAATTTGCGGATTGATATATCCTATGATAATATTTGCGCCTTCCAGAAGAAACTGTTCACAAATTTCGTAGATTTCTTGTTGTTTGGCGGCAACACCAATTCCTTTTGAAATGATTTCATGACGACCTTCTAATCCCATCGTTTTGAGAGATTCTTTAAAGCCATCCATAATATCAAATGAAAGAGATGGATAAATAACAGATCGTGGTAAGAGTAAAGCTATTTTCATTTTTTTGTAGTAAAGCCTCTAACAAATTTTGCTAGAGGCTTTTTGATTTTAATTAATCTCTGCTTGGGAAAATTCCCATAAGACAAATAATATAATTCAGTCCTAAATAAGGTTGTTGAACACTTATTGGTGCACTTCCTCCGGCTGCACTCAAATTAAATGCTGTGCTTATCGCTTTTAAAGACGTATCCGCTGTTTGATTTGAATACAAACCTTGAAGAGATGCTAAATTGTTATCTGTAGGAACTCCTGTGGAACCACCATCTGAAAATGTGCTAATTGTAGCGGTTTCAGAAATTGGTGTGTGTGTGTGCATTGGCATATTAATTTGCAAGCAGGTATTTGTAGGACTTCCAGACATTTGCCCTAAAGTGTAAGATTGAACTCCCACCGCTGAACCAGTTCCCATTGCCATTCTGCCTGCAAAATTTGGCAAACCAAATGTTGATATTCCATTTCCTCCGTAATTTACTCCTAGAAGAGCGAATAAAGCTTGATTCGTACTGATTGGTAATATTTGACCTTGACATAAAGCCCAATTTTTAGGTGCAAAATCTCCTGCAAATAATCTTATTTCTGATATTGTTCCTTCCATAATTTTGTTCTTTTTTAAATTAAAACTTATACAGATTAAGGTCTAGATGGATAAATTCCTTCAAGACAAATAATATAATTCGTTGCCAAAACAGGCTGTACAATTGTAAAGGCCATCCCTCCTCCTGTATTAGTAAGAGATCCTGTAGCTGCAACTGGACCAATATGCGTATCGGGAGCTTGTGTAGAATAAGCCTCTGTTAATGCTCCAAAAACAGCATCTGCAGCAGAACCAACATCCCCAGAATCTGAGAACGCAGGAAATGAAACCGCTGCTGATGCCATATGCGTATGAGAAGGCATTTGATTGACTGTCATTGTAGAAGTTTCTGTACCTCCAGTTTGTCCTAAAGTTACAACAGGCAAACCTGCACCTTGCCCAGTTCCCACAGGAACACGACCTCGCAAATCAGGAAGCTGAAATGTTTGTTGATTTCCGCCATATATGTCTCCTAAAATTGAATACGCAGCTTCGTAATTCGAAATACTTATCTGGCTTCCATCACAAAAAGCCCATCCCTGTGGTGCAAAAGTTCCGCTGAATAAACGAATTTCTCCTATATATCCTTCCATAATAATTTTGTTTTAGATTAAATTTTGTTAGTAAATAAAAATTAGCCTCTTGGTGGATACATTCCGTACATGCAGATAATGTAATTCATCCCAAGAGAAGGTTGTTCGATGCTAAAAGGCATGCTTCCACCACTTGCCGCAACCGTTAAAGAAACATTTGCAGGTTTCATGGCTGTATCTCCTGCTTCCGAAGTGTACATATTTGCTTTAGCCGCTAAAACATTTCCTCCCGGACTTCCTGTATCTCCGCCGTCTGAAAACGCCGGTACAACGATAGATCCTGAAGCTGAATGCGTATGAGGTGGTAAGTTTAGCGTAGATAACGTTACTGCATTAACACCTGTTTGCTCACCAAGTTCATAAAAAGATAAACCGGGTCCTTGTCCTGCTCCAACTGCAGAACGTCCTTTAAGATTGGGTAATGCAAACGTAGTTTTGCCATCACCTCCATAAGTGGTTCCCAAAATTGAAAATAATGCAGTATTTCTGCTTATAGGTATTAATGATCCATCGCAAAATGCCCAATTTTTAGGAGCAAAATTTGCGGCAAAAAGTCGGATTTCTCCAATTGTTCCGTCCATGATTAATTTTGATTTAAAGTGAAACTTAAAAAAATATAGTTTTTTTTGTGTGTGAATATCGATACCATAACATGATATTTCTGTTGTTTACAGAATATCATATTGATTGTTGCTTTGTACAACAAAACATCTTTAGCTCACATAAGTAAGCTTAAAAAATGAGTAAAATTTTGCTACGAATTTTTAAAAAGAGAATTCTTTTTGGGAGAGTTTTTCATATTAATTAAGTTTAGTTTGGTTTTAGTTTCAGCTTTTATTCAAATATGTAATAATCATAAAAATCATTACGTATTGAATCCTTACAAATATACATTTATTATTAATAATTTTAATATCATAACTTCAAATTAATTTAAATATTAAAATACATCAACGATAAAAACTTGCACAAAGATTTTAGCAACACCATTTAATAAAATCTCACCGTAAACTACTCTTCAAAATTATATTTTTCGGTGATAATTATGTTAAGTATTTATACTGAAATTCTAGGATAGAATACTAATTTACAGAGTTTAAAAGAAAATTTCAGTTTATATCTTAATCGCTAAACCCGTAGTAAAAATCTTATTGAAGAAGAAAGTTTTTATATTTTTCGATTGTTATTATTATACTGGATTTTTTTTTACAACATATATACATTGTGTTTAAATTTTTATTATTCAAAGCATGATGAGTGCACTTTTATTCAAAAATAGACTCAAGAATTTGAAAAAAAAATTACCTTTAGCAAAAAAAACTAATGTTATGACTGTGATAGAAGAGAATGTTCTTTTTGATTACGGAGCAACCACTTCCAATTACATTACAGGAGAAGTAATTTTCTCTGAGAATACCATATGCCAATATTATTACCAAATTGTAAAAGGCACAGTAAAGCTTACAAATTTTTCTGAAAAAGGGAAAGAATTTGTACATGGCTTCCCCTTTTCGGGCCACTGTTTTGGCGAATCTTATCTTTTTACTACAAAAAAATACGCATTCAACGCCATTGCCTATTCTCCATGCGAAATTATTAAACTCCCAAAAGATGCTTTTGCTTTAATGATAGAAAAACATCCAGATCTTTCCGCAAAGGTTAATCATTACACAGCAGATAGACTGCATTTTAGATATATAATTTCTTCTTTGATGATTGTGAGTAATCCTTGCGAGAGACTTATTAAATTATTAGACTATCTTAAAGAATATTTTGGCTTTAAAGAAAAATTCTCTTTTCTGGTTCCTTTTACAAGAGCACAGCTTAGCGCATTAATTGGTCTGCGGGTAGAAACTGTAATTCGTACCCTGAAAAAAATGCACACTAATAACATCGTTAAAATTGAACGATCGAAGATATATTACTAATTTTTTTTGAAATCTGTACCTTCTTCATTCTTTTATAATTCCACAAACAAGTTATTTACAGCCACTACAAATTAGATTTAAAAAATTATTAATAATATATTTTATTGAATGATTCCGTAGAATTATTACAAATATGTTAATTCTTCAGTTTTAGGTAGAAATACTGATTTTTCTAAGCAAATAATTTTATAATTTTGAAGTATAAAACTAAAAACTATGGCTGATTCAAAAAAACTTCACCTTTGCACAATCGTATGATTATGTGAAGGTTTTTTATATTCTACGTTTTCTTAATTGATGAGAAAACAAAACCTCAAACACCAAATTTTACGAAATGATTATCCAAAAAAATCTCAATGTCGACGATTACTATTTCGACGTGTTTATGACCATTTCAGAATCTCTCACAGGGTTTTCTGGAAACGAACTTCAAGCTACTGGTTTAGCTGAAACCTACTACTCTTTTATTCTTGGAAATTTTGATGCCGCAACTTTTGTTGAATTTCTTACGGTTTCAAAAAATATTCTGGAAAATTCTTTCAGCGGAGATCAACTGAAAAACGCTATTGCTTCAGAAATTTTAGCCAATCCCGGACTTTCTGATGTGGCGCAAAAAGTAATTACACTTTGGTATCTCGGAACTTGGGAAGGCGCTTACATCAACGATCTTTCTTACAAAGAAGGTTTGGTTTGGAATGTAATGCATGCGCATCCTCCTGGAGCAAAACAACCCGGCTTCAAATCTTGGAATGTTAAACCTGTAAACAGCAACTCATGAAAGAATCTACCAACAAAAAAGACGTCATCATTGTAGGAACCGGAATTGCGGGATCTTTAATTGCTAAACTTCTCACAGATCATGTTTTTGATTTGAAAAAAGGAAAAATGATTCATCGTGCAGATGCAAAAAAAGGTGATGAAATTAAAGAACTTTCCATTTTGATGTATGAAGCTGGTTTAGAAGCTGGTTTAGAGCTGGATTCGGTTTCTTCAATGACGAATTACAATGAATACATTCGTAAATTTTACATGGAAGAAGCGAAAGTTCCCAACTCTCCTTATCCAGATCTAAAACAAGCGCCATCGCCAAATGTTTTGGATATGCAACCTATTACACCTCCTTTTCCTGATAAAAAAGGATATTTAGTACAGTTTGGACCGATGCCTTTCGCAAGTGATGCCATTCGAGTAGGTGGAGGAACTACTCTACACTGGTTAGGAACGACTCCTAGAATGCTTCCCAACGATTTTCATTTAAAAGAAAAATACGGAAGAGCGATGGATTGGCCAATTACTTATGATGTTCTAAAGCCTTATTACGAAATGGCTGAATTTGAAATTGGTGTTTCCGGAAATGTTTCTAAACAGGAATATCCAATTCAGGAAAGTATGGAAGAATATTATGGCGACTATGTTTTCCCGATGGAAGAAATTCCGCAAAGTTATATGGATCAAAAAATCATTGAAGGACTTGCAGGAACAAGTGTTCAACTGAATTTTCAAAACATTCCTTTAACGCTCGTTCCGTCTCCTCAAGGAAGAAATTCAACTCCAAATCCGAAGTATGGGAATACTAAAATCATTAAGGCAGAATCTTCAGAATCTGGCTATCAATTGGTTTTGGATCATTCAGGAAAAGAAGAATATAAAGCTTTAGGCTCTGTTTGGAATCCTTACATGGGAGAACGTTGCGAGGGAAATGCTTCTTGCGTACCGATTTGTCCGGTTCAGGCAAAATACAACGCTTTAAAAACTTTGAAAAAAGCTTTATATAAAGTAAACGACAATGAGAATCTTTCTCGTCTTTCAAGTATTGAAGTAAAAGCGCAAAGTGTGGTGTATAAGCTTTCTGTAGATCAAAATGATAACAATCGCATTTCTAAAATTCATCTAAGAAAGTACATTTCTCAGGAAAAAACAGATTTTGTGGAAGAATCCATCGATACTTCAGACTCTATTGTAATTCTTGCAGCGAATGCTTTTGAGAATCCTAAAATCCTTTTAAATTCAAAATACACCGTTACAGAAAACGGAAAACAAGTAGTAAAAACCGTTGCGAATAATAGCGATCAAGTAGGAAGAAACTTAATGGATCACATGGTAATGCTTACTTGGGGATTGTTTCCAGAACCAATTTATTCGTATCGCGGACCAGGTTCTACAACCAATATTTCGTCTTTTAGAGATGGAAATTTCCGAAGCGAATTTTCGGCTTGGATTTCTCCGCTTGATAATTGGGGTTGGAGTTGGCCGGCTTTTTCACCTGGTTCAGATCTTTCTGAATTTTTAGGACAAGGTCTTTTTGGAGAAGATTTAAAGGAAGCTTTAGCACAAAGATTAACTAGACAAGTTTTGTTTCATTTTGAAATTGAACAATTACCCAATCCAAATAATAGAGTAACAATTAACGACCAGTATTTGGATGCGCTTGGAATACCAAGGCCTGTGGTGAATTACGAACTTACAGACTATGAAATGAGAGCGATGGAACAAGCGAAATTGGCTTCAGATCAAATGTTTGAAAGATTAGGAATTGAAGATTTTACAAAATACAACGCCACCGATAATAACACTTTCGTGTACAATAATGTTCGCTATTCTTACAATGGAGCGGGACATATTGTAGGAACGCACAGAATGGGTTCTTCGCCGGAAGATTCGGTTACCAACAGTTATTGTAAATCTTGGGATCACTCCAATTTATACATTGTTGGCGCAGGAAATATGACCACTTTGGGAACTTCAAACCCTACTTTGACTTTATCGGCGTTTACGATTCGCTCAGTAGAATCAATTTTAGCTGATTTGGAAACTAAACTTAAAAACTAAAAACATGAGACAAAGACTTATCAATAAAACAGAACCTCAAGAAAATTCTTTATTAAAAAGCGGAAAAGCAATGGCTGGAAACACCGCAGTTGACGATGCGATTTCTCTTCATTCGTTACTATTCGACGGAAATATTGGCAAAGCCGAATGGATGGACAGCGTGAAACATCACAGCAACACCATTGCAAGTTTTTTATTGAATGATCAAATTGAAGCGTTCGATCATTATTTAAAAAATCAATTAAGCGGAGAAATTTTAGAATTTTTACCTGAAGATTTATCTGTAAGAAAAGGTTCAGATTCAAAAAAAGGAGGAATTTCAAGTGTTGATTACCGCCCTGTTTTACAAGATCTTTTGCAGACTGCGATTTTAATTGAGCATTCTACCATTCCACCCTATCTTACAGCATTATATTCCATTAAAGATGGAACGAATGCTTTAGCATCGCAAATTATCAGAAGTGTAGCGGTTGAAGAAATGCTTCACTTGATCATGGTTTGTAATGTTTTGAATGCTATTAATATTCAACCTTCGGTAAACAGACCGCAAAACTATCCTACTTACCCTATGAAACTGCCGATGAATGTTGATTTTTATGTAGGTTTAGAAACATTTTCCACTAACAGTATTGCTACATTTATTGCGATTGAAAGTCCGAGTAGCCCTTTGGTAAAAGCTCCAAAATATTCAGAGCCTGTTATTGAAACGAATCAACTATTTAAAAGTGCTCTAACAGAAGAGAATAACTTTTGGACATTAGCAAATATGAAAGATTTTATCATGACGAATGTTCACACGATTGGCGAATATTACGATGTGGTTTTCTTTTACATTGTTGCTTTTCAAATCGCTGCGTATTACAAAGAACATGGTAAACTTCCACAAACTTTTAAAGAAATAAATACAGGCGGAATTTTCACTGGAAATCCGGCGAAGCAAATTCGTCCAGAACAATATTATGGAAGCGGAGGAAAACTTCACGCTGTCGAAGCTTTAGCAGGTGTAATTGCTGTTTTTCAAGAAATAAAAGGGCAAGGTGAAGGTGCAGATGATTCTATTTTTGATGTAGACCCGTCTCAGTTTGAGGAAGGTGCAGAATTGGCGCATTATTTCAGATTTAAAGAAGTTTTTCATGAGCATTTTTATCTTGGTGGAGATTATAGACCTTTCACCGACGAAAACGGAATGATGCCTGTAACAACGCCTCCTGTTGGAAAGCCTTTGCCTGTAGACTGGAGTGCGGCTTACCCGATGAAACCCAACCCTAAAATGTCCGATTATCAATCCAATCCGGAATTATTTGCACAAGCAAAAGCATTTAACCAAACCTATAAAAGCTTATTGGATGCGATACAAGCCTCTGTAGAAGGCGACGCAAAAGAATTAGAAAAATCGATTATGTATATGTATGCTTTAAAGGAACAAGCCATTGGTTTAATGAGCCAACCCTTGAATGCTACGCAAAATGCAGGTCCTACTTTTGAATATCCTACTAATTAATTTTTATACCTCAATTTAACCACAAAAGCATCTCATTTTAATGCAGATAAAAGTTTTTTGAAACCTAGAACTTTATTTTGTGGTTAGGTTTTTTAGAGAAAAAACAACAACCATCAAAAACGAATATATCATGTTAAAGAAAAAAATCGAAGGCTTAGAAAATGTAAGCTCCTTCTTAAAAACCGCAGCTCCGGCTCAGCAAAAAGGATATCTTGCTACGTTAATGAATGGATATTCTAAGCTTTTAATTGATGATCCAGTAAGACCATTCAGAGAAGATCAACTAGCGGAAATCGCTAATAATGTAGATTATGGCGTTTTAGCAGCTCTTAACGGAACTTGG
Organism: Chryseobacterium sp. HNCC26DJ239; assembly: GCF_057180445.1. Lineage (NCBI taxonomy): Bacteria > Pseudomonadati > Bacteroidota > Flavobacteriia > Flavobacteriales > Weeksellaceae > Chryseobacterium > Chryseobacterium sp. HNCC26DJ239. Next base: position 11,478 of record NZ_JBXUGJ010000008.1, read on the forward strand.
GTAAGTTATAACGCAAATTATAACAAAAATATCGACAGACCATCTTTGGGAAGTGGTATTCACACAACAATTATGCCTTCTCCGGGAACAGATCAAAATACAATTCCAGGGAAATTTAGCTTTGATACGGAAGAATATATCGAGAAATTAACTTTCGAAATCGTTCCGGGTGGAGTTCGTAATCGTGGTGGCGCAAGCGAGTTGTTTTGCGGTGCTGTAAAGTACGACCAAACTATTAAAAGTGTAAACAAAGTTGAAGGAAATCCAGATTTACAATATGCAGGAATTCACGAAGAAAACGGAATGTACCTTTGGTTGAGCGATGTTTACAACTATGCAGCAACAGATGAAACCATTAAAAGAGATCGTGGAATTCATGCTTTTTCTCAGGAAGATTATGAAAAATACGGTTATAAAGGAGATTATAGAAATGAACCTTTAGTTCAAGTGAAAGACGAAAACGGAAACCCATCGTACATTCTTTTAAGTCAACTCAAGGAAGGGCAAGAATATTACGAGATTATTCCTGCGCAAGAAATTAAACCCGGAGACGGAATTACAGGTCCTTATTTTATTCCAGACTACTCTATTTCTCGTAGTGGCGTCATTCCGCACGGAAGTACGATTACTTTATTGGGAGATATTTCGCCGAGCGGTTCTAGTTATTTAATAAATGGTGCGCCTCAATTTCCTACAGGAAATGCAACTTGGGATCCTCCTCATCTTGCGATTTCACCAACAATGGGAGGTGCAGGTGCAAGTGTGAAAAATCCAATCAATCTGGACGAACCTGCTCCAGCTTGGGTTCACGAAACTTTGACGGATGAAAATGATCCAGGATCTAATAAAATCTACACGCAGAGAATTCTTGCGAATGAATTGTACCCTTACTGCGTAAGACCAGACATGAGATTGCGCGATGCAATTAGCGGTCAGAAAGTAGAAAACTACGTTTTGGTGCAACTTTCATCAAGAAAAGCAACCGGCGCACAAGGTGGAATTCTAAATGTTCCTTTTGTGAACCGTTTTGTACCAACTGTTGAAGTTGAATTTAATCTTTGGATTGAAACGGTAATTGAAGATGGAAAAGAAATTCTTCAGCTTCAATATGAGCAGATTATTTTCTTTGAATTTGATTTTGGAAACGATGGCGGAACAACAAGTTGGCCACACATTCAGGTAAATACTTTGAGAAAAATTGAGGATATTCCTGCAGATCAACGAAAAGTAATTGAAGAGCAATTCTTCAACGCTCCCGCTCCGATGAATGTAAGTTCTGGTTGCCCATATCACAAAGGCTAGTTTTTAAATTTTAGATATTTTTAAGGCTTAGACGTTTTTGTCTAAGCTTTATTTATATTGATAAACTAGAATCTATAAATTTTTGACTGTCTTTTTTTTTGTATACTTTAGCCACCAAGTAAATCTATAACCATTGTAAAAAAAGATTTTCTATCCCCTGTTTAGTAGAAAATTTTAACGCTAAATTAATTATATAAACAAAATTAAAAATGAAGCATATTCAACTTATTGAAACAATTCTTTATGTACAAGATCAAAAAACTAGTACAGATTTTTATACAAAACTTTTTAGACAGATCCCTGATTTGAATGTTCCAGGAATGACAGAATTTCAACTTTCTGAAAGCTGTAAACTTGGTTTGATGCCCAACAATGGTATCGCGAAAATTCTGAGTGATAAAACCCCACATCCTTCTGAAGGAAACGGTATACCAAGATGTGAACTCTATTTTTACGTAGAAAATATTGAAGTAGAATTTGAAAATGCAACGCAAATAGGAGCAAAACTTATTAGCGAAATTAAAGACCGTGATTGGGGTGATAAAGTCTGTTATTTTGCAGACCACGATGGTCATATTATTGCTTTTGCAGAAAAAATTAAGCCCTAAAAAAAGGTTTCATCAACTCTTTAGGAGCAAAACTTATTTTGAGAAATAAATTTCAATTATATTCAATCATGTAAGATTTTATAAAATTGGTTTGAAAAAAAATAAATTTTAATCAAATATCAATATAAATTTATCGATTATCAATAAATTTATATAAATTTGCCGTATAATTAAAACTCAAATTATACGTCATGAAAAAAATTCCGACTGTTTTTCTTCAAGCTGTGGTTATTTTGGTTGCCATTTTAGCACTTTTTATTTTGCTTTATTTCCCTCCAAAGGAAGGAAGAGCGGTTAACTTGAGTACTTGGGAAATTTATAGCGACCCATTTATTCTGTTGATGTACGTCGCTTCGATTCCTTTTTTTGTGGCATTGTTCAATGCTTTTAAATTATTAGGTTTCATAGGGCAAAACAAAGTTTTTTCAATCTCTTCCGTAAAAACATTGAAAAACATAAAAATTTGTGCACTATTATTAGGTGTTTTCATCATAAGTGCGGCGGTTTTTATTAAGTTTAATCATGCAAAAGAAGATGATCCCGCTGGTTTTCTCGGACTTTGTATTGTTACCACTTTCGTATCCATCGTAGTTGCAACAGCTGCAGCCATTTTTGAAAAAGTGCTGCAAAATGCCGTAGAAATTAAATCTGAAAACGACCTAACTGTATAATTATGCCCATTGTAGTAAATCTAGACGTAATGATGGCGAAACGCAAAATTTCGCTGAACGAGCTCTCGGAAAGGGTTGATTTAACTTTATCCAATCTTTCTATCCTAAAAACAGGAAAAGCAAAAGCAATTCGTTTCAGTACTTTGGAAGCAATTTGTAAAGCTTTAGATTGTCAACCAAGTGATATTTTAGAATATGTGGATGATGAGAAAATGGGGAAATAATTGTATGATTTTCAAGAATACAAAACAAAACGCTATTTTCTTCTTTTATCACAACGACTAGAATATTTTTCTTTTTCAATCTATTTTTTTTGTAAGTTCGTTTTACGATAAAGTAATTTGAAGTAAAGTTACTTTCTAGAAGAAAAAGTTTATATTTCCAGAACCTTAAAAAAAATAACGTAAAAATGTTTAAAAATTTCTTTAATAAAAAAAAGGCAATTGTTGAAGATAAAGAGTTTACTAAAGATTTTAATGATGCACTCAAAAGATACTTAGGCGTTCCCGATGGTGAAATTGAATACGAATTTAAAGACAACAAAGGCAATCTAATCCCACCATCTTATGCTTTTGAAGGAACTTATAATGAATGGAAAACAATACAATCTGTGTGGGATAAACGTGGTGTAATTTTTTCTGCTTTAGACGAAGTTTATTTTGATAAGAATCCTAAACATCAAATTATAGAAAGATTTGTTATTGATAGATATCCTCACAAAGCACTTTCATTTGTACAAAAATTTGCAACCGAAGAAGATTTTAACAATTCTGATTTTCTTGCCTCTCTTGCCAAATGTTATTTCTTTTGTACAGATTTAGACAAAAGTATTTCTCTTGCTAAAAAAGCTCTTGAAATTGATGTAAACAACAAAAAAGCAAAAATTGCATTGGCAGATTCGTTGCATCTAAGTGGCTCACATCAAGAAGCACATGAAATTTATGATGAAATTCTAAAAAATAGCAAAATAAAAGATTGGAAATCTGAAAGTATTAATATCTATGAAATTTTAGATTTTAATAGCGATATTTTACCATCTTCTGTTTATGCAGTGGCTTTGCTTTCCGACGACGAAGTAAATGAAGAAACTTGGACCAAAATCTCAGAAGAGTTTTACCATTGTCCGTATTTCAGAAGTCAGCACGCATTTTGGTTGTTAAGAAATGAAGAAAGCATGAAAGGAATGGCAAAATTAATTTCTGCATCTCAAGAATTTCCTTGGTTTAAAGACATTGTTGTGAATGCAAAAAACGGTATTGACCAATTTAGAGAACAAATGGGAAAACAAGACCTTTGGGAAGAAGAACATCATCGCCTATCAAAAATTATGGAAGAAGAAAAATGGTAACTTCCACTACAAATAAATAAACAACCACACAAATAACACATTATTACTTAAACAATTACATGCTAAACTTGATAAAAGTTTAGCATTTTTTACGCAGCACTACTCCATTATTTTTTGTCTAAGTTGCATTTTTTTTGATTTATTTTCCGATACTTTTTGTAAGTTTACTTAAATAGAAGAAAGTAAAGCTTTTAAAAATGCCTAATTTCACAATCGATTTCGGCTATTTAAAATCTAAACTCCTGATTTTTAGGCCGTAAAAATCACTTCCAACAACACACAATGACGAACAAAGAAAATAATCAGCCAATTGTTTACATGGCTATTCAAAAATTAAATTATTTCAAGCCGCTTTCAAATTCTTGGAAGCATTATTTTTCTTGTAATTTTTTTAAAATTCAAACTGCTACAAAAACCTCACACAATTTTCGGTTAAAACCTATAAAAATCGTTGCAATTCCTTAAGTATTACGTTTAAACCTACATTTTATTTATGAAACTAAACAAAAAACACATTTTTATTGGTTTGGGGATTTTGTTTTTTTTGTTACAACCCTTACTTCTTCCTTCCCGCCCAACTTCGTACAATGAACCTCAGTTTATGAACGAATTAGCATTTAATATGGTAGGAAATTGCATCATTATCGTATTCTTTTTTCTGAATTATAAATATTTCATTCCAAAATTATTATTTACGAAGAAATATTTTACTTACAGCATCATTATACTTCTAGGTTTGGTTGCTGTACTTGCGATTCCGTGTTTATTGTTTGATGCGCCAAAACCGCCACTTCATGGCAATCCGAATTTGATGCCGCGCCACGATGAAACTTTTTTTGAAAGATTCAGATTGTTTTTTTCGGATGTAGACCAATTGGTTTTTATGTATTTCGGTACGGTATTTTTTACTGCTTTTTGGTTTGAAAGACTTCAAACGGAACGCATCAGAAACGAGAAACTTCAAGCAGAGCTTTCTCATTTTAAATTGCAGATACATCCACATTTTTTATTCAATACACTCAATAGTATTTATTCTTCTGCCATCAGAAAAGACGATAAAACAGCAGATTCTATTATTGTTTTTTCAGATTTCATTCGTTATTTGCTTCAAGATTCATATCAAAAGGAAGTTTCTTTGGAGAAAGAAATTCAGTACATTTCAAATTATATCGAACTACAAAAAGATAGATTACGAAACAGTGTTGATATTGTTTTTTTAACGCAAGGAAATTTTTCAGAAAGAAATATTGCACCGCTTATTCTATTTACATTTATTGAAAATGCTTTTAAATACGGTGTAAATCCAGAAGAAAATTCAGAAATAAAAATCGAAATATATTTGCTTAACCATGAACTTAAATTATTGGTTTCAAACAATATAGTTTCGATTCAAAATGGTGAATCTTCCAATATCGGAATCAATAATGCGAAAGAAAGGTTGAATCTTTTTTATCCAGGACAGCATGAATTGTATATTTCACAAAAGCAAAATAACTTTTTAGTAGACCTTCAAATTGTATTGCCATGATTACCGCCATTGCTTTAGACGATGACATCGCTTCTCTGGAAATCATTGAAACTTTCTGTTCCAATCTCGATGGAATATGTTTACAAAAAACTTTCCTTAAAACAATAGAAGCAAGAGAATATTTGGAAAAGAACCCTGTAGATTTGTTGTTTTTAGATGTAAATCTTTCCTCAAAAACTGGTTTTGAGTTTTATAAAGGTTTAACGGGAATGGAGCAAATTTCTGTAATTTTCATTACGGCGTTTAAAGATTATGCAGTAGATAGTTATGATGTGGGAGCCGTCGATTTTTTGCTAAAACCATTTAATTTCTCAAGATTTTCATTAGCCGTTGAACGCGTTATTGAAAGAAAAAAACTTCTGCACCAAAACAACGAAGAGCCATTATTCTTTAAGGCAGATTATGGTTTAGTAAAAATAATTTCTAAAGAAATACTTTACATTGAAGGACATGATAACTACGTTAAAATTTTCCTTCATAACCAAAAGCCAATGATGATAAGGATGACGCTAAAAGAAATTTTAGAGAAACTTCCTGCGAAATATTTTTTCAGAATTCACCGTTCTACGATTATTTCTTTGCCTCAAATTACAGCATTTAAAAACAAAACAGCTTACATTAACGAGATTGCCCTTTCTGTAGGGAATACTTACGAAAAAGACTTCGTTGAAAAACTTAAAAAATAAACACTTTTTCACCCCTGAAAAGTATCATTTTACCACAAAAAACTATTTTAAAAGATTAATTAAAATAGTTTTACGTATTAAAATGATAGCAACATGAAGACTCAATTATTTCCTCAAGAGCAACACGTGAAACATGAAAAGTATATTTATTTTTTAGCAACAGTTTCATTGGCAGTTTTATCTGTATTGTTATATAAAAATGCAGATTTTTCGAAATTTTCAAATCCTTTTAACAAAGACAACAATAATGTTGCAGGAGTTACGGCTTCTAAAGATTCTAAAAAGGATGTTTTTACGGTAAGCTCGGTTGTTACAGCAGCTTTAGCTTTTAAAGCAACCTTAACAACTACACAGCAATCTACTTTACAACAAACCTACACAGCAACTTTAGCAAGAAAATGGTCTAATTTACCATGTGGTTCTACTTGTAGAAATGGGGTTAAATTTGGTGATTTAACTACTGAACAACTTACAGCTGCTTTGGCTGTATTACAAGAAGCTACTGGATCTGGAACCAATAATGGCTATGCTGAATTTCTTGCAATTAGAGCAGCTGAAGAAGCTTTACAAGCGACAGCAGGAGGAACTAATTATGATGAAGGAAATTATTGGATATCATTTTTAGGGACACCTTCTACAACTGGAGCTTGGATGTTACAATTTGGCGGTCACCATTTTGCAGCAAATATTGCTTTCAATAATGGTCATGTGATTGGTGCAACGCCATATTTTATGGGTGTAGAACCTACATCTTACACCGTAAACGGAACTGCATATGCACCAATGGAAGACGAAAGAACAGCCTTCAGAAATATGTTAGGTTCACTTTCTTCTACTCAATTTTCAACCGCAAAATTATCTACGACATTCAGTGATTGTTTGATGAGTCCTGGTGAAAGTAACGGAAACACTAACTCAATGCCTTCAACTAAACAAGGTTTGGTTTGCAGTGGACTTTCAACAGCACAAAAAAATTATGTTATCGAAGCGATGAGAACTTATGTTGAAGATTTAGATGCAACAACAGCAGCTTCATTAATGGCACTTTATACAAGTGAATTGGATCAAACTTATATTGCTTTTACAGGGAGTGCAACCGCAGGAAGTGCAAGTACATTTTTGACATCTAACACGAACTACGTTAGAATTGATGGACCACATATTTGGATTGAGTTTGTATGTCAAACAGGTGTAATTTTCCCAAGTCAAATCCATTATCATACAGTTTGGAGAGATCATGTAAGTGATTATGGTGGCGATTTATCTGGTTCTTCTATTGATAATTTAGCTACAAAAGACTTTTCTACAGTTAGCAATAGCACAAAAATCAAAATTCATCCAAACCCAACCACAGATATTCTTACAGTAACTAACGAGGAAGGTTTCAGCAATGGGACAATTGTAATTACAGATATGTCTGGTAAAAGAGTGTTATCTCAAAAAGTATCTTCAGGAACTTCAGAGAATATTAAGGTAAATACTTTAGCTAACGGTACATACCTTATCCAAATTCAAAATAAAGGAATGAATTTCAACTCGAAATTTATCAAGAAGTAAAAACTTTTCAGATTGATAAATGTTGAGGAATAAAGTTTTAAAATTAAAATACAATGAAAAAATTAAAATTATTCGCAATCATCGGTATGATAAGCACGATTTTTATAGTATCGTGCGACCCAGACAAAAGTAGTAGTTCTACAGACGACTCTTCTACAACTTCTACCAATGCAGTAGGAACAACAGGAGTTTCGGCAGTAACGGCAAGTTCGCCTTCATCGTGTACCTCTTTAAGTGGTGTTTCAAAATTAGTTTGCTTGTGTGAGCAATTTAAAGCATCCCTTTCAACAAGTCAGCAATCTACATTATACCAAAGTTATAATTGGTCTAACATTAAAACATGGTCTAATTTACCAGCAGCAATGTCATCAAGATTAGGACTTCGTTTAGGAGATTTGAATTCTACACAAGTTGCTTTAGCAAAAGCTATTGTAAAAGAAATGAGCGGAACTACTTCTAATGAAGGCTATGAAGAAGTACAACAACTTCTTTTGGCTGATGATTATTTGTATGCAAACGGAGGTGGAAGTACGTATGGTTCTGGAAATTACTACATTGCTTTCTTCGGCACACCATCTACAACAGGGAAATTTGAAATTATGTGGACTGGTCACCATAAAACCGTAGCAAATACATACAACAATGGTTCTTTGGTTGCAGCAACACCGCATTTTGCAGCAGTTGAACCAACTACATTTACATCTAGCGGAACTTCGTATTCTCCAATTTCTCAGGAAAAAGATGCTTTCGTGGCGTTTTTAGCAAGTTTAACGAGTACTCAATTGGCAACGGCAAAATCAAGTTCATCTTTTGGAGATTTGGTTTGCGGTCCAACTGCAAACTGGAGCTTTCCTACAACGTATTCAGGTTTAGTGGGAAGTGCTTTGACATCTACTCAACAAACATTGTTGTTGAATGCCATCAAAACGTATGTTAACGACATTGATGATACCAATGCAGCTACGATTTTGTCGACTTATTCTTCAGAATTAAGCAGCACTTATGTATTATACAGTGGAACAACTTCAATGACAACTCAGGGAGATTATTTCAGAATCAATGGCCCTCACGTTTGGATTGAATACAGTGCACAAGGCGGAGTTATTTTAAGCGGAGTTCACTATCACTCGATCTGGAGAGATAAAGTAAATGATTACGCTACAACATATCAATAAAATTGCTTTCATATTCACTAGTTAATATCATTTTTAACATTAAAAAACCCCAAGCATAATAATTATTGTTTGGGGTTTATTTGAAATTTACCTTTTTCCGATTGCTTTTCAAAATCAATTTTAAATAATAAATAACTTAGCTAAAAACAGCTTTATGAAAAAAGTTTTTTCCTTTCTTCTATTCATTCTTCCCTTTTGTGTTTTTGTAGCTCATCCAATGCCGAATACGATGATGTTGTTGGATGTTCATTCCAAAAATATCAATTGTGAATTACAACTTCCTTTAAAAGAAATGCAATTTGCCGTTCCGTATGATGTGACCAAAAAAACCGATAATTTATTGAAAATTCATGAAAATGATTTGAGAAAGTACATTCTTTCTCATTTCAAAATCAAAGGACAATCGGGAAATAATTGGGACATCAAGTTGAATAAACTCGAAGTAAAAACAGATGAACAAGAAGCTACAGGACAATATCAGGAACTGATTGCTTTCATCGCGATTACTCCAAAGGAAAATGACAACATCCGAAAATTTACCATTTATTACGACGGAATTGCTCATCAAGTCATTACGCACAAAATTTTAGTCGCAATTCGTCAAGATTGGGAAAACGGAAAAGTAGAAATTGGAAATACGGAAGTTGGTTCGATTATGGCAAATATTAACACCGCAAAAGTTCCGCCATTTAAAGTCAATCTTACCGAAGGAAGTAATTGGACAGGTTTCAAAAGAATGGTGAATCTAGGAATGGAACACATTTCCGAAGGAACCGACCATTTATTATTTATATTGGTTCTTTTACTTTCCGCACCGTTAATTGCAGAAGGTAGAAAATGGGTGAAAACTGGAGATGCAAAATACAGTTTGATGAGGATTCTGAAAATCGTTACTGCCTTCACAATTGGACATTCAATAACGCTATTAATCGGTTCTTTAGGTTGGTTAAATCCAAATACAAAATGGGTAGAAATTTTGATTGCACTTTCAATTTTGGTGACGGCAATTCACGCCATAAAACCACTTTTCCCGAACAAAGAAATCTATGTAGCTGCCGGTTTTGGATTAATTCATGGATTGGCTTTCGCAACGATACTTTCTAATTTGCATTTAGATTCCGGAAAATTTATTTTAAGTCTTTTAGGCTTCAACATCGGGATTGAATTGATGCAAATCTTCGTAATTATCATCATTATTCCGTGGTTAATTCTTTTGAGTCCGTTCAAAATTTATAAATGGGTAAGAGTTTTAGGCGCGTTACTTGCCGGAATCGCAGCGATTGCATGGATGATGGAAAGATACTCCGGAAAAGCTAATATAATTTCAGCTTTCTTTCAAAAAATCAGACCGGAGAATTGTCTTTATGCCATTTTTGCTTTTGCATGTTTTACGCTTATTTATTCTTTAATGATGAAAAAGAAGGTAAATAATTAAACTAATTTCATAAGAAAAACATCATAAAAAACTCGACTATAGAAAAATTATAGTCGAGTTTTTTAGTTTTATAATTATGTCATCTGATTAATTCCTCATCCAAGAATAGCCAAAAACAACGTAATATCCCCATTGATCAGGTCCTCTTGCAACATCTAAACCCATTTGAAGGCCAAATTTGCGAGCGAGTAAGTAACGAAATCCTGTTCCTGCATTCCAAACGAGCTCAGTATTTTCAGAACCTTTTTTATCTTCAAAAGCTTTTCCTGCGCCGGTAAAAAGAACAACACTCCAACGTCTGTAGAAATTCCAACGCTCCTCCGTTTCAATTTCTATAGTTTGCATTCCTTGATATCGCATTGATGGTGTTCCTCTTAATTGAATATAGGGTTTGTAGTAAAAAGGAACTTCTTTTGTCGCAAACTGACCCAAAACTCGTACAGCTCCAAACCATTTCTTGCCAAGAGGATGCATGTACATCCAAAATGCAGAACCTGCTTGATAATTGAAATCTCCGCCCAAATAATTTCCATAAAAATTAAAATGAGTATTGATGCGGGTTCCTTTTGTTGGTGACAAAGTATTATCTAAATTATCAAACTGAAAAACCACACCCGCTCCAGAATTGGTTCCGTCTAAAAATTTGGGTTGCAAAGATTCTGGTAACTCCACAGGTAAGTTTACATTTGAAAATTCAACCTTATTTTTTCGATATAAAAAAGAAGCTCCTACATAAAAAGGCGACTTGTTAATCCTGTATGTACCTTCCAGATAAACCGGAATTTGCTTCATATTAAGTTCGATCTCTTTTCCTTTTAAAATACTTTCGTTGGGATAATAATTCATAAAAACATCGGCATATCCTGCGAAAATTTTGTATCGTAGATTTCCTTTTAAAGCATTACTCATTCTTCCCACACCATAAAACTGAGATTTATTAGATGTCCAACCTGCGGCTGCAACGTTTAAAGTTGGTGGCACATAAACGGATTCGCCATCACGATTGGTCATTTCATATTTAGATTTTTCTATAAATATGGGTGCAATAGCACCACCAAAGCCAACTGCAGGTTCTGTAATGGGAGAAATTACAGGCACAAAACCATGAGAATTCATTAAAAAATCACTTAAATCTACAGCACCATCCAATGAATCTTTCAATGAAACCTTGTTTTTTTTCTGTGCATAAGTTGATTGTGTAAAGAGGCAAAAGAGAATAAGCAAAAAGCAATTTTTACAGATTTTCATGGTAATAGTTTTTAATGATTTTTAAAGTCTGCATTTAGTCTTATTCATTACTCTCTAAGTTATGAAAAAAAACAATAAAAAGAACATTTTTTTTATTTTATTAATTGATTTTCTTACTATTAGCCTTTGATTGGCTTTTACTAAAACGAAATAAATCTGAAGTCTTCTTATTATTTATTGTGAACAAATAATATTTATCGCGATAATATCAGGACGTTTTCCTTACTTTTTATTAAAAAAATCTCTATAAAGAGATTTTTTCCTATATTTAAAGTTCTAAACCAAACATTAATATAACCATGAAAGCTCATTTAAAACTGCAGTATATTTTCTATTTCAAATTTTTCGAGATTCAATAATAAGTTATTTAGCATTATAAATCTTTTACCAAGAAACCTAAAGACTAAGCTATGAAGAAACAGCTTTCATTTTTCTTTTTATTAGGATCGTGCACTTTTTTATTCTCACAGACAATTTCAGGAAAAATAGAAGATGAATCAAGGTATCCAATACAAGAAGTTAATATTTTAAATAAAACAACGGGAGCACATACCCATTCTAATGAAAAAGGAGATTTTCTTTTAGAAAACTGCAAAGAAGGAGATATCTTGCAAATTTCTTTTAATGGATATCAAACAGAATTGTTTGAAGTGAAAAGTATCTCTGAACATCCTTTAATTGTTCTATATAAAAAAACTACAGACATCCACGAAGTGCAAATTCCTTTAAAAATTGATGCTTTGCATATTATTACAGATATTGATATCCAAACCAACCCTGTAAATTCTTCGCAAGATATTTTGCGAAAAATTCCTGGTCTTTTTATTGGTCAACACGCAGGTGGAGGAAAAGCCGAACAAATATTTTTAAGAGGTTTTGATATTGATCATGGTACAGATATAAGCGTAACAGTAGATGGTTTGCCGGTAAATATGGTGTCTCACGCACACGGGCAAGGTTATGCAGATTTACATTTTGTAATTCCTGAAACAATCGATAAAATAGATTTTGGGAAAGGCCCATATTACGAGAATAAAGGTAATTTTACCACTGCTGGATACGTAAACTTTTTAACTAAAAATGAACTGCAGAACAGTTCTATAAAATTAGAAGCAGGGCAATTTAACACGTATCGCTTTTTAGGCATGTTTAATATTTTGAACCAAAATAATCAAGACGCTTATATTGCCACAGAATTTCTATCTACAGATGGTTTTTTTGTTAGTCCGCAAAACTTTAACAGAATCAATATCTTCGGGAAATATAACGGAGCCGTTAATGATAAAAATAAAATTGGGGTTACCGTGTCTTACTTCGACAGTAAATGGGATGCTTCAGGACAAATTCCGCAAAGAGCTGTGGATAGTGGCCTTATTACCCGTTTTGGAGCTATTGATGATAAAGAAGGCGGAAGTACTTCCCGTAAAAATATATTGTTTACTTACGACAAGATTATTACCGAAAACTCTATTATAAAAAATAAAATCTTTTTAAATGAATATAATTTTGAACTCTATTCAAATTTCACATTTTTCTTAGAAGATCCTATAAATGGAGATCAAATTAAACAAAAAGAAAACCGCTTAATTTATGGTTTCAATTCTGAGTACAACAAAGCTTTTTCTGATGAAAAGATAAAAGGAAATTGGCAGGCAGGAATCAGTTTACGAAATGATCAAATCAATGACAATGAGCTTTCTCATACCTTAAACAGAACTACAGTTTTACATTCTATAAAATTGGGAGACATTAATGAAACCAATCTTGCAGCTTATGCTGGAACCGATATTACAATCAATAAATGGACATTTAATCCTTCAGTTCGTTTAGATTATTTTGATTTTCAATACAATGATAAACTTTCTGACACTTACAAAACTCAAGAAGAAAACAAAGCTACTGTAAGTCCAAAACTGAATATTCTCTACACACCTCTATCTAAAATTCAGTTGTATTTAAAAATGGGTAAAGGTTTTCATTCTAATGACACCAGAGTTGTGGTTGAGCAAAAAGGGCACGAAATTCTACCCGCGGCTTACGGATTTGATGCTGGTTTTATCTGGAAACCTACCCCTAAAATGTTATTCAATTTTGCATATTGGTATCTTTACCTTAAACAAGAATTTGTATACGTGGGAGATGAAGGTATTGTAGAGCCCAGCGGAAAAACCCGTCGACAAGGTTTTGATTTAAGCTACCGATACCAACCTTTTTCTTGGATGTACTGGAATGTTGATGCCAATTACACGCACGCAAGATCTATTGAAGCGCCTAAAGGACAAAACTACATTCCTTTAGCACCGGATTTTACTTTCGTAAGTGGTTTAAATTTTATTTTTAAATCTGGTCTTTATGGAGGTCTCAATCTCCGGCATTTAGGTAATCGCCCTGCAAACGAAGATTATTCAATTACAGCAAAAGGATACACCGTTGCAGATTTTAATATTGGCTATCGATGGAAAAGTATAACTTTAGGCATACAGGTTCAAAATCTTTTCAACACAGTTTGGAACGAGACACAATTTGCTACAGAATCACGATTACAAAACGAACCCAATTCGATAGAAGAAATACATTTTACTCCAGGAACTCCGTTTTTTTTAAAGGGTATGATTCAATATAATTTTTAGTTTATATAAGATTAAAATCATCTAAATTTTAGACAAAAAAAAAGTTCACCCAATGTAAAAAATAACTTTTTTCAATAAATACATCATTAATTTAATGAAGCTTGGGAATCCGAACAATACAGTTCTTTCACACAACGAAAAGTAAGATTGATTCGCTCCTTCATCGGCTGTTTTGATTTGGCAATTCTATGTTCCCAATGTTCCTGCAAATCGCCTTTCATAATTAAGAGCGAACCATGAGGAAGCGGTAAACTGTATTTTTTTTGATGATTATCGAGGTTTCTAAAATCGAATTTCCTGGTTTGTCCAAGGCTAATAGAAGCTATTACAGGACGGCTTCCATATTGTCTATCTTTGTCTCGATGCCATGCAACAGAATCATTTTCGTCCCGATAAAGATTCAACAAAACAGAATTAAATTCATATCCGAACTGCTCTTCTATTTTAGCTTTTACGGAAAGCAATTGTGGGGTCCAGTTGTTTACTTCAAACTCGCTTCCACCCAGTTTGTATGCTTTTTTTTCGTCTCCGTACCAAGCCGTTAATCGAGGAGTTAAGACAGATTTGGAATACATTTTTTGGTCTTTCTGCTTCCAGGGAGTTGCACATAAAAGTAAGTGTTGAAGTTGGTTTGCTTCTTCAATGGTAAGAAAATTTTCTCGATATTCTAGGAGATTTTCTGGAAATTCGTAGTACTCTCCTGTTTCAAATAAACTCAGTTGCTTCATGATTAAAAAAACATTAACGGGATTGGGAAACTTTAGAACTCAATACTTGAATTTCTCGCTTCATATCCATCATCATTTCCTTTAATTCTTGAGTTTCATTAGAAAAATTGGGTTTATATTCTTGAGGTAAAATTCCTTGTTTATACCTCCACACTTCAACAATATCTTCCAACGGAATTTCATAGGGCTCATAAAAAGAATTATCTGCCGCTACTGTAATGGCCGTTTCATTTTGCATTACAAAGGTTTTAAAAGTTCTTCCATTAGATGTAATAAAAATATATTCTTTTCCTTTTTTTAAATCGGCAAGAGCTTCTACATACTCGCCAATAACGCAAGTTCCGTCGGTAAAAGGCGGCATAGAATCTCCTTCTGCCATAAAGCCACGATATTTTCCGTTTTGCAAAAAAGGGAGAACCATTCTTGGAAGACTTTCTATATATTCAGGGTCGCTGTATCCGTTCAAGTATCCCATAGAAGTCTTTTGTGTAACCACTTCTATGAAATTATTTCCGTCATTATCTACTACCACAGGAAGTACGGTTCTGTTTTCTGGAAGTTTCAGAATATCGGCTATAGAATACTTTCTAATATCTACTTTTAAAAGCAAATCTATACTTACATGAAAAAAATTACAGATATTAATTAAAATCTCAAACGGAGGTTCAGAACGCCCATCTTCATATTTAGAATAGCGCACTCTGCTCAAAGAAATTTTATCCGCAAACTCTTGTTGCGTAATGTTTTTCTTCGTTCTTAAAAATTTAATATTATCTGAAAATATAGACATGATACAATTTGTATCAGCAAATATAATAAAAATGATACAAAAAGTATCACAAGTAAAAGTATTTTCCTCCTTTTTTTAGTTTTCCACCAAAAAAAAGTTTACCGAATAATTATATCCGATAAACTTAAATTATTGATAAACAGATAAGTAAAACTCTATACGAGTAAAAAAATCTAAATAAATTTATTGTAAGAGATCACTGATTTTAAAATACTAATAACGCTCATACAAACCACAACAACTCCCACTACAAAAAACATTTTTTTAGAAGGTAATTTAGATGTGAGCATTGCAGAAAATGGCGCTGTGATAACTCCTCCCAAAAGCAATCCTAAAACAATATTCCAATGGTGAATTCCGATGGTGAAAATAAAAGTAACTGCACTGGTAATGGTTAATAAAAACTTTGCAACTGTAGAACTACCAACCACAAATCTTGGTGTACGTCCTTCTTTTATTAAAGTTCCCGTTACGAGTGGACCCCATCCTCCACCTGCAAAAGAATCAATAAAACCACCTGTAAATCCTAAGATTTTCAAATTCGTTTTTGGTTTTTTGTCTATAAAATTCTCTCTTTTTTCTCTAAAAGAATTCTTCAAAATATTTAATCCAAGATATAAAGTATAACACGCGATAATGGGTTTTATTATATGTGCATAATGCTCTCCGTAGTGCGAAAGAGCTAAAGCTCCCACAACCGAACCCACTATTGCTAAAGGAAATAATGCAAAAACCAATTTTCTGTTCACATTTCCAAGTTTGTAATGACTGAAGCTTCCTGCTGCTGTGGTAAAAGATTCTGCAGAATGAATACTTGCACTAATTACGGGTGGCGGTACATTCAGCAAAAGTAAAATAGTGGTGCATATTACACCATACCCCATTCCCATGGATCCTGCTACAATTTCTGCCAAAAAACCAGCCAACAACATCCAATAAAAAATATAATTGTCTTTATTTAAAAATTGTTGAATGTCTGCTGAAAGATGAAACTCGTGAATGAGGATTCCAAGAATTCCAAATAAGATAAAAAAACCAATAATTCCCAGGTAAATATTAGCTCTTTTTTGTACAGATTGTGTTATTTTCAGTAGATTTTCTATTTCTGGGTTGGGTGAAACATTAATATGAGAATCTTTATGCAAATATTCCGTCGTTAAACGATTTAGCTCTTTTACTTTATAATTAAAATCTCCTTTTAATTGATTTCGGATTTCCTGCATATTCTCTAAAAGTTGATCGATTTCTTCAGGAATAGTTTCCGTTAAAATTTCACGAACTCTTTTAGCAACCGTTGGAGATGTTCCGTTGGTAGAAATTGCGATTTTCAAATTACCTTTTCGTACAATAGAACCTAAGTAAAAATCACATAAATCAGGTTTATCGGCAACATTTACCAGCAAATTAAATTCATGCGCCTCGGCTCGAATTTGTGAAGATAATTGAATACTATTTACAGCAACAATAACCAATTCTGTATTCTCGAAATCTTCTTTTTCATAAGCTCTTTCATCAAGCTTAAGATTGGGAAACTTTTCTGTAAGCAACTTAATTTCAGGAATAATTTCCTTTGCTACCAATCGTATCGATGTTTGTGGGGAATTGGCGAGAACAGATTCTAGTTTTTCAAGAGCCACTTTTCCTCCGCCAATAATTAATAACGACAGTTTTTCGAGCTGTAAAAATACAGGATACAAAGTATTTGTCATTTTTATTAAAGTTTTAAATCGTAAGTGAATGATAAATAATATAAACCTCCAATTTCCGGACCTGCAGCATATTGAAAATAACGACGATTAAGCAAGTTGGTTGCTCCTGCTTTTACCTGAGCATTAATTTCCGGAATTCTCCATGTAGCCTGTAAATCTAGGGTGTAATATGAAGGAACCTTTCCTGTTGCTAAAGGACTTTCCCATAAAAATTGATCTTGCCATCTTGCAACAACCGTGAAACCAATATTTTTAATAATTTCTCTATTTCCAACGCTTACATTTACAATCCATTTTGGAGTATTAAATCCTGTGATAAAAATATCTGCTGTATTTGAACTCATTAAATTGTTGTAAGAAAAATTGGCATTCACATTATAATTCTTTACAATATTGTATCGAATTCCCAAAGATGAGCCGTAGCTTTTATACGCTTTATTACTATTGGTGTACACTCTATAGCGATCTTGTTGTGAACGGTCTAACATAGCAAGAGCAGCTTGATCTGTACCAACACTTACATTTTTCGGAACCGAAACTTCTACCTGCCCTAAAAATCCTTCATAAATATTGTAATAAAAATCCCAATCTAAGGCAAGCTTGTTATTAAGAAAGATCGATTTGTAACCAATTTCAAAAGAATTAATTTTCTCCGGTTGTAACTTTTGTAAATTAGCAACTACCAAAAGATTTTTGTTATTTAAAGCCGCCTGATTTTGGCTTAAACCTCCGTCTACAGAAGCATTTACACCAGCAGTGAAAGCATCAATCGAAGTTAAGGTATAAGAATTTTCTAAATATCCTAAACCTTCATTTACCTTTGCTAAGCCACCTACTCTTCTTACATTTCCGTTGTTTACGAACGAAAGAGCTTCAAATAATGATGGAAAACGATATCCGTTTTGAAAAGATGCACGAAAATTATGCTGTTTTACAGGAGAATAAACAATGCTAAACCTTGGGTTGAATTTTGCTTCAAACTCTGGATTTTTATCAAATCTAAAAGCAATATTAAGCTTTAGCTTTTCATCAAAAAATAGTTTTGTAAACTGAGTGAAAATTCCGTATTTCTGATAGATCACATCGTTTCCGAAGCTCCCATCATTTAAAGGTATATTTCGTTCTGCAACAGGTCTTTCAAAATCTACAAAATTATTTCCATCGGGAATAATACTGTATAAACGGTAATCAACACCAGCCAAAAGACTGAAAACTTTTACAATTCTACTAAAATCATACGTAAGCTCTCCTTGATAAAAACGTGATTTTTGTTGTAATTTTGCACCTCCAGTTGAAGGAGCTCCCGCAACACCTCCATTTGCAGAGTCCCAATTATTAATGCCTATTATTGTATTTTTTAATTGTTCAAATGCCAAAGTTCCGGGAACTACTCTATTTTTGTCGGCTTCCTGTCTTGCAAGAATAAAAGCTTCATTTAGATTTACACCTGCATTAAGACTATTTTGAAGAGAATTTTGAAAAAGATTTCTCCAATTTGCATTCGAAAGATTTGTGAGATCGAGATTATCTGCTAATGGTTTTAAATTGTAAGAATCTCCAGTATCTTCTATAGAAACGTAGGCTCTTAACGTAAGTTCTTTCCCTGTAAGTTCTACTTTATGATTTTGAACCGTTGCATTCTGAAGACGAATTTTATTTCCTCTTTGGAAAGTACCGTCCAATAATCCGTAACGGTACACGTAAGAACTTCTCCATTGATCTCCAAATTTGTAATATAAACCAGCATCAAATTTAATATTCTTTACTTCAGGATCTACTAAATCCTTTTCGTAATAACCAGTTCGTGAAACATTGAAAGTAGTTGGTTTTCCGTTATAATTTACTTTTACGGCAACTCGGTTGTTTCTTTCATCACCATATTTATTCCATAAATCTTCAGCAGGATTATTGGAAAGCGCAAAACCAGGATTGGCAGTTAACAACGAATTAGGATTTTGATCTGTCTGATTATCTGAAATCCAATCTACACCTTTAAAATAGGATGCATTAATCTTTACAGCCCAATTTTCATTAAAAGCTTTCGCAAAACGTACTGCACTTTCTCCTAAAGGCGAAATTTGATGTCGCAAATTATCTACATGATTTACCCCTCCTCGAAAATAAACACTCAAACCTTGCGAAGTAAAAGGATCTTTGGTTTGAAGGCTTGCCAAACCATTAATGGCATTCATTCCGTAAAGTGCAGAACCCGCACCAGGAGTAACTTCCATTGATTGAATGTCTAACTCCGTAGGTCCGATTGCATTTCCTAAAGGAACTCCCAGTGTTGCCGACTGTACATCTACTCCATCTACCAACTGCATAAATCTAAAATTATTCGGAGAATTAAAACCTCTAGAATTGGGTACTTTAAGGGTAAGACTGGATGTTAAAAGCTGTAATCCTTTTACATTTTCTAAAGTTTCATAAAATGATGAAGCAGGACTTTCTCGAATTGTTTTAATATCAATTCTTTCAATGGCAATGGGCGATTTTAAAACTTTTTCAGGAACTTTCGATGCAGAAATAACAACCTCATTAATAATTGTATTTTGCGGATTAAGTTCAACAGCAATTTTATTGGAAAGCGAAAGAACTTCAATAGTTTGATTTGTGAAACCTTGCTTGTTGATGCTTATTCTAAAAGGAATCTGAACTCTTGTCCGAATGACAAAGTTTCCTTCATCATCTGAAAAAGCAGAATCCTGGGTGTTTTCTACTGTTATTTTTACACCCGGAACAGCTTTACGAGTATCAATATGATGTACTGTACCACTCAGCTCTATAAGTTGTTGCGCAGGTAAAAAAGAGAAAAATAAAAAGGTGAAAAATAGTAAAGGTAATTTTGTAAATAATTTATTTTGAATGTGGGTTTTCATTGAATAACATTTTTTAGGTTAATGAGAATCTGATGTGCTGTTTATTTCTAAACAGCACATACACATTCGTTTTCCTAAAATTTGTAGATGTAATTGCCTTATATTAATCTGTTGAAACAGAATTGTTTTCATATATATATTATTCTAAAGTTTGTAAATAACGATAAGAAAAATCTCCAAAAGTCTCCTCTGATTTTCTGTCTTTTACATAAATTTTGAAAAGCTCATCTAAGGTTTCCAGAATTTCGTTTTCACCGATATTTTCTTTGTATTTTGTATTGAGACGAAGTCCTAAGCGATCGCCACCGATGTGCAGATTGTATTTTCCGTAGGCTGTTCCTACAAAACCAATTTCTGCATTTGGAGATCTTCCGCAACCGTTCGGACAACCCGTCATTCTTATCGTAATATCGTCTTCAAGCAAACCATATTTCTCCAAAATAGGCTCTATTTTCGTGACCAAAGAAGGCAAATATCGTTGTGCTTCTGCCAAAGCAAGCGAACACGTATTTAAAGCAACACAAGCCACTGAATTTTTTCTTAGAGCACTTGCGCTGTTGGTGGCTTCAGAAATTCCGAATTCTTGCAGAAGTCTTTCAATTTCAGCTTTATCTTCTTCTTTAATATCTGAAAGAATTAAATTTTGATTGCTCGTAAATCTGAAATTAACTTTTCCCGTCTCAGCAATTTTCAACAAACCGGATTTTAAAGGATAGTTTTCGATATCTAAAACTCTTCCGTGCTCTACAAAAAGCGTGTAAAACCAATTTCCTTCATGATTTTTAACCCAACCATAACGGTCTTTTCTTTGAGTAAATTTGAATTCTCTTGCAGGTTCAAAATTGAAACCCGTACGTTTTTCGACTTCGGTTCTGTATCCTTCAATCCCTAATTTATCGATGGTGTATTTTAGCCTAGATAATTTTCTGTCGGATCTGTTTCCAAAATCGCGTTGTACGGTTATAATTTCGTAAACGGCTTTCAAGGCTTTCTCTTCAGAATCTACAAAACCTAAAACAGACGCAAGACGAGCGTAAGTTGAAGCATTTCCGTTTGTTGCACCCAAACCGCCACCTGCAGCAATATTGTAACCTACAATTTTATCTTCTTCAACAATCGCAATTAAAGCAATATCGTTAATGAAAACATCAACATCGTTATTGGGTGGAATTGCAATTCCAATCTTCAGTTTTCGAGGTAAATATCGGTCTTGGTATAAAGGATCTTCCTCTGCTTTTCTGTCGATCAACAACTCATCATCAATCCAAATATCATAGTAAGATTTGGTTTTTGGAAGACACATTTCGCTGATTTTTCCAGCCAAATCATGCACTTCCTGATGAACAGGAGATTCTGATGGATTTGAAGTACAAGTCACATTTCTATTAACGTCTCCACAAGCTGCGATAGAATCTAAATGTTGCAGATTAAACTGTTGAATGGTCGGTCTTAAATGTGACTTCAAAATCCCATGAAGCTGTACCGTTTGTCTTGTCGTAATTTTTATCGTTCCTGTGGAATGATCTTCAGCAATTTGGTTTAAACCTACCCATTGTTGCGGTGTTAAAAATCCTCCTGGAAGTCGCAGTCTAATCATGTAAGAATAGAGCCACTCTAGTTTTTTAGCCACACGTTCTTCCCTTCTGTCTCTGTCGTCTTGCTGATACATTCCGTGGAATTTGATAAGCGTTTGATCGTCTTCACGAATGGCACCTGTAAATTCATCCTCAAGACTTTGCTTCAGCGTTCCTCGAAGTCCATTACTTTCGGTTTTTATCCTTTCTACCGGAGAAAGATTTTCTTTATGATTCATGTTGTTGTTTTAGATTTTAAGTCGGTTACAATTAATAAACATCTTTGGCGTATCTTCCGCTCAGTTCAATTTCTTCGAGGTAATTTTGCGCTTCTTCCCTATTTTTGTTTCCTTGTTCCTGAATGATATCCAAAAGGGTTTCTTCCACATCTTTACTCATCGGATCCTTCGTTCCACACACATAAAGTGAAGCTCCTGCTTCAAGCCATTGAAACACTTCCTGCCCTTTTTTCTGAAGTTTATTCTGAACATAAATTTTCTGATCGGTATCTCTTGAAAATGCGGTATCTAGATTCGTCAACGTTCCTGTTTTCAGAAAATCCTGAATTTCTGCTTGATACAAAAAGTCTGAAGTAAAATTCCTGTCACCAAAGAACAGCCAATTTCTACCTGAACCTCCAACCGCATCTCTTTCCCATAAAAATGAACGGAATGGCGCAATACCTGTTCCCGGACCAATCATAATGATGTCTTTTTCAGGATCTGGAAGTTTAAAATGTTTCGCTTCTTGAATGTAAAATTCAAGTTCTTCCTCTTCTTTAAATTCACTTAAAAATCCGCTGCACAAACCGTTTTGTTTTTTATGGTCGATTAAAAACTCAGTTTTTGCCACCGTAATGTGTATTTCTGAATCTCCATGCGCTTCCGGCGACGAAGAAATTGAATACAATCGAGGCGATTGAAACGTAAGAATTTTAATAATTTCTTCAAATTGCTCCGCATTTTTTACGGGGTAAATTTTAATTAAATCAAGAAGACTTAATCGTACTTCCGGAATTTGATTTCCAGTAATTTCCGCATAATGAGCGACTGTTGTTTTTAGAAGAAAGCTGATGTTGAGGTGCTTTTTCAAAAGCTCTTCTGCTGTTGCGGTAAGTTTTGAAGTTTCTATCTGTTTTTCAGGATCAATCCCTGTAATTTGAATGATTTCTTCCACCACATCACTTGGATTTAATGGTAAAACACCTAAAGCATCTCCTGGTTTGTAAGATATAGGTTCTTCGGCTTCAATCTCTATGTGATAGGTTTCTTTTTCCGAAGTAATATCGTTCAGATTGATAATGGTTGAAACTTTTCCAATGTATTTTTTTCTTCCTGAATTTACTTTTGCAACTGAAATATTCACTTGATTATTAACCGAAGTTTTAGACAAAACATTATAAATATGCTCTATCCATTGCTGAGCTTCAGTTTCATAATCAACATCGCACTTTTTCAGAGGCAAAACTCTTTCTGCCCCTAAGATTTCAAAACGCGCATCTACATCTTCTCCGGTTTTGCAAAACAGAGGATAACTGCTGTCTCCCAATGCCAAAACGCCATATTTTAATTGAGTAAGTTGCAATTCATTTTCATGAATATAATCGTAGAATTTTTTAGCTAAAATTGGAGGTTCACCTTCACCTTGAGTACTTATAATAACGAAGAAAAACTCTTCTTTAGCCAAATCTTTAGGCTTATATTGTGAAAGATCAGCAAGTTTTACTTTTACGCCTTTCTTTTTAATAATTCCTGCAAGTTCTGTTGCCAGTTTTTTGCTATTTCCTGTTTCGGTTCCGTAGGCTAAAGTGATTTTATGATTTATATTTCCTTGATTGGAAAGTGCTGTAATTGCACTTTCGGAAGGTGTTTTCAATAAACCAGCAAGATAACCGCTCGTCCAAATAATTTCTTCTTTAGAAAAATTTTCTGTGATTTGGTTTAAAATATTTAATTGATTTTCAGACAGCATATTGGAAAAAATTTTGTGTTTTAGGGATTAAACTTCCGTTGGTAACCGATTTAAAGTAAAGTCCTTCAAATTCTGAGTTTTCTTGCCAAAAGAATTCTTCATGCAACGACACCACTTTGCCAATCACAACCAAAGATGGTGACGCAAATTCTTTGTCGCCAAATTTTGTTTCGAATTCTTTAAAAGATGAGGTGTACACCTTTTGGAATGGCGTTGTTGCTTGTTCGATGATGGCAATTTTCTTTTCACCTGAAACGTTCAGCTCGATAAACTTTTCTACTAATTTTGATAAATTTCCTTTAGACATATAGAAAACGATGGTATCGTTGGTAACAGCCAATTCTTGCCAATATTTTTCATCTAAAATTTCAGATTTATAATAGGTGAGAAATCTTACAGAAGTGGCATGATTTCTAGCCGTTAAAGGCATTCCAGCGTATGCAGCAGCTCCTAAAGCAGCGGTAATTCCCGGGATAATTTCGTAAGGAATTTTGTTTTGCTTTAAACTTTGAAGTTCATCCAAAATATTAGAGAAAATAGAGACATCACCACCTTTCAATCTTGCCACAGTTTTATTTTGCAAAGCATATTCAACCATCATTTCATTAATCATCGATTGAGGTGTAGAAGCATTTTTGCTGCATTCTTTCCCTACATAGACTATTTCAGAATTTTTGTTGGCATATTGCTCCAGAATTTCTGGGCTCACCAATCTGTCAGACAAGATTACATCTGCTTTTGCAATGGCTTTTATGGCTTTTAAAGTGATAAGATCAGGGTCGCCGGGTCCTGCACCAATAAGGTAAACCTTTGGTGAATTGATATTCGTTTTCATTTTTGTAACGGTTTTTTGAGGTTAGAACAAACCTTCTACAGACAGGTATCTTTCACCTGTATCGTAATTAATGGTAAGGATTTTTGAACCCGCAGGAAGTTCAGGAAGTTTTTGAGCAACGGCAGCCAAAGCAGCTCCTGTAGAAATTCCTACAAAAAGTCCTTCTTTTTTACCTGCATCAATGGCAAATTTAAAAGCATGATCTTTCCCAATTTTAACCACTTCATCTAATAAATTGGTATCTAAAATAGAAGGAATAAAACCAGCGCCCAAACCTTGTAAAGGATGCGGACCAGCTTCGCCTCCGCTTAAAACAGGTGATAATTCTGGTTCAACAGCGATAACTTTAAGATTCGGAAATTTTTGCTTTAAAACTTTAGAAATTCCTGTAATGTGACCACCAGTTCCAACCCCTGTAATGAGGTAATCTAAACCTTCAGGAAAATCGTTGATGATTTCTTGGGCAGTCGTTTCTTCATGAACTTTTACGTTGGCTGGATTATCAAACTGTCTCGGAATCCAAGAATTCTTGATTTCTTCAGATAATTCGCTAGCTTTTGCGATTGCTCCTTTCATTCCTTTTTCTCTTGGTGTAAGAACGAATTCTGCGCCATAAGCTTGCATTATTTTTCTGCGCTCGACACTCATGCTTTCAGGCATTACTAAAATCAATTTGTAGCCTTTTACTGCGGCAACAAGTGCTAAACCGATACCCGTATTTCCGCTAGTTGGTTCAATAATTACGGTGTCTTTATTTAGCAAACCTTTACTTTCTGCATCTTCAATCATGGCTAAAGCAATTCTGTCTTTTATGCTTCCTCCGGGATTGCTTTTTTCGAGTTTTATCCAAACTTCATGGTCTGAATCGAAAAGAGTATTAATTTTTACGATCGGGGTGTTCCCTATCGTTTCTAGTGCGTTTTGGAATTTCATATCTGTTGATTTTTATATTAAATTTTATTTTTATCATATTACAAAATTTAAGGATTCAGGTAAATTGCTGTTATCCTTTATTTTAATTTCACTTTTGTGATACACAAGAGAATACGGCGGCACATTTTGGGTAATCCAAACATTTCCACCAATGACGCTTTCTCTTCCAATCGTTGTATTTCCGCCTAAAATGGTGGCTCCCGAATAAATAATCACGTGATCTTCGATATTCGGATGCCTTTTTTGTTTGGCATTTTGTTTAGAAACATTCAAAGCTCCTAAAGTAACGCCTTGATAAATTTTCACATGATTTCCGATGATGGAAGTCTCACCAATTACAATTCCGGTTCCGTGATCGATGAAGAAATAATCACCAATTTCAGCTCCGGGATGAATGTCGATTCCGGTTTTAGAATGAGCGTATTCAGAAAGAACTCTAGGCAGAATTTTAATTCCTTGTTTCCAAAGTTGATGCGAAATACGGTAAACATAAGTCGCAAAATAACCTGGATACGACAACAAAATCTCTTCTAAAGATTCGGTTGCAGGATCGAATTCTAAAATTGCTTCTGCATCCAAATTCAGTTTTTCATACAACTCAGGCAAAGCATTAAAGAATAATTTTACATTTTTTTCTGTACTTTTTTGATCTTGAGAAATATTTAAAAGAACATCAGAAAGCAACTGTTGAAGTGCCTTAAAATCTTGCTCTAATTGCTTTTGAGTATCAATTGAAACGGGAAGAAAAACGATTCTGTAAAGCTCTTCCACAAAGTGTTCTGCAGCTTTTTTATCAAAAAATTCTAAAGAATTATTTTTCTTTTTTTGAAAGACTTTTTTAATAAAGTCATCAAACTGATTTTGCATGATTTACTGTATTATACATGCCGCAACGGTTGAATTGGAGTTTTCGTCTACCAAAATTGCCGATCCTGTTTTTTTATTGGTGATAAAACTATCATAAACAAGAGGTTGAGCGGTTTTTAGAGTCACTTTTACAATCTCGTTCAGTTTTACTCCTTCTTCGGCGTTTTCTTTTTCAAGCGTGTTGACATTAATTTTATATTCTATGGTTTTAATGACAGATTTTATTAATTTGCTATGATGCTGAAGCAAATATTTATTGCCTGGTTGCAATGATTTCTGATCCAGCCAACACAGCAGTACTTCGACCTCTTTTTCTACATTCGGAATTTGGTCTTCCGTTACAAAAAAATCTCCTCTGCTAATGTCTATATCGTCTTTTACATGTAGAACGACCGGCTGTCCTTCAAAGGCTATATCGCTTTCTATTCCGTTGATTTCTATTTTCGAAATTTCAGTTGAAATTCCTGCGGGAAGAATATGAATAGCTTCACCTTTCTTAAATTCTCCGCTTAAAATTTTCCCTGCATAACCTCTGTAATCATGCAATTCTTCGGTTTGCGGACGAATAACATATTGCACCTGAAAACGATTTCCGCTTCCTAAATCTTCATCAAATTCTACATTTTCGAGATATTCTAAAAGTGTATTTCCTTGGTACCAATCTGTTCTTGAGGAAAGTGAAACGATATTATCCCCTTTTAAAGCCGAAATCGGAAAATAGGTAACATCATGTAAGCCTAAATTTTCTGCAATTTTTGCATATTCTTGCTTAATGTTTTCATAAATTTCTTCAGAATAATCTACCATATCCATTTTATTGATCGCAACTACTACTTTCTTCAATTTAAGAAGCGACGCAATGATGGAATGTCTTCTGGTTTGCTCGATAACGCCTTTTCTTGCGTCTAAAAGAATAATCATTAAATCTGAATTTGAAGCACCTGTAATCATATTTCTCGTATATTGAACATGACCTGGAGCATCTGCAATGATAAACTTTCTTTTCGGCGTTGAAAAATATCTGTACGCCACATCAATGGTGATTCCCTGCTCTCTTTCGGCACGTAAACCGTCGGTTAAAAGAGCTAAATCTACTCCATCTTCGTTTTTATTTTTAGAATGTTTTTCTAAAACTTCCAACTGGTCTTGAAGAATGCTTTTACTGTCGTACAACAATCTTCCGATAAGCGTACTTTTCCCGTCGTCTACACTTCCTGCAGTTATAAATCTTAAAATATCCATGTGTTGTTTTGTTATGAGTAATAATTAATAGGTAGTGAGTAATTTACCAGTCTATTAATCTTTTTTGTTGCTTTGTTTTAAAAATATTTTTAAAATAAATTTTCAGAAAAATGGCATTACTGATTACCAATTTCTCATTACTTATTTAAAAATAGCCTCCCTTTTTTCGGTCTTCCATTGCGGCTTCGGTTACTCTGTCGTCAATTCTGGTTTCGCCTCTTTCGGAAATTCTGGTTGCGATAATTTCGTTAATAACTTCTTCTACCGTATTGGCTTCTGAAGTTACTGCGGCAGTACAAGTCATGTCTCCAACTGTTCTGTAACGTACTTTTTTGGTTGTAATCACATCGTCATCTTCTAGTGCAACGTATAAAGAATTGGCGATCCACTGCCCATTCAAATCTATCACCTCTCTTTCGTGCGAAAAATAAATGGATGGAAGCTGTATTTTTTCTCGTTGGATGTAATTCCAGATGTCTAATTCTGTCCAGTTACTGATTGGGAATACACGTACGTTTTCACCTTTGTGAATTTTTCCGTTGAAAATATCCCATAATTCAGGACGTTGAAGTTTAGGATCCCATTGCCCGAACTCATCTCGTACAGAAAACACTCTTTCTTTGGCTCTGGCTTTTTCTTCGTCTCTACGAGCGCCGCCAATACAGGCATCAAATTCAAACTCTTCAATGGTGTCTAATAATGTGAAAGTCTGCAACCAGTTTCTACTGGGAAATTTACCTTTCGGTTCTGCTAAATTTTTAATTTTAATGGTGTCTTCCACTTTTCGAACGGCTAAATTAACGTCCAATTTTTTCACCAATTGATCTCTAAAATCAAGCACTTCAGAGAAATTATGACCGGTATCAATATGAACAAACGTAAAAGGAATTTTCCCATATCTAAAAGCTTTTGCTGCTAAATGCGCCAAAACAATACTGTCTTTTCCGCCACTGAATAATAACGCAGGTCTTTCAAACTGTCCTGCAACTTCTCGTAATATGTAAATAGATTCTGATTCTAATTGATCTAAATAATTTAATCTTGACATTTTCTCTGTTTTTTATTGATGAATATGCAACCCACACTCCTTTTTATTGGCATCTTCCCACCACCATCGTCCCGCTCTCATATCTTCTCCTTCCTGTATGGCTCTTGTACAAGGAGCGCATCCAATACTTGCAAAACCTTGCTTATGAAGGTAGTTGTAAGGCAATTGATTTTTTTTCACATATTCAATCACTTCTTCTGTAGACCAGTGAAGAATAGGGTGAAACTTGATGATTTGATGCGCTTCATCCCATTCTAACTGAGGAATATTTTGTCGGTTTAAAGAATGCTCTGCCCGTAAACCTGTGATCCAAATTTTATATCCTTTAAGTGCTTTTTTTAAAGGATGTACTTTTCTAATCGTACAACATTGCTTTCTGTTTTCTACAGACTGGTAGAAAGAATCTGGACCTTTTTCTGAAACAAAATTCTGAAGTTCTACCGCATCTGGATAATATGCTTTAATTTCTTTTTTGAAGAATGCTTTGGTTGTAGCCCAAGTTTCATAGGTTTGCTCAAACAATCTTCCGGTATCGATGGTAAAAATGGTGGTATCCAGATCTTTTAAAAGATGAGTAATTACTTGATCTTCGTAGCTAAAACTTGTTGAAAAAATTGTTTCTCCAGAAAACCTTGTAACCAATTCAGATAAGAAATGGTCTTTTTCATTGGTTTCCGACCACTCTTTTATCAAATTTTCAAATTCTAACTTCAGGCTGTTTTCCATATATTTTACATTTTGATGGTGCAAATATAAAACTTATTTCTATATCTCCTATCAATTTAGTAGAATTTAATTCAAAAAAAATATAGATTTACTTTAAAAACGATGTTAAAGTAGCTTCCATCATGCTTTTTCTGGTTTTTTCTCGAACGTTAATTAATTCATTTCTAAGATAGCAAGAAGCTTCGTCTACACAATCATCGCAAGATTCGTAGAAATTTAAAGAAACACAAGGAGTAAGTGCAATTGGGCCATCGAAAATACGATAAAGGTCTGCTAAAGAAACTTCGTCGGGAGATTTCAAAAGGTAATAACCACCCACACTTCCCTGTTTGCTGTTTACTAATTTTGCTCTTTTAAGTTCAAGAAGAATTTGCTCCAAAAATTTTTTCGGAATATTTTCATCCTGAGCAATAATAGAAGTAGAAAGAAACCCTTTATTGTAGTTTCTTGCCAATCTTACCATTGCTTTTAAAGCATATTTACAACGTTTCGACATCATAATCCTTGCAATTTATAATAATTTATTTGATTCTGAAAATTCATCCGCGAAAAGAATTTTTTCTGAAACGTAACTATTATATTTTTTGCTGAATAATTTTTTACAATTCAGCTATAATTTCATATTATTTTAATGATGATACATTTTATAAGAATGTTTAACGAGATGAAAATCCCCATTGAAAAGTAATGAAATAAAGAATTAACAGTCGATTTTTTTTTAAACATAATGACAATCCATATTCAATTATATTATCTAATAAAAATAAAACTTTAACAAGTTATAACAAATAATTATAATTTTTTAAGAATCTACGGCATTTTTATTGCTTCTTATAGAAACGATTCTCATGTTTAATTTGAGTTTTCATGGTTATTAGTTTTTACCTAGCTTCGGCTAGGTTTTTTTATTTTCAAATCTCCTCTGTTATTTTTTTCTTTATAAAAAAACTTTAAATACCACACTTTTATCATTTCGCAACGAAGGGCACACTCCTTGTAAAGTGAATAGTACCAAAAAAATATTAATATGGACAATACGAAAACAGTTTCAGTATTAAACGATTTACTGAACATTACGAACGACAGAATTCAGGGATTTTCAAAAGTTGAAGACAAAGTATGGGATCATTATCCTGTTTTGCGCACCGATTACGATGAAATGGTTTCGCAGTCTTTAAATATGAAAAATGAATTATCTGATCTGATCACAGAACGTGGCGGAGATCCCGACAATTCGGGTTCTGCAGCGGGATCTATACATCGTGCATGGATAGATGTGAAAAATGCTTTTGCTGGCGATAACGCCTCTGCAAGTTTGGGAAATGTGGTATATGGAGAGAAAGCTGCAATCGACGCTTATCAGGACGCTTTAGACAGCGGAAATCTCTGCTCGGAAAGCACTCACGTAGTACTCGATCAACTGCAAAATCTAAAAGCTTCTTACCATAAATTTAAAAATTTGGAAGAGCTGAAAAATTAAAAAGAAAAAGGCATTCATTCTCTAGAGTGAATGCCTTTTTTTATGTAAACTAAAATCATAATTGATTTTTGATTTAAACTAGATCAAATTTTTTAAAAGTTTGTGAATCTAAATTCCTTCAAAAAAAACTATATTAAAGTACAGCGGTTAAAAGCACACATTCAGCTATATTTGGCTCATTAACTAAGGTTTTTTAACTGTATGATGGTGAAAAATATAGGACATAAAAAAGCAATAGCACGAAAGAAAAACAATCTCACCAGAGTAAAACTTGCTCAAATTTTACAGATACCTTTCTTAACGTTAAAAAAATGGTATCACGAAGATTTGTTTAAAAACTATAATTTACAGAATTTCAGCTTTATAGATAAAGTAGCTTCTCGAAAGTACTGTAAAATTTCATAGAAGTAAATTGTTTGAAAAGATTGGCTCTACAAACATAAATGAAGCAATTTCTTTTGTTTTTCTAATCATCTGATTTAAAAATTCAACCACAAAAAATACAAAAATTAATAGCATATATTACCTGGTTTTTACATCGGGAGTTTTGAGTTGAACGGCAGAAAATATTCAACTCAACATCTTACTTCTGCTACATTCTACTCTTTTCTGCATCTGATTTAGAAAGAATAATAGGTTGAATGTTTTGTTCATTTTGTGATAACTTTAATTGATTAATAAATTACTTTTTGTTACCACTTTTTGCAAGATGTACAATCACTAAACAGCCTATTAGGCGGGTTTTCCAGAAATTTCAGTGACCTGTTTTACTATTTTCAAATAGGTCACTAAATAGGTCACTTTTATTTTGATATATTTTGATATATTTTGACACTATATCAAAAAAAAACGCTGTAAACATTATGTTTACAGCGTTTTAGCTTATTTTGGTTTCCCAACTGGCGGAGAGTGAGGGATTCGAACCCCCGGACCTGTTACAGTCAACAGTTTTCAAGACTGCCGCAATCGACCACTCTGCCAACTCTCCTTACTTGCTACGATCTCTCGTTTTCAGTGGTGCAAAAATAGGAAGTTTTTTGTATTCTACAAACTTTTTCAAAGAAAATTTTAAAATTTATTTTCTTAAAATAGCTTTCCAGTTGAATATTAAGGATTTAAATATCATCAAATTTTCCGAGAAAATTTTTGATAGTTTCTAAAACACCAAAATTATCATTAGAACATGCTTCATATTTGGCCACCTCTTTTACAGATGGGTGTGCATTTTTCATTGCAAAAGAATATTGCGCATTCTTGAGCATTTCAATATCATTCAGATAATCGCCAAATGCCATCGTTTGCTCGGGAAGAATGCTTAATGATTGCTGTAGTTTTTCTATGGCAATACCTTTATTGGTGTGCTTGTTCATAATATCTAGCCAGTTTTTACCAGAAACTACCACTACTAACTCTTCGTTTTCAAACTTTTTCAAAGCAGGATAAAGGTATTCTTCTGAACTTATAGGATGATAAACCGCGATTTTAAACACAGAATCGTCAACGATTTCTGTAAGATCTTCTCTCTTCTTATTTTTAATGTAATAACGACTAAAATATTCTACAAAACCTTCATCATCACTTTCATAATAAGAGCTTTCTTTTGCGCTTAAAACAGCTCTTGCATCTGGAATTTCTCTTATTGTTTTTATAATATCCGAAATAGAGTTTTGACTAAGGCGATCCGCAAAAATTTCTTGATTTTGATACACAACATAGCCTCCATTTTCTGCAATAAAACCTATTTCATGTTCAATATCGCCAAAATATTTTGTAATTCCGGACATCTGTCTTCCACTTGCTGGAACAAAAACAATGTTCCTTTTCTTAAGTTCTTGGTAAACTTCAGGGAAATCTGGGCTTACTTCGTATTTAGAATTCAGAAAAGTTCCATCCATGTCGGTTACAATCATTCTAATATCGTTCATTTTCATATTTTCTGTTCAAAGGTTTAGAATTCTATACAAATATATCTTTTAATATTGAGTATCCCATTTCTATTATGTTAAGTTTTAGCCAAAAACAAGCTTCCTCTCTCCTATTTATTCAATTAAATGATTGAATTCCTTCCTGTATTGAGATGGGCTTTTCTTCATATATTCTTTAAATGTTTTGTTGAAATAACTAAAATTGTTAAATCCAGATTCAAAGCAAACATCCGTAATGCTTAAAGGTTGTTCTGCGAGTAATTTTAGAGCATGAGTAATTCGATATTCGTTCACAAATTGCGTGAATGTTTTATTGGTAATTTTTTTAAAATATCGGCAAAAAGAAGGCACTTTCATCGCTGCTAAATTTGCAACTTCTTCTAAAGTGATTGGGTCTTTAAAATGATCTTTTACGTAATTAAAAATAACATTAATTCGTTCATTATCCTCAATCTGAGTTTGCAGATAATATTTCCCTGCATTTAAAACTTTATATTCTTGTGTTGTTGCGAGAATTTCTATAATTTCTAAAAACTTCAAAAGCCTTTCCAAAGAAGAAAGCTCATGCATTTCCACAATCTTTTTACCCACCATTTTTTTTAATTGATCTGAAAAAACAATCCCTGCTTTAGCTCTTTCCAACAAGCTTACGATTTTTTGCATTTCAGGAATTTCCCAAATAGAATCACCTAAAAAATCTGGCTTGAACTGAAGAACCATTTCGTAATCGTTATTGGTATTTTCGTTGGTCATACCACAATGAGGCAAATTGCTTCCTATTAAAACCAAATCACCATCTGAAAAATAAGAAATATTACTTCCAATTTGTCTTTTCCCAGAACCGCCGCAAACAAAAATTAGCTCAATTTCTGGATGATAATGCCAAACATGAGATTTTAAGTTTTCATTTTTTAAAAACTTTAAACTTGTGAAACTACTGCCAATATTGGGTTTTATCGCTTCGAATGATGGATTGGAATGTTTCATCTTTACGCTTTTTACACATATACAAAATTAACAATTTTATTTAATCATATTAATAATGAAGTTAAAATAGCACATAAATATGAAAACATGATGGTAGAATAAATACATTCACTGAAGTAATTTTGCCTTATAATTAACTGATACTAAAGCCTATTATTATGAAAAGTTTATTAAAATCTATTTTGCTTACCGGTTCACTATTAATTTCGGGAAGTTTTATGAGCAAAGACAAAGATTTTTCTTTATCTATTGGCGCAATTACGTCTACCACATTAAATTTTGAAGTAATGAATGCGGAAAATATTTCCCTTTCTATTTACAGCGACAAAAGTGGTGAAGTATTTTCGGAAAAAATAGAGGCTGCGAATACTGTTATAAAATCTTATGACTTAAGAACTCTAGAAATGGGAACATATTATCTGATAGCAGAATCTGATAATAAAGTTGAAAAATATAAAATCTCTATCGACTACCAAAATAAAGTAAGCATCGATAAGAAACCTGTATCGCAGATTAAAAAACCTTCTTATACCATTTCAGAAAACTCTGTAAATCTAGTGATGGAAAGTCTACAAAATCCTGCTACAGTTTCTGTAAGCGATTTTGCCGGTAATGTTTATTACAACGAAATAAAAAATACAGAAGGAGGAAATCTTTCCCTTATTTTTAAACTAAATCCTTTGATCGCAGACAAATACATAATTAGCGTAGAGGAAGACGGCAATATTTTCACAAAAATAATTTCTTTGAAATAGTAGTATTTCAAAAAAATCAAAAATTTTATATAGTTTCTTAAAATCAAGTTGGCTCTGAGTTTCAGTATCCAGCTTGATTTTTCTTTTTTATTCGAAGCAATCTAAAAAAAGAGACTATTTAATGAGCTTAGTGTAATTTTTTTTAAAAATTTTGGGATCAAACCTGTAATATCTTGCTGCACGATGCGCTACATTGATCTCGATCTCATCAAGCGGAATTATGTATTGAAATGATGATATTTTTTTATGAAAATTCTTAATATCGATATACTTTTCACTAATGGCACTGTACAACTGATATAATTGTCTAATGGTAAATTTTTTAGGCAAAAGTTCAAATATGATAGAAAAATCAGATTCTATCCACTTTCTTATTTCTACAAGTGCCTCTTTGATGATTTTATTATGATCAAAAGGTAAATCTGGAACACTTTCAATAGGAAACCAATCTACAGTTTCGTACTTGGTACTATTTATTTTTCTATCTATTTTACACAGAGAAAGATAAGCAACCGTGATGATTCTATCGATATGATGGCTGTACTCTTTGTCCATCCATTTTACATCGCTTTCATTAGCACGATTGGGATCTGCAAAACATTTAAACTGTTTTAAAACCATTTTCTTAATCCCTGTAAGCTCCGTAAGTACTCTTTGTGCGGCATCATCTACATCTTCATTGCTCATAATTAAACTACCTGGAAGTTTCTTGCTTTTTTCGTCTGGTGTATCTTCAAAATGCTTTTGCACCAAAAGAATGTTGAGCCTGTTTTCGTTGTCGAATCCAAAAACAACACAGTCTACAGAAACATAGGTATGAATAAAATTGGGGATCATGGTTATTAATATTTTCGTAATATCACAAATATAAAAAATCCATTTAATTAATGAATAGGATTTACTTATATATTGTTTATCAAGTAATTATATATCTATTTTATATGATACAAAAGCTTAAAATTTTATGATAAGCCCCTTCATTTCTCACATATATTTTAATCAGAAAAACGATCATTTACAATTATTTAAAGCTTTTACTTATCATAAAAATAAAATTCATTATTTCGTGAAAATAATGATAATTATCTGGCTTCATTTTAACGAAAAACCACTTCAAAAATTGTTTTAAGGCCAATTTTACATTAATCTTCTTTGTTTTATTCCAAAAAAAATCCCTAAAAAAGCAGTTAAACAACTCTTCAGGATAAAATAAAAAATTTTCTGTTGTTTAAAAATAAAAAAACTGCCTCTATCGAGACAGTTTTAAGTATTATTTTTCTTTTAAGTTTTATAACATCTTAAGGTTATTTACTTCAAGCTCTGTAAGAATTCTCCAATGTCCACGTTTAATGTTTTTCTTCGTTAAACCAGCAAACATTACTCGGTCTAAAGCTTCTACTTCATATCCTAATCTTTGGAAAATTCTTCTGATAACACGATTCCATCCGATGTGGATTTCAATTCCTACTTCATTTTTAGGCTTTCCTTCAATAAAAGAAATTTGATCTACCACAGCAACACCTTCATCCAAACGAATACCTTCCGCAATAAGTTTCATGTCTTCATGTGTAAGTTTTTTATCCAAAGTTACATGATAGATTTTTTTAGCATCAAATGATGGATGCGTTAATTTCTTCGTCATATGACCATCGTTTGTTAACAAAATAACACCCGTTGTAGAACGGTCTAATCTTCCTACAGGAAATACTCTGTAAGGTGACGCATTTGCCACAAGATCCATTACCGTTTTTCTGGCCTTATCATCTTTTGTTGTAGAAATATATCCTTTAGGTTTATTTAAAAGAACGTAAACAGGTTTTTCTGGCGTAATACTTTGTCCGTCGAAAACTACTTTATCAGTTTTCTGAACTTGGTATCCCATTTCATTAACCACTTTTCCGTTTACTTCTACAAGACCTTGCACAATAAGATCATCTGCTTCTCTACGGCTGCAGATACCAGAATTGGCAATATACTTATTCAAACGAATAGTATCTTTATGAATATCTTTGTCGATTTTGTTCAATCTTCTTTTCTGAACAAAAGATTTGTTTTTATCTTCTTTGCTTTCCGATCCTGGTCTTCTTCCGTATTTTAGGCTACCTCTTTCGTACTTATCTCTAGCGTCGAAATTATTCGGTCTACTTCCTCCTCTTTTTGGTGCGAAAGATTTTTTACCTTCTCCAGAACTGGTAATGAATGGCTCATTTTCGGTTTTTCCGAATTTTTTATCCATTCGATCTTGGTAGCTTGTACCACTTTTTCTAGAATCGGTAGTTCTCTCACCAGTTTTTGGGAAAGATTTTTTGAAGGGTTTAGCTCCGGAATTTCCAGATCTTGAAGCACGAGATTCATCAGAATTATTTCTTGTTGAACTTCTTGGTTTCTTTGGTCTTCCTGAATTATTGTCTCTGCTCATGCTAAATATTTGTGCAAAGATAGTAATTTAGTAACGAGTTAAAAATTTAGAATCATAACTTTGTAGAATTAAAAAGCATTTACATACAAAATCATAGTTATGATTACGATATTAGACTCCAATTTTTCTCAATTGAACCAATTTTTATCTGAAAATTCTTTCAGCAAAATTTTTATTTTAGTTGATGAAAACACGCATGAATATTGCCTTCCTACTCTTTTAGGAAATCTTGAAACGGATATTGCTTTCGAAATTCTTGAGGTAGAACCCGGTGAAGAGATGAAAAACATACAAACCGCCAATCAATTGTGGGAAATTCTTACCGAAATGCAAGCCGACAGAAAATCTTTAATGATAAACCTTGGTGGCGGCGTGATTACCGATATGGGAGGTTTTGTAGCTTCTACTTATAAAAGAGGAATTAGCTTCATTAATATTCCGACGACTTTATTGTCTATTTGCGATGCCTCAATTGGTGGTAAAACAGGGATCGATCTTATGAATTATAAAAACATGGTCGGAACTTTTGCTTTTCCTGAGCAAATTTTTGCTTATCCAAGGTTTTTAGACACACTTCCTGCAAAAGAATTGAAAAGTGGCTTTGCAGAAATGTTGAAACACGGTTTAATCGCCGATAAAAAACATTGGGAAGACTTAATTCAGCTTCAGCATTTAGAACCTATAGGTGTTGAACCGTTTATTGAAAAATCTATGGAAATAAAGCAAAAAGTTGTAAATATCGATTTTTACGAGAAAAACATCAGAAAAACTCTTAATTTCGGGCATACAATTGGGCATGCAATCGAAAGTCTATGTCTTTCATCAGCAAATCCTGTTCTTCATGGCGAAGCTGTTGCTTTAGGAATGATATGTGAAGCCCATCTTTCTTATTTAGAAGGTCTGTTGAGTTTGGAAGATTCCGAATTTATTATTGATAATATTGCAAAATACTTCTGCTATATAGATATTACAGGTTTTTCTGAGGAGCAAATTTTCGAATTACTATTAAATGACAAGAAAAATCAAGACGAGAAAATCAATTTTTCTTTACTTAATAGCATTGGATCTTGTGTTTTTGACCATCAATGCAGTACCGAAAACATACTAAAATCGTTAGATTATTATAAAAAACTAAGCAATTTTTAAAAAATTGCATTCAATTTTCAGATTAAAGTTCACTCAAAGTTATGTTAAAAACATAATTTTTAAAAAATAATTAAAATACTGATTTTTAATTATTTAAAAATAAAACCATTTGAATTTTCAGATGGTTTTATTTTTTGTTTCTCAATAAAATTTACTTTTTGGCAAAGTATTTGAAAGACTGCAAACGTCTTACTCGAAGAAAGACAGAATAGTAAAATTTAAAATTAGAAATAGTAAACATTAAAATTTAAAGT
Source organism: Chryseobacterium sp. HNCC26DJ239 (assembly GCF_057180445.1). Lineage (NCBI taxonomy): Bacteria > Pseudomonadati > Bacteroidota > Flavobacteriia > Flavobacteriales > Weeksellaceae > Chryseobacterium > Chryseobacterium sp. HNCC26DJ239. Next base: position 49,934 of record NZ_JBXUGJ010000008.1, read on the forward strand.
TATGAAAAAGTTAATCTTAAGCTTAGCAGTTACAGCAGGTACGTTTGCATTTGCGCAAACATCACCATCAACGTCGAACGCAGGACCAAGATTTGGTATTAAAGCCGGAATGAACGTTTCTTCATTATCTAAAGATGCAGGTCTTGAAGATCAAAGTTCTAAAATAGGATTAAACGCAGGTGCGTTTGTTAATATCCCTGTTGCACAGTCATTCAGCATTCAGCCAGAGATTTTATACAACCAATTGGGTGCTAAAGTAGAAGACGTGAACGAATACACTGTTGCAGGTATTACAACAAGAGATGTTGAGTCTTACTCTACTAAATTAGATTATATCACAGTTCCGTTGATGTTCCAGTACAACTTTGTACCAAATTTCTATTTAGAAGCAGGGCCAGAATTCGGATTCATGATTAGTGCTAAAAACAAAGGAGACAGAACGACTACTACAACAAGTGGATCTAATAGTACAACAACTACATCTAGTTACACAGATGATATCAATAAAGATAACTTAAATACATTCAACTTCGGAGTGGGTATTGGTGCAGGTTATTATTTTACAGATAACATTGGTATTACAGCAAGATATACAGCAGGTGTTACAGATGTGGCTAAAGACAGACCAAATGGTTCTGATGCTATTAGAAATAACAACTTCCAAGTTGGTTTAGCATTCAAATTCTAATAAGAAACAATCTTTATTTCAATAAAAAAGGTCAGGTTTTATAATGAAACCTGACCTTTTTCATATTTTCGGAGTATCAAATTTCACTACCTTTGGAGTCTCAAAATAATAAACATTAAAACAATGAAAAAAATCATTTTAGCACTTACAGTAGTGGTAAGTACATTTACTTTAGCGCAAGAAAGCAAAAAAACTTCATCTACAGGAGTTACATTTGGAGCCAAAGCAGGTCTTAATCTTTCTACTATTAATACAGATGATGCAAAATCTAAAGCTGGTTTTTATGGTGGTGCTTTTGCAAATATTCCTGTTGCAACTTCTTTCAGTGTACAACCAGAAGTTTTATACAGCGGTATGGGTGCAAAAAACAAAGATTATTCTAGCATAAAACTAAATCTTGATTATATTTCAGTTCCTGTAATGTTCCAATATAATGTTCTACCGGAATTTTATCTAGAAGCAGGGCCACAATTTAGTTTTGCAATCAGCAGAAAAATAAAAGGTGATGGTGGAGCTTCTATGGATGTAGACCAATATTACAAAGGATTCGATTTTGGAGTTGGTTTAGGAGCTGGTTACTATTTTATGAACAAATACGGAATTACAGCTAGATATGTTGCTGGAGCTTCAGATATTGTTGAAAATAATGATGCTGATGCTGTAAAAAATGGTGTTTTCCAAATTGGTTTAGCTTATAAATTCTAAAATAAATAAGTCTAAAAAAAGGTCAGGTTTTGTTGTAAAACCTGACCTTTTTGTTTGTATAGGAAGAAAATTAATTAAATAATTCAATCTCCTCACCTTTACCTACAGGATATTCTTCTGTGAAACATCCAAAGCAATGGTTTGCAGAACCTAAAATTACTTTCAAATTTTCTGTGCTTAAAAATTCTAAAGAATCTACTCCTAAATAATCTCTTAATTCTTCTGTGGTCATATTTGCAGAAATCAAATCGTCTTTTGAAGGCGTATCGATTCCTAAATAGCAAGGAGCAATAATGGGCGGAGAAACACTTCTAAAGTGAATTTCTTTTACTCCTGCTTCTTTTAAAATCTTAACCAGTCTTTTTGAAGTAGTTCCACGCACGATAGAATCGTCGATAATAACTACCCTTTTATCCTTAATTTCAGAAATAATAGGGTTCAGTTTCAAGTTTACGATTCTTTCTCTCATTTCCTGAGTTGGAACAATGAAAGATCTTCCGATGTATCTGTTTTTAATTAAAACTGGTCGGAACGGAATTCCAGAAGCCTTAGAAAAACCAATGGCAGCCGGAACACCAGAATCTGGTACACCAATTACAATATCTGCATCTACCGGAGACTGCTCCCAAATTTTTTCGCCAGATTTTTCTCGGATTTCGTATACATTAATATTTTCTAAAGACGAGTCTGGTCTTGCAAAATAAATGTACTCAAAAGAACAAATTCTTTGCTTCGCTTTTGCTTCATCTACCATTACAGAGTGAAGTTTCCCTGGCTCGTTTTCATTCGTATAAATTATTTCTCCCGGTAAAATATCACGTACATATTGTGCTCCAACAGCGTCTAATGCAACAGATTCTGAAGCAACAACGTAAGAATTTTCGTTGATCGCTCCTAAAACCAAAGGTCTGATTCCGTTGAAATCTCTAAATGCAAAGAATTTATTTCTCGTCATTCCTACAACAGAATATGCTCCTTCAATTTTCTCCATTGTAGCTTTAATTGCTCCACGAAGTCCTAAATCAAGATTTTTTTGAATTAATCTTAAGATTACTTCCGAATCTGAAGTTGCTCTAAACACAACGCCTTCTGCTTCCAATTCAGCTTTTAGCTCTTTTGCGTTGGTAAGGTTACCGTTGTGTGCAATCGAAAGTATAATTTGGTCGTATTCGTTTTTCGCGAAAAACGGCTGGAAATTATACTTCTTTTTATCTCCTGCAGTGGTATAACGAGTATGCCCAATTGCAGAGTTTCCCATAAAAGTTTCTGGATCTTGAATCTCTTTATAAACGTCCAAAACCAAACCTTCATCTTTCATGTTGGTTATTTTTCCGTCTTTTAAAACAGAAATACCACAAGCTTCCTGACCTCTGTGCTGTAAAGCAAAAAGACCAAACTGTGAAAGAGAAAACGTGTCCAAATCTCCATCAGAATACATTCCGAAGATACCGCACTCTTCATTTGGAGCGTCTAATCTTTCTTCTTCCTGCGTTCTGAAAAGGTTTCTTCCGTAGGTTTCAGTTTCAAATTGTTTTAAATATTCACTTTTATGAATGTCTAAACTTTTCATTTCTATTTTTTCTAAATTAGAAGTTAGATTTTAGATGTTAGAAATTAGTCTAAGTTAACTTCAATTATAATTTTAAACTTGTCTTCAATGAATAAATCATTTTCTGTATTTCAGTTAAAAGTTGTTTTAGAGGAACTATTTTAGTTTCAGAAATAAAATTTAAATCTATTAATAATTGTAGCTGAGTTTGTAATTCGTAAGTAGAACCAAACGCAATTTCAAGAAATTGATAAAATTCATTCTTATTATTTCTTCCCGCTCCTTCTGCAATATTGGAAGGTATTGAAACAGCACATCTTCTGATCTGGAAAAATAAACCAAATTTTTCTTCATTTGGCAATTCGGCAGTAACCAAATAAACTTCTTTTACTAAAGCCATTGATTTACTCCAAACTTTCAAATCTTCAATTCGATGCGATTTCATATTACATTCTAATATCTAACTTCTAACCTCTAAAACTTTACTTATTAAGTACAGTTTTCAGTCTGTTGTAGATTTCCACATACGCTTCAGTAACTTCGCCAAGATCTCTTCTGAATCTGTCTTTATCCAACTTCTTCATAGTATCTTTATCCCAAAGTCTGCAAGTATCTGGAGAAATCTCGTCTGCAAGGATAATCTCTCCTGTAGAAGTTTTTCCTAATTCAATTTTGAAATCTACCAAGATGATATTCATTTTATCGAAAAGCTCGATAAGAATTTCGTTGATATCGTTGGTAAGCTCATACATTTCATCTAACTCTTCATACGTTGCAGCACCTAAGAAAACGGCGTGGTGATCGTTAATTAGCGGATCTCCCAATTCGTCTTTTTTGTAGCAGATATCGAAGATAGTAACCGGAGATTTAATCCCTTCTTCTACTCCTAATCTTTGAGCCATACTTCCTGCAGAATAGTTTCTTACCACCATTTCTAAAGGAATAATTGATACTTTTCTTACCAACTGCTCTCTTTCGTCGATTTTTTTGATGAAGTGAGTTTTGATTCCCTTTTCGTTCAAATATTCGAAGATCAAAGTGGTAATAGCGTTGTTCATCTCACCTTTCAAGTCTACTTGACCTCTTTTCTGAGCATTGAATGCTGTAGCATCGTCTTTAAAACGTACTACAACTTCTTCCGGGTTATCTGTCGCAAATACTTGTTTTGCCTTCCCTTCGTACAACATTTCTAGCTTTTGACTCATAATTTTACTTTTCTTATTTTAGATTTTCTATTTATTTAATTAAAATTCCTGTTAATACTGCTGTACCGAAGCTTAATAACGTTCCGATAAGCACATATTCTGTAAGTTTTCTCTGTTTTGCCTGTGCCAAATCACTAAATCTGAACACAGATTTTGCAGCTACCATAAAACCCACACCTTCCCAATGATTTACCATAATAAAGGTAAAAACCAAAAGTCTTTCAAGGATACCTATATATTTTCCGGCGCTACTTAAAGATTCTCTTTGTATGCTGGTTTGGCTTTCAGGATTTGGCGACCAAGATGTTAAAATAGTTTTAATGAAAATGGAAGAAGGAACTGTTAAAAATATCGCGCCTACCAATATTTTCATAAAGTTTTTATTGTTTACAAAATCAAAACTAAACTCTTTGCTGTAAACTGATATACCAAAAATAACTGCAATATGTAGAATCTGATCTATAAAAAACCAGAGCTTTTTATTATTAGGTTTCTGAAAGCTAAGCTTTGAAAGATCGATTATAAAATGTGAGACAGCCACTAAAGCCGTAACCCACCAAAGCTGAACATCCCAAAGCAATATAAAACATAATACAGCATGGATAAAAACATGAAGATAAAGATAAGGACTTTTGAAGGTTCTTCTTTCCTTATCTGCAACCCAAGAGTTTGGCTGAAGAATAAAATCTCCAAGTAAATGTGCCAGTATGAGTTTAATAAAAATCATGTTTAGAGCTCAGAGATTTTCTTTTTAAAATATTCGTTGGTTTCTACGATTAGATCATAGTTTGCACGCTTCAATCTTTGGCTGATTGAGGATTGTGAAATACTGAATTTCTTTGCAAGATCTTCTTGTGTGGTATCTTTATTCATAATCATTTCATGAATAATTTCTGCAGTAGCCATCGTCCAACTATCAAAATCTTTTGAAGACCATTTAAGAAGAATATTAAGGTCGCGGTCTACAGAACTGTTTGACGTTTTAATCGAAACGGTATGCCCGTCGCTTTTTAAATCATTCAAAAGTCTTCCAGAATTTACGTAAGCAGATCCATTAGATTCGGTGATTTTTTCAGAAGAAAAATTTTCGTCTCCAATACCAATTGCCATTCTTACATCAAGATTTTCGTTGCTTTTTATCAGAGATTTGATGGCAAGAAAACGCCAGAAAACATCGTCTATACGGCATTTCAACTGAAACTCGTCGCCTCGGTAGATTTCCCATATTTCGGGTGCACTTCCCCATTTTTCGAGAAGATTTTTAAGCTGCGTAATCCAAAGTTCTGTTTCAGTTTGCTGCGAATTGATAATATCGCCAGTGATGACCGCTATCATTTTGCAAATATAAGCATTATTACTTATAAATAAAAAATATAAGCAAAAACACTTATAATTGATGATTATTAGCGATTTTGCTTATATTATATTTGGTATTAAAATTACTAAATAATCACCTATATGTAGACAAACCCCGACAAAAAGAGGAAAGTGTCAACATATTAATGATTTCATAGGGTACAAATTTAGACATAAAAAGCCATAAAACAGCCAGTGAGTGACAAAGATGACGCTCTAAATCGTACCCCTTTATTATGCAGACAAAAGGGAGACACAAAAAGAGCTGAAATGGCTGTGTTTGACCGATTAAAGACTGATATTGTCCACCCTGCAAACCGCTCATTTTTAGAGGTTGAATTTAATTTTACAACAATAAAAATGTAGCGTATGAGAAGTACATTCAAAGTCCTTTTCTTTTTGAAAAGAGACAAACAAAAAAAAGATGGAAGTGTACCTGTATATTGCAGGATTACAATTGACGGAAAAGAAGCCCGTTTCGGAATGAAGAAATATATTGATCCGAAACTATGGAACATTAAAGAAGGAAAAGCAACAGGGAAAAGTGTAGAATCTTCTGAAGTCAATGCTCTGCTTGAAAAAACAAAAGCAGGAATTCACAAAATTTACAGGGATGTTCAGGAACGGGAAAATGCAGTTTCAGCCGAGAAAGTAAAAAATATTTTCTTGGGAATAGACAGTAAGCAATATATGCTGATGAAAGCATTTGATGAACACGTTGAGGAAAAATTTAATCTTATAGGTAAAAGAATTGTAAAATCTACCTATCATAGATATTATTATCTACGAATCAGGTTGTCAGAATTCCTAACGGAAAAATATCATCTTTCAGATATTCCACTCCGAGAAATCAACTACCAGTTTATCCGAGATTTTGAGATGTATTTGCTGACGGTTCGGGGAAACAAACAAAGCACCATTGCCCAATATCTGATTAACCTGAAAAAGATTGTTGAGCTGGCTTATAAAAACGAATGGATTTTCCGAAATCCATTTATCAATTATAAAATAGAAGATGAAAAATCAGAACGAGGTTACCTTTCCCAAAGAGAAGTCGAAATTTTAATGAATTGGAAATTGGATAAAAGATTGGAACGTACAAGGGATGTTTTCATTTTCTGCTGCTTTACCGGTTTATCTTATATTGATGTCTTTAAATTAACCAAAGAGCAAATCCAGCTATCCATTGACGGACAGCAATGGATTATGGGAAAAAGAGAAAAAACGGATATGGATTATTTTATCCCTATGATGGAAATACCAAAGAAAATTCTAGAAAAATATAAAAACCATATCTTCAAAGATGGAAAACTCCTTCCTGTAAAAGGAAGTTTAACAGTAAATCGGCATTTAAAAGAAATTGCTGAAATCTGCGGTATAAAAAAGCATCTGACTTTTCACCTTTCTCGTCACACTTTTGCGACTTTAACAATGTCAAAAGGTGTTTCATTGGAAAGTGTAAGCAAAATGCTGGGTCATAAAAATATACAGACTACCCAAATTTATGCTAAAATGACTACCGAAAAGGTTGGCAGGGATATGGCAATTTTTGCCGAAAGCATTAAGGAAACCGAAAGAAAATTTGTGGTAAATTTTTAAGCAAATTTAGTTTTAATGCAAAAACAGGAATGGCTTTAAAAGCTGTTTCTGTTTTTTTTCCATTTATAAACACATAACCCAGCACCTATAAAAAATAAGATATGGTTGAATTTATCCAAAAGGTATGTTCATTTAGACATTGAATTCTTAAAGTTCTTATTTTTGATGTTAAATTAATATTCTATAGAGATATACCTTTCTGCAATTAATTTACCATTGTCATTATATAACCCTACATAAGATTTTTTACGTCCAATAATAATTAAAAATATTTTGGTTGTATTTAAGTTTACAGTCCTTATCTGTTGTTTTATTGATTTTATATCAATATATGATGGAGTTGGTATATCTTCTGGATGTGTGTGCCATTCTCCTAAGTAAATTTTTTTTCCTTTACTTTTTTTAAAAAGATTATTAATAAATTCTTGTGCACTCTCTTTAGCTCTATTGAAAGAAAATTTACTAGATTTATCTAATTTAGAAGGTTCAGAAGCATCAGTAATTCTATATGAATAATCATCAAGATAGAATCCTGACAAAACACCACCAGACTCTTTTTTATTGATGCCTTCTTGCTTATATTTTTCGAATATTAAAATTACTTCGGAATGAATTCGGAGCATTACTTTATCAAAGTCAATTAATACCTCCTTCTTCATAAATTTAAGTTACAAATTTTTCCATTTTGAAGAATAAACGGACCATAAGATTTACCAATTACTCCTGTTGCAATAATACCTGGACATAATGAGGAATATACAGCTGTTCGATATCTGCTGCCATATTCATCTAAAATAATTAAATCATTATCTATTTTAGGAGATACAAATGTCGATAAATGAGTTAATTCTAATTTTTCATTTATTAAATGAAATCCATCATGAAAATAATTATTGTGATGAGATATTTCTTGAATAAATGCTAACAGTTCAGATTTACCTTTAACTAGTTTATTAGAAAGTATCGTATTATCTTTCATTAAAATAAAGTCTAAATTATCTAAGGATGAATAAAAAATCAACCCTATCCCAGAAAAATCTACATCTTCTATCTTCGAAATTTCTATTAATAATTCTGTAAATTCAAGAATAGTTTTCATACAAACCTTTTTAAAAGTTCCTTCTGTTGAAATATTACTTCTATTTTACCAGTATTACCTCTCCTGTTAAAATAGGTGCCATCCAATTTCTTTATATCTTTATAATATGACAAAGTACCAGCTCCTTGATGATCATTAAGATTTACTGCAATGTCCGAATCGTTTTTAAAAGTATAAATTAGTTTATTTAATCCATTAGGTTCACAAATAATTTCTTCAGTATAACTTCTTGATTCCGAAGAAATAATTCCACTTGATAAATTCCCAAAGTAACAGTATAATTTAACGATGGATGCAGTTTGGAAAACTTCAATAATACAGTCCATTTCGGTATTACCATTATAAGTTGATATTAATTTACCTTTATATCTACCATTAAGATTTGGCACATCTATTAACCAGTTAAACAATTTCCATTTCCAACCAATTGAATCTATAAACAATAGAATTAATCCTAACAAACCTACAACACTAAAAACACCCATAAAATCATTAATTTGCTTTAGTATTTCATACTTATTAATGTAAGGCTCAAGATAATTCATTATTTTACCAAGTGTAACCGACAACACAAGAATAAAAATAATAAGATTGGTTCTTTTGTAATATTTAAAATTCATTAGATTTTTGTTTTAAATAAAGAAAAAGATTCTTTGTTCTGTGCAAAAGTAGTCAATTTAAGATTTTTAGCTTTCACAAAATCCAAATCTCCGAACCAAGTATAAACCATAGAGTCATCTTGTTGACGATTAACAATTTTGTAAATCTCTGCAAAAATTGATGTTAAAAATAAATTAATATGCTCCATAGAATAAGGCATATATGTACCTTGACAACTTCCTTCTCGTAGATATACATTTTCGTCCAAAACTCGATATTGAAAATCGGATATAAGTTCTTTCGTTTTAGAAAAATCTTTTGGATGAGAGAAAATCATTTGTCCTCCTGATAAATACGCCTCAACCCAAATAATTATTACAGGTTTAGTAATGTTATTTTTCATTAGATAATCCAAAATGTAAATTTCATATCTAGTTATTCCTAACACAATGAAAATGAAATCGTCATTTTCAAAAAAAAATTCATTTTCACTCAAAAGTTTTACTATTGATTTAGAAAATGTAAGAACTTTAACAAAAGGATTTTTTTCTGTAATATATCTTTCAGCTATATCTACCTTAAGTTTGTTTATATCAGAAAAGCCATATTGGTGGCGCGCAATATTTTCAATTTTCAAAAAATCATGATCTACAAATTTGTATTGATTGAATGGCATTTTAGTTAACAATTGAAGTAATTGCGAACCAATACTTCCTAAACCTATTATGCAAACTTTTTTATCATTATCAATTAATTGACCAGCAGTCCTAACATCTAATCTTTTTTTTTCAATATTGGAAAAAGATATTCTTCTTACTTTACTAGCTTTATAAAGTGGCAAAGCAATTTTTTCCCAATTACTGTATTTATGTCCTTTTAATATTTTAGGGTGCAATTTTGGAAGAAGTTCTTCGTATAACCATCCATAATATTCATGCTTATCATTCCTAAAAAAAAATAGTACCGACTCAAATCCTTCTTTATTAATTTTTTTTCTGAAAATACTAACTTGTTCATCTGAAAGAAGTTTGATAGATTCAGTGAAACTCATATCGAAAGGTGGTAGAATTTTATCATACACAACCTCTATTGGCTGTATTTCGTAATACTTAATTTTTTTGGCATCCAGAAATTTGAATAACCGACTGGATTCTTCAGAATCAGTGTAAAGAAGAAATTTGAAAAAATTAAAATTATATGTAAACCTTACACATTTTATTGGAGCATCATTAGTAATTAAAGCCACTCCAGCTTCATAAATAGTACTTTCTCCATTATACTGAATTTCCCAATAAGCTTTGAATTCATCTTTAAATTCAGTCTCTTTATCACTACTTTTTATTGTTAGTATTTCTTTTGCTTTATGAATAAAATATTTTGAAATTTTAGGAAGGTTAGCTTCAAAAAAACTTATTGATTCGTCTTCAACAATACAAATACTAAAATTTTGATTTACATGTGGAACAAATTTTATTGTTTCGTAACTATCCTCATTTATATATATGCTTGGTAATTCAGCGTTTTCTAAAGTAAGATATAAAATTACAGGAACATACCCAGATTCAGAGGATAAATCGGTGTCAATTTCAATAACATTCCTCTTATTTTTTAGATATGGAATTTTACGAATCTCATCTATGGATAAAATTCGACAGTTTTCAGTTTTGGAAATTTCATAAATAACTTCATCAATCATTATGCTGATTTATTATCATGTTTAAAAATTTCTTGTACAGAGAATGATTTCGCCAATTTTTCTGAGTCTTCAGTAATATTTTGACAAGGAAATCTATCTCCTAAATGTTTTTGCCACTTAGCACAAGAATCTTTTTTGCTTTCCATTTCGATAGCTTGATTTCCTGAATCTATGAATTTTTGCAGTTCATCAAGGAAATTATTTTTTACGGTAGTAGCAGAAAAGCTATCTAATAAATCTTCATTAGTATCTATTGTAGGTCTAAAGCATTCATATCTTGCCCAATAATTAGAGCGGTCGTCAATTTTTGCTTGAATATTTTTTAAAGTATCTAATAGTGATTTATCATCCCTGGAATTTGCAGAAAAATGGTTACACGCCAATATTGTAAAAATTAATCCATTCGGAAATTTCAGACTCTTATTTTTTTCATTACGATAATCCGCCCAAGCTTTTAGATATCTAATTATCCTTCTCAATTGAGGTTTTCCTTTTGACTGTTCTTTAAACCATTTCACAAATTCATAAGGATCACTTTCAACCCAACCCTTTGTTTTATGTGCAAGTAAAGGAATTTCTGTATCAATGGTAGATTCTTTCCCTTTCTTAGTTTTATAATAAATAGGTAAATCAACATGATATTGAGCAGCATATTGAACTCTTATACATGTTTTTTTATCCAATGTTTCTTGATCAGTTCTATCTTTTACTGCATCATAAATCCAGTCATGAGCTGTCTGTACAGATGGTCTATCTTCAGATTCTCCAAAAATATAAACACCATCATCCACATCATATTCATTGTTTATTGGTAAAATTGTAGTATTCATAGGAAAAGAACCTTGTCCCTTAAAACTAGCTGAATGTTTATCTCGATTATCTTTAAAATACTTTGAAATATCATCTCTAATTGATTGTCTCGAGCCTCGTAATTCTGTTTTTTTAGTAGAACTTAACCTAATAATATTATCAAACTCTAAAAATGTTGAATGGTTATCTGCCATATTTTAATGTGTTATTTTTGAAAAATTTTATTTAATAAACGACAAACTTAATAATGATATTAAAGTAGGTATTTACAGTTTTATAGAATATTCATAAAACACATAAATTTCATAAATAAACGATAATGCAATTTACGGAAAAAAAGTGATTTCTGAAACAAGTAAGTAACGTAACCAAATGATTAAAAAAAATATTTTAAGTTTTTGAGATTAGAAAAAAACTATTTTATATGTCTATTTAGAAGCAGTTGAATGAAGTATTAAGAATAGTTTGTTTTCTATTTTACCAAACAGCATTTTTTTATGAAAATGAAAATTTTTGATTTTTCTAAAATCTGCTTACATTAAAAATTTAAAAAAATAATACAAAGTTAAACGCCCAAGCTGTAAAGAATAATGCAAGGTTAAACTACCAAGCTGTAAAAAATAATATAGGGTTTAAGCTGCCCACCTATTAAAAATAGTTCAGGGTTAAATACTCAACCTGTAAAGAATAATGCAAGGTCAAGCTACCAAGCTGTAAAAAATAATATAAGGTTCAAACTGTCCACCTATAAAAAATAGTTTAAGGTTAAACATTCAACTTGTAAAGAATAATGCAATGTTAAACTACCAAGCTGTAAAAAATAATATAGGGTTTTAAGCTACCCACCTATTAAAAAGAGTTCAGGGTTAAATACTCAACCTGTAAAGAATAATACAAGGTTCAGACACTAACCTATAAAAAATAATGCAGGGTATGAATTTCATACTCTGAAAATTAGATTTACAAAAATCAATATTGATAATCAACAACTTATTAAAATCAGGATAGCTGCATTATCCTCTTTTCAGAACTCTCAAAAAATTACCCCATTTATATAGCAAGATGTGTCTTTGTACGCACAAACTTTTCAAGTTTTACCTACAAAGACGATCTTGCCTTTTTTGCAAAAAGGGGAAAAACTGCGGAACTTGTTTTTTTAGATAAATCAGGTTAAAGAATCCAAATGAGTCCAATTTAGGCTTTTTTAATCTTCCCATTTTCCAAACTAATCCGTAATAGTCTTAATTAGTCCAAACCCTTTCTATTCTATTGTTTTGAAGAATTTTAACACTCAATTTTGCCTCAGAATTTTAATCAACAGAGATGAAAAAAACGAGCTATCTTTTATTGGTCTTTTGTACCACTTTGATTTATGGACAAGTCGGAATAAATACCCAAACTCCGGAAACTACTTTAGAAGTGGTAGGAAAACCCAATGACACCAACCATTATGATGGAATTATTCCACCAAGAATTACGGGAAATCAACTCGCTTTAAAAACATACTCTTTGGCAAAGAAAGGGGCGATAGTTTATGCAACAGCTCCACCAAATAATTTTACAGGACAAGTCATTAATGTAACAGAAGTCGGATTATATTATTTTGACGGAATTTTATGGCAACCTTTCTCAAAAGCACCGATTGAGCAACAAGTTATTTTATCCTTTGATTCCAACAGTACGGCTGCTCTTACAGAGACTTCCAGTTGGTCAGCTCCAATAAATTTTTTTGCAAATTCTAATGTTTATCTCACTACTTCAAAAACCTATACCATCGGAACCAAAAATTTCGGAGGCTTAAAAGGTACAGTATTGTTCCGAAAGCTTATTGGATCGGTTGATGTGCGTTTTCAGATTTATCGTTCATCTGATTCCGCACCAGTTACCGGAGATGCGTTTATCAATATCTCGGATGTTTTTAATGCAATTGGCTATTTTCCGTATCAGATTGCATTACTGCATACCGAAAATTCAACCCAGCATTTTCCTGTCTTACTGGAAAATAACGCTATTCAAATTCCTCAATCTTCTTTAAATGCAATGTCCAAAACATATTATACTTATGGAGAAATTCAAGGTTATTCGAACAGAATAAAACCCTATTCGCCATAAATATTTTCAAAATAAAAGATGAAGAACTATGGAAAAAGAGGTACGTATTTTCATTAGGATTCAAAAAAGCCGAAAAGAAAGCTGGAAAAAAATATGTTTAGAAAAACAAATTTCCTTAACCAATTTAATCATTGATTCGGTAGAAAACAGAATAATGGATAATGAAACGAGAAAAGTATTAGCGTTCATTGAAAATCAAGACAATATTTTTTCAAAGATTGAAACGAATATCAACCAAGTAGCAAAAATAGCAAATGGTCAAAAGTTTATTTCAGAAAATGAATTACAGAAATTTTCTAATCAACTAAGTGAAATCGTAAAACTGAAATCCAAGCAGAATGAAGTTTTTCTCAACATCTATTCAATGCTCGGAAAATGATTGTGAAAATTATGAAACCCGCAGGTTCCAATTTTCCAGGAGTGCAATACAACGATAAAAAAATAGATGAAGGTAAAGGTGAACTGATGCTGATGAAAAATTTTCCATCATTTATTAACGAATCAAGCAGCAAGGAAGAAGTAAAATCTTATCTGGCTTCTGTTTCCATAAATGAAAAAGTAAAGAAGCCACAGTTCCATGCAGCTTTATCTACAAAGTTCAGGGAACACTCCAAAGAAGAACTTACCCAGGTAGCCGAAAAGTTTATGGATGAAATGGGTTACGGAGATCAGCCGTTTATCGTGGTTTTTCATAGCGATACCGAAAACAACCACGTTCATCTGGTTTCAACAAGAGTAGATAAACAGACAGGAAAAAAGATTAACGACAGTTACGAAAAGCTAAAATCACAAAGAGCTTTAGCTAAAGTAATGCAAAATATATATGGAATAAGCAATGTAGAAAATATCAATAAACTTCTGAGTTACCGGACCAGCTCTTTAAAACAATTGGAACTTTTACTGGAAAGACATGGGTTCCGGTTAGCTCAGAACAAAGAGGACGAAAACAAATTTGATATTCTCAAAAACGGAGTCTGGGAAAAAACGATTACCGGGAATGAGATTGTTTTTGACAACAAAAAAAATGAAAACAGAACAAAACAGATCAAAGCCATTCTATCGAAATACAAGGAGCTTCATTCGTGCAATGTTTTCAAAGTCGAAGACCGCAGAAAACACGAAGCAATGCTTCCTGAAGAAAAGCAGAATGAAGACTGGAAACCAAAAATTGAATTTGAAAGCGAACTACAGAAAAAACTGAAAGACACTTTTGGGATTTACATCCTATTCCATCATAAAGACGGACAGAAACCTTTTGGATATTCATTGATCGATAATAAAACCGGAACAGTGTACAAAGGAAGTGAGATTATGAAAATGAATGAATTGTTTGAATTTACTTCCCAGACAATGGACAAAAGACTTTTTGAGCGCTTGAAAGATTTTAACATTCCAGACAAAGAAACTAAAGTAGTTCTTATGAAATATTTAAAAACTCAATATCCGGAAACTGATCTGCACGGCTTTATGCTTTTTGAGAATAAGAAATTTAAAAATAAAGAACTATTTGGTGCTGTCAGAAATGCTGTGAAAGAGCATCTTAAGACACAGAACCACAATGATGTGAGTATCATAAAATCAGAGGACGGGAAATATTACGCTATTCATTCCAGGTTCCATTACATCGGAGAACTGGAAACATTGATTGGAGAAAAACAGCTTCAAAGTTTATTAAACCCTACTGTAAAAACTGAAAATAAGAAAGCAGACGGTTTGGAAAAGGTAATTGATAATTTCCTGTTTGATATGATGAAATCATCAGGAACAACAAAAGATCCAGCAGATGAGCTCAAAAAACGTAGAAAAAAGAAAAGATAAAGTTGATGGTTGTCGGTTAAAAGTTGATAGAGACAGACAACCATCAACCAAAAACTAAAAATATGATTATCACATTCGCCACACAAAAAGGAGGAGCCGGAAAAACCACATTGGCAATTGCTTTTGCCAATTACATTTCAGCAATTTCAGAAAGAAAAATCAAGGTTTTTGATTTTGATTATCAGAAATCCTTTTATAACAAATGGCAAGAAGATGAACTTTTAGAACTTCCGAAACTCTATGAAGTGGAAATTGCAGGAGATGAACAGCGACCTTTTTCAGACTTTGAACAGTTGATCGGTCTGAAGGAAAGCAAAGATGTGAATATTTTCGATTTAGCAGGAACACTGGATGAAAAATATAGTGATCTATTGATATACAGTGATGTAATTATTATTCCTTTTGAATATTCCGATGTATCGGTAAAATCCACATTGGTTTTCAAAAATGTTCTGGGAATGCTTGAAAGCGAAGCCGAACGGATTTTCATCCGCTCAAAATATGACAAAGGATACAAATATCTCAATCAGAAAGAAATGGATGCTGAGATTTCAAAATACGGAATGCTGATAGAAAGTCCGGTATTTAAAAGAAACTGTCTGCAAACCATTGATACCAGAAAGCTGACCTATGAACAGAAATATGCAGTAAAGAATCCTTTCAATGAGATCATAGAATACATTAATGAAGCACTGCAAACCACCATTTGAAGATGAAGCATAAAATCAGAAGAAAAACTAAAAATTTGACATCAATAACTCACTATTAAACCTAAAAAAATGATAAAATTTTCACTCCTGCTTTTGACAGCCTACGTTCTTTATTATACAGGAAATATTATCTACGACCTTTTTCTCAAAAAAAAACCTAATACGGATCAGGAAGAATCAGAGGTCTTTTCCCTTTCTGACTTTACTGATAAAAAAGAAGATGCAAAAATTGTAGGCATCGAAGATGTTGAAAACCTCATTACACCACAGTCGTTCACAAAAAAAGAAGTCATACCGAAGCCTTCCTCAGAGAATGAAGAAAGACTGAGTCTGGACGAATTAAGACAGCGTTTCGAATCCGAGCAGGATTTGGATGATATTTCGGATAGCAAACCCGAAAAGAAAAAAGAAACTCCCAAAGAAAAAGACAGCAGTTGGCAAAATATTCTGAACCTTTCAGAAACAATGGTTCAGTTGGTTTCCAACATTGATGGACACAAAGTATACCATTCCATTATGTAACCAATACAGTAAAAACATTTAATACTCAGAAAAACAACGAATTAAATAATCGTTGCAGGGAGTCCTATGCTTAAAATTTCACAAACAATCCAATATTAACCCTTAAAATCTTATTCATTATGATGAAAAATTTTTTCAAAAAAAACGTGACCACCAAAAAAATCCTAACCCTAGCTTTGGTAATGATGGCACTGACTCCAGCTCTTGCACAAGGTGGTGCAACAGCCATCTCTAACGCAGCAAGTGATATCAGAGATTACTGGGATCCGATTAAGCTGATTCTTAAAGCCGTTGGCGGACTGGTAGGTTTTATTGGCGGTCTTCGAGTGTATAATAAATGGACGAATGGTGACCAGGATGTCAACAAAGAGATCCTTGGTTATGGGGGAGCAATGATTTTCTTGATCGTCGTTCCGGAATTCGTAACAGCATTCTTTGCCTAATATGGGATTCTATCTTTACAAGGGGCTGAAAAAGCCTCTTGTATTTTTCGGACTCAAAGGCAAGTATATCTTTTATGCAGTCGGTGTCATCGGAAGCGGTGTTATTGCAGCTTTGATACTATCCAAGTTTGGATTACTCGGTTCTTTGCTAGGTCTTGCAATCACAGCGGGAGGAGTTTATCTCATTTTCAAGAGACAGGACAAATACGGTTTGTACGATAAAACCAAAAACTTTGATCAGATTTTAATTTTCCCAAAAAGATTAGTCAACAAAAAACTTCTAAAAAATGACAACAACGAAAAAACACGCATTTAATATTCCTTTCATCGGCTATGATTATGGGAAGGATTTCAATTGGGATTTTGATGTTCTTTTCGGACAGTATGGAAACCCTATTATTGGGATTAAGATAAAAAACATTGTTGAGCAATATTCTGCTGATCCCGATGGCTATCTGAATTTTCATACGGTTTTGAATCAAGTCGTGTCGATTATCGGAGAAGGAAGAATTGTACAAAAACTCGATATTTTTTCAAAAAAGAAATACACCGCAGAACCCTCCAATCAGTTTCTACAACAAAAATATTCAGAACATTTTGACGGCAGGCTTTTCAAAACCATTGAAACGGTACTTTTCTTTACCGATATTATTGATGATAAGCTGAAAAAGAAAAATAAGCATTATGATTTTTCAGAAAAAAGTTACAAAGAACTTCGGGACAAATGCCAAAAGGTTTTTATGCTTTTGAAACAGAATTACTGTGAACCAGAGTTTTTATTTGAGAAAGATTTTGAATATTATATTTCCGGAGTTCTGTCGATGCAGTTTAAAGATTCGCCAACCTTTGATAACATCAAAAGTACCAATGAATATTTGCAAATAGGAAAACGTTTCGTCAAAAACATTTCTTATGTAGATGTAGAAAACATTGATCTGCCCTCAGAAATAGAGCCTTTTTCGTTACTTGGCGGAAACGGTGCAGCAGCAGAAACAGCGGTGGATAATTTTACATTCATCAACGAACTGGAAGATTATGAAACCATTGTTTAT
Organism: Chryseobacterium sp. HNCC26DJ239; assembly: GCF_057180445.1. Classification (NCBI taxonomy): domain Bacteria; kingdom Pseudomonadati; phylum Bacteroidota; class Flavobacteriia; order Flavobacteriales; family Weeksellaceae; genus Chryseobacterium; species Chryseobacterium sp. HNCC26DJ239. The sequence continues at coordinate 67,898 of NZ_JBXUGJ010000008.1, forward strand.
AATCAAATTATCACCATTCCTCCACAAGCACCACAGCAAAGAGAACTCGACAAAAAGAAGAAAAAACACGAAAGTGCAGCGAATAATTCTCCGTCCAATGCGATTATTGCAGAGGAAATTCAAACCCTGCTTCATAATATCGCTATTGATGGACAACTCATAGGTTACTGCGGGTAAAAAATTTGGTGGGATTAATGAAGTTGATGGGGTGAGATTCGATCTGAAGAAAAGCGAAATTGCCAATCTTGAAAATCTGGGATTAATCCCAATGGTCAATGAATATGGAAAAGTAATGGCTTTCTCTGGGAAAACATTATTCAACGGGGATAATTTGGGTCTTCAAACCTATTCAGTTGTAAGAGTTTTTGATTATGTAACCAAAGTATTAATGGATTTTTTAAACAGAAGAGCATTTGAAAACTTTACAGCAGTTACCCGAAAAGAAATAATGGGACAAATCGTTCGATTTTTAGATGCTATTACGGGACCAGGAAAACTGATTGAAAATTTTGAAATCAGAAGATTCGAACAAGATCCTGTTCAAAAAGACAGAATCCATTTAGATATCCATATGAAACCATACTTCCCTGCTAAAAACTTCCTTATTAAAATGGATGGGCACAAAGGCGACGACGGAAACGAATGGGATACCGAATACGAACAGAAATAGAAGATCTATTTCTATTTTTCATCATTTGTGTTTTTTTAGCATAGAAGCGGTTTTGCTTCTATGCTTTTTTTATAGTTTTTTTTGCAAATCAAAATTATGGTTCTTGACAAAGAAACATCTTGTTTTCTGAATGCGTTTTCTTCTAATATAATAAAAATTAGAATCACCCCCAATGGGACATCAATCGAAATTTTTGTGTAAAAAAAAGCATCTGATTGTCAAAAAAAATTCTTAAAACCATTATTTAGTTCAGATATTTAGAGATTAATTTAGTGAAACCAAAGAATAACTGAAACAAAACAAGCATTCAATGAATAAATTTTGTAGATATTTATCTACAAAGGCAAATAAATTGCGAAATTTTCATTTTGTGAATACTTTAATGATAGTATTTTATTTTTACAGATAAATATTGTGTTTTTCATTTATGTGAGAGTTTTATTATTTAATATCTTCTTTATGTTACAGATTTTTTTCACAACAATCTGATTATGTAATAATTGACTAAGTAAAATTGATTTAAAAGTATTTGTAGAATTAAAAAATATCTCTACATTTGATTTATAAATATTTCTATAAAAGAGCGAAATCTTAGAATTATTTTAATATCCTCAGGGTATATATTCCATATTGGTTTGATGCAAAAATTACAAATGATGAAAAACACACAGATCAGAATATATTCCATTTTTGGTAGTAGTAAAATTTAAACCTTTAAATATATTTATTATGTCATTTAAAACCATTTTAGAGTACGCAGGAAAAAAGCGTAACGTACTATCTGTAGAATACGCAATGCTACAGGAAACCGACAAAACAGGAAGACCCTCTTCCGTTACCCGTGGCGGTAAAATCTTCATTACAGTAGAAGGCACTGGCGAGACTGATCTTTTTGAGTGGATGACCAATTCATTTGAAAGAAAAGACGGAAGCGTGAGATTTGTGAAAAGAGATAGCGATGCTACACTAAAAGAGCTTAAATTCAAGGAAGCTTACATCGTAAAATACAACGAAAACTTTGATGCATCGGGAGATAATCCATTAACAGAAACTTTTGTTCTTTCGGCAAAAGAAATCGAGTTAGGAAATGCGAAGCATACCAATGAGTGGGTGTAGTCCTTATTCACAAACAAATCCATTAAATTTCTTTATCAATTGAATTAATCTTATTGTATAGATAGGGATTAAAAATACACCAATTTTAACGATATTCTTATCATCTGTAAGTTCATTTTTGTAAAGAATTTTAAAAACACAAATTCTATTCATAACAATTAAAATTTTACAATTATGTCATTTAAATCCATATTAAAAGTAGCAGGAAAAAACTATAACGTATTAAGCATAAACTACGGTTTATTCCAGGAAACGGATGCTACGGGAAGACCATCTACGATTACAAGAGGCGGGAAAATAGATATCACCGTTGAAAGTACGGGAGAAACAGATTTATTTGAATGGATGACCAATTCGTTCGAAAGAAAAGATGGAAGTGTTGTATTCTATAAAAGGGATAATGATGCTACGTTGAAAGAGCTTAAATTTTCAGAAGCTTATCTTGTAAAGCATAAAGAAAAATTTGATGCATCTGGAGATAATCCTCTCACTGAAACTTTTACCATTTCTGCAAGAGAGCTTGAAATGGGAACTGGGAAGTATATCAACGAGTGGGTGTAACTCATCTAACAAAAATGGGTAATGTAATGATTGCCCATTTTTTATTTTATGCAAATTGTTAAAAAAAGATTAGTTAAAATCTATCATCAGACAACCATCAAGCAACAAATAAAATATGTCATTTTTATCAAAATTAGAATTAGACGGGAATACCTACAATATATTGGAATGCAAATACAAATTTGTACAGCCAATAGACACTACCGGGAAGCCTAAAGGAATGCCAAAAGGTGGCGAAATCATCATTCGTATCGAAAGCACAGGGAATCCCGAATTATTAAGCTGGATGCTCGATCATAGCCAAGTGAAAAATGGAAAAATTGTTTACTACCGAAGAGATGCAATGAGCAAATTGCAGGAACTTGTTTTTGAAAAAGCATTCTGTGTGCAATTCACAGAACATTTTGATTCGAATAATAATGAGCCTTTACAAATCGAAATGCATCTGATGGCAAAATCTTTTAATGTGAACGGAGCCCACCACGAAAAGTTCTGGACGGTCAAATAGTAAAAACTAATGGCGGAATTGAAATTTGAATGGACAGGTATTCAGCAAAAACACCGACTTTATCAAGGAGCGGAAATAAATATTCAAGCTTTTGTAGGAGAAGAATTATTTATACATAATCATTTTGCAGACAAACATTTTTCATACTATCCGAAAGAAAAAAGACTTATTTACCAGGATGGAAAAAACCTTCTGTGCACTCCGAAAGGAATGGTACTAAGAAAAGGCGTTTCTGAAAATGTTTCATTCGAAAAGCCTGGAGACTCTATCAATTTTGAAGATGGAGGCATTGGATGTGTTTTAGAAGAAAAAGATCTTCGGGAACTCCTTGAAAATTCATTTTTCCTTCCCCATCAACAGCGTTTTTATGATTTTATTAAAGATGAACTTCTATTACTGAAATGGTAAGAACCATAACTTTATATCAAATTTTACTCATATTAAAAAACTACAATTATGGAAAACGAACCTTTTGATCCTTCAATATTCGGGACATCACGATCTTTCAAAGAACAGCTGAATGACCCTAAAAATCCTAATATTTACTGCCTGTTTATGATGGATGGCAAAGAGTTTCTTTTAGAAAACAGCTATAATACTGAACTTCATCAGAAAACAGCAGATCACGATACTTTTTCTATCATCGTTCCAGATGATGCTTTAGATAGTTTTAAAGGCTATGTGCTGGAAAATTCCAAAAATATTCTTGGCAACAACATTACAATTAATTTTTGGCAATGGGGAAAAATTCAGCAATCGTTCAGCGGAGTTATTGGCGGTATTGATAATGCGAAGAATGAAGGTGGTGGTTATGGTGATTTGATTATTACAGGATTTTCCCCTAGTATCCTATTGGAAAGCGGACAGGATTGCCAAAGCTTTGAAGATAAAACTTTAGAGCAAATCATCAAAGAAGTTTGTGAGATTTATCCAAGGGAAGCCCGAGTGAAAGTAGATTTACCCAATGTAAAATATGCTCATCCCTTTACCGTTGAGTACAAAGAATCAGATTATCAGTTCATTCGTAGGCTTGCAATACGCCACGGCGAGTTTTTCTATTACAATGGCGAAGAGCTGATTTTCGGAGCAGGAACACAACCTACCCTAAAACTACGAGAAGGTGATGATTTAATGGATGTTACCTTTTCTTTAAAAATCGGAGCGCAGGATTTTGGTTTGATGAGTTACGATGCCGAAAGCGGAGCCAAAATAGAAAAAGACGGCGCATCTCAGAAAAGCGAGTTCAAGGCAAATCTTTTCCAAAGTGTTGCCATCAACCGTTCGAAAAGTATCTTCAAAAAGAAGCCAAAAATGCACTTCAACCATACGGGAATCAGCAGCGGATCAGAATGGGAACTGCAACAAGCACTTCGTTTAGAAAAAGAAAAACGGGAAAACCTGATGCACATCAAAGCCCGAAGCTACAATCCTGCGGTAAGAATCGGAGGTCGTGTGGAACTTTCGGATATTAATGGTAAAGCGATGGAAACCTACCGCATCATTGATATTAAACACATTCACGATCCTAGTGAATATTATAACGAATTTACGGCAATCCCAGATTTGTTTAATGCAGCACCATACATTGACACCGACGCTTTTCCTAAATGTGAAGCCCAGTCTGCAAGAGTTGTAGACAATAACGACCCAATGGGAATGGGCAGAGTGAGAGTACAATTCCCTTGGCAGGAAGATAAAAACCAAATGACACCTTGGATACGATTGATACAGCCCCACTCCGGAGCAGGAAAAGGATTTCATTTTATTCCTGAGATTGGAGAGGAAGTTTTGGTTGGTTTTGAAAGCGGAAATGCAGAGAAACCTTTTGTAATGGGAACGCATTATAATGGCTCAGAAACGAGTTCATATCATACAAGTGGAAACGATAAGAAAGTGATTCATACACGAAGCGGAACCAAGATCATTTTAAATGATGCGGAAGGTTCTGTATTTATCGAAGACCCAAGCGGAAATACTTATCTAATGGATGGTGCTGGAAATATCAATTTGAATGCACCGAAGAATATGACTTTTACTGCGGGGGAAAACGTAACAATTACTGCTGGAATGAACATTACATCGTCAGCTGGAATGAATATTTCTGAAAATGCAGGTGCAAACCATAGCAGTTTTGCGGGAGCAATGATGATGCAAAATGCCATAGCTGATTATTCTTTAATAGCTGCTAACATTATGGAAGTTGCGCAAGGTGAAAGAAAGTCTAAAGCAAAGAAAGTTTCAGATCAATCTAAAGAAAAGAAAATTGTTTCTGAAAATAAAAACGAAGTTCATACAAAAGGTACTTTTGGTAATAATAGTGGAGAAAATTCAAAATTACATTGATTATGGCAGGAGGAAAGATTACAAGGACTGTAGGAGGAACCAATAGTATTGAGTGTGAAACCTGGACCGTTTATACTGACAAATTCACAGCATATGCGGGAAAAGGTAGTCACTTCACAGCGGATGGCGGAACTACTATTGGAGAACCAAAGGATCCACCACCTGTAGGACATTATTTTGTAAAAGGTTGGTGGACGGATGATAATGATAAACCCATAAAGGAAGCTACGATAGGAGAGAAAGTAAAGTTTCATCTGCAGACGCAAAATATTCCGCAAAACGATACCAAACGTCAAGTGAAGATGGAATTAAGGGATTTTGAGGATTTTTCCCTATTCTATTATATTCTTGGCTTTGAGACAGATAAGTTCAAAGGATATGATAAGATTTCGATAATGTCTTATGATAAGGAGGGTACAGCATACTCTAAAGAACATTGGGACATCGATTCTGAACAAAAAGTGGTTATAAAACTTGTTTTAGGGGGTGATAGTCTTATTAAAATGATTTCTGAAGAGCACGACAGAGATCTTGAATTGTACTTCAGAGCGACATATATTGATTCCAAAAATTATATTGAAGTTCTACATTTTCCAGAAATGGAATCTGATTACTTGAAAGTGAAGCCGCCTCCTTTGGTAGAACCTATTATTTTTGTACAAGCATCTGAGCAGCATAAGCTTCCTGCACTTTACTCTGCAGAAGATGGCAACCCGTGGTATGTTAATATTAAAGAGCCTATTCATAAACAAATAATGGATGAAGCCGAAGGCATTGTAGGGGATATAGACACAATAAAGAACTTCTTTTCTGAAGGAGGTGGTGGCTCCTTTGAACCTGATGAAATGGACAAGTGGAGTAAGCGTTCGTATGAAATTGCAGTTCGTAAGATGAATAAAGGTCAATTGATTTTTAATGACGGAACCAGAGGTGTCACCAACCGCTTCCATAGATATACGGTTTCTGACATAGACGGGCGATACAGCGCAGAGGTGATGGCAGGAATAAACCGTGGAAATTTTAGACCGGGAGTAACCAGCAGAGGTATTAACCAACTGGAAGCACAAGCCAACAGAGGTGTAGCCAAAGTTTTTAAAACTGTTGGTGAGCTTACCCCTCTTTGGGATGCCATCTGTGATGTAGCTGATATTCTTGTGGCTGCTGCTAACGGAGAGCGACCGCCATTGCCTTTTACACCACCCTTTGTTACGGATATTGTGAGTAGAATGAAACAAGAAGATGATGAATTATTTATTGAAACTTGGAATAAAGAATTGCAAAAAGCAATCAAAACTGGCAAAAAAGAAGTAATGGAACAAGTTAATTCTGGGATTAATAAAAATTATAATCTAGGGTTCTCCTTTATAGAAATTTCGGAAGAACTTCTTACAAAAATCTTAAAGAAAGAGTATAAAGAATATGATAGAAAATCAGTGAATTTCGAATCATATCTTATTAATGAAAGTAAAGGAAAAAAAGAAGCTTTTTTATTGATTAGGTCTGTTGAAGATTTAGATGATTACAAGAGGGAAACACTTTCTCATTATATTTATGCAATATATTTAAATGATTTAAAAATATGAAAATCATTATAAACCTTTTATTTCTATTGCCTTTATTGATCTCTTGCCAAAAATATAGCAAGCCGCCGTTTGATGAAAAAGAAAAAATACTAAGACAGTATCCTCTTGTAGATACTAAAACCTTAGTTTTAGATTCATTATGGGATAAGAGAGACTCACTTACATACTTACGCCTCAAAAATTATGTCAAAAATATTGGAATGAATGAAGTAACATCTATTCCCAATTGGATATGCGAATTTAATAAGGTAGGAATCTTTCTTGTCGTGAACGAGAAAAATAAAAAAGTAAAATTGCTTCCTTCAAATATTGGAAGTATGTCTAATTTAATAGAATTAAATATTCAAAATAATGAAATTTCATCACTACCTCATTCATTTTATAATTTAAAAAAAATGAATTATTTGAAACTAGAAAATAATAAAATTGAAACTATTTCTCCTTTAATAGGAAAATTAGAAAATTTACAAACATTTGATATTGGAAATAATCCTTTGAAATCGCTGCCAGATGAGTTGTGCAATTCAAAACAATTGAAATTTTTAGTTTTAGAAAATACAAAAATAAAAGAACTTCCCAAATGTTTAGGAAATCTTAAAAATTTGGATTGGATAAATGTTTCAGGAACTCAACTCACAGAATTTCCACTTGAAATTTTAAATGCCCCAAATTTGGAAACTGTTGATGCAAAAGGTTTAAAACTTAAAAATTACAAAGAAATAGAAGCTATTTGCAAGAAAAGGAATATTAGATTTCATTATGATGACTAATTTCTCTCATTCCTTTTGATTTAAATTAATCGAAATTTCAGAAGAACTCCTTACAAAAATCTTAAAAAATAAGTACGACGAAAATTCTGATAGTTATTTTGTTACATTGAAAATATACAATAAAAAGGATTCTTGTTTAAATTATCTATCATTATCAAAGCATGAAATTAAGTCACAAATATTTTATAACGTAGATACATTAATAAATTGGAGAAACACGACTCATTCAAAATTAGGATATTAATTAATAATTAAAATGGCAAAACTATCAATTAGACCACTACTATGTTTTAACAAAAACCCAACATGAAAATATTACAAATTCTATCTTTTTTTATTATACTTAATTCCTGTGAGTCAAAGGGGCAAGAAAAAGTATATAAACTTTCTATTGATGATCAAAAGCTAATTTCTGAAGCAACTAAGGATCAGAATTTTGAATTATACTCAATTAAAAAAATAGATTCTTCTCAAAACGAAAAAAATGTTTCTTATTATGACTCTGATTTTGTTCTTAATAGAAAAGAATTTTACAAGTATGATGAAAATAATAGATTGGATGTTGTCAGAGAGTATAATTCTACTAATTCTAAAGACAAGGAATATTTAACACTATTTAGTGAGAAAACACATACTTATTCAAAGGGATATGAGAAGATTGTTACAAAAGTTTGGAGAGGAGGCAAAGAAATTGGAAGTGACGTAATTGAAAAAACATTTAATGAAGAAAATAAACTTCTTAAAACCATCTCAAAATCTACATTCATAGACTCACAGAAAACAAGTACATTAATACAAATCTATAAATACACTTTTAATAAACTTCAAAATACAGAAACGATTTGCGTTGAAGAATATCGGGAATTTACTGTACCAAAATCATTCGAAGAATGTAGTACTTACCTCTATCGCAATGGAAAAATTACTCAAAACGAAGTAGGAAATGTATACTTATATGATAGTAAAAATAGACTGATTAATGAAGTTAGATTCAATAAAAAAAGAGAACCATATTTTGAAGATTTATACATTTATAATGATCAGGAAAAAAGTATGGAACATCAACGATACAGGTTCAATGGCTCAAAATTTTTAGTAGCTAAGGATGAAACGTTTTATAATGTCAATGGATCAATCCAGAAAATAATTCATTCTGGAATGAGCGAAGATAACACATTGATTCCTAAAGATGCAATTTTAAAGTTTTATGATAAGAATAATAAAGAAAAAATGATAATAGAATTAAAATCTAAAAAGTTTATTGAAAAATTAGCGCAACCTACGAAACAAAGGAAGGTTTCAATGCCGGAACAATTTTAAAAAATTTATTTACCTTAAAGATTGACACACATGGAAATTTGCGATGAATGAATTGACTTGGTTATTGAGAAGTATAGGTTTGAATTTTAGTCTACATGTAAGAGAAATGGAAATGTTTTGTTATAAAACGCGAGTAAAAAAGGATGCAGAAAAAGAAACCATTGGTTTATGAAGAAGGCTTGCCTTATTTTCTGTATTGCCTGAATAGATTAAGTGTTTAAATTTATATATAAAGAAATCAAGAATATAAAAACAAAAATTTATTGAAAACGTCTTGTTTATAGTAAAAGTTTTCAAATTATTCTATAAGATTCAAATATGAATGTAGTCTCTCCAAAAACCTGCAAAATATCTAAAGGCACAACTCTTAAAGAGTTGGCAAACTTCTTCAAACTAACGGAAGAACAACTTAAGAGATACCACAATATCCATTGTCCTTTGGAAGATTTAATAGGTCATGATATACCGGCACATGTAAGTATTATTTATGTTCCACCAGAAGATAAAGAGCTGAGAGAAAAAATATTCAATCCGAAAGGAGGAAATTATGTAAAGTACAAAAGTAAACACACATTAGATGATAGAAATTCTTTTGACAGACGTTATGGAATTATTCAAAAGACATTTCAGAATGGAGAAGAAAAATTGAAAATTCATTATGAAGTAGAAATAAAAAAGAATAATAGCAAAGTAGAAATTAAACGACATAAAGTTTATCTCAACAATCAGAGACCAGACTTAATTGTTGAGCAAGTTGCAGACAAAGTTGGAGATATTATGTTTCCCTTGGAGTTAGAGCTCTTTGATAATGGTTCTATAAAAGAAATCAACAACCAACAGCAGATATTAAACCGATGGTTAAAATTAAAACCTGAACTTGAGGATTATTACAAAGGAGAAACTACTGAGGATATTATAAAAAAAATAGGGAATCAATTAAAAAGTAAAAGCAGAACATTAAATAAGATAAAAGACAGCCTTTTTTACTTGTTTTATTTCATACCGCTGTATGAAACCTTTAATAAAGACAAAAAACATACATTTCTTTGGGAAATACCTTTTATGAGTGAGCAAAAAACAATCCCATTTGAAATTACATTGTCTATTGGGGAAGAAATGTCTGCAACAAAAAAAATATTGATAAAAGCGGAAGGTAAAAGTGTAAATAATATTTTTTCTAACAAATTAGAAGATTTACAAAATGAAGAAGTTAAAAGCAAGGAATATTTTGATTTCATCTATAAGTTGAACTCTAAGGACAACAGCATATTTGCCATTTATGGAAAAATGGGATATCATTTTCCCAACTATCATAAAAAAGTAACATTTGAATGTTACGAACAAGTATAAATAAGAAACACAAAATAGCATGAGCCAGAAACATTTAGTTTGCCAAGGAGCATTGTGCAAATGCAATTTCGGAACTACGCCGGATAAACTTAAGGTATTGACCCAAAGCAAACGCTATATCAACGATAAAGATGGGAGCGAAAAATTGATGGCAACTCATAAGGACATTGGCAAAACCTTTGAGAAAAATACCTTTGGAAGCTGTGCCAAGATGAATAATAACCCATGCCAAGTAGTTGTAACAGAATGGAGCGGGTTTTATGAAAAAATTACTTTGGAAGACAATAAAGGAAAAGCTTTATTGGAGGATAGCAAAGCAACCTGCCCTATCGGAAGCAAAGATTGTATCACGATTATTAAACATGGGCAAACTGCTGAAGTTTCTTCACAGAATGTGAAGAATGCAAATAAAGAGGCTGTCGCAGAATTGTGTCCGTTTCTAAGCTTAGAGGAAGAGGATAATGAGAACGATGATACATATGTTACACTTTAAATTTGCAAAAAATGAAAATTACTGGTGAGATAAAACCTATTACCAACAAGGAATATAAATACACCCTTATTACGGATTCAGGTAAGTTAGTTTCTGTTTTTGAATGGGAAATACAACAAAGTACAAAGTCGTTAAAAAAAAACACTACAGGAACATTCAAATTCGGAAATACTTTGGCAGGACAGTCAGTAAAGCTAATTGCTAGAACAAAACAAAATAGTAATGTTACATCATATTCTGTCACTCTAAACATTTTAGCAGGAACTCCAAAAATTTTGTCTCTCAAATGGCAGGATCAGTATGATAGAGATATCGCTGGGAGAACCGTAGGATATTTAGATAAAGTACAATTGGTTATCAAAACCATCAATATTCCTGTTGGTGACACTTTATCTGTCACTATTTATGAGGATGAATATGCTGATGGACATGGGGATAGCTCTCGTTATATGGATACATATACCACTTCTGCTATTAATAAAAATGGTGTGGCATACTTGTATTTCAACAACATCCATTTATATCAAAAGAAATTGAATGATTTCGAGTCTGAGCACGAATATTATGCAAAGGTTGTATACAGAAGTCATATCAATAGAATAGAAGATGGCATACAGTTAAAAGTAAAAAACGAAAGGGAACAATATATAAAACCACCCGTTTCTAGTAAACCTGTAGTAGTAAAACAACCAGACACCACACCAAAAAAAGAAGATAAGAAAAAAGTAGATGTCACATTTAATATGTTCTTTGATGGGACTATGAACAATATGACAAATACTAAGTCGAGAGTAGAACCAGATAAAGAGCTCGTAGGCGTTTTTGATAGAAAAAGTAATAAGAAAGACGACAGTTATATGAACTTCTATTCTAATGTGGCATTGCTATATATGAATAATATAGTAAAGGCAGAGGAGAACATCATCAGTATTTATACGGAAGGTATTGGTACATATGATAAAAAAAGTGATCAGGTTTTTCCAGGTGGAGCTATGGGAGAAAGTATACTAATATACATGCGTGGGATTAAAACTAAAGTACAGAGCGGAATTGAGCAGATGAAAAAAGCAGCTAAAGATAAGTATTTTAGTAAGAACCTAGAAATAGGTAAAGTAATTATTAACGTATTTGGTTTTAGCCGTGGTGCTGCGGCTGCGCGGTATTTTATGTCCCAAGAAGTATTCATACAAGTTGGGCTGAAACTAAAAAACAAAAAAGATATCAGTTTTAATTTTATTGGTTTGTTCGATACTGTAGCTTCTTTTGGTGTTATGCATATAAATGATGTATACGAATTAAATCTGGATATCGGAGGAAAAGCGAAAAAAGTGGTTCAGTTAGCAGCGGCAGATGAGTATCGAAGTAATTTTAAGTTGACAGATATTACTAGTTGTATCAAGGCGGGTGTGGGCTATGAACTTAGAATGCCGGGGGTACATTCAGATATAGGAGGAGGATACGGAGAATGTGATCCAGAGGAGCGATACTTAGGTGAAGAAATAACTTATGATAAGAATGCAAGTACACAAAACCTAGAAAAGATTAAAAAACGATATGAAAAAGAAGGATGGTATCGCTCCAACCAGTTCAAAATAAAAACTGAAACTAAAAGCAACTTTTCAAAATTAGGAAACCATACATTCAGTTACGTGCATAAGCTTTACGGCGTACGGGAAGATGTTTCTCTTAACCAAAAAAAGAAAGGAATTTCTAATACCTATCAATATATCCCTCTTGCCATTATGAAAGCATTCTGTGAAAAGTACGCAAAGATGCCTTTTAAAGATGAAAAGATAAAGAAAGATTACAGTGTAAAAGGAGAATTAGAACCTATAAAGAACCAGCTGTATAACTATGCCATTGCTAATGACGGGATCAATTCTCTTAATGTAACCCTTTCACACGACCAGCTGATGTGGGTGCGTAACAAGTATCTGCACCGCTCCAATAAAGATGATGATTGGACTATGAGCGGTAGGTATGATAAAAACGGAAATCCGGACAGAGATGTTTTGGAAGGATAAAACTAAGACTATGAAAAAAATACTAATGCTTGCATTGATGGTTCTGTTATTTTCCCAATGCGATAAAATCAATAATATGAACGATAAATACAAATGGAACGTGGAGACTACAGCAGACGAAGGTTACCATATGCTAATCCTTTCAGGAGGTTTTTATGATGAAAAAAATGAAGTTATAGCCGGGATACAATCTGATATTTATATGCAAAGTGGTTTGCTTGGTGATTCTGGTACTATTACGGTAGAAGATTACCGAGCAATACCTTCTCAGATGAGCCTCGAGTGGTTTTCTTATGCAGAAGATAAATTTTATAAAGGAACTTTTCAGCTCGATAGTGAGCGGATCAAAAAACTATTTCATAATACAGATTCTCAAAGTTTTAAAGTAGCACCGATTCCTGGAGGAAGGGTTATGTTGTATGCATATGCAGAAGGTATCAGAGAGTTATTGGGGATATATAAAGGGCAAGAGTTGCTAATTGCTAATTTTAAAGAAGTTATGAGGTATAATGTGGATGAAACTAGAAGCGAATATCTTGTAGATTTTATTAAAAGCATGCCCCTACAAACACAACAGGAGATTGCTAATAAATCTATCAGTTTGCATATTTGGGACGACATCAGTATAAAATATCCTTGGAAATATACTGTACAGGCAGAAGGTTTTGAGAATCTTGCTATTGCAATGCAGAAAGATGACAGAGGATCCAATTTTATTAATGCAGAAGAAGCTTGGGGAGCAGATGTAGATTATTATAGCACCCCAGTTCCTAAGCCTATCCCTACAGAAATAGACGGGAAGTTTGAAACATCTGCTGGCAGATCATTTACCATTCGCATTTATCCTGGGAATTCGGAAGATTTTGAGTTTCGTAAGTTTAAGTATGAGCAGTATAGAAAGCGAGAACAAGAATTGGTAAAACAGTTCAGGGATTTTTATGAGAAGATAGGAAAGCAGGAGTTTGAGATTCATTTGAGGATGAGCGAAGATTTCAAGACCGGGAAAGTATATCTAAAGAAAGGAAATATGATGGAGGAGATTCCCAACACTGATGTTTTGATTTTTGATACTACGTTTGGTAAGTAAAAATTAAAAATCTACTATTATTTTGTTATCTCTTCATAATGTAGAGATATAAACGAGAATTAGATAACCTTTCTTTCATTTATTTAGGAGTTATTAAAATTTTCAACTCGATTTGGCTTTCATCTTCTGCTTCATTATGTACTGATTAATTTTTCTATATGTAATATTATGAACAAATGATAGATTTTTTACTAGGTGTTACTCTATCTTGTAGTATCATCTTAACTTCGACATACTATAATTTTAAGCAAATTCTAGAAAAAAAATCTTACCTATAAACACAAATATTTAAAAATGATAGATTTTCTTTAAAAGACATTTATAAATTATTTTGACTTGATAGCTCATCATTGAAAAACCTTTATCCACATATTTTAACTTAATTTTTCCTAATCAAAAAACATCTGCCAAATCGCTTCAAACTGTGGTTTGGCTTTTTACTATTGCAAATGTAGGACAGCATCATTCACTCAAAAAAATCTTTTTGGGTTTCTACAAAAATTCTTTCCACGAGTTCCAATAATTTTTTCAGACACTCCTAAATCCTTCAGACAAAAAGATTTCTAGCCCGATTCAAAACTTGTAAGCAATTACGGGAATTGAATCGGGTTTTGTGTGCCTGATGCTGTCCTGTAATCATCAGCAAAGAAAAAGCCGGAACCTCAGTTATACGAATCAATTTAACAGCAGACGTTCTTTGACATCAACGGAAAAACCAACAAAAAAATAAAGCCAAATAATAGTTTTACCAAAAAGAAAAGAATAAAAGAAGCCGAGTGTCCTCGATACCAAATCAATTCACTCGAAAATTTCAACCAACAATCAACTAAAAAATTAACAAAATAAATCGAAAAATTATGAACACAATCGTAGGAAGAATTACAAGAAACGCAGAAATCAATACCTTAAAAAACGACAGACAAGTCGTGAATTTCTCAGTAGCCATCAATGATAGCTACAAAACCAAGCAAGGCGAGAAAAAAGAGCAAACCACCTATTACAATTGCTCTTATTGGATAAGTGCCAAGATAGCTGAATATCTTACGAAAGGAACTTTGGTGGAGTTATCGGGAAGAATAAGCAGTAATGCGTGGATAGGAAAGGACGGAGAAATAAAGTCGGGGCTAAACTTCAATACTTCACGGATAAAATTTCACGGAAGTGGACAGAAATCACAAAATTACAATGAATCTATCGAAACTTCTGAAAATTCTAATGTTTTTGCAGAAGAAACAGAGGATGATTTACCATTTTAAAATTCAAAAATATGGAAACACAATTTAATTTTCAAGTAAAACACAGAAACAATAAAATAGATTGGGAAGATGTAGCCGTATATTATCGAGTCTTTTGCGACAGAACCACCGCAGTACTCTATGCGAGAAGAATCTCCAAGATTTTTCAATCAGAAATCCGAATGACGGAGGGAGCAAATCCTTTCAAAACAAGCGGTACTTACATTTACGAAAATGCAGAACCTTTAAAAATCAGAAATTATGGCAAACTGGTGCAGTAACACAGTTGTTTTCGAGGGAAGTCCCGAAGCAATTGAACAAATAAAATGGTTGTTTCAAGCAATGGCAACCAAAGAACAGCAGGAACAAAAAGGGCAACTTCCCGAGTGGGTAAATCAACACAATGACGGATATTTCTTCGATTTGTATTCTGATGACAATAATACAGAAGTGTTTCAGTATCAAACAAAATGGTCGCCCAATATTGAAATCGTACAAGAAATAGCAAAACATTACAAAGTAGATTTTGTGCAGGATTACGAAGAAATGGGAAATCTAATCTATGGACAAGCAAGGTACTACAACGGAACACTTCAAGACATCTATCTCGAAGATGAAGATTTTGAGCAGTACGAATATGACGAAGAAACCGATAATTATCTTTTTGAGGGCGAAACTTACAACAGCGACACCGAAATTTTAGAAATCCTTTTAGGAAGAAAAATCAATAATAAATACCAAATTAAAGTAGTAACCCAATGAAAACATCAACAAAACCCACCGAATATTTACTGATAAAAGCAATGACCAACAGCGAATGGGATGACTGCAATTTTGCTATTATCAACATAAATAAAGACTGGAAACAAAATCAAAAGAAAAGACTGGAAGCCGTAAAAGTGGTTGAAAACGATTACGATTTAAAATGGTTAAACTATGCAGATACCAATGTAGAATTTTTCAAATTTTCGGAAGAAAAATACCCCGAATTTAAAGAATGGCTTTCAGAAAAGAACCAAGTTTTTATTGAATTAGAAAAAGAGGATTTTAAAAATTTCACTTTACTAGAAAACAATCTGCATTGTTACCAAATGCAGGTTTTTAAAACGGAAACGCCATTTACAACGTATTCGGAAAACACACGAGTGAAGAATTTTGGACGGAAGAATTTTCATTATACCAATTAACTCAATAGTGATGAAAATAACAGATTTAAACGGTTGTCAAATAAAGGTAACCAATTTAGATGAAGCTATCCGAATAACAGCAGAATACAAAGAGTATGAACACATCAATGACGGATTTTCAGATTTAGATAAAAGGGTGAATAGCTACTGGACAGATATGCACGAAAAATTAATAAAACTAAAATCGAAACAGAATGAGCAATCTCGCCAATAAAACGGAGCATAAAGCATTAATCATTATTGCTAAAATGATTACAGAATTTGAAAAGTTACATTGTTTTGATATGACCAAAGAAGACGACTTAGATGCTAAAAAAGCAAGAAACTTGTTGGAGGGCATCATTCAAACCAATGGGTACAAGATTAATTACGAAAGAAGTAATAAAAAATCACTTATAAAAATATAGAAATATGCAAACCAATTTTTTCAGACAAATAGCCAAAATGAACCTTTCGGGAGATTTGCAAATCACATTTACCCCAACCACAGAAAACAATTTTGTTGTTTCCGTATTGCTCAAAAACGAGCAATGCGGAGATACAGCGAAAAATACCATTCCACCATTGAATTTAAGAGGAACAGCGGAAGATTTGGATAATGGATTTTTTGAAAATATTTCTGTACCAATGCAAACCGCTTCGGGATTAATGGTGGATATGGAAAGTTTTATGAAACAACTTGAAGAAGCCAAACAAAATTCCGCAATGGAAAAAGAAAAATCTGATAAGGAGAAAAAAGAAAAGGAAGCCAAAGAAAAGAAGTACAAAGAAATTTTCCAAAAAGCCGAAGAATTAGAGAAAGAGGGCAAATACAAAGAAGCGTGGTCGGCACTCCCAAAAGTGTCGGAATTTCCCGACTACGCAGAAATTATCCGCAAAAAGCAGGACGAATACGAAAGACATTTTGCACCAAGTCTTTTTACGGAAAATCTGACTGAAAGCCAATCTCAAACTGAAAGTCATTAATCAAAAGCCATTAATCAAACACTAAAATTATGTTACTCGCAACTCAATTACAAAGAGTTTTTATACTCAAAGACAACGGACAAGAAGTCCGATTGACCGACCCCGAACCGAAATGGAGCGTAGAATCGGTAATGAATTTTTACGCCAACACTTACCCAATTTTAACCACCGCAAAAGTTTCCGCACCACATATCAAAGATGATATGATTCAATACAAATTTGAAAGTGTGATGGGAACGAAAGGGTAAAATTAGTTGACGGTTGTTGGTTGTCAGTTGATAGAATTACAAACTAAACGCTGACAAACCGACAACCAATCATTTATCATTTATCAATCATCATTTATGAAAATCTATGCAACGAAAAACCATATCGGGGAAAATAAAAATGCCCAAAGAAGAAAAGCAAAAACAATTGCACCGACAATTAAGCGAATTTGCAGATTGGATGAAACGCCCGAAAGATGCGAACGAAATACGAAAGGACAAACGGAAATCAGTTCCAATAAACCAACTTCCAATGGTTTTTTGAAATGCACATTTCTTCCAAAATTGAAAGAAAATGATTTACAAAAATCAACTTCATCAGAACAAACTTTAATTCAAAATCAAAGAAAAAACATCAAGAGAGAAAGGGATTTTTATCAGTCCCTTTCTCTTTTGGCAGAACATTACAACTTAAATATAAAATCTACAAAGGAGTTTGAATTTCCTTACAACATAGCATTAGCATTGGACGATGTTCAGAAGCAACTCAAAAATAAAGTAAGAAATTGGGAAGGAATTCGATTGATAGAGGAAAAAGGAAAGACTTATTTCACAAGCGAAGAACGGTACAATACGGGTTCTATTTTGTACTATATTCCGATACTTCCGTTATACCGATTATCCAAAAATATCAAGCGAAAAAACGCTGTAAAGCTTCTAAAATCGGTTTGCTCGTATCTCTATCATATTGCGGAAATTCCATATTACAGACAACGAGAAAGTTATTTGTTTTGGATGTACGAAATGGTTTCGGAATGGATGATTTCGGATGAAGAAAACGAGGAAATGCAAACTTATTTATCAGAAATCAAAAAAGCGGAACAGATTGGCGATTTTATGGAACAGAAAATTTACAATCAACATAATTTAAGTCGGTTTAAAGACCATTTAAAAACCTTTAAAGCCAAAGACCAATTTGATAATGATTGTTTTACGTTGGCGAGTAAAATATTTTCACTTTATGAGCAATATCCGAACGAAAACATTCGCAGAAATGCTCAAGCAAAAGGAGAAATAGACGAATATGAAAGCGATGAAATTATATCAATGGACAAATATATTTCTTTTTGTTCTGAAGCTAAAGGTGTGATTTTTCAAACGCTTTTTGAAACGGTTAATTCTGAATTTAATGAATGTAGGATAATTGAAGAGCCGATTATCATTAAAAAATTTGACGGAAGCAATATTTCAGATAAAAACCTCGATTTTGAAAACCAAATTTTCCCTTTGATTGAAGAACTGATTTACATTCTAAATAGCTTTTAGCAATTGGCTTTTGGCTATTAGCTTGAAGTTGGAATTTAATTTAAAATCACAATAAAATCAGATATTAAAAATAACTCTGAAACTATAAAAAATAATTAAAAATGAAAGATATAACCCACGAATTCGGAACACTTTACCACCCGAAAACGGCATTGGTTTTTTATCAGACTGATGAACGAACCCCAAATACTTATGTGGAACATTTTGATATGGATAAAAACGGAAACCCCATCAACGCCCATCCATTGACGGAAAGAGAAGCGAAAACATTGGCAAAATCATTAAATCTAACTACAAAAAAAGAAAAAAAACAAGAGTTTTTAAAACCAAAAGGTATTTTACCAACCTATATTTTACACATTAATCCGAGCGAAAACGGTTCAGTAATTTGGTACACAAAAGCAGGAAAACGACAACTTTATTTTAGTGAAAATTTGGAAATCCCGAACGGAAAAGCGGAAGTTCCTGCATTGATTTGGTTGGCGAATAAACGAAGTCTGAAAATTTTTGCGCTGTCAAGCAACCGAAGACCGACAGAGAAATTTTCACTTTTTTATGCTCCGTTTTTCAATGTGTATGAAAACGGAAATGTATGTATGGGAACGGTTAATATTGATATTCAAAATTCGGCTTCGGTGGAGGAATTTACTGAAAAATGGGAAGAATACTTTTTCAATTCCTATTTCAGTCATTTGATGAATGAGCATAATCCCATTAATGAAAATTGTGTAAATCTTTGGAAAAGCCTTGTTGATACTGAAAAACCTTTTCCGAAAGAAGCTTTAAAATCTGCAAATAGAACTTTAAAAACCTTATTGAAATGAATACAGAAAATGAAATCATAACCGAAAAAATGAGAACTAAAGTCCATTTTGTGGACAATTATTTGCTCAATCCAACTAATCCAATTTTAGTAAATTTAATCGGTGCAGGCGGAACTGGTTCGCAGGTTTTAACGGCATTGGCAAGAATGAACCACGCTTTAACGGAACTGAATCACGCAGGATTATCCGTAAGATTGTGGGACGATGATGTGATAACAGAAGCCAATCTCGGCAGACAATTGTTTGCGGAAAGCGAATTGGGATTGCATAAATCGGTTGCTTTAATCAACCGAACCAACCGATTTTTTGGAACCGATTGGAAAGCAGAAATTCAAAAATTTGAAAAAGATTATCTGAATAATCTGCCCGAAAATGCAAACGCAACAATCTATATTTCTTGCGTGGACAATGTACAATCACGTTTTGAGATTGCTGAAATGTTGAATGAATTGAAAATAGATAAAGGCTATTACAGAAATCAATCAAAATATTGGATGGATTTTGGGAACAGTCGATTTACAGGACAGGTTTTGCTTTCCACTATTGGAAATATCCGACAACCCAATTCCGAGAAATACGAAACTGTTGAAAGTTTACCCTTTGTAACTGAAGAATTTGGAGAGCTTTTAAAACAATCCGAAACCGAAGATGATACGCCAAGTTGCAGTTTAGCCGAAGCTTTGGAAAAGCAGGATTTATTCATCAATTCAACATTAGCACAGATGGGAAGTTCACTTTTATGGAATCTTTTCCGTAACGGATTGACAGAAAACAGAGGCTTTTTCCTTAATCTGAAAGAATTCAGAACCCAACCGATTAAATTTTAGTTTTTACCCCCTGATAAAAAATCGGGTGGCAAAAATGCAATTCCTTTCTTTGGTCGGAAACGCATTTTTGCGGGAATATGGATGCAACCACATTTCTAAAACATTGCCATATTTTAGGCTTTTGTAATTTTTTGAAAAGAGGTTGCGGTTTTTTATTCATTGAATTTTTAATATCAATGAGTTGAAAAGACTTTCTAAATTAATTCCAGACTACCTTCAAATCTTTAAATTCTAAATTTGATCTCGTTTTTTCAAATGTATTTCTATCTGGCTGGGAAGTTGCTTTGAATCTGAACATTTTAATAAACATTGGCTCACCCTGTATATCTTTAAATGAGAAAATGAGTTTTACAGGAACGTCTTTTGCTAGTTTTGGAAAGAATTTGCTGGATGTATTAAAATCAATTTTATATTCATTACCATCAATATCGACAACAAATATATCTTCAATCGTCATTTTTTTATTCTCATCTTTGGATTCAATAAGAAATGTTAATTCAATACTTTTTGCGGTTTTGTTTCCTTCTACTTTTGTTATTTTAAAAGCTGAATTTTCTGTTTCCGTTTCGAGAATTGGTTTATTAATATCCAAGACTTTTTTCAAATACTCGTTCTCTGAAACCAAAACTTTGTTTGTTGATTGCAAGGCTTCATTGTCTTTTTTCAAAACATCACAATTCGTTTGGCTGTATCCAGATGTTGCAAATAATATTGCAGATAAAAATAAAATTCGTGTCATATCATCTATGTTAAATCCTTTATTTAAGGGAGTTCAAATCTACAAATAAAATTGTTTTTTATCAATTGATTGAATTGAGATATTCATAATTATTGCCTATTCATCAATACTTGACTTAGGACGTTTTATGGTTGGTAAGGCAATCTTTTCAGAAGTGGCGTTGCTTGATCGTAATTCACTTTGAAGAAAAGGCATTATGTTTTTTATGGAAGACTTCCAATTTGTTATCGGTTTGTCATAACCGTTTTTCCATCCGTTTCCAAGCCAACTGTAATATTTTTCTTTAATCAAATGATCTAATTCTGGATTATAGTTTTCAAATGTTTTCGCACATTCTGTAAAATCTTCGAGCGAAGGAATATTACTTGGAAGTGAAATTGGTACTGTAAGAGGTTTTTTCGTAAGATCATCGGAAGTCAAATTTTGATTCTGTGAATTTTCTGTACTCTTTAAGACCTTTTTGGCAGTTTCCTTTTTTTTCTGAATTGTTTTTTGGTTCCTTTTAGTAGTCGAAACTCTTTTCTTGGTTTCAGGGTTAGCAAATACAGAAAATATAGGTGAATATTCTAAATGAATTTTGTAGTACCCTGGAAGTCCGTTTTTGGGTTGATATTGAATCATTCCCGCAGTAACCAATTTTTGACGTAAGGCAATAATGGTTGGTCTTGTGATTTTCAGTCTTTCGCAAATTTCAGTATCTGAAAGACGGAAATCATTTTCTTCGTTTTTTTTCCATATCTCAATCAAAAAAAGATAGAGAGCAACCGCAACTGCTCCCAATGGTTCTTCTTCGTTGTATTCCCAAAATTTTTCAGTTAATTCCGAAGCATTCATTTTTTATGCAAAGCCATCAGTTCCATTGCTTTCTCTTTATCTATGATAATAAGATTTCCGTTTTGAATGATGGCATCATCCAATATTCCGCTGGATTTGATTTCCGCTGCTTTCGAGCGGGAGCATCCAAGTGTTTTGGCTAAACCTTTAAGCCCATATTCATATTTTTTTTCTTGAGTTTTGTTTTTTTGCAAATCCATAAATTCCTCGACAGTCAGTTCAAGCAATTGCTTTTTCGGGTCAATATTCATAGTGTTGATTTTTTCTTGATTTTCTTCGATTGCTCAGAAATTTAATTGTTCGGATTAATAGTTTTTGAGCGTTATTTTTTGAGTTCATAGCTATTTTCAGCATCTTTAACAATCAATCCTTTCTCACGCATAAATTTAATATAACTCTTTGCAGTACGGTCTTTTACTGCCATCATATTTTGAAGTTTTTCACATAATCCGGCATAGGTATAAGTTTTTTGCTGTGAAAATAAAGTCCGAGCAATATTTGCCAATTCTATCTCTTTGCGTTTCTCTTTTTCTTCCTTGCTTTTTTCCCCGACAAAAACGTGCATTCCCTTTGCTTTATCCCAAGAAAATTGAATAAGCGGAACATCCAATGGACTTCCATCTCTTACCTTCAATGCTTTTACCACAGATATTTGTGGATCTTCATCTTTTTCAATGGATAAAATAGCAGCTGCTTTTCTTTGAAGCTCGCTTCCGAGGTGTCCCCGAAGCTTTAATCCATTAGGTGTAAAATGCAGAACTCCAACAATGCAGGTTTTGTAAATTCCAGCCATACGGTAGAGTTCATCAATTAAGGCAACGCTTTCTCCTTCATCATTGGCACAACGTATCAAATCGGCTATTCCATCGATCACGACCATATGAATCCCTGAAAATTGATAATAAAATTTGTCCATACTCTGCAATATTGCTTGCAGACGCTCTTTTCTTGACATTCCTGCCAAACAATAGGCTTTGAAATATTCAGGCATATTTTCTCTTCCAGACCGTTTCAGAATCCCTGAAATGTTTTTGTATAATTGGTTTTCGGATTGTTCGGTATCGTAGAGCAGAACTGCTTTGCCTTCAATATTAGGTAAAATATGGGTTCCTAAAGTATCTATTTGACCATCTTGATGTAATGTTCCGGCAATCAGGCTTCCTACATAATTACTTTTTCCTGTTCCTTCACCGCCTGTTAATCCCATTAAGTTGCCTTGTGTTCCCAATGGGACATCATTAATAGAAATGACTGTTTGGGATTGTAAAGGAGGCTGGCTAAAGTCAATTTCGCAAGGTTTCAATATCGCCATAGTTTCGTTATATAATTGGTCTAAAAATTCAAGAAATAATTGGTTGAAATCATTTTTGGTATTTCCGATTCTGAAAAAATCGGAAATATCTTTTTCCTGTTTAGCTCCTGAAAGAGGCAAAACCAAACGATTTACTCCATAAGCAGACAATTGTTTTTGATGTTTGAGCGAAGCCTCCAATCCCGTTTTATCCACATCATACAAAATCAGAATATGTTTGAAACGGTAGGAAAGCTTTTTAATCAGGCTTTCAGGTATCAAGCTTGTTTCACTGTTGAAGCAAATCGCATAAAATCCTTTGGAAGCCAATGACAATACATCCTTTTCTCCTCCGGTAATAAACAACGTATTTCCTTTGGCGGGCAATTGTTCCAATCCGAAACAATAGGATTCAGGTAGATTTCCACCGTACAGAAAGCGCATTTGGGAAAATGGACGGTAAATTTTCACATATTTTTTACCGAAATATCCAAACATAGGCTCCTCAACTGAAGATTGTATGGTAAAAGGTTTTGAGTCTTTATTTTCACTTGTAAACTCATCCAATGAAAACACTTTGTACAGTTTCAGAATTTCACGAGTAATGCCATATTGTTTCCAAAACTCAATTTCTTTTAGTGTAAAGCCACGTTCAAATACGGTGTAAGGTTTAGGCTGATACGCCAGTTCCTTTACTGAATTCTCATTTATATTATTTGTTTTTGCTCTTGGAGAATATCTATTTTGAGACATAACAAATCCGTTTTCCAGCCCCAAATTCATTTCCTCATTAATATGTTTCAGTATCTCTGTAAAATCTTTATTACAATCCAGATTTTTAATTTTCCCTACCAATGAAAAACAATCTCCATCATAGTCAGGATTACCAAAATCCTTTATTCGATACATATCGCTTCTTCGGTCAAAGTAGATATTGCAAGATGCCTTGGTATCATCATAAAATGGATTTTTGAATTTTCTGCCTACACGCCAATCTCCTGGAAGAAAGTGTTTGAAAATATCCAGTCCGTCACGGGTGCTGCTGAGTACTTTGTTTTTGTCTAACATTCTTTTGGTGGTTTAGAATTAGATTTTGTAAACAGTCTTCACTTCGGCGGATCAGGTTTTCCTCCATCATTCTTTTAATTTCACTGATTTTGTAGTAATTCTTCCCTCTAATGCGGGAATAGTTGATTTTATTTTCACTGCGTAGTCTTTGCAGTGTTCGGTCACTAATCTTCAAAAAGGTACATACCTCATAACTGTCTACCCAACTGTCTTCTTCATCTTGTATGTTTTGCTGGGAAATAACATAATCGAAGATTGTGTCCACTTTTGACATCAAACTTTTAAAAGCTTGAGATTCAATAGTGATTACTTCCATTAGTGTTTTTTTATTTCAAGCCCCAAAATTAGTAGTAGCAAAGGTGAAAAACCAATTAAGATATGGTCAATACTGGACAAAAAGAAGACAATTAAAGACAATGGATTTTATATTAATACTTTACCTCAAAACAATAATTTTTTTGGTCGATTCATTTTTGATTATATCAAAAAGAAAAAAAAGAGTTTTTTATTAAAATTAAGATTCTGGCTCATCAGGGCAGGTGCAAAGGTGCAAGTATGTATAATACTTGCACCTTGCACCAGTCCCAAATGCCTATGAATAAAGGATTGGTGTTTTGGTAATTTTTGGTTAAATTTGCACTATGAGTGGCTTGCAGACAAAAAGTGGACACTCGGAAGGTTAAAATAGCGTAGGAAACGCTCTAAATCGTACCCCTCAATTGAAAACACAATCGTTTAATATTGAAAACTAGATGGTTATAATTTAGTTTGTAATTTTCTTTTAAAATTACATTAATCGTCTTGTGAAAAATGCTTTTTTTTTAATTTAAAAACATAAGCAAAAACACTTATAATTGATGATTATTAGCGATTTTGCTTATATCGTATTGTACTTAAAATGTAATTAATCTGCTCCCGGAATATGAATCGATTTATCTTCGTGTTTCGTTCCGTCTATATTGATATTAAGAGCTACGTAAAGAAAGTTGTAGTTTTGATTTCTAAGAGCTCCAAATTCTCTTTGCCAAAGAAATCCTGTAAGAACTCCAAAATTATCATCAATTTGATAACCTCCACCTACATATAATCTGTTTCTCGCAAATGCCGGTTTAATAGGGCTTACAAAGAAAACTTCATCATAAACATTCGTAAAAACTGTTCCTGCTTTAATTGTTTTTGCATTTAATGGTACAGAAACATTCAAACGATATCTGTAACGCATTCTTTGTGCATGTATATCTCTTTTCGGATCATAAAACCAGCTTTTTTCTGCTCTGAAACGGTTTTCAAATTTTACGATTCCCTTTTTAAAATCGATAACATCCTGCAACCAAACTCGGAACTCTTCTTTACTAATACTGTGATCTGTATAGGTTGCATATCTTCCTAATCCTACAAATGGTTTATGGTTTTTTGTTAAATTATAACCTACACCTCCTTTAATCTCGTAATAGTCGGGATAAGTAAATTCCTCAATTCCTCTCATCTGCGTTTCTGCATAAATGAAGAATTTCGGATGAAATTTATAATTCACTGTAATTGCTGCAAAACTAGAAGCGTGCTCTTGCGCATTGGCTAATCCTAAACCTAAAACCAACCCCAAACCGGTTAAGAATCTCATTATAAAATTTTTTGCAAAAGTAGATGATTTAACATTCGGTTAATATTAAATTTACATTAACATTTAACATAAAATCTATCTAAAATTGATTTGATAGCTGAAACCCAGGTGAAACCAACGCTGCGGCATAGGTACACCAAAAGTCTCGGTATATTGCGTATTCGTAACATTGGTAACTAAAACATACACAGAAAGATCGTTTTTGGTAAAGTTTAATTTCTCATCAAGCAACTGATAACTTCCAAGGTTCAATCTTTCATTATAACGATAAACCAATTCGTTGCTAAAGTATTTTAAGAAACGATTTTGAAGCTTCGCAATGAACTGATGTTTCAAATTATCTAAATTATATCGAGCATAAATAGATTGAGAATTCTCCAGCTTATTATCCAAATATGTATATCCTACAGAATATTTTGCCCAGTCTGTAAGTGTGTGATTCCATTCTAGCTCCACTCCTTTCACTTTGCTATCGCCCACATTTTGAGAGTACCAAACAGGATCGGTTAAACTTACTTTAGTCCAATCAATTGTATTGTTTCCTTCTCTTACAAAACCACTGGCTTTTGCGAGTATATTTTTGGTTTGGTATTGATACCCAACTTCCGCATAAACCGCATTTTCAGGCAACAAATTAGGATTTCCCTGTTCGGTTTTGCTTACATAATACAAATCTGTAAACGTCGGAACTCTATGAACTCTGGAAACATTTCCGTAAATTTTATTGTTCTCAAGGAAAGTATAGCCTACATCAAGCCCCGGATAAAAGAAATTACCATTGGTAGAATAATTTGCCCAAGAAGCTCCCGGACTGATATTTAATTTTTTATCAAGCAAAGAAAAATGATGCTCGAAAAACACCTGCGTCACAAATCTTTCACGATCTCCTAAATTATTACTTGCCAAAAATTCTTTCCTCAACTCTACTCCCAAACCTGTCGTTCCCCAATTGGAAGTGTAGCTCGAATTTACTTCTCCACCCACATTGTTTCCGATGTGCATATTTCGGTAGATTTCCGGTTTGTTTCTATTATAAAGATACATGTCTTGCCCTCTTCTCCAATACACATTTGAATTGAGTCTAAACTTTCCAAAACTTTGCTGATGCGCTACACTTACGATGGATGCCAACAATTCTTCATACTGCTCTGTTGCCAAAGGTGATGCATAAAAACCATTTGCTCCGAATTTTTTCTCAGAAATCCCGGCTTGTAACCTTACATTTCCGTTCTTAATTTTAAGCTGATTTTGATAATATGCATTCTTTATTTCGTAATCTGTATTGTAACGATATCCTTGTGAAGAATTACTATTTACCTGCAAAAGATTTGAGAATTTTTCGTTTCCGAAATTTGCGTTCAAGCCCATTCCGTAAGTTTCGTAATCTCCAGCTTCTGCACTTACTTTTACTCTTTTTCCAGGATTTGCTTTGGTAATAATATTAATGGCTCCTGCGTAAGCATTTTGTCCGAAACGTCTTGCTGCAGGACCTTTTATAACTTCAATTCTTTCTACATCGTCCAAATCTAAAGGAATGTTCAAAGAATTATGCCCTGTTTGAGAATCATTCATACGAATTCCGTTAATCAAAATAAGAACCTGCTCAAAAGAACTTCCTCTAAAACCTACATCACTCTGCACACCATTGGCTCCTCTCCTTCTTACATCCATCCCAGAAACCTGTTGAAGAATTTCGTCGATACTTTTTGCTGGAGACGCCAAAATATCGGCTTTTGTAATCACCGTAATATTATGATTGGCGTTTTTATAAGGCGTTGAAATAAATTTCCCTTGAATTTGTACAGAATCTATCGCAGCCATTTTTTCCTGTGCCGAAACTGAAAAAAATGATGCTACAGCAACTATAGGAATTAATTTTTTGAACATAATAAGTAATGTTTAGTTTGAAGTTGCCAAAATTAACAGACTTCAATCAGACCAAAAAATGATACTTGTCATGGAATATTTACCCATTTTTCGCAAAAAAACCTAAGTGATTATTTATCAATTAGGTTTTTAAATAAGTTTATATCTTACTTTTCTATGGTACGAGTTCTAATCTGTTTCTGGAACTTGTATCTTTTTTGTTTAATCTTTTTTGAGTTTCTTCATCTAAATTCATTTCTAAACTTCACTGCTATTTATTAACAGTATTAATATCTAAAAAAAGATTTAATCAATTACATAAATAATCGACTTTATTGGTAGGATATCCGTTTTCATTATAACTAAAAGACGAAATATTTTCAGTAACATGACTTTGCAGCGCATTATCTACGAAAATTTTAGAACTGTAACTCCTATAATTATTTTTTGAAAATTTTAAAGGTAAAAACTGCTCAAAAGGGACATTAACATTTAGATATGGATTTTTAAAACTATCGTAATCTCCATATGTAATTATAGTTTGTACAGTATGTCCCGGAGTATACGTATTGTTTATTGTTCTCGTAATTAAATTTGAATTTTGATAAACCCAGATCTCATTTTGTTCATTATCTAAAACATTTTGATAATCGTAGTGTTTATTTTCTACAGAAATAATTTGATTATCAGAATTATAAGAATATGTAAAAACATTCTTACTTTCATATAGGTCATTTACTGTCAAAACTCTTTCCTTATTAATGATTCTTCCGTTCGAATCATATGTAAGATAATCTATATATTGATAGCCATTATAGCTCTTTGGTTCTATAATTTTAGATGGCAAATTATTATTATATTCCACATTTATTACAGATTTTATTTGTGGTTGATATATTGGCGGAAATTGACTTCCTGATTCTATCCATGAAAAATCTTTCCAAGCAATAACTTTATCGCCATTATAAACTAATTCTGAATTATATATTTGCTGTCCTGTTGTAGTAATTGTTTTTTTGTCAAATTTTGTAATAAAACACTTTTTTTCTAGAGAAATTTCTGAATTTTCTTCAGTAGTTCGACATGATATGATAGATAATAATAAAAAGAAGTAGGGAAATTTTGATTTCATGGAAAATATTATTTT
The DNA here is from genome assembly GCF_057180445.1 of Chryseobacterium sp. HNCC26DJ239. NCBI lineage: Bacteria > Pseudomonadati > Bacteroidota > Flavobacteriia > Flavobacteriales > Weeksellaceae > Chryseobacterium > Chryseobacterium sp. HNCC26DJ239. Next base: position 96,860 of record NZ_JBXUGJ010000008.1, read on the forward strand.
TTGCAAAAATAAAAAATAAAGTGTAATCCAATTTTTAGTAATCAATTTTGTATTTTTGCTAGTCTTAATTTTACTATGGCTACAACAACAGATATTGATATAAAGAAGCAACTTTTCGTTAAAAACGCTCACCTTAACAACCTGAAACATATCGATGTTTTGATTCCTAAAAACAAACTCATCGTGATAACAGGAGTTTCGGGAAGTGGTAAATCTTCTCTCGCTTTCGATACTATTTATGCAGAAGGACAGAGAAGATATGTAGAAAGTTTAAGCTCCTACGCAAGACAGTTTTTGGGCAAACTCGAAAAACCAAAAGTAGACGATATTAAAGGTTTGGCGCCTTCCATTGCGATTCAGCAGAAGGTAATTTCTTCGAACCCGCGTTCTACGGTAGGAACTTCAACCGAAATTTACGATTACATGAAGCTTCTTTTCGCTAGAATTGGGAAAACTTTCTCTCCCGTTTCTGGCGAAGAAGTAAAGAAAGATTCTGTAAGCGATGTTGTAGACTATATAAAAGCGGCAAAAAAAGACACTGCATTTTTATTGACGGCTCCTCTTCAATTTGAAGTTGATAATTTTAAAGAAAATCTTAATGTTTTAAAATTAGCCGGATTTACAAGACTTGAAATCAACGGAAATATTGCCGGAATTGAAGATTTGGAAAGCTTCGGTTTTACTCCAGAAAAAGAAATGGTCATCAATCTTGTGATAGACCGTTTCACGTATGAAGAAGACGAAAGTTTCTTGCAGCGTTTAGCAGATTCTATCCAAATGGCTTTCTATGAAGGGAGAGGTTATTGTGCATTAAAAAATGTAGATTCAGGTAAAATAAAAGAGTTTTCAAACAAATTTGAACTTGATGGCATCGAATTTTTGGAGCCAAATGTTCATTTCTTCAGCTTTAATAATCCTTTTGGAGCTTGCCCAACCTGCGAAGGCTACAGAAAAGTGATTGGTGTTGATGAAGATTTAGTTATTCCAAACAAAGCGTTATCATTATTTGAAGACGCCGTTGTTGCTTGGAAAGGAGAAACAATGAGCGAATGGAAAAAAGAATTCATCCAAAAAGCAGAAGATTTCCCTATTCACAAACCATATCATCAACTAAGCAAAGAGCAGAAAAATTACCTTTGGAAAGGCAACGGAAAAAGCAACTTTCCTTCTCTAAATAATTTCTTTAAAATGCTGGAAGAAAACCTGTACAAAATTCAGTACAGAGTTATGCTTTCACGTTATAGAGGGAAAACTTTGTGCCCTACTTGCGAAGGTTTACGTTTGCGCGAGGAAACAAGTTGGGTAAAAATCGACGGACACAACATTCAATCTATGATTGAATTGCCTTTAGATGAATTGTATCCATTAATTCAAAGTTTTGAGCTTTCTGAGCACGACAAAGAAGTTGCCAAAAGATTATTGTATGAAATCACAACCCGACTGGAGTTTTTATTAAAGGTTGGTTTAGGATATTTAACTTTAAATAGAACATCCAACACGCTTTCTGGCGGTGAAAGTCAGAGAATTAACTTGGCGACAAGTTTGGGAAGTTCTTTGGTAGGTTCTATTTATATTTTGGATGAGCCTTCGATTGGCTTGCACTCAAGAGATACAGAAAATTTAATTGAAGTGTTAAAAAACCTACGCGATTTAGGAAATACCGTAATCGTTGTAGAACACGATGAAGACGTAATGAGAGCCGCAGATTACATCATCGATATTGGTCCGGAAGCTGGCTATTTAGGCGGGGAATTGGTTTTTGCAGGCGATTACAAAGAATTGAAAAATGCAGATACTTTAACTTCGAAATATCTTACAGGCAGACTTGAAATTGAGGTTCCTACCAAACGTAGAAAAGCCAAAGAATTTATTCATATTAAAGGAGCAAGACAAAATAATCTTAAAAATATTGATGTTGATATTCCGCTTGAGAATCTTGTCGTAATTACAGGAGTTTCAGGAAGTGGAAAATCTACTTTAATGAAAGAAATTCTAACGAATGATGTTCAAATTCAGTTAGGAATGGGCGGTAAAAAAGGAGATTACGATTCTGTAGAATTTCCTTTAAATAGGATTAAAAACATTGAATTAATCGACCAAAACCCAATCGGAAAATCATCAAGGTCTAATCCTGTAACCTATCTAAAAGCATACGACGATATTCGTGACCTTTTTGCCAAGCAAAAAGTAGCTAAAATGATGGGGTATAAACCGAAACATTTCTCTTTCAACGTAGATGGAGGAAGATGTGACGAATGTAAAGGAGAAGGCGTAATTAACGTATCCATGCAGTTTATGGCAGATATTGAACTGGAATGCGAAGCTTGTAAAGGAAGTCGTTTTAAAAACGAAATTCTTGAAGTAAAATACGACGAGAAAAACATCTCAGACATTCTACACATGACGGTAGACGAGGCTTTGGATTTTTTCAGAGAAAATAAAGAAGATAAAATTGCCACCAAACTTACGCCACTTCAAGAAGTTGGTTTGGGTTATCTTCAATTAGGGCAAAGCTCTTCTACACTTTCTGGTGGTGAAGCACAAAGAGTAAAGCTCGCTTCTTTCCTCGTAAAAGGTGTAACGAATGATAAAACCTTATTTATTTTTGACGAACCTTCTACTGGGCTTCATTTCCACGATATTCAAAAGCTTTTGAAATCTTTACAGGCCTTGATTGAATTGGGGCATTCGGTAATTGTTATCGAACATCAACCCGACATTATGAAGTGTGCCGATTTCATTATCGATATCGGTCCAGATGCCGGAAAACACGGAGGAGAAGTTGTTTTCACCGGAACTCCAGAAGAACTGGCAAAAAATAAAAAATCCCATACAGCGAAATATGTTGCGGAGAAATTGTAAGAATTATCTTTATATAATTAAAAAGGAAGCAGATTTTGCTTCCTTTTTTTGTTAAAAATCTGTTTCTAAACTAAGATTTTAAAATTATATTTTAAATTGGTCTTTCACCAGTTTCCTTTTTTCTCTAGATATTGGAATTTCATCTTTATTCGTGAGGAGAAGTATATTTCCTTCGGATTTTTTTATACTTTTAATATAATTTTTATTGACCAAATGAGATTGATGACAGCGGATAAAGCCATATTTTTCTAGAAGATTTTGATACTCAAATAAAGACGTTGTAGAAACAATTTGTTCCTGATTTTCAATGAAAATAGTGGTGTAACTATTAGAACTTTCACATCTTACAATTTGATTGACCGTTACAAAATGTATTTCTTTCAGAGAAGATATTGCGATTTTATGATTTGTCTTATCGTTTTCATGTCTTAAATATTCAACAAGATTTTCTAAAGATTTATTCCCTTTTTTCTCTGAAATTCTTTTTTTTGCCTTTTGAATTGATAATTGTAGCTCAGCAAAATCGATAGGTTTTAAGACATAATCTAAAGCAGAGAACTTCACCGCATCTATTCCGTAATTTGAAAATGCAGTTACAAAAATTACTTCAAAATCAAAATGATTTAATTTTTTTAAAAGTTCAAACCCATTCTTCTCTGGCATTTCTATATCTAAAAAAATTAGGTCTGGAGAAGATTTTAAAAATAATTCGTAAGCTAAATCTACAGAGTTTGCTTCAGCAACAACACTTATCTCGTCTGAATATCTTTTCTCTAAAATAAGTTTCAGATTTTCAATTCCGTTTTTCTCATCATCAACAATGAGCACTTTAATCATTTTCTAATAAATTTTTATACGTTATAAGTGTTTGGGTTCCGTTATTATTACTTTCCACAAAATACTCAATTTTTATATGTTTTGAAGCAGAATTAAATAATAACATTCGTTCTTTTGTAAGCATTAACCCCTTTCCTTTAAATTTCGATTCTACCTTAAAACCATTCCCATTGTCTTTTATTTCATAAACTAAATCTCTACCCTTTTTTAAGATCTTAAATGAAAGCTGACCTTTATCACCTAAAACAGAGATTCCATGTTTAATAGAATTTTCAATAATCGGCTGTACTAACATTGGCAACACCTCAATCTCATCAATTTGAATTTCTTCATCAATCATAAAATCAAAATGAAAAGAAAACCTAAATTGTTCCAAAGAAATATAGTTTTTCAGGGCTTTAATCTCTAAAGAAATAGGAATTAACTCTTTATCACTAAAATCTAAAATAGATCTCATTAATTTTGAAAATTCAGTAAGATACAAATTAGATTTTTCAGTATTTCCTGCATTTACTAAGCCTTGTATAGAATTCAACGCATTAAATATAAAATGAGGATTAAGTTGGGCAGACATAAATTGAAGTTTTGCTTTCTGCTCTTTTTGTAATCTTCTAATTCTTCTGTTTCTAAGAACTAAAATAATAAAACCCAATAAAGCCAAGAAGAAAATAACAAAAGTAATTCTTAACCAAACATTTTGAAACCATTTAGGCTCAGAAAAAAACTCTTTGGTAATATACTCTTTTTCTCCTCTATATTTCACTTGAAGAACATACTTTTTTCCAGGTTTGAAGTCGTGAAGAATAATAAAATCATTTGCTTTTTTCCATGTCTCCGAAGTGGGCGTACCATTTTCTAGAAGCCTATATTCCAGCATATCTTTAGTATTTGCAGAATTTTTGGGACGGTAGAAAATGGCAATCTTCGTTTTCTCGTCTACTTTCATGATAGGATCACGATATTTTGCAAAATATGAACTCGGCCAATCTTCATAAAAACTATATCTCAGTTGTTTCTTTGCAGCAAGAGCCTCTTCTACAAAAGTCTCTAAAGAAACTCCATTGTAATTATGAAGACCTGAACAAACAAATGGTACTTTATCGTCCTCAACTTTATTTAATGTACAATTCAAGAATGGTTTTCCGCCTTTTGTTCTAAAAGAAATTTTCACAACATCATTTTTAGTAAGTATTTGGTCGAAAATTTTATAACCTTTCAATTCCTTAGTCTTTTGTGAAGAAATTGTTTTTTCATCAATAGTAAAGCCAGCGTTTATATTTCTCCACGAGTACAAAATTTTGTTATTTTTAAAAATCTGAAACTCCAATTTTTCAAAATTATATTGTGAGTGCTTTGTGGTATTGCCCATTATTAAACTAATAGGCACATTTGTCATTAACCCATTAGAAACTGTAATAGAAAGTTGTTTACCATAAACATTCAGAACCTGATCTTTCCAAGGTGCTTTTACCTGTTGTACATTTTTTTTGGAATTTGAATTTTCAGGTATAAGAAAATTATTTGAAATTAAAACCTGTGTTTCTCCAAAGCGAATTAGGTAATTTTGCTTTCCTTGAGAAAACACCAAAATACCTTCTAAAAATAAAAGAGTTAAAAAAAATAGTTTTTTCATTACTGCAAATTTAAAATGATGAGCAAACTTATCAATCATTTTAAAATTATTTCTTTACTTTTTGAATTCGGTCTATTCTACTCTATATTCTGCAATAAAAACTAAGATTAGAAAATAATGCTATTTCAAACTTTATAAATAATACCGCTCAAACTTTATCCACAAAAAAATGTGGATAACTTGTGAATTTTAACATTTAATTCATTGTATTTCAAAAATATATTCCTACATTTACTATGTAATAAAAATGAAATGAAAACTTTTCCTGTATTTCCATTTTCAGAAATTGCAGTTAAATTTGAAATAAAAATTTAAGCACAGCATTGTCGGCTGTGCTTTTTTGTTGTTGTCTAACTAAAAAAATGAGATGTATTTATCTACTGAATCCGCTTCTAAAGAGCGGATTCTTTTATAAATTCTTTTTAGATTTCGACTTCAATGGTTTTTCTTCAGACAATAAAATACCTCCAATAATGCTACGTTCGTGATACATCCAAACACTCACAAACTTATGCTTTTCTGGAGTTTGAAATTGAGCGTCAAAAATAATAAGATCTACAGGATCTACATCGCTCAGATATTTATAATCGTACACAGAATTAAGTTGTGAAACTTCAATTTTATCATCAAAATAACTTTTTAGTTTAGCACAAGATTCCTCAATATTATTAATGCTTTTTTCTATTCTTGTATCAAAAATATAATTAGAAAACGGAGTATAATCAAACGTTCTACATTTATTAAAATATTCTTCTACGAATTTTTTGGCAAACTCTACTCTCTCGATATTAATATCTTTAGAACTTAATTTTCGATAGTTTTTTTGAGCTGTTACAGTGCTTCCCCACATTAAGAAGGTTGCAAGTATAATTTTTTTCATCATAATTTGTTTGAGTACAAAAATAAAAAAATCCCGAAGAAATAAAAACTTCGGGATTTTTGTTTAAGGTAAATTCCTTATTTATTTTTTAGATAATCCTTTAAATTTAAGGTAAGAAATTACTGCTAAAGTAAGCATGGTTGCCAAACCTAGGTACACCCAAATTGGAACCGGAATCGGGTCTCCTGCAGCGTAAGAATGCAACCCGCTTAAGTAATAATTTACTCCAAAATACGTCATTACCATCGAGCAAAATGCAAACATTGTTGCTACATGGAACGCCCATCTGCTTCTTAATCCTGGAACCAATCTCATGTGCAAAACAAAAGCATATACCATAATCGAGATGAAAGCCCAAGTTTCTTTTGGATCCCAACTCCAATATCTACCCCAAGATTCATTTGCCCAAATTCCTCCAAGGAAATTCCCTACAGTTAATGCAAAAAGACCTATAGTTAATGACATTTCAGAAACTACTGCTAATTCTTTTAACGTAGAATCATTATGAATTTTGAATTGTTTTTTATCTGAAATAATATAAAACACCAGAGAAATAACTGCAATAATCATTGACAAAGCAAAGAATCCATAACTAGAAACAATAATAGCTACGTGCACAATTAACCAGTATGATTTTAAAACAGGAACCAAAGGGGTAATTTGAGGGTCTAGAGCAGAACCTCCATGCGCAAATCCCATCATAATAACCGCAACCATATAACCTGCTGCCGGAATTAATTTATTTGAATTATTTTCCGCTCCAAACAATTTTAATCCTGGTTTTGAATCGTCTTTTCCAAACCCGAAGTAGAAGGCTAAACCTGCCGTAATTCCTACCCAAGAAATAAAAATAATAGCTTCGTAACCGTTACTCCAAGGTGCGTGACCAGAAATATACCATCTTCCTACTAAACCAAAGAAATGACAGATATATCCTATTACACCAATATAAATAATGGCTCTAATAATTTTATTTAAAATTCTTGTCGGCTTAAATAACTCAACAAATCCAAGAATCATTAAAAGACTTCCAATGATTGTATAGAAAATCAATAATTTGAAGTTGATGTCTGCTTTGTTCATGAAAACTTCCAAATCAACTTTAGATTGAGGAGGCACAACCGCTTTCCCCCATTTTTGCTGATACTCTGAAAGTTTCTTCAACTCAGCATCTGCTTTGCTCCAGTTTCCTGATTTTTGCGCTTGTAAAACTTCAGCAAAATAAGGACCCATTACTTTTTGAGATTCTACATCTGGCTCCATTTTACCATCAAGCCAAGAATTCCACGTATGGTTAGAATCATTTTTCACAGGAACAATTCTCATAAACTGTCCGCTAAAGAATCCATTGAAAATTTGTACTTTTTCGTTGATTTTAATGACCTGTTTGTCGTATTCAGTTTGTTCTGCCGGTTTTTTTCTGAAAGCAGTATTATAATCTGCATCTAAAATGTACATTAGATTTCCGTTGGCATCGGCAGGGAAAAGATTCATTAAAGAAGTATAACCATCTTCATTAGCTTTTGTTTTTCTTAAAAGCTCCTCACCTCCTTTAGAATCAATTTTAATTAAAGGAACCATCGTCCAGCTTGGTGTATCTGTATTGATTGAAATAAACCACTGTTCCGCTGTTAAAGATTTGCCGTCTGTTCCTTTAAAAGAATCTTTTTTATAAAGCTTTCTAAGAACATCTAATGCTTCTGTATTGATAGGAACAATTCTTCCCTCAACATTCTGAACCAAAAGATATCCAAATTTATCTGCGTGCTCTTTGCTGATTTTATTTTGCGCAATAATTTCGTCTGGAGAAATCATTCGCATCTTTGTTAATGGTGCAGCAACCGAATTTTGCTGTGGTTGAGAAATTTCCGCACTGTGATTATGTTCTTCACCTTGGACGTGAACATGTTCTCTGCTTCCGTCTGTAGTTCCGTGCGTTTCAATTTTTTGGGCATTTAAACCTAAAGTCATGAAAAGCAAAAGAATTCCTGCCGCTTTCTTTTTACTGATGTCTTTCAACATTTTATTTAATTTCCAGAAGTGAGTACCTTTCCAGAAGAACATGAAAAACATCCCTCCAAACAACAAAGCATAACCGATATATGATACCAAAGTTCCCCAATAATCGTGGTTAACCGAAAGTAAAGTTCCCATTCTATCCGGCGTAAAACTCGCTTGGAAGAAACGATACCCTTTATAATTCAAAACGTGGTTCATATAAATTTTGTAAGGTGTTTCTTTACCTTCATCAATAATTTTTACATGACTTTCATAAGCACTTGGAGACGAGCTTCCAGGATAAGTTTCCATCACGAAATCGTCTAATTTTAATGCGAAAGGTGTAGTATAAATTTTAGGTCCGAATCCCATCATGATGTTCAAACCATCCATTGTTACTTGTTTGTAAGCATTAGGATTTCCTTTTTCTACAGAAAGGTCTACCAATTGTTTTGTTTTTGGCCCTTGAATTTCAACTGTCAATTGGTCTGGAACATTTTGGTCCTTCTTTTTATCACCTTCTACAGCAATAAGGTTTCCTTTCATTAAACCTTGCGGAACTACCAATTTCAGGTCATTAATCGTATATAGACTTCTTAAAGCTAAAGGCTGAAATTCATTTTTAACCGTTGTACCTGTTGCCTGAGTTGCCATCGTCATAAAAGAGGCATCTACAGGAGTTTTAATCATTAATTTTCCTCCTTCATTTTTAAATTCTACAGCACCTTCGATTGGTCTGTTGAATGTAACCAAAGTTCCGTTGATAGATTTAGTTTCTCCTTGTTTTATGTAAATATTTTGTCTTCCTGTATTTCCTGTAGAAACTAAATGAAGATATTCCGCACCTTGATTGTTGGGCACCAAACTGTCTTTTTTTCTTTGAATATATTCTTTAGCAGTTACGACAATCTTTTTTCCGTGGAATTCATAATTTGCCTGCAAATCTTTGTGAAGAGGAGACATTAAGTAAGGAATATCTTTGTATGTAAGAATATCTCCTTTTTCTTCAATTTGAATTTTAAAGAAATGCTTATCTGTTACGATTTCATTGCTTGTTTCACCTTCACGGATGCTCATTTGTCCTTCAAAACTGATATATCTTGTAATTGCACCCCCAATAAAGATTAGAATAAATGCAAGGTGAAATACCAAAACAGGCCACTTCTCACGCTTCCAAAGTCTGTATCTGTTGATGTTTCCTACGAAATTAAGAATCAACAAAAGCATTACTGCTTCAAACCATTTAGCTTCGTAAATTAAGGCTTTTGCTGCGGGAGTTCCGTAGTCGTTTTCCAGAAACGTGGCATACGCCATAGAAAATGCATATACGAGTAAAAGCACTGCCATTGTTCTGGTAGAAATAAGAATATCTGTAATCTTCCTCATGATTTATTTTACTTGACATGCAAAAATAAGCATGATAAAACGAATGGTCGTTAAAAAAAACTGTTTTTTATCAGACAATTGCGTGTTTATACTTGTTTAGAATAATTCTTAATAATGGAATTTATGTACTCATTTTCAGGAAAAATGAAACATTCGCATTATCTTCATAAGATAAAAATCTACAAAATTGAGGGGGCTAAAAACAAAGCTTTACAACAAAAAAATATTAAATTTGCCCTCATTGAACCTATGGAAAAGAAAACGCAAAAACCACAAACCAACGCACAAGAGCAGTCTAAAATTTTATCTAAACCAAGAATTTTCTTCGGTTTACTTTTCATTGTTTTTGCTGGCGTACTTACAATATCGTTTATTTCATATTTACTAAATTGGAAATCAGACCAAAGCCAAGCCGGTGCTTTGATGGATAAAACCATAAAGTCTTCCAATATTTTCGGGAAACTCGGTCAGTGGCTGGGTAAAATTTTTATTTACGAAAGTATAGGAGTGGCGGCATTTATCATTGCTTTCTTATTTCTGGTTTTCGGAACCATGATTTTAAAGAAAAAAATCTTTAAACCTTGGATGACTTTCGGGCATTCTCTGTTTTTCATTTGCTGGCTTCCTATTTTCTTTGGTGCAATTACTAAAGGACAAGGCGTTTTAGGTGGTGTTTACGGATATCAAATTATGGATACTTTAATGTCTATGATTGGTATTATGGGACTTTGGGTAGTTTTAGTGGTGAGTATTGCTTTATATTTTATTCTTGAATTTAATTTAAGACCAAGCTCTATCAAAAATAAACTTGATTCTATCAACGAAAACACCATCGGAAGAGTAAAGGCAATGATGCCTAATTCTGATGAAGAATTTGACGCAGACCAGGAATTAAGCGAAGAAATTGAGACCGAAGAGAAAGAAGAAACCTCAAAAGTAACAGTTCAGGAAGTTTTCCAAACACCAAAGAAGACAGAAAAAATGCCTGAAGTAAAAATTGAAGAGCCTAAAATTGACCCGATTGTTACGCCAAATCATACTTCATTCACAGAAGAAAAAACGGAAGATTTCACAACTTCTGTAACTTTACCTTTGGGAACCACCCCTTCTTTACCAAAAACAAGTCCGCAAGATGCTTTTGAAATGAGTACGCCCAATACCGTAGTTGAAGACATTTCTTTTAAAGTAGAAGTTGCTCCTGTTGTTGATATTTTAGAAGATTCAGATAAACAATCTCAGGAATTAGTAGATAAACACGGTCTTTATGACCACAAATTGGATTTAGCAAAATTCCAAATGCCAACAATTGAACTTCTTAAAGATTACGGAAACGAAGAAATCTCCATCAACAAAGAAGAATTAGAAGAAAACAAAAACAAAATTGTTGGTCTTCTTAAAAACTTCAACGTGGGAATCGCTGAAATTAAAGCTACAATCGGCCCAACAGTTACTTTATATGAAATTGTTCCGGAAGCTGGAATTAGAGTGGCGGCAATAAAAAAACTTCAGGACGACATCGCTTTGAATCTTTCAGCTTTGGGAATCAGAATTATCGCACCAATGCCAGGAAAAGGAACGATTGGGATAGAGGTTCCAAGAAAAAATCCAACGATGGTTTCTATGCGTTCTGTAATTGCTTCTCATAAATTCCAAAATACGGATATGGACCTTCCTGTAGTTTTCGGAAAAACTATTTCTAATGAAATTTTCATGGCCGATTTGTCTAAAATGCCTCACCTTTTGATGGCGGGAGCAACAGGACAAGGTAAATCTGTCGGAATCAACGCGATTTTAACTTCACTTTTATACAAGAAACATCCAAGCGAATTGAAATTTGTAATGGTGGACCCTAAAAAAGTGGAACTTTCTCTTTATTCAAAAATTGAGAGACATTATTTAGCCAAACTTCCGGATGCAGAAGAAGCAATTATTACCGACACAAACAAGGTAATTAATACGCTAAACTCTTTGTGTATCGAGATGGATCAACGTTATGACCTTCTTAAAAATGCTTTCTGTAAAAACTTAAAAGAATACAATAAAAAGTTTGCCGAAAGAAAATTAAACCCTGAAAACGGACACCGTTATTTACCTTACATCGTTTTGGTGGTGGATGAGTTTGCTGATTTGATTATGACTGCAGGAAAAGAAGTTGAGCTTCCTATCGCAAGACTAGCGCAATTGGCAAGAGCCGTTGGAATTCACTTAATTGTTGCTACGCAAAGACCATCTGTAAACGTTATTACAGGGATGATTAAAGCGAATTTCCCAGCAAGAGCGGCATTTAGAGTAATTTCTAGTGTAGATTCTAGAACGATTTTGGATTCTCCAGGAGCAGATCAATTGATAGGTAAAGGAGATATGCTTTACTTTAACGGAAACGAAATTTTAAGACTTCAATGTGCTTTTGTTGATACTCCTGAAGTAGAAAGATTGGCAGAATTTATTGGGGAACAAAAAGGGTATGCCTCAGCGTTTTTACTTCCGGAATATGTATCAGAAGAAGGAACGAGCACAGTTGGAGCTTTCGATCCCAACGAGAAAGATGCATTGTTTGAAGAAGCGGCAAGAATTATCGTTTCTACACAACAAGGTTCAACTTCTATGCTTCAAAGACAATTAAAATTAGGATATAACAGAGCAGGGAGAATTATGGATCAGCTTGAAGCTAGCGGAATTGTAGGTGGTTTCAACGGAGCAAAAGCAAGAGAAGTTTTGATAAGTGATCTTCATTCTTTGGAACAGTTTTTAGAAGATTTGAAAAATTAATATCCAATTTTAAATAATAATAAAAAATGAAAATTGTAAAATTTATTAAGGGGTCTTTTTTAATTTCTACCGCTTTAATGCTGTCTTCTTGTGCCTTGAAATCAATCCCGAGTGACTATAATACGGTGAAATTAGATATTGTAAACACCGAAAATTTAGGTAATGGAAAAGTTTTAGTTTATAACGGCGCTGGAATAATGCATTCGGCAGACAACACAGCAAGATTAAATGTTTGGGTTGATGGAAAATCGTTGGGACAAATCAAAGCCAGAGAATATCTGATTGTTGATCTTAATAAAGGAAATCGCGAGTTTAAAATTCTTCATATCGATATGGTAAATATGAAAAGTACTCATCAGATTGACATAAATGAAAATACGAAAGTAGTAAGATTAGAACCAACAATTACCTCAAATAAAGCAACAGTAACAAATACATTGCCTGACAATTTTGATAAGTACAGGTACAGAGTTGAAAAAACTCAATAGGTTAATTGTTTTTAGACAGATTCTTTGGAACAGTTTTTGGAAGATTTGCGCAGTTAAAATTTAACCTAAAAATTTATACTTTTTTTAATATTTAATTTTTTTAACCTAAATATTAAATGAAAGTCTAAGAAATAGAACAGAAAATAAAAAATGAAAAATTTAATCGTAAAAATATCGGCTGCTGCTTTAATTATCGTAAATGCTGGTTTTGCACAAGCTCAAAAAATTGATGCAAAATCTAAGAAAATCCTTGATGATGTAACCGCAAATTACAATGCTAAAAAGAATTCTTACTTCAAATTTGCTTTTGGAAGTGGCATTAACGGGAAAGTAAATAAAACAGAAACCGGAATTTATTATTCAGCGGGAGATAAATATAAGTTGAAAATCATGGAAACAGAACAGATTTTCGACGGTAGTAAAATTTATAACATCAACACAGAAGATATGGAAGTAACGGTGGCAAAACCTAATTCTGGAAGCCAAATGTTCTCCCCTATCAATTATCTTTCAAGCTACAGAAATGAATACAATGTAACGTACAGCGGAAAGAAAAAAGTAAACGGAGTAAATGCAGATTTCATTAAGTTGACCCCAGTAAAATCTAATGGTTTACAGTATGTCTATCTTTATATTGATTCTGCTAAAAAACAAATGCTAAAGCTAGAACAATACGGAAACAATAAAGATATTGCCGTGATTTCTATTCAAGAATATAAAGAAAACCAGCAATTGGATCCACAAATGTTTACGTTTGATAAAAACAAATACAAAACGTATTTGGTAACTGAATTATAAAAATTCAAAAAAAAACATAAAAAAATGCCTGTGAAATTCACAGGCATTTTCTATTTGAAAAGAATTACTTTTTAATGATTTTAAAGCTTTGAGTTTTATCTTTTGTCACTACTTTTAGGATGTAATTCCCTTTGGTAATAGAGGTAAGATCTAGCTTATTTTCTTGTTTTTTATCCAAAGAATATGTTTGTAATAATTGTCCTGCAGGATTGTAAAGTTCAGCAGTTTTCACATCAATATTATTACTGTTGCTTATCGTGATAATCCCTGAAGTTGGGTTTGGATATACAGAAAGACCTTTTAGTTTTTCAGTTTCTTCAACACTTAAACTTGCGTAATTACAGTTGTACACATAGATTTCATCAAGATACCAACCATCAACACCACCGCAACCATCAGTTCCTATTTCAAATCTAAATTTAATATTCGAATTTGGTGCTACACCCAGAGCGCTTAAGTTGATAACGCTTTGCCCCCAACTTCCTTCAAGACTTCCTTCATCCACACCAGTAAACGCTTCCTGATTTTTTATAGGATTATCATTATTGGTATTTACTAGCGTAGCATTATAAGGATTTACAGTAAATGCAGTAGATGGAACAAGCGTCCATGCGCCTCCATTAAGGCTGTATTTTATGTTTCCACCATCATAGTTTAACTCTGTAGCGACATAGTGATTGAATGCCATTTCATAATTTCCTGCAGTATAATTAGGAAATGTAATCAATGGGCTTTCTAAACGCAAAATACCGTTTTGCAGACTTGTTGTGCAGTTTCCGATATTAGGATCGATACCAATAATACCTTTTCCTGGTCTTGATTTTGGCAATGTTGTATCAATCGCCCAGTCTCTTGGCGTCCATGTTCCTGTAACACCAATATTAGTAACTGTCCAATTTCCTAAGCCATTTTCCCAAGTTTCTGTAAACAAAGCTGCCGAAGTTGCATTTGTACAAAGAGCAGGAGCATCTCCTAAAACAGGGAAGAAAAAACACTGTGTATTTACAGAAGACCTCAGTTTAACTGCCAAAATAGCATTTTGTAAATTTAGCAAATCACTTGCAGAAAACATCTGCCCAGATAAACCAGCCGGCGTTGCAGTTGTTGATAATCCCTGTAAATTAATTCCTATTAAATCATTTAGTGAAGCTTCAAGCGCATTGGCAAAAGAATCATATCCACTTGTTGAAGTAAGGTAAACAGATTGTGCTCTCCACCACAAATGAGCCGCTTTTACAAAACCAATGGGTGCAATTGTATATCCACCGTAAGTACCTCCATCAACTAACAATGAGTACAAACGATTTCCAACCCCCGAATTAACATGAACTCCTCCGGAATCTCCAGTTCCGCAATAGTAATAGTTAATATCTAACATATTTGCAGGGTCATTATTACAGTTAGGATTCCACATATCGCGAATAGGAGCTCCAAATGCAGTGGCATCTTCTCCCATTTTCCATCGTAAAGAACCAGAACAGCTCGTTGTAGTTCTTACCGCTAGATTCTCACCTGTATCTTGATAATTATTTAATAAATCTATGGTTTCTCCCCAAACATCAGAATAAGACTCATTTAAAGCTCCTGCTTGATACGCGTAAATTAAATCACTTGTATATTCTGTATAAGCATGTCCCCATTCGTGGGCAACAACATCGTCTGCGGCTGTTCCTGTACAATAATTTGCCGTAACACCGTTCCAGTTTGCATTTGGACAATTGATGTTGGGATTATTATTGATCGTAACCATGCTATGATCTGCATTGTCGTAAGAAGTGTAATTGAATGCGTTCTTAAAGAAATTATAGACATGTTCAGAAGTTACCACTTCATTTTGCTGCCATTGATTTAAAACACCAGGAAAAGCATTTCCTTCTGACCATTTTAGATTGACTGCAGTTGTATTCGTTTCGTATAATTTTCTATCAATTACATTATGAATACCTGTGAATTGATCGACAAATTTACCGGTATGCGCATCTATAAATAAAAACTCTCTAACGTCATTTTCATTCGTTACCTCTACTTCATAAGCCAAAAAAGTTTGGATATTTGTGTTTTGCGCTAAACCTCTCGGAAAGTATAATAATCTAAGTCTACCAATTTTTAAAGGAATATTGGCAAAGCTCAGTTTTTGATCTGCAACCATAGCTTTCGCAATATCTGCAGCTTTTTCTCTACTAATTTCGGCAATAGCAGTATCATTAATATTCGGAATAATATTTCCGTTTACAGAATTCAGTTCTCCTTTTACGTTAAAATGAAATTTTAAAAGACCGTCATATACCTGTACACCTTTATAAACTTGTGCAAAAACAATATTTTTAAGCCCGTAATTATCTGTAACTTCTTTTACAAATACCAAATCTTGAGGAGAACTCAGGCTAAAAGCCTTATAATTTGTAGCGATAAATTGTTCTGCTTTTTCTTTAGCACTTACACCGTTCAGTTCTAAAGCTTTATTGCTAAATCTTACGAAGTTTACCGTCTGTGTATTTGGATTAACAGTAATCTCTGCATTGGTTTTTCTCTTAAATTCTAAAATGTCTTTAGATTGAGAATAGCCAAGTACAGATGCTGTGGCCAAAATAGTTAATACAAGTTTTTTCATATAAATTTTTACTCTTAGATTTAAAACCGACAAATTTAGAATAAAAAACAATTAATAAAATATTATTTTCAAAAATAATTAAAGAAATATAGCAATAAAAACATCAAATATTAAATATTTTTAGTTTTTTCACATTTTTAAAACCTTTTAAAACTATGCGTATAATTATCAATCACAATCTTATGTTTTTTTATAAATTTGCTTCATGTTTAAAATTTTAGACCGCTACATCATAAAGACCTTTTTTGGGCCTTTCTTTTTTATATTTAGTGTGCTCTTTTTCATCTTTATTGTAAATATTGTATGGATTCAGCTTGGGCAGTTTATGGGAAAAGGATTAAGTACTTTCCAAATCCTTAAATTACTTTTTTACCTGGGTGTAAATGTAATCACCATGGTTTTGCCACTCACCATACTTTTGGCAAGTATTATGTCTTTTGGAGAGTTTGGAGAACGGTACGAATTGGCCGCCATGAAAGCAGCGGGGATTTCACTTACGCGGGTAATGATTCCGTTATTTGGGGTTACAACAGTTTTGGCTATTCTTCTTTATTTTTTCTCTAATAATATCGTTCCCGATTTTCAAAGAAAGGCTAAAAATATGCTTTTCAATATTGCACAAACCAAACCTGCATTGAATTTCACTCCGGGACAGTTTATTGACCAAATCCCTGGTTACATGGTAAAATTCGATAAAATTGAAGGCGAAAATGCAGAAAAACTAACAGGAGTATTTATTCATAGAAAAGCCAACACCTTTGATAATCAGCAATCAATTGTGGCAGAAAGAGGTGCGTTTGTTCCGGCAACAAATCCCGCATATCTTAAATTACTACTATTTAATGGCTATGTTTTTGAAGACAGCTATGCTGGAAAAGGTGAAAATGTACGTTTAAAACAACCTGATCAAGCCATAAAATTTGATACTTTAACTGCTCATTTCGATATAAGTGAAATCATCAACAAAGCAATTGAAAAAGAACAAATTACAGACGACTACCGTTTTCAAACGTATAAAGAACTAAATTCTACCATAAAAACGGTTCAGAAAGACAATAAAAGATTGGCAGATAATATGAGTGCAGATTTAATCTCGCAGAGCAACTCGGTTATCACGTATATGGACAGAAACAAAGTGAAAGCTCCCACAAAATCCCAGTACAAACTAGACACGATAAAATCTGCAAAAAAACTTGATTTAATCTTCAACGGATACAATCGTTTAGACAATATTAAAAGCAGTTTAGACAGCAAAAACAACGAGCTGAACCCAAGTGTAAAATACTTTAGCAAAGTAATTATTTACCAGCAAAGAATTCTAACTTATTCTGTTACCTGTATTATTTTCTTTATGATTGGGGCAAGTTTAGGATCTATTATCAGAAAAGGAGGAATGGGTCTTCCTGTAATTATCGCAATTGTAATATTCATTATTTTCTATGTCATTAATGTAGGTTGCGAAAATATTGCTTGGACTGGAAAAATAAGCCCTTATTTGGCTGCATGGCTACCCAATTTAATACTCTTCCCTTTTGGAGTTTGGATGACTTACAAAGCACTCACAGATTCGCAGTTATTTGATGCTGAAAAATATAAAGCTCTTGTAAAACCAATTACTAAACGCTTTGCCAAACAAAAAGAACATCAAAGATATCAATAGAAAGAATGATGGCACAAAGATTGCAAACTGTAAAATATCTTTTCATCATTCATATCATATTTAAATTGACAAAAAAAATCCTCAGAAAAACATTCTGAGGATTTTTTTATTTCTAATTATCTTTTTTATTTTTTGATGAATTTAAATGTTTTTCCATCAAGATTTAAAATATAATTTCCAGTTTCTAAACTGTTTACAAAAATACTTTTTTTGCTTTTGAACGGCTCTTTTTCTGAGTAGATAAGCTTTCCTGAATAATCAAAAATCTGTGCACTTTTAATGGCGTCAATCTTTCCATTTACAAATAAATTATCAGACACGGGGTTTGGATAAATACTTACTTCTTTAAGATCTGCAAAAAGAATATCATGAGTAGAAAGCGTGCCTAAATTTTGGCAATAATCACTCGCATAAATATTCCATTCATTAATATCGAAAGCTGTAGTAGGATTCGTTACCGTAGGTTTTCTGTAGAGAGAAACATTAGACAAAACAGAGCTATTACTTTGCGAGCTCACTCCTATCCCATCAACAGTAGAAGATTTATATCTTAGCTCGATATAATTACTCCCTGTGAAAGTCATTTGTGGCGCTGCCGTTGCAATTTTTGCTTGATTTATTGTAAAACATGTAAAATTAGCATTAGGATTTATCACAACAAAACTTTCATTATTCTCCACTATTCCTTCCAACTCAAAAGCATCAGGAAAATAATAATTGGTTCCACTGTAATACTGAATAGACAATCTGTAATCACTTAAATTAATAGAATGCCCGGTTTTATTGGTAATTTCTAATGCTTTATTATTAGAACTTCCTTCTAAATATTTTGAAACATATAAATCTTTTGCGTAAACATCAGTAGCCAAAGTAGTTGCCGCTACAGAATTACTATCCGAAGAATACAAATATCCGTTATCGTACGCTTTAACAGTGAAATTATATGCCGTAGAAGGCGTTAAATGATCTACCGTGAAAGAATTTGTTTTGCTTACTCCCACTAAAGTTCCGTTTTGATAAATTTTATAACCAATAACGTCTGAACTTGAACTTGCACTCCAATTCAAATTAACAAAATAGGCAGAATTTTGCGACACTGTAAGATTTGATGGCGCGTTTGGAACAACCGAATCTGGCGTTTGCCCCCAAATCGTATTCACCCAAGAAGGGTTATCAATAAAAGGATTTCTATTTTTCTGTAAATTGTAGACCGCGTTATTTCTATCAATTTCCCGT
Source organism: Chryseobacterium sp. HNCC26DJ239 (assembly GCF_057180445.1). Classification (NCBI taxonomy): domain Bacteria; kingdom Pseudomonadati; phylum Bacteroidota; class Flavobacteriia; order Flavobacteriales; family Weeksellaceae; genus Chryseobacterium; species Chryseobacterium sp. HNCC26DJ239. The sequence continues at coordinate 116,018 of NZ_JBXUGJ010000008.1, forward strand.
TGCGAAACCGGATCCTGATTATGCCACTGCAACAACATCGCAAGATAAGCAGGTTCAAAAGCACGTTCTTCATTTCCGTCTAAAGGATTGGTGTCCGAAGCAGGATTGGTATTGTTATTAAAATTAAAAGTTCCTAACTTACCTTCGTATCTCACTGCAAAATACAGCAAACATCTTGCTACATCGCCTTTAAACTCATTGATAGGCTCATAAACTCTTCCTGTATACACATAATTAGGAATCGCAGAATTTCCAATTTTTGAAGTGTTTGAAAAGGTATAGTACGTTGTAGAACCCGCAATTCCGTAAGGATAATTACTTCGTAACTGATTAATTCTCGCATCTGTAGGAACTACATAAAACAAATCAGAATACATCGGATAACCACTGTAAAAAGTACTTTGAGGCATCATATGCTCTCGGTTCCAACCTAAACCTTCAGATCCCGCACTCCCGATAATTTGTGCCGTTGTATATTCGTAAGAATCTACTCCCGTTGGGATTTCAGAATAAATATCCAACAAAAGCGTCGTATTGCTTGCGCCATGATCATAATATTGATCTAAATCTGTTTGATTATAATAATTGGTTAAATCTCCATAATGCCAGTTCACTGTTTTATTAGAGATAATATCGTGTAGCTTTGTCTTTAAAGCATATCCTGTTAAACCCACCGTTCCGTCGTAATAACCCGCTGGAACTTGAGCAGATAACATGGCTGATAAAAATACAGCAGAGAATAAAATTTTCTTCATACCTAAAAATTGGGCTGCTAAGTTAAGATTTTATTATATCCGAATGATTATGTTAAATATTAAAATTTTATGAACAATTAAATTAATATACTGATTACAAATTGTTTAAAAATAAATTCAGATGCTGACCATAATTTTTTTGCTATTTCGTCAATTTAATTATCTTTGGGCACAAACTAGTATGTGATATGAATACAGAAACAATGGATAACCTAAAAATGATAGCCGAAACGGCGAGAGACTTTGCAGAAAAAAACATCAGACCTAATATTATGGAATGGGACGAAAGCCAAACTTTCCCAAAAGAACTGTTCCATCAACTAGGTGAAATGGGTTTTATGGGAATTGTAATCCCTGAACAATATGGAGGATCTGGTCTTGGATATCAAGAATATGTTACCATTCTAGACGAAATTTCTCAGGTAGACCCTTCAATTGGGCTTTCTCTTGCAGCACACAACTCTCTTTGCACCAATCATATTTATGAATTCGGAAACGAAGAGCAAAGAAACAAATGGCTTCCACAGCTGGCTTCTGGTAAAGTAATCGGAGCTTGGGGACTTACAGAGCACAACACAGGCTCTGATTCTGGAGGAATGTCTACAACCGCTGTAAAAGATGGCGATGATTGGATTATTAACGGGGCTAAAAACTTCATCACTCACGCAATTTCTGGTGATATTGCTGTCGTAATGACAAGAACAGGAGAAATTGGCGCGAAAAACAACTCTACCGCTTTTGTTTTAGAAAAAGGAATGCCTGGTTTTACTTCTGGTAAAAAAGAAAACAAATTAGGAATGAGAGCTTCTGAAACAGCAGAATTAATTTTCGATAACGTACGCGTTCCGGATTCTCACAGATTAGGAGAAGTAGGTGAAGGTTTCAAACAAGCAATGAAAATTTTGGATGGAGGTAGAATTTCTATCGCTGCCCTAAGTTTAGGAACGGCAAGAGGCGCTTATAAAGCTGCATTAAAATATGCGCAAGAAAGAAAACAATTCGGAAGATCAATCTCAGATTTCCAAGCTATCAACTTTATGTTGGCAGATATGGCTACAGAAATTGATGCATCTGAACTACTAATCAGAAGAGCAGCAACGATGAAAAATGCCAAAGAAAAAATGACTAGAGAAGGAGCAATGGCAAAACTATATGCTTCTGAAGCTTGCGTAAGAATTTCAAACAATGCTGTACAAATTTTCGGTGGATACGGCTATACTAAAGACTTCCCTGCTGAAAAATTCTATAGAGATTCTAAACTTTGTACTATTGGAGAAGGAACTTCTGAAATCCAAAGATTAGTAATTGGAAGAGATATTACAAAATAAATTTTTGCTAAAAATATTTTAAACCGTTCTTACTCTAAGGACGGTTTATTTTTTTACCTACTTAAAGTATTATGAAATCGATTGAACAGCTATATTTTAAACCATATTCAATGCATTGCATATTGTTTTACATGTAGAGTCTAAATTTTTCTTAAAAAATTTTGTTTTTGATAATATATTTTTTATTAGATTTGGAATTCCACAATCAAAATAGAATTTATATGAAAAAACAACTACTTGTGATTGGAATGCTTTTCACATCAGGCATTTCATTCGCACAAACTGACCGACTTTGGACTGAAAGCTCCAACAAAACTGCTTCAGAGGTATTCGAAAACAAAACCAACCTTCTTAATCCAAGAATTTATTCTCTTGATGTACAAGGATTAAAGAATATCCTCGCAAAAGCTCCTAAAAGAGTTGCAACAGGAGAAAAGTCGGAACTCATCATCTCTTTTCCTAATTCCGAAGGAAAACTTGAAAACTTTAAAGTAAGAGAAAACTCCAACTTCACCCCAGAACTGGCAGCAAAATACCCCGAAATCAAATCTTACGTTGGAGAAGGACTGGAAAACTCAAATGCCACAATTTATTTCAGCATCTCCCCTTTAGGGCTTTCTTCAATGGAAATTTACGGTGATAAATCGGCGGTATTTATAGAGCCTTACACCAAAGATCTAAGCACTTATGCAGTTTACAAAAAAACCGACAAGAAAGACAATCTAAACACCTTTGAGTGCACCGTTCTGGATGTTGCTCAAAAAGGAATCTCTAGCAGCAACAGTTTAGTTTTAAGACCCAATGCTGATGATGCAAAACTGAGAACTTTCAGACTCGCACTTTCATGCACTGGCGAATATACAACCTACTTTGGTGGTACAAAAGCCAACGCACTAGCTGCAATGAACAACACAATGACCCGAGTAAACGGAGTTTTTGAAAAAGATTTTTCAGCAAGAATGGTACTAATTGCCAACAATGACGCAATTATTTACACAAACGCTTCTACAGACCCATATTCCGCTGCTGCACAAATGAGCAGTTGGAACTCTCAGCTACAATCTACTTTAACATCAGTAATTGGCGAAGCAAACTATGATGTTGGTCACCTTTTTGGAGCTTCTGGAGGTGGTGGCAATGCAGGGTGCATTGGCTGTGTTTGTGTAAATGGTTCAAAAGGAAGTGGCTACACTTCTCCTTCCGATGGAATTCCGTCTGGTGATAATTTTGACATAGATTATGTAGCTCATGAACTTGGACACCAGTTTGGAGGCAATCACACCTTTTCTATGAGTAATGAAGGAACAGGCGTAAATATGGAACCAGGCTCTGGTTCTACCATTATGGGATATGCCGGAATTACAAGCCAGGATATCCAACCACACTCTGATGCGTTTTTCCATGCAATCAGCATTCAACAAATCACAGATAACATTAAAGCTAAAACCTGCCCAACAAGCACAAGTACAGGAAACTCAATCCCAACTGCTAATGCAGGTTTAGATTACACAATTCCTAAAGGAACACCTTTTATGCTTACCGGTACCGGTACAGATGCAAACGGAGATTCTCTTACATACATTTGGGAACAGATGAACAACGCATCTTCTACACAAACCGGGGCAAGTTCTGCAGCAAGCGCAACAAAAGCATCTGGCCCAACTTTCAGATCTTGGACACCACAAACTACACCTGTAAGATATTTTCCAAGAATGGCATCCGTTTTAGCAGGAGCAACAACAACTGCGGGTTCCGAGATTACAGTAGAAGCATTATCTAATGTAGCAAGAACCTATAATTTCAGATTTACAGTAAGAGACAACAGAGCCGGAGGATCCGGAAATAATTCTGACGACACGGTAATTACTGTAAACGGAACAGCTGGTCCATTCTCTGTAAGTTCACAAAATACTACAACAACATATACAGGCGGCACCTCACAAACCATTACCTGGAATGTAGCAGGAACAACAGCAAACGGTGTAAACGCAGCCAATGTAGATATTCTTTGGTCTACAGACTCTGGAAATAACTGGACTACTCTCCTATCTGCAACTCCAAATGACGGTTCGCAAGCAGTAACCATTCCTAACTCTTCCACAACTACAGGAAGAATTATGGTAAAAGGTTCTAATCATATTTTCTTTGATGTAAATAATGCCAATATTACGGTAAATGCAGGTTCAGGAACAACAGATACAATAGCTCCTACAGCTCCAACTCTCGCAGCATCCGGAACAACGTCTACTACTACAAACTTATCTTGGTCTGGTGCCACAGACGCAGTTGGCGTAACAGGTTATGATGTTTACCAAGGTACCTCACTTATCGGAAGTACAGCTTCTACAACGTACTCAGTGACAAGTTTAAGCCCTTCAACCACTTATACTTTCTCTGTGAAAGCCAAAGATGCTGCAGGAAACATTTCTACAGCAAGCAACTCAGTAAGTGTGACAACATTAACTGGTGTGGCTGTATCTTACTGTTCAGCAACAGCAACCAATACTGCAGACGAAAAAATAGGCAATGTAACTTTTGGTAACATCAACAATACTTCTACAGGTATGGCGGGATTCGAAGACTTTACTGCAATCTCTACCACTGTAACAAAGGGGACGGCTTATAATATTTCGATAACACCAGTATGGACTTCAACAAAATACAATGAAGCGTATGCAGTTTACATCGACTACAATGGCGACGGAGATTTTGCAGACAGCGGAGAATTAGCTTGGTCTAAAGCAGGTTCTACAACAAGTCCTGCAACTGGATCAATCACAATTCCATCAACCGCTACGGTAGGAAGCACAAGAATGAGAGTAATGATGAAATACAGCAGTTTACCTACATCATCTTGCGGCTCTTATACATACGGACAGGTAGAAGATTATACGTTAAACATCCAATCATCTGCAAGAACAGAAGAAACAAATACAAGAGAATTATATAGCGATGTAAAACTATATCCAAACCCGACTAAAGATGTTTTATATATATCAAATACAACGACAGAAGATTATAAAATCTTCGATATGGGTGGAAAACTAATCAATTCAGGAAAACTTCAAAGAGGATCTGTAAATGTAAGCGCATTAATAAAAGGAGCTTACCTAATACAAATCGGAGAAATCTCTAAAAGATTTATTAAAAATTAATTTTTAGAAACTCTCAAAATCAAAGAAAAGGCTATCGGGAAACCGTTAGTCTTTTTTTATAATAAACTGAAAGACAAAAAATGATTTAAATAGAGATAGTAATCATTTCTCAATTATCAACAGTCATTTCTCGATCATCTTTTTTATATTTGTCTTAAATTTATTATATATCAATGGAGAAGATCGACAGCCTAAACCAAGTGGCAGAATTTCATACAACTTTTAAAGCACCAATTTTAGATACCCCACAAATCCCTTCAACAGACAGATGCAACCTTAGAGTTGAACTTTTACAGGAAGAATTAAACGAACTAAAACAAGCCATTGCAGACCATAACATTGTAGAAATTGCAGATGCTTTGTGCGATTTACAATACGTTTTGAGCGGCGCGGTGCTAGAATTTGGTTTAGGTGAAAAATTTGTAGAACTCTTCAACGAAGTTCAGAGAAGCAACATGTCTAAAGCATGTGACAACGAAGAACAAGCACAAGAAACTGTAGATTTTTATAAAGAAAAAGAAGTAGAATCTTTCTACGAAAAATCAGGAGAAAAATACAATGTGTACAGAAAAGCGGATCACAAAGTATTAAAAAACAAATACTACTCTCCTGCAGATCTGAAACACATTATTGAAAAATAAAATGAAAAAACTTATCACAAATATTTTTATTGCTTCTGCATTACTTTTGGCAGCGCAACAAATTAACGCACAAAAAGTAGTCGTAAACCGAGAGGTAGAAACTACTGAAGATGGAAAAATGCTTTTAGGACACCAACTGAAAGATCAATTTACCAAAGAACCTTATGCACAGTGGTATGTGAAAGAGCATGATGAATATGCTTTAGACCAAAACGCCATAAAAGAGCTTAGAAAAGGTAAAATTACCAGTTACGACATTATCGTATTTATGGGAACTTGGTGTGAAGACAGCCACCGAGATTTCCCAAGATTAATGAGAATTCTGGAAGAACTAAAATTTCCAGATGCAAGATTAACTATCATTGCGGTAAACAGAAAAAAAGAATCTCCAACAGGTGACGAAAGCATTCATAATATCCAAAAAGTTCCTACCATTATTGTTCAGAAATACGGCAAGGAAATTGGCAGAATTATAGAAATGCCTACAACCGGCTATATTGAAAGAGATTTGGTGGAAATTTTAAAAAAGGATGATGATTCAGTAATCAAAGAAATTTTTAAATAAAAGTTTTGAGAAATATAAAATTACCTATCGCATTTCTAGCAGGAGTATTATTGATGACGCTCCTGTTTTTTAGTTTCAAATCATGCTTTAACACAAGCAATAAAGAAGAAACTTCAGATTATTATCTCATTACCAATCAAATTTCTAAAATGAATAAGATGGTAGTGATGGAGCAAAACACGTCGATGATGCAAAAAAGCAAGTTCAGCTATACCTTTTTAGGGGCTGAAATGACGAGCAACAACATCATTACGTACACCAAAACCAATGCTCAGGTTTCTTATGATTTAAACAAGATGAAAATGGAAGTAGATTCCATCAACAAAAAATTGATTATTAAAGAACTTCCAGAACCGGAAATAAGAATTACACCAAGTGTGGAAATTCAGTCGATGGATGATTCTTTTGTGAACAGAATTACGGAAAAAGATGTGAAAAGCGTTACTCAAAAAGCAAAAGCTGCAGCAATAAAATCTATCGACCAAAATAAACTAAAAGCCGAAGGTAAAAAACAACTTTTAGAAAATCTAGACAACATCTTTGTTTTGGCAAAGGCTTTGAATTATAAAATCGAGGATCAAACCGGTAAATTAGGCGTTCTCGGATTATAATTTACTTATTCTGAATCCTCTTTAACTAAAAATATTAAAATATGGATTCTAAAACCAATCACAAAACGAAAGAATCTGCAAACTCTGCGGAAACAAAGAAACAGAATGAAGATTTTAGAGATCTTCCCGCTGCATCTGAAAAGCAAAATCCATCGGATGTAGACAAAAAAGATGTACAAAAATCATCGCAAAATAAATCGGGAAAAACCGATAACGAAAAATAACAAAAGGCTCTGCTTCATACGAAACAGAGCCTTTTTAAAAAATATAAAAAATCAAACTAAAACACTTTTCTATACAATCGTAGATTTTCCTAAAGAAACATTCTCATGATTGTAATAACTTTTCTCTGAAAAACGAATATAATCAGAAATAAAACTTCCAACTTCCGAAGTAGAATACGGTTGTTGAGCGCTCAAATCAATTGTTACATAACGATTTTCAATTGCATGCTCCACAGATTCTCTCAATTTTTCTGCGGCAGCATTCAAATTCAAATAATCCAACATCATGGCTGCACTCAAAATTGAAGCAACAGGATTAGCAATTCCCTTCCCTTTTGCTTGAGGGTAAGAACCATGGATAGGCTCAAACATTGCGTTTTCCAAACCAATAGAAGCTGAAGGAAGCAAACCAATAGAACCACCAATTACGCTCGCTTCATCAGAAATAATGTCGCCAAACATATTTTCGGTAAGAATCACATCAAAGCTTTTCGGATTCAAAATTAATTGCATCGCTGCGTTATCTACAAACATAAAATCGAGTTCTACATCAGGATATTCTGCGGCAATTTCCTTGCAGATTTTCCTCCATAATCTTGAGGTATCTAAAACATTGGCTTTATCAACCAAAGTCAGTTTTTTTCTACGTTTTTGCGCTTCCTGAAACGCCATATGCGCAATCGGAACAATTTCTTCTACTGTATATTTACAAATATCATAAGCATAACCCGCTTCAGAATCTGTAAATTTTTCACCGAAATAAATTCCACTTACCAGTTCTCTAAAAATTTGAATATCAGTCCCGTCGATAATTTCCTCCTTTAACGGACTTTTTTTAATCAAACTTCTATATGTTTTTAAAGGTCGAATATTCGCAAACAAACCAAGCTCTTTTCTAAGCTTCAACAAACCTTGTTCTGGACGCACTTTCGCATCAGGATTGTTATCAAACGATGGGTCGCCAATTGCTCCAAAAAGCACCGCATCCGAAGCTTTACAAAGCTCCAAAGTTTCGTCTGGCAAAGGATTTCCTATTTGGAAAATAGCTTCTGCGCCAACCAAACCGTTTTCAAATTCGAAAGAATATTCAAAAACCTCTCCTATTGTTTTTAAAATCTTAATACTTTCAGCAGTAACTTCCGGTCCGATTCCGTCGCCAGAAAGAACGGCGATTTTAAAGTTTTTACTCATACACTTTTTGTGTTTTTAATTCAAAATTTCGAATATTTTCTTTTTTGCTGATTAAAAAATCAATATCATCATAGCCATTAATCAGACATATTTTTTTATAAGGATCCAGTTCAAATATTTCTGTTTTTCCATTAAAGCTAATGCTTTGTTTTTCTACATCTACATTGATTTTGGCTTCAGGATTTTCTGTAATACCGCCTAAAATTTCTTTTAAAAATTCTTCTGAAACTTTTACTGGAAGCAAACCGTTATTCAAAGCATTTCCTCTGAAAATATCCGCGAAAAAACTAGAAACCACGACTTTAAAACCATAATCTGTTAACGCCCAAGCCGCGTGTTCTCTACTGCTTCCACATCCGAAATTGTTTCCTGCAACCAAAATTTCACCTGAATATTTAAGATTGTTTAAAACAAAATCAGGATTCGGTTCCCCTGTTTTCGCATAACGCCAATCACGGAAGAGATTTTCGCCAAAGCCTTTTTTATCGATGCTTTTTAAAAATCTTGCCGGAATAATCTGGTCTGTATCTATATTTTCTGTCGGCAGCGGTACTGCTTTAGACTCTAAAATTGTTAATTTTTGCATTTCTGTGAAATGATAGTTTAATTTAAATTTTCAAACATCGGAATTCTTCCTTCAATCGCTACTTTTGCTGCGGTTAACGGACTTGCCAAAATGGTTCTTGCGCCTTGCCCTTGTCTTCCTTCAAAGTTTCGGTTTGAGGTAGAAACACAATATTCTCCTTCCGGAATTTTATCGTCATTCATCGCTAAACAAGCAGAACATCCCGGTTGTCTTATTTGAAAACCAGCTTCGTTGAAGATTTTATCCAAACCCTCTTCATAAATCTGTCTTGAAACTTGCTGAGAACCCGGAACAATTAAAGCTGTAACGTGCTCAGATTTTGTTTTTCCTTTAATAAATTCTGCCGCAGAACGGAAATCCTCAATTCTTGCATTGGTACAACTTCCGATAAAAACGTAGTTAACTTTAATGTCAGAAAGTGCTTGTCCCCCTTTTAAACCCATATATTTTAAGGCTTTTTCTTCAGAGTCATTTTGAGGAAAAGGAATATTTTGAGCAACAGAAATTCCCATTCCCGGGTTGGTTCCGTATGTCACCATCGGGAAAATATCTTCTGCATTAAAGCTGTATTCTTGGTCAAATTCAGCACCGTCATCGGTTGGAAGCGTTTTCCAGTACTCCAATTTTTCTTCCCATTCTTCTCCTTTTGGTGCGAAAGTTTTTCCTTTCACATACTCAAAAGTAATTTCATCGGGAGCTATCATTCCTCCTCTTGCGCCCATTTCGATACTCATGTTGCAAACCGTCATTCTGCCTTCCATCGACATTTCTTCAAAAACTGAACCTGCATATTCGCAGAAAAATCCGGTTCCGCCGTCGGTTCCCACTTTTGAAATGATGTAAAGAATAACATCTTTCGGCTGAACATTTTGATTTAATTTACCATTTACGGTAATTCTCATCGATTTTGGTTTGTTCAACAACAAACACTGACTTGCAAAAACTTGCGCTACCTGACTTGTTCCAATCCCAAAAGCAATCGAACCAAAAGCGCCGTGCGTAGAAGTGTGACTATCGCCGCAAACAATGCTCATTCCAGGTTGTGTAACGCCCAATTCTGGAGCAATAATATGTACAATTCCTTGATATTGATGTCCTAAACCGTATAATTCAATATTATTTTTAGCACAGTTTATAGTCAATTGCTCCACTTGATTTCTCGACAATTCATCTCTAATCGGAAGCTCCTGACCCAAAGTAGGAACGTTGTGGTCTGCGGTTGCAACAATTTGTTTAGGTCTGAAAATTTCTAAATTTCTTGATTCCAATTCCGCGAAAGCTTGTGGGCTCGTTACTTCATGAATCAAATGTTTATCAATGTAAATAATTTGAGGTCCGTCTGGAATCGTTTCCACAACATGTGCGTCCCAAACTTTATCAAATAATGTTTTTTTATGATTGCTCATTTATTTTTCTATTCTTTTCTAATCAATTTTAAACTACTTTTCTGCTGAATGCTTCCATAATGATGTTTAAATCATCATTTACAACTTCTTTTTTCAAATCAGCAATTTTCAAAAACTCTTGGTAAAGGAAATCGAGTTCATTTTTCGTTACATCAAATCCTAAATTTTTAAAACGATACGCCAATGCAGACCTTCCGCTTCTTGCGGTAAGAATAATCGACGACGCATTTACACCAACGTCTGCTGGATCGATAATTTCGTAAGTTTCACGATTTTTAATAACCCCGTCTTGATGAATTCCTGAACTGTGCGCAAACGCATTTGCGCCAACAATTGCTTTATTGGGCTGAACAGGCATTCCCATTAAGTCTGAAACCAATTGACTCATAGAATTCAGCATTTTTGAATTGATATTGGTGTACAAATTCAAATCTTTATGTTGCCTGAAAACCATTACTACTTCTTCCAAAGCAGTGTTTCCCGCTCTTTCTCCCAATCCATTGATGGTACATTCAATCTGTCGCGCCCCATTAATTGCGCCCACAACCGAATTTGCAGTCGCCAAACCCAAATCGTTATGACAATGGCATGAAAGAATTGCTTTTTCAATTCCTTTCACGTTTTCTTTTAAATATTTAATTTTTGCGCCATATTCTTCTGGAAGACAATATCCAGTCGTATCTGGAATATTCAAAACGGTTGCACCTGCTTTTATGGCAGCTTCGCAAACTCTTGCTAAATATTCATTATCTGTTCTACCGGCATCTTCCGCATAAAATTCAACATCTTCTACGTAAGATTTTGCGTATTTTACAGCTTCAGTTGCTCTTTCGATAATCGCTTCTCTTGTAGAATTAAACTTAAATTGAATATGAGAATCTGAAGTTCCAATTCCTGTATGAATTCTCGGTCTTTTGGCGTATTTCAAAGCTTCTGCAGCTACATCAATATCATTTTTGTTGGCTCTTGTTAAGCCACAAACTTTAGCATTCTTTACCAATTTAGAAATCTCCGAAACGGCATGAAAATCTCCAGGACTTGAAACGGGAAATCCTGCTTCTATGATATCAACGCCCAATTCATCCAATTTCTCTGCAATCACAAGTTTCTGTGCTGTATTTAGTTTACACCCCGGAACTTGCTCTCCGTCTCGCAATGTTGTATCAAAAATTTCAATTTTTTCAGAATTCATAACGAAGTTTTGTATAATTTTGATTCAAATCTAAAGCTTACCAAAATTTACTGCGGAAATAATAATTGAAAAAATACAACATCCAAAAGTTTTAAATTTAAATTCAAAAAGCTGATTTTCAATAAATTATATTTTATTTTTTTACAATGTCTGAATTACAGAAAGATTTTTTATTCATCCTAATCAAGTCGTTAACGACTTCAGAAAAAAGGCAATTCAAGCTCTATGTAAACCGTTTGGGAATTAATGTAGATGCTAAATTTCTCCTACTTTTTTCGGAAATGGATAAAATGAAAGAATATGACGAAAGCATTATTCTAGACAAAAAAATATCGACAAAACAACAACTTTCGAACTTAAAAGCACATCTCTACAAGCAAATATTAATCAGTTTGAGGCTCAATCCGAGTCATCAGAACTATCGTATTCAGCTTCGTGAACAGCTTGATTTTGCTAATATTTTATACCAAAAAGGATTATACAAACAAGCGTTGAAGATTTTAGATAAAGTAAAACAAACTGCTTTTGATTTAGATGAAAAAAATATTGCTTCAGAAATTATAGATTTAGAAAAAGTAATTGAATCTCAATTTATTACACGAAGTATTACCGGTCGTGCCGATGAACTTATTGAGCAATCTAAAGCGGTAAGTAAGCAAAATCATTATGCGACAGAATTGTCTAATCTTTCTTTGAAATTATACAGCGAAATGCTTTCGCATGGCTACGTAAACAATGATGAAGACAGAAAAAGAATCATGGATTTGTTTCATGACGACATCAGAAAAATTAGTGTTCATAAGCTAAATTTTACTGAAAAATTATGGTTTTATAAAGCACATGTCTGGAAAAATCAGCTTCTTCAAGATTATAAATACACATTAAAATATGCCTTTTTGTGGGTGAATCTTTTTCACAAAAATCCAGACATGATTTTGAGCCATCCTGTTTGGTACATCAAAGGAAATACCTATTTATTGAAGCTGCTTTTTATCTACGGAAATATTGACCTTTTAGAAAAATCGTTTAAAGAATTTACTCAAACAATTAATTCAAATAATTTTTCGCAAAACGAAAATATACAACTACTTAGCTTCCTTACTTACTCCAATACTTTAATGAACATCCATTTTGTAAAAGGAGATTTCTTTGCCGGGAGTAAAGTAATTCCAGAGATTGAATTGAAGATGGAAAAGCTTCGCGATAAAATAGATGAGCATCATTTTATGATCCTTTATTTAAAAATTGCAGCGATGTATTTTGGAAGTAAAAAATTTGGCCAATGTATTTCTTATGCCATGAAAATTTTAGAATCAAAAGGCAATGTTCAAGAAGATTTGCTTTTCCATACGCGAATTTTAGTTTTAATGGCAAAAACAGAATCTGGGAATGATGATGAATATGACGAGTTTATAAAAGCTTCTCAAAAATACATTCAGAAAATGAAAAGACCAGATGACTTCCACTTTGAATCGATAAATTTCTTTAAAAAACTGAATGATTTGCACGATAAAAAAGCGCAGGAAGAATTGTACAAAACTTTTGATAAAAAACTTCAAAAATTCTCTGAAAACGCATATTATCGTCGCTCATTACTATACATGGATATTCATGGTTGGGTACAATCTAAGGTTCAAAATGTAGATGTAATAGAAATTATCAAGCAAAAAGTAAAATATAAAAGAAAGTAAGGCTTTCGAAAAAATCTATCTAAGTTTTTAATTACAAGATGTTTGAGAGTTTAGGCAACTCAATTTATTCCGTTTTATTATTAAATATTTCCTGTAATATAGACGATTGTAGCATTTTAAGTAAAATTTCCGTATTTTTGTACCTTAAAATTTCTTAGTAAACAATGATAAAAATTACACTTCCAGACCAAAGCGTCAGAGAATTTGAAGGAGAAGTGACTCCTTTAGATGTGGCAAAATCTATTAGCGAGGGATTGGCTAGAAACACCATCTCTGCAGTTGTAAACGGCAATCAAGTAGAAGTAACCACACCTATAACGACAGATTCAACGTTGCAGCTTCTGACCTGGAATGATGATCTTGGAAAGAAAGCTTTTTGGCATTCTTCTGCCCATCTTTTGGCGCAGGCAATCCTTGAATTTTATCCAAACGCTAAGTTAACGATTGGTCCTGCCATCGAAAAAGGATTCTATTATGATGTAGATTTCGGAGACGAAAGTTTGTCTGATAAAGATTTCGAAAAAATTGAGAAAAAAGTATTAGAAAACGCTAAAAAAGGCTCTACATTCAGTTTATACCCTGTTTCTAAAGAAGAAGCTTTAAAAGTATATGCAGACAATCCTTATAAAGTTGAATTGATTTCTAACCTAAATGATGGTGAAATCACTTTCGTTACGCACGACAACTTTACAGACCTTTGTCGTGGTGGTCACATTCCGAACACAGGAATTGTGAAAGCGATGAAGATTTTGAATGCTGCAGGAGCATATTGGAGAGGAAACGAAAACAACCCACAATTAACAAGGGTTTATGGTATTTCTTTCCCAAAACAGAAAGATTTAACAGAATATCTTGAGCTTTTAGAAGAAGCGAAGAAAAGAGATCATAGAAAATTAGGAAAAGAATTAGGAATTTTCGCTTTCTCAGAAAAAGTAGGTCAAGGTTTACCACTTTGGTTGCCAAAAGGCGCTGCATTAAGAAAAAAATTAGAAAACTTCCTTTCTGAAGCTCAGAAAAAAGCGGGTTACGAGTTTGTAATTTCTCCGCATATTGGTGCGAAAGAATTATATGTAACTTCAGGACACTGGGAAAAATATGGTGAAGACAGCTTCCAGCCGATTAAAACTCCAAACGAAGGAGAAGAGTTTATGCTGAAGCCAATGAACTGTCCGCATCACTGTGAGATTTACAAAACTTCACAATGGAGCTACAGAGATTTGCCAAAAAGATTTGCAGAATTTGGTACGGTTTACAGATATGAGCAAAGTGGTGAACTTCATGGTTTAACGAGAGTTCGTGGCTTTACTCAGGATGATGCACACTTGTTCTGTACTCCAGATCAATTGATGGATGAGTTTAAGAAAACCATCGATTTGGTTCTTTATGTATTTGGTTCTTTAGGTTTTGCTGATTTTACAGCTCAAATTTCATTAAGAGATCCTGAAAACAAGCAAAAATACATCGGAACTGATGAAAACTGGGAGAAAGCAGAAAATGCAATCGTTACTGCAGCTACCGAAAAAGGATTAAATACTATTACTGAATACGGTGAAGCAGCTTTCTACGGTCCTAAATTAGATTTCATGGTGAAAGATGCTTTAGGAAGAAGATGGCAGTTGGGAACTATTCAGGTAGATTACAACTTGCCAGAAAGATTCGACCTTTGGTATACAGGGAGCGATGGCGAAAAACACAGACCAGTAATGATTCACAGAGCGCCATTTGGTTCTATGGAAAGATTTATCGCAATCCTTATTGAAAATACAGCGGGAGATTTCCCATTATGGTTGGCTCCAGATCAATTCATTATCTTGCCAATCAGTGAGAAATATGTAGATTATGCTAAAAAAGTTTCTCAATTATTAGAAAATCACGATATTAGCGGTCTGATTGATGACAGAAACGAGAAGACGGGTAAAAAGATTCGTGATGCAGAATTGAAGAAGATTCCGTTCATGATTGTAGTAGGAGAAAATGAAGAAAATGATGGCACAATTTCTGTTAGAAGACGTGGCGAAGGAGATTTAGGAGTAATGAAAATTGAAGATTTCGTATCTTACTTTAAAGAAGCTTCTAAAACAGGATTTGAATTTGGAGGATAGTTTTAGCTTTCAGCTACAAACCCTTTTGATATAAAAAATGACAAGTAATTTAGCAAAAAGCTAATTACAAATAGAAAAGATTAACCAATAAAATTATAATACAATAGCACAAAGATTTAACAACAGGGGCCCACAGAGACGTCCGGTACAGGAGGACGCTCACTTGATCAACGATAAAATTCGTGTGAGAGAGCTTCGTTTGGTGGGCGATAACGTAGAGCCGGGAGTATATCCTACAGAAAAAGCAAAGCAATTTGCACAAGAACAAGAACTTGATCTTGTTGTAATTTCTGATAAGGCAGAACCTTTCATCGCAAGAATTCTTGATTATAAGAAGTTTTTGTATGAACAAAAGAAAAAGCAAAAAGAGCTTAAAGCTAAACAAGTAAAAGTGGTTGTAAAAGAGATCCGTTTTGGGCCTCAAACTGATGAGCACGATTACGAATTTAAAAAGAAGCACGCTGAAAAATTCTTGGAAGAAGGTTCGAAACTAAAAACCTACGTGTTTTTCAAAGGCCGTTCTATTATCTTTAAAGATCAAGGAGAAATTCTACTTCTTAAGCTTGCTCAGGAATTGGAGCATGTAGGAAAAGTAGACCAGCTTCCTAAGCTTGAAGGGAAAAGAATGATTATGATGATGAGCCCTAAAAAGCCTGCTAAATAAGCAAAACTTTACGTTTTGAGTGTGCAAATTTCCTTTTGCAGCCAAAACATGATATAAACAAAAGAGATTTTTGAAAGAAAGTCTCTTTTTGTATTGAATAATTTTGTAATTTTGCAGTCTCGTTTGCGTGAGGGATAGTAATGTAAAGCCCGCAACAAGTGATGGGAATGTAATGGAGTGAGGACTTGTAATGAATAGCCCGACCCAAGTGAGTGAATGGAGCGTAGCAGAATGAACGAGCGAGGGACACGCCCAAAAAGCTAATAGCCAAAAGCCGTTAGCAAATAGCAAAAATATTGATAACAAAACATAAAAAAGCAGAACAATGCCAAAATTAAAAACTAAATCAGGTGCTAAAAAGCGTTTTGCTCTTACCGGTACAGGAAAGATCAAAAGAAAAAATGCTTACAAAAGCCACATCTTGACTAAAAAAGAAACTAAGCAGAAGAGAAATCTTACTACTACTTCTTATGTTGCGAAAGTGGATGAGAAAAGCGTTCAACGTCAGTTAGCAATTAAGTAGTTTTTATAAATCCTTATTCGGTTTATAAGAATTCAAACAAATTCAAAATTTTAACCCTGAAACGGTGCACATAAGAGCGAAAGTAAATTTTGCCGCCCTTTTCAAAAAAACAATTAAATTATGCCAAGATCAGTAAATGCCGTAGCTTCAAGAGCTCGCAGAAAAAAAGTATTTAAGCAGGCTAAAGGTTTTTTCGGAAGAAGAAAGAACGTTTGGACAGTTGCTAAAAACGCGGTAGAAAAAGCAATGCAATATGCTTACCGTGGTAGAAAAGAGAAGAAAAGAAACTTCAGATCACTTTGGATTACTCGTATTAACGCGGGAGCTAGAGAGCACGGAATGTCTTACTCTCAGTTTATGGGAGCTCTTAAAAAGAACAACATCGAGCTTAACAGAAAAGTTCTTGCAGACCTTGCAATGAATCACCCTGAAGCTTTCAAAGCTGTTGTAGATCAAGTAAAATAATAAAAACAATTTTGTTATCAATATAAAATCCCGAGTTTTTTGCTCGGGATTTTTTTATTATCTAAATTTGTTTAAACAATTTAATATTTCACGTGAAAAATTTACTTTCTATACTTTCTCTGAGCCTTTTAGGAGGTTTTTACCAAAGCCAGTCTTTTATTCAGGCTTATCAAGATAGAGCCAATCAGGTTACTCAAACCAATATCACTACGCTATTACAAGAATTTGGAAATTTAGGGATCAAAACGACTGGTTCTGCAGCCAATACAAATGCTTTTAACTGGCTTACGGCAAAATATCAAGCAATGGGCTACACAACGAGCCAAATTTCGGAAGACAGTTTTACGTACAATAGTGCAACCACCAAGAATTTAATCGTTACAAAAACAGGAACGGTTTACCCAAATATTTACGTAATTATTTGCGGACATTTCGATACGATTGCTGGACCAGGAGTTAGCGACAACGGAAGCGGAACTTCTATTATGCTTGAAGCGGCTAGAATTCTTAAAGATATTCCTACTGAATATTCCATTAAATTCATCCATTTTACGGGGGAAGAGCAAGGTCTTTTAGGGAGTAATCATTACGTAAACAATGTTGTTTTTTCTAACAACGTAAGACAATTAACCCTAAAAGTAGTCTTTAATCTTGACCAAGTTGGTGGAAAAATTGGAAACATAAACAACACCATCACTTGCGAAAGCGATCAATCGGCTGCAGGAGGTACTGCAAACAATGCTACTTCACTCGCCATGACGCAGCAATTAGCTAATTGCACAACGCTTTATTCTCCTCTTCTAGTAAGTATGTCTAATGCATACGCTTCAGATTATATGCCTTTTGAAGCGAAAGGAGATGTGATTACCGGTTTCTACGAAACGAATAGAAGCTACAATGAACATACTGTGAATGATACTTTTGCCAACGTAGATCCAGTCTATGTGTACAATGTAGGAAAAGCTGCGGTTGGTGCATTACAACATTTCGCTGTTGCAAGTACTGCTACTTTAGCGGTAAACGAAACGCACAACATTTTAGAAGAGATAAAAATTTACCCAAATCCAGCTAAAGACGTTTTGCATATTGATACACCTTCTTCTGTAAAAGAATTTGAGACAGAAATCATCGATCAAAGCGGTAAACTCATTTTAAAAACTGAAAATCGAAAAGAGATTAATATTTCAGGAATTTCTCCAGGAAATTATATTTGTACCGTGATCATTAACGGTGAAAAAATTTCTCGAAAAATCATTATTAAAAGATAAAACCTTAGAATATTTTCATTTAGCCAAATTACTCATGAAAAAACTATTACCAGTATTATTGTTGGGAATCATTGCTGTGCCGTCTAAAGCGCAATCCTTTATTCAAACTTATCAAGAAAGAGTAAACTTACTTACAAAAGATAACATCATCAATCATCTTAAAGAATTTGAAAAACTTGGTGTAAAAACCACCGGATCTTTAGAAAACGAGAATGCTTTTAAATGGATAAAAGACAAATATATTTCGTTCGGATATACTGAAGATCAATTCGAAGAAGATCCTTTTTCTTACGGAAGAATCAAATCGAAGAATCTAATCATTACTAAAAAAGGAACTAAATACCCCGATAAATATGTTATTATTTGTGGGCATTTTGATAGTCTAAACGGTCCAGGAGTTAATGATAACGGAAGCGGTACTTCTATCATGCTTGAAGCAGCTAAAATTCTGAAAGATATCCCGACAGAATATTCAATTAAATTCATTCACTTTTCTGGCGAAGAACAAGGTCTTATAGGAAGTAAGCATTATGTAAATGATGTTCTCTACAAGGAAAAAATGCCACAATATGAAATTAAGATGGTTTTCAATCTCGATCAGGTAGGAGGAAAAAAAGGAATGTTTAATGATACTGTTTTCTGTGATGAAGATCAAGATGGAAGCTCTAAAAATAATGCAGCATCAACTCAAATAACAAAAGAATTAATGACGTGCACCACACTTTATTCACCTTTACAAGCTAAAGTTGATCCCGCAGAACATAGCGATTATATTTCTTTTGAAAAGAAAGGATTGGTAATTACTGGTTTTTTCGAATACTTAAGAAGTGAACTTCCACATACGGAAGACGACACTTTTGCTAATACTGATGTGATGTATGTTTATAACATAGGAAAAGCAACAATTGGAGCATTACAGCATTTTGCTGTGGCACAACAATAGTAAAATAAACCTGCTTTACGGCAGGTTTATTTATTTCGTTCCAAAAGTACCTGTTCAATTTCTTCTAAGCTAAAATTTTTAGCTTTCAATAAAATTAAAAAATGATAAAGCAAATCTGCAGCTTCATTTTTAAATAAATTATTATCGTTGTCTTTGGCTTCAATTACCAATTCTACGGCTTCCTCTCCTACTTTTTGAGCGACTTTATTGATTCCCTTTTGAAATAATGAATAAGTATAAGACCCTTCAACTTTATCGTCAATTCTTTGGCTAATTTTTTCTTCTAATTCATACAAAAATCCTTTCGAATCTTTTTCGCCAAAACAGCTAAAACTACCGGTATGACAAACCGTATTGGTCGGTAAAGCTTTAATTAAAATAGTATCGCTATCACAGTCTATATCAATACTTTTTACGGCTAAAAAATTACCAGATTCTTCTCCTTTTGTCCACAATCTGTTCTTTGAACGACTGAAAAAAGTTACTCGGTTTTCGTTTTTTGTCTTTTCAAAAGCTTCCTCGTTCATGTAACCCAACATCAAAACCTGCAACGTTCTGAAATCTTGAATAATCACAGGAACTAAACCCTCTCCTTTTTTAAAATCTATTGTCATCGTATCGCTATTTTTTTTGATTTTAGTTCTTCTTTTAAATCTTTAATTTTTATTTCATTAAAATGAAAAATACTTGCAGCCAAACAGCCTGTTGCTCTAGTTTGGTTAAAAACATCTTCAAAATGTTCCGTTTTTCCTGCTCCTCCTGAAGCAATTACAGGGATTTTCACTGCTTCGGAAATCAATTTTGTAATCCTCAAATCGAAACCGTTTTTCGTTCCATCACCGTCCATCGAGGTTAAAAGAATTTCTCCAGCGCCCATTTCTTCTACCTTTTTTGCCCAATAAAGCGTTTTTAAAGTGGTAATTTCTCTTCCCCCTTTTATATGTACCCAGTCTTCACCATCAACAAATTTTGTATCGATTGCCACCACCACACACTGACTTCCGAATTCTTTTGCTAAATCAGAAATCAATTGAGGATTTTTAACCGCTGAAGAGTTGATACTGATTTTATCCGCACCTGCTTCCAAAAGCTTTCTAACGTCTCCTACAGCGGAAATTCCGCCACCAACAGTGAAAGGAATACTTAATTCTTTAGCGATATTTTTCACCAATTCAACGAATGTTTTTCGTTCTTCAATGGTTGCCGTAATATCAAGGAAAACCAATTCGTCTGCGCCATCGTTTTCGTACTTTTTGGCAAGTTCAATAGGGTCTCCTGCATTTCGCAAACCTTCAAAATTAATTCCTTTTACAGTCGTTCCATCTTTGATATCCAAACATGGGATGATTCTTTTTTTAAGCATTGCTAATGAAATTTTGTAAATCTTTTAAAATAATTCTTCCTTCATAAATCGCTTTTCCGATAATGGTTCCGGAACAACCAATTTCTTTCATTTTTTGAACATCTTCCAGGCAAGCAATTCCGCCACTGGCAATTAATTGAACCTTTGTTTTATTTAAAATTTCTTCATACAGTTCCGTTGAAGCGCCTTGCAACATTCCGTCTTTAGAAATATCGGTACAAATCACATTTTTAATACCTTTTTCTTGATATTGTTGAATAAAATCAATCACATTCAAGTTACTTTCTTCCAACCAACCTGAAGTTTTAATTTTTCGATTTTCACAATCTGCCCCCAAAATAATTTTCTCAGAACCATATTTTTCAATCAACCGAAAGCAAAACTCAGGATTTTGAACCGCAAGACTTCCAATCGTAATTTGTTTTGCACCAGAATTAAAGGCAATTTCTATGTCTTCCAAAGTTTTTAAACCACCTCCAAAATCGATTTGTAAATTGGTTTCAGTCGCAATTTTCTCTAACACTTTTTGGTTGACAATATGTTTTGATTTTGCCCCATCCAAATCTACCAAATGAAGAAATTTGATGCCGTAACTCTCAAATTCTTTGGCAACTTCAAGAGGATTTTCGTTGTATATTTTTTTTATGTCGTAATCACCTTTGGAAAGACGCACACATTTTCCGTCGATAATATCGATTGCAGGAATAATTTTCATGTCTAAAGGTTTAAAAAGTTTTGTAACAGCTGACTTCCAATTTTTCCAGATTTTTCAGGGTGAAATTGCATCGCGTAAAAATTATCTTTCTGCAAAGACGCAGAAAATGGCAAAATATAATCGCAAACCGAACTCGTATTTTCAGAAATTTCGCAATAATAACTGTGCACAAAATAGACATCATCTTGCAGATTCAATTCTGAAAACAAGGAAGATTTCAGATTAAAAATCGTGTTCCAACCCATGTGCGGAACAATCTCTTTTGCTGGAAATTTCTTCACTTTCACATCAAAAATTCCCATTCCGACAGTATTTCCTTCTTCATTTTCTTTGCACATCAATTGCATCCCCAAACAAATTCCCAAAACCGGCTGTTTTAAACTAGGAATTAATATATCCAACCCTTTTTCTTTTAAATTTTTCATCGTTGAAGATGCTTCTCCTACTCCTGGAAAAATTACTTTTTCGGCATTTTTTATCAATTCAGGATCATCCGTTACCATCGATTCTGCGCCCAATTTGTTTAAAGCATTTTGAACAGAATTTACATTACCTCCGTTGTATTTTATAATTGCAATCATACTACAAACTCCCTTTGGTTGAGGGTAAATTAAAGTTAATATCCGACTGATTAACCGCCATTTTAATAGCTTTTGCGAACGCCTTGAAAATAGATTCAATCTTGTGGTGTTCATTTTCGCCTTCTGCTTTTATATTCAAATTGCATTTTGCAGAATCTGTAAATGATTTAAAAAAGTGAAAAAACATTTCCGTTGGAACATCTCCAATTTTTTCTCTGGAAAAATCGGCTTTCCAAACCAACCAAGGCCTTCCCCCAAAATCAATGGCGACTTGTGACAAACAATCGTCCATCGGCAGCAAAAAACCGTATCTTTCAATCCCTTTTTTCTTTCCTAAAGCTTTAAAAATAGCTTCTCCCAAGACAATTCCTGTATCTTCAATCGTATGATGTTCATCTACATTGAGGTCGCCATTTACTTTAATTTTTAAATCTAAATTGCCGTGTTTAGAAATTTGTTCCAACATGTGGTCGAAAAAATGAAGTCCTGTTGAAATTTCAGAATTTCCGCTTCCATCAAGATTTACTTCAACTTGAATCTCCGTTTCATTCGTCTTTCTTGAAACTTTTGCAGTTCTCGGAATTTGCTTTAAAAACGAATAAATTTCTGCCCAACTTTTTGTAGTAAGTTCTGCCTCTTGATTTTCTGTTTCACTAATAAAAATTGCTTTTGAACCTAAATTTTTAGCCAGTTGAACATCTGTAAGACGGTCGCCAATCACAAAAGAGTTTTCCAAATCATAATTTCCGTAGATGTATTTACCTAAAAGTCCTGTATTCGGCTTTCTTGTGGGTAAATTTTCACGTTCAAAACTTTCATCAACAAATATATCTTCAAAGAAAATCCCTTCATTTTCGAAGGCTTTTAGCATTTTCTTTTGTGGAGCGAT
Source organism: Chryseobacterium sp. HNCC26DJ239 (assembly GCF_057180445.1). NCBI lineage: Bacteria > Pseudomonadati > Bacteroidota > Flavobacteriia > Flavobacteriales > Weeksellaceae > Chryseobacterium > Chryseobacterium sp. HNCC26DJ239. The sequence goes on from NZ_JBXUGJ010000008.1 coordinate 138,876, forward strand.
AAAATCTTCGCACGGAAAACTTTCTGTTCCCAAACCATCCTGATTCGTCACCATCACCAATTCAAAATCCAACTCTTTTGCAATTTTTGAAAGATTTTGAAAAACGCCAGGATAAAATTCAAGTTTTTCCAAAGAATCAACTTGGAAATCGATGGGCGGTTCTATAATCAAAGTTCCATCTCTGTCAATAAATAATACTTTTTTCATTTTAGATATTTCTTAAAACTTGAATTAATTTCAGATTCTCTTCACGAGTTCCCACATTCAATCGAATACAGTTCGGAATTTGCGGACTTCTTTTGCTTGTTAAGATTTCTTTTTCTAATAATTTTTGATACACATTCTCTGCATTTTCAAACTCAATTAAGAAGAAATTGGCATCGGTTGGATATACTTTTTTTATGCAATTCAATGATTTAAATTGATTTTTCAACCAAGAAATTTCGCTTAAAGTATTTTCTATATTTAGTTTTACAATCTCCTGTTTATTAATTATGTCAACAACTTTATTTAAACTTAAAACATTAACATTATATGGAGCTTTAACGGTATTAATCAAAGCTGAAATTTCTGCTGAAGCGTAAACAATTCCGACTCTTATTCCCGCCAATCCCCATGCTTTAGAAAAGGTTTGTAAGACAATTAAATTAGGATATTTATCCAGTAATTGTATCGCCGATTCTTTGCCTGAAAATTCAATATAAGCTTCATCAATCACCACAATTCCATTAAAATTATCTAGGTAAAATTCAAGGTTTTCAATTGAATTTCCTGTTGGATTATTCGGCGAACACAAAAAGAAAATTTTGGGATGATTCTCTCCAGAAACCTTTAAAAATTCATCTTTATCAATTTCAAAATCTTCGTTAAGATTTAGGTTTACTACTCTATTTTCATTGATTGAAGCATAGAAACCATACATTGCAAATGAAGGATTCATCACTAAAATGGAATCTTTTTTAGGCTCGCAAAACACTTTAATAATCAAATCAATCAGCTCGTCGCTTCCGTTTCCTACAGAAATTTGCTGTTCCGACACATTTTTTAGAATGGCTAATTTTTGTTTTAACAGTTTTTGAGTAGAATCCGGATAGCGATTCAATTCTCCAAAAGCGTTTTCGTTGGCATCTAAAAACACAGGATTTTCAAACGTATTTTGATCCCTAAAACTGATATAAGGTTGAAGTTCAAAAATATTTTTTCGAACTAATGTATTGAGGTTAAATTCTTTCATTTTACTTTTTTAATCTAATACTTACGGCATTTTTGTGAGCGAACAAACCTTCAGCTTCAGCCATAATTTCTATTGTTTTTCCTAAATTTTGAAGTCCTTCTTTAGACAAATTCTGAAAGGTGATTTTCTTCACAAAACTGTCCAGAGAAACGCCGCTATAATTTTTAGCAAAACCATTCGTCGGTAATGTGTGATTGGTTCCGCTTGCGTAATCTCCTGCGCTTTCACAAGAGTAATTCCCAAGAAATACAGAACCCGCATTTTGAATTCTCGGAATGTAGTTTTCGTAGTTTTCCAAAGCTAAAATCAAGTGCTCTGGAGCGTAAAAATTGCAGAGTTCAAAGGCATCTTCAAGAGTTTTTAACAGTACAAAATGACTATTTTTCAAAGCTTCGCTTGCCATTTCGTTTCGAGGAAGGTTTTCGAGCTGTTTTTCTGTTTCTTCAATCGTTTTATTGAAAATTTCTTCATTTGTTGAGAGAAAAATTACCTGGCTATCACTTCCGTGTTCAGCCTGAGAAAGCAAATCTGCCGCACAAAATTCTGGGACAGCATTTTCATCGGCAATCACCAAAACTTCGCTCGGTCCAGCCGGCATATCAATCGCTACATTATAATTTTGAGCAAATTCTTTAGCTGCAACCACATATTGATTTCCTGGTCCGAAAATTTTATTCACACTAGGAATTGTTTTAGTTCCTAAACTCATGGCGGCAATCGCTTGCGCACCTCCTACTTTAAAAATTTTCGTTACACCACAAAGCTTTGCTGTAAACAGAATTGCGGGATTTACATTTCCGTTTTTGTCTGGAGGCGTACACAAAATAATCTCTTGACAACCCGCCAATTGAGCCGGAATTGCCAACATTAAAACCGTAGAAAACAAAGGTGCCGTTCCTCCCGGAATGTAGATTCCAACTTTTTCTATCGCTCGATTTTCTCGCCAACAAATAACGCCTTTGGTTGTTTCAATCTTTTCAGTTTTAGCAATTTGTGAAGCGTGAAATTTTGTAATATTCTCTTTTGCTTCCCGAATTGCCTGTTTTAATTCTGAATCGACCATTTGCTCCGCTATTTCCACTTCTTCTTCAGTAACAAAAAGCTGAGAAACTTCGGCTCCATCATATTTTTTACAGAAATCAATCAACGCTTCATCGCCATTTTTTTCAACTTCGTCGAAAATTTCAGCAATTAATTCCGTGAGTTTTTCTTTTTGTAAAGAAGGTCTTTTTATGAGTTCAGACCATGTTTCTTTTTGAGGATATTTGCTAATTTTCATCTTACATTACCATTTTATCAATTGGAATAATCAAAATATCTTGAGCGCCTTTTTCTTTCAATTCATCAATCACGTCCCAAAATCGTTCTTCATCTATCACGGAGTGAATACTGCTCCAACCTGCTTCTGCTAAAGGAATTACCGTAGGACTTTTCAAAACAGGGAGTGCTTTAGAAATGATTTCAATTTTATCATTTGGAACATTCATTAAAATGTATTTTGAATTTTTAGCTTTTAAAACGGCTTTTATTCTGAAAAGAAATTTCTCTAAAATCTGAATTTTTTCATCATTCAATTTTGAAGTTTTGGCTAATACAGCTTCAGATTTTAAAAGCGTAACCGTTTCTCGTAAACCGTTTTTGAATAATGTACTTCCAGAACTTACAATATCGCAGATTCCATCGGCAAGACCAATGTTGGGAGCAATTTCTACTGAGCCGGAAATCATGTGAATTTCTGCAGAAATATTGTTTTCGTTTAAGAATGTTTTTAAAGTATTCGGATAAGAAGTTGCGATTTTTTTGCCTTGAAAATAATTGATGTCATCTGTATCAATTTCCTTCGGAATAGCTAAAGAAACACGGCATTTTGAAAAACCAAGTGGTTGAATAATATCAATGTTTTTTTGTTTTTCTACCAATAGGTTTTGTCCTACGATGGCGATATCTACCACTCCATCTTCCAAATATTGAGGAATATCCGAGTTTCGTAAATACATAATTTCCATCGGAAAATTATCTACAGAAACTTTGAGCTGGTCTTTCCCATTATTGATGAAAATACCGCAGTCTTTGAGGAGTTGCAGAGATTCTTCGTACAAACGACCGCTTTTTTGTATGGCTATTTTTATTTTACTCATTTCACTTTTGTTGAGTCTGAGTAAAAGAAACGGTTAAATGATATAAATTGCCCGGGAAGAATTTAGAAACAAAAAAACCGTCTTTACTCAGACGGTTTTTTAATTATTTTGATTTTTAACATATAGTATCGATCAATCAATTCCGTCTTAGCAGAGATGATGATGATAATGATGTACTGTTAAAAAATTCGGTTTCATTGTTGAAAATTGTGGTACAAATGTAGAACTTATTTTTAAACCCGCAATAATTTTACGAAATAATTTTTCTATAAAGATTCATCAATTCATTGGCAATAGGCTCATCATTAAACTTTTGAACAAAGTGAAAACCCTTTTCAGCACGACGATTACGTTCGGATTCGTTTTCCCACAAAAATTTAATTTTAGCTTGAATATCCAAATGATTTTTTGGGTCTACGTACACAGAATCTGGACCACCAGCTTCGGGAAGACAGCTTGTATTACTTGTAATAACCACCGTTTTTGAAAACAAAGCTTCAATAACAGGAATCCCGAAACCTTCAAAAAAACTTGGGTAAACGAAAATATCTGCCAATTTGTAAAGCACCGCTAATTCATCCATCGAAACTCCTTCTAGAAAGTAAGTTTCAATTTTATTTTGCTGAACAAAAGCTTCAACTTTTTTGAAATATTTAGTCTTTTTACCCACAACAACCAAAGGAATTTTGGTATCTTTCAATGCTTTGACAACATTGAGTAGATTTTTGCGGTCTTCAATGGTTCCTACATTCAGAATAAATCTTTCTGGAAGTTTAAATTTTTCCTTTGTTTGCTGAATAAAATCCGCAGATTGTTCCTCCTTGAATGCATGATGACAACCTTGATAAATTACTTCAATTTTAGATTCCGGAACTTTCAGAAAATCGATGATATCTCTTTTCGTTTGCTCAGAAATAGCGATAATTTTATCCGCTGAATGTGCTGCTTTTTTAAATTTCCAAAAATGAATTTTCCTGTCGAAAAAAGAGTAATATTGAGGATACCTTTCAAAAATTAAATCGTGAATTGTAACCACTTTCTTTATTGGTTTTTTGTCCCATTTTAGAGGCAATTCGCCCGACAAACCATGAAAAATATCTACATTTTCATGTTGTGCATCTTTCCCCATTTTCAATTGTCGAGAAAGGCTTCCTTTTGAAGTTTCAACAAAATGAACGTGAGAATTTTGTAAAATTTCGGAACCTCTTTCAGATTTATTTTTATTGAGGAGAAGGTATTCGTTTTCAGGGAAATATTTCACTAAAATACGCACCAAATCGCGGGAATAGTTCCCTAAACCTGAAGTATTGTGAAAAAATCTTTTGGCATCAAATGCTATCTTCATTCTCAGGTTTTATAATATTTTGGGTAAGTTGTTTCCGCTTCCAATGTTCAGATTTTTTGCTGTACAAGAAGAATTTTCCAAGCTTGTATTTAAACACCATTTTATTATCGTAATGTGGCGCTAAAAAACGATGCGGAATTTCAGGATTTTCAGCCAAACATTGTTTAATAGAGTCTGTATAAACTGTTGGACCAGTTGTTTTATGAACATTATGAGGATAAGGATTGGTCTTGATGTTCTCAAGAATATTTTCTAATGTTCTTTGTAAAAATGGGTGTCCGGCTGCATAAACCAGACCCCATTGTACATAATATGTTGGCGGAATTTCGTCTGTCACCAAAGCTACATCATCCTCACGAATAAGCTGGTTTAAAGGGATATTGATTCCGCTGTCTACATCTAAATAAACGCCTCCTTTTTTGTAAAGAATGGCATATCTAAAAAAATCTGCTTTGGCAGCTCCAATAGTAAGCCTGTTGTAAGCTTTAGAATATTCAGGTGGAAACTCTTCTTTAAAGAATTTCTGAACGCGCTCATCATCATAAAAATGATATTCGTACTCAGGATTTTTTTTCAGCATCTTTTTGATGTGAAATTTAGTAATCCACGGTAATTGAGACGTTTTAAAAGTCTGAAATATCTGCTTAGGAATTGCCATTACTAAAGATTTAAACCGCTACATTATTCTCTCTCAATGCATCATTCAGAGATGTTTTTTTGTCGGTAGATTCTTTTCTTTTTCCGATAATTAAAGCGCAAGGAACTTGATATTCACCTGCAGGGAATTGCTTTGTATAACTTCCAGGGATTACCACTGAACGTGCAGGAACTCTTCCTTTCAATTCAACTGGCGTTTCACCTGTAATATCGATAATTTTTGTAGATGCTGTTAATACAACGTTTGCTCCTAAAACAGCTTCTTTTTCTACATGAACACCTTCAACAACGATACATCTAGAACCTACGAAACAATCGTCTTCAATAATAACCGGAGCAGCTTGAAGTGGTTCTAAAACCCCACCAATACCAACACCACCACTCAAGTGAACGTTTTTACCGATTTGCGCACAGCTTCCTACTGTAGCCCAAGTATCTACCATTGTTCCAGAATCTACGTATGCACCAATATTTACGTAAGAAGGCATCATAATAACACCTGGTGCAATGTATGCTCCCTCTCTCGCAACTGCGTGAGGAACTACTCTTACCCCTTTCTCAGCGTAATTTCTCTTCAAAGGCATTTTATCATGAAATTCAAAAGGACCTACTTCAATAGTTTCCATTTTTTGAATTGGGAAATACATTACGACAGCTTTCTTCACCCATTCGTTTACTTGCCATCCGTTTTCTGTAGGTTCTGCAGTACGAAGCTCTCCTTTATCTACCAAAGCAATTACTTCTCTGATTGCTTTTTGGCTGTCTTCGTTCTGTAATAAATCTCTGTTGTCCCAGATGTTTTCAATAGTTTGCTGTAATGACATTTTTACTTTAATTAATGTTAAAATTTAAAGGCCAAAGATACAAAAGTTTTAAGCTATTTTCAGCCATAGATGTCGTGAAACACCGAATGATTTTATCTATATCTATAAAACCCTTTGTGCGTGAAGAAAAGCTTTATTCCAATATTTTTCGTTGAGAGAAGAAATAATAACACCTTTTGAAGTAGATGCGTGAATAAATTTCACTTCACCATCATTTTCTATGGAATGTACAATCCCGACATGAGAAACTTTAGTACCTCCAGAAGTAGCAAAAAACAATAAATCTCCGGGTTTTGTATCTTTAATATCGATGGTTTTTCCAAAATCGGCTTGGTCTGCAGAACGTCTCGGAAGTTTTAAATGATTTTCGTCGAAAACTTTTACGGTAAAGCCGGAACAATCGAAACCTTCGGGAGTATTTCCTGCGTATTTATAAGGCGTTCCTAAATATTTTTCAGCATCTTTTAAAAGACCTTTTATTGAAGATGAAATTTTTCCGTTAAAATCAGAATCCAGCGAACGTAAATTTGCTGTTTTTGCAGTAGATTTTGCTGTGGTTTTAGATTTTGAAGCCGCCGATTTTGAACTTCCGCAAGAAATTATGGTAAGCGATGCCGTGAAAATAGCGATAAGAATCTTTCGAGAGAAAGTGCGTTTCATCTTCATAATTTAAAAACTACTCAAATATATAAAAATAGTGCATTGTTAAAACAAAAAAATCTGCCTTTATCGTTGATAAGGCAGATTTTAACTTTATGATTTTGTTATCCTTTCGCTTTTTCGTCGGTAAACAATTGAAAACCTTCTTTTCTTTCAATAAGTTGCATTGGGTACAATTCTGGGTTGTATTCTCCGTTTAAAACTTCGTTTAAAGCGTGCTTTTTAGATTCACCAAAAGTAACCACCAAAATGTTTTCAGCTTTGTTGATGATAGGTTCCGTTAACGTAATTCTGAACATTTCCTGAGATTTCAAATAGAAAGTATCTACCCATTTTTCCTTTTCATGAAGAATTTTTTCTCCCGGAAAAAGTGATGCAGTATGTCCATCATCTCCCATTCCCAAAAGAATAAAATCGAAAATACCGCTTTCGCCTAAAACGTTTTTAATCTGTTGTTCGTATTCTTTCGCAAAATCTACAGCCTCAACACCGTCATTATACATTGGAAAAATTTGATCTTTCACCACAGGAACTTTGTTGAAAAGCGCTTCGAAAGTCATTTTCGCATTGCTTTTTTCGTCATTTAGCGGAACCCATCTTTCATCAACCCAGAAAAAATAAATTTTCGTCCAGTCGATTTTTGATGAATATCCTTCCGTAGCCAACAAATTAAAAATAGCTTTTGGTGAAGAACCTCCACTTAATGCCACAACAAATTTACCATGCTTCTGAATCGCTTTTTCTGAAAGTTCTACAAAAGTATCTGCAGATTTTTTATATAAAGTATCTAAATCGTTAAATACAGTAACACTCATTTTTTTTGTTTTTTAAATTGTTTTAAACCCAATGATGCCCTTGTCTTTCTGGCAAAGCAAAACTGTCTTTTGGTCCCCAACTTCCCGCTTCATAATTTGGCAATGATGGGGCTTTTCTGCTTTCCCAAGTTTCCTGAATGGTTTTTACAACATCCCAAGCTTCTTCCACCTGGTCTGAACGCATGAAAAGCGTTAAATCTCCAATTAAAGCATCCAACAACAATGTTTCGTAAGCTTCCGGCGTGTTTTCTTGGCAAGCAAAATTGTCGAAAATCATTTCTACAGGTTGCAAATCTAGTTCAAGACCTGGTTTTTTCGCCATAAACTGAAGTCTAATATCCATCATCGGTTGAATATTAATAATCAAACGATTTGCAGATAAATTTTGTGAACTTGCAGAGAAAGTAGAACTTGGTAAAGGCTTAAACTGAATGGTAATGTAAGAATGCTTTTCGTGCATTTTTTTACCTGTTCTTACGTAGAAAGGCGTGTCTTGCCATCTTTCGTTGTCTAAATAAAACTTTACGGCAGCAAAAGTTTCTGTGTTAGAATCTGGTGCAATTCCGTCTTCTTGTCTGTATCCTTTTACCGAACTTCCGTTAATCGTTCCTTTTCCATATTGACCTCTTACTGCGTAATGGTCTACTTTTTCAGGAGAAATTCTTCGGATAGATTTTAAAACATCTACTTTACGGTCTCTAATTTCGCCAGATTCCAGAGAAGCAGGCGGTTCCATTGCAACCATACATAAAATTTGAAGCAAATGGTTTTGAATCATATCTCGTAAAGCCCCAGTTTGCTCGTAAAAGCTTCCTCTCGTTTCTACACCAACTTCTTCAGCTACTGTAATTTGAACAGATTCAATGTGTTGACAATCCCAAATTGGTTCAAAAATAGAGTTCCCAAATCTGAATGCCAAAATATTCTGCACGGTTTCTTTCCCTAAATAATGGTCGATTCGGTAGATTTGCTCTTCTTCGAAGTTTTCTGCCAATAAAGCATTCAGCTCAATTGCCGATTGTTTATTGTGTCCAAAAGGTTTCTCGATAATGATTCTGTCTTTTTTAGAATCAGAAGCAAGAAGGTTATTTTTTAAGTGATTAGAAATAACAGGAACGAAATTTGGACCAATAGAAAGATAAAATAATCTGTTCCCTCTTGTTCCGTAAATGGTATCAAGTTTTTCTAATTTTTCGTTTAAGTTTTTATAAGAAGCTTCATCATCAAGTTGATGCTGAATATATTTTATATGTGCCTGAAAACCTGCCCAATCTTCATCAGTAACTTTTTTTCTGGAAAACTCGTTAAGATTTTCTTTAATATAATTTTTAAAATAATCGTCGTTGTGCTCTGCTCTTCCAAGCGCTACAATGGTGAATCCTTTTGGCATTCTACCGTCGATGTACAAATTATAAAAAGCCGGAAAAAGTTTTCTTTTTGCTAAATCACCTGTCGCACCAAAAATAATGATCGAAGTTGGACGCAGGATTTTATTTTCACTCATTTCTCCGATTTTTTAATTATTGGTAGTTTGCCAGTTGGTATGAAAAACACCTTCTCTATCTTTTCTTTGATAGGTATGCGCTCCAAAAAAATCACGTTGTGCCTGCAAAAGATTTATCGGTAGAGATTCTGTAGTGTATGCATCAAAATATCCTAAAGCTGCTTGAAGACCAATGCTCGGAATTCCGTTTGATACGGCAAAAGCACTCGATTTTCTTAATGACGAAAGGTTGGCTTTTACAAGTGTTGCAATCTCAGCATCTAATAAAATATTAGACAAGTTTTCGTCTTTTAAATATGCTTGATAGAATTTCTCTAACAAACCTGAGCGAATGATACAACCGCCTCTCCAGATTTTCACTACATCTTTTAAAGGAATCTCAAATTTATACTCTTCAGAAGCTTTCACCAATAAAGCTAAACCTTGCGCATAACTTATTAATGTAGCTAAATACAACGCCTCACCTACTTCTTTAATGAAAAGTTCTATGTTTTCTGGGTGAATAATATCGTTTTTAGGATATAATTGAGAAGCTTTTACCCTTTCTTCTTTATAAGCAGAAATAATTCTAGAAGTAACCGCCACATCGATAGTTGGGATTGAAACACCAATTTCCATAGCCTGCTCCGAAGTCCATTTCCCTGTTCCTTTTGCACCAGCTTTATCTAAAATTTGATCCACAAGATATCCGTCTGTAAGATCGTCTTTTTGTGCAAAAATATCTCTTGTAATTTCAAGTAAAAAAGAGTTCATCTCGCCCTTATTCCACTGTGTGAAAACTTCGTGAAGTTGGTTGTTGTTTAAACCCGCACCTTTTCTTAGTAAATCGTACGCTTCTGTAATAAGTTGCATAATTGCGTACTCGATTCCGTTGTGAACCATTTTTACATAGTTTCCGGCAGAACCTTTCCCCATGTAAGCGGTACAAGCTTCGCCATCTACTTTCGCTGCAATCGATTCCAACATCGGTTGGAAGGTTTTAAAAGCTTCAAGATTTCCTCCAGGCATAATACTCGGACCTCTTCTTGCTCCTTGTTCGCCACCAGAAACACCAATTCCCATGAAATGAATGTTCTTTTTGGCTAAATCTGCAATTCTTCTGTTGGTATCTTTAAAATAAGAATTCCCTGCATCTACTACAATATCTCCTTCACTTAAAAGCGGAGTGATATTTTCTAGAACTGCGTCTACAGGTTTTCCAGCAGGAACCATTAGAATAATTTTTCTTGGACTTTCAAGATTTGAAACAAAATCTTCGAGAGCGTTGGTTCCTTTTACTTTCATTTCAGGTGTTGCTCCTTCATGAAGGTCTTTCACTTTTTCACTGTCAAGGTCAAACCCTGCAACAGAGAAACCGTTATCGGCTATGTTATAAAGGAGATTTCTTCCCATAACGCCGAGACCAATCACCCCGTAATTGTATACTTCCATTTTTACTTTATATTAGATCTTTCTCTTAAAAAGCTATAAAATTACGAATTGTATCATTTAAAATAAGAATTATGAGAAAAAACATCTTTTTAAATTATAATAAAAATAGATTTCGCAAAGATAATACCACGCTAAAGAAAATACCTTAAGCAACTAAAAATCAAATAAATAAAATGAAAAAAAATTATATTTATTTTTAAAATAAAAAAAATATTTTACTGCAAAAAAATATTTTGCCTTATCATAAAATTACTTTTGCAAACTGATTAGGATTTTAAAAACGGTAAATTTTAGTTTTTCAAAAAAATAAATCATAATTTAATATGTTTAAAATTTTGGCTTTGTTTTTGAATGGTTTCGATTATGAAAAATATTTACATACTCGAAGACGAGACAGGCATTAGAGATGCATTACAATTGCTTCTCTCATTTGAAAATTATGAAGTAAGATCATTTTCAACAATCGAGGCTTTTCATGAGCGAAATAAAAATGAAGTTCCAGATCTTTTTATTTTGGATGTGATGATGCCCGATGGTTTAGGAACTACGGTTTGCAATCAACTTAAAAGTGATGAAAGTACAGCTCACATTCCTGTAATGATTATGAGTGCACATGCAAAGAATGCAGATGTTGTAAAAGCATGTAATGCAGATGTTTTCATCAGTAAACCTTTTGATATTGACGAGGTGATAGAAATTATTGAAGATCTTACCAAAAAAGTAAAAGCGTAAAAAAAAGTCTACTTTTCTTAAAAAAATATAAGCTGCTATGATATTTGCAGCTTTTTTTATGCAATAAAAAAAAGTTTAATTTCTTAATATATCAAAAAAAATATATAAAATTGACTGCGGTCATACTTTGGAAATCATCATATTAAGTAATTTTAGAATACTAAAAACTAAAGTTATTATTTATTAAAGCATCCCAAATATTTTTGGAATGCTTTAATTTTACTAGCGATATTTCTTAAAGTTACTACGCAAAATATTTAGTATTGGATACCAAGTTGAGCGTATTCAACAGTTTTTTAAATTCTTTAGAATAGCGGAAAACTTTAGAATCTCCTTTTTTTGAAGGATATTCTTCATGTCCCGAAAAATAGTAGTGTTTTTGTTCATTATTTATTTTCATTTCAAGTTCCCACTCTGTTCCTTCTAAGACTTCTTCGTTGCAGTAATTTTCTTTCCAGTTTTCAAAGCCAATTTCCTCTAAAGTAGAAATCAGTTCTTTTTCTTTAGAACCAGCAATTTTTTTATCAGGACTTTGAAGAATTTCTTTAAAGTACCCAAAACATTCACTTATATACAGCAACCCCTTATCTATGATGATTTCAGCACCTTTTCCCTGTGGATTTCCTATACAAAATCGCAAGAAATCTATTTTTTCGATTTTATTATGTAGCATAATTTTTCTTATTTTTTTTTCTTTAATCATTATTGGCGAAAAACATCTGTTACAACGGTTTTCTTCCGGTAAAAAGATTAATTACAATTACAATAATGGCAATAACCAATAAGACATGAACCAATTTTGAAGTCTCCATTCCAGGAACAATTCCGAGCATTCCTAAAAGCCAAACAATAATACAGATAACGGCAACAAGCCAAAGTAAACTTCTCATAACATTAATTTTTTGATTTGACTTAGTTTATACAATTTGTTTGCCTTTTTAGATAAAATTTGAATTTTATTCCTAATTAATTTTCATCAGAACATTCATGTGAATTTTAACAACAAAAAAATGGCTTAATTACCTCATTTTTTATTTCGCTAAATTGCTTTTTATACATTCAAAAAAGTATATAAAAATTAAAAATACCACCTTTCTTTTTGTATCTATTTTAGATTTAAGCAAAAAAAAGCCTCCTACCAAAAAGCAAGAGGCTGAATCGAAATAAAAACATAGATTGCCCCATCTGAAATGGGCTGCAATATAGATTTTAAATAGTCTGTATCGTTCTAAAAAGAGATAAAACCTAAAGTCTTACGACTAAGCAAGTTTTACATTGATAGCGTTAAGCCCTCTTTCGCTCTTTTGAACATCAAAAGTTACTTTGTCATTTTCACGAATTGATCTTGAAACCAATCCTGAAGAATGTACAAATACATCTTTACTTCCGTCTGCCGGAGAAATAAACCCGAAGCCTTTTGCTTCATTGAAAAATTTTACTGTGCCTTCTTGCATTGTAATTATTATTAAAATTGTATATGATAATCTGTAAACTTTACAGCTTTATTTTTAAAAATTTCCGACAGGAATCGCAAATCCTATCAGTTTTTGAATATTCTTGAGTTCTTCATGCTCTTCAGTAGTGCAAAAAGAAGCAAAAGAACCTTTACTACTTAATCTTTTAATTCTCTGAATATACGTTTCTGCGGTATTTGGAAGATCGTAGCTTATGATATTTGAAATCTCATCAATATCCATCCCTTTTGTCGCAATATCGGTGGTAACCAATACATCAATTTGATTGGTACGAAACTTTGCTAATGTTTCACTTTTCGCATTCTGTGTTTTATTTCCATAGATAGAACCTGTACGAAAACCTGCTTTTTCAAGATTTTCTACAACTTCATCTGCGGTATATTTATCGTTTGTAAAAACCAAAGAAGGGTTACTCTTTTTCTGTTGGGTAAGCAGATCTATCAAACTATCTGTTTTGTCTCTTTTTTCAACAAAAAATAATTTTTGTGAAATTTCATTTAATGAGACTGCGCTTCCGTTAATGATAACTTCAGATGGATTTTTAGCAATGGTAGAAACAGATTTTCTTATTCCATCTGAAACAGATTCGCAAAAAACTAAAGTTTGAATATCTTTTGGAATAAGCATCTGTATGTTTTTTACAGCAGTAAGAGATTCTTTCTCAAACATTTTATCTGCATTGTACAAGACAAAAATTTCTAGTTTAGATAAATTAATAGCTCGTCTTTGCGAAGTTTCCATTAATCTTTCAGGAGTAGCCACCAAAACATCAACCCTTTTTTTGAAAGAAGCCAGCTGACTTTCATCTAAAGCACTTTCGTTAATCCTAAGCTGTATAAGCGGTAAATACTTGCTGTATAACTCCAGTTTACGTTCGATTTCTACGGCCAATTCGTCTGTAGAAGTTAAAATTAAAGCTCTAATTTTGGTATGTTCCGTAGTATTTCGTTTCAATAACTGCAACATAGGAACTGCAAAAGCCGCTTTTTTCCCGCTTCCTTTCGGGGCAGATGCCAAAACATCTTTCCCTTCTAGAATTATAGGAATTACCTCATTCTGAATCTCTGTGGGTTTCGAATATCCTGCTTCTGTAACCGCTCGAACGATGGGATTTATTAATTGTAAATTTTTGAAACTTATCATAAATTTTTTTGAAATCACCTGTATTTTTAGGCGATCGCATTCCAAAAGAATTATTTCAATCCTTTCTCCTTAATCTTTGTTTTCTTAATTTCTTTATTAAAAAAGATTACTCTTCATATAACGACAAAGAAACTAGGTAACAAATGGGAAGCTGAAAAGCAAAACTGAATGATAAAATGTGATTTTAAATATTGCAGAATAGCGTAGGCAGAAACCTGTTATTATTAAAGTTCTGCAAATGTAAGATAAAACAATTCAATAAAAAACATATATAATTAACTGATTATCAAAATTATATTCATACATTACGCACAAGAATATTTTTCTATAAAACTTGCGGATGCCTTTTTTGAAGATATTCCGAAAATTAATTAATCTTAAACCTAATAAATAAAAGAATCTTTTGCATAAAACTTTAAAACCTCTGCGTTCTAAAATTTGTAAACAAAAGCATTAATATTCATCCCTGCTCCTACAGATGCGAAAAGCACTACATCTCCTTTTTTAATTTCATGCTCTTCCAACTCACCTTTCAAAATCATTGTAAGAAGAGATGGGATTGTGGCCACACTACTGTTTCCTAATTTTTGTATAACCATAGGCATAATGTTCTGCGGCATTTGTTGGTCATAAAGCTGATAAAACCTTTTTACAATCGCTTCGTCCATTTTTTCATTCGCCTGATGAATAATAATTTTACTTAACTCATCTATCGAATATCCACTGTTATCAAGACATTTTTTCATCGCATCGGGCACATGCAGTAAGGCAAACTCGTAGATTTTTCGCCCATCCATTTTAATATATTTAATGTCTTCAGAACTTTCATTATTATATGATTTTCCAAAAAACAGATAATCTTTTTCTGCAAAAGTAAAAGAGGCAGATAAGTGCGATTGTATTCCAGAATCATCATTATTATTTACTTCCAAAATTACAGCTCCGGCTCCGTCTGCATAGATCATACTGTCTCTATCGTGTATATCTACTACGCGAGACAAAGTTTCTGCACCTACCACAAGACATCTTTTAGCAATATCAGATTTTATAAAGGCATTACCTTGGATAACCCCTTCAATCCAACCTGGGCAACCAAACAACACATCATAAGCAACGCAAAAATTGTTCTTTATTTTAAGTGAATATTTTAGTCTCGATGCAAGACTGGGAACAGTGTCTGATTGTACAGTTCCAAAGGTTACATCACCAAAATTATGAGCAAAAATAATGTAGTCTAAAGTTTCGGGATCTATCCCAGAATCTTCTATCGCAGCCTTTGCCGCGATTAATGCAAGATCCGAAGTTACCTGATTGCGGTCTGCATACCTTCTTTCTTCGATACCTGTAATTTTCTTTAATTTTTCGGTAAGAGAAAAATTGTCATCTGGTAATAAAATTCCTTTTTCGTCAAGGAAAACGTGTTTGTCAAAAAATAAATGGGTTATGGTTTGCTCCGGAATACAATTTCCGACACCAATGATCTTACTTGTCATCTGAAAATACTTTTTTTATAAATTGCTTTTTATACCAAACAAAAGATCAATAAAAGTGATAAACAAAGAGCTTTAAATTATTCGAAAAGCCCTTAAATGGATGTCGTTCTACAAACTAATGTTCTAAGAAATAAACCTAAAATCTTAGGATTTCCCACCTGATAAATTCATCAGAAAAACCCACTAAAAGTCTAATTCTTGTTTAAAGGTAGTAGATTAACTTCAAATATCACCAATATTTTATTCAATATCTTTTGATTTTATTCAAAAATATTAATCGTCTGTTGTGAATATTTCTTTCGCACGGCTTTTTAGCCCTTTAAACATGCATCTTTCAGATCTCTAACTTGGGTAATTTATTTTAAATTTTAACTATGCTTTGCATTAGTTTTTCTAGTCAAATAGTATTGGGTAATTAGTAAAAATTAAAATAGAACAAGAATATACCCGAAAAAACAACAACCCAATTGAAATAAATAAAGCTTTGAAATACAGCATAAAATAAAAAAAAGTGAGATGGAAAACATCTCACTTTTTTTTCGATCTAAATATCTTCATCCAAAACTTCAATAATATTTTGGTATAAAAAATCGAGTTCATCTGAAGTTATACAATATGGTGGAACGAGATACATCACATTTCCTAAAGGCCGCATAATGATACCTCTTTCTAAAAATTTAGCATAAAAAAACTTTCCAATTTGGTTAAAATAAGAAGTTTGCGCATCATTTTTGATTTCCCAAGCTAAAATAGTTCCGGTTTGTCGCGCATTTTCTACTTTTGAATGCTGATTAAGTATTTTTAAAAATTCAGAATGTTTATCACAAATCTGCTGAATATTTTGAAGTGTTTCTTCTTGCAACAAAAGCTTCATGCTTGCCAAAGCTGCTGTACACGCTAAAGGATTTGCCGTGAAAGAATGCCCATGAAATAAGGTTTTATAAACATCTTCCGACAAAAAAGCATCAAAAATTTCTTGCGAAGCAGTCGTAATTCCCATTGGCATTGTTCCACCTGTTAAGCCTTTTGAAAAACACATAATATCAGGTTTTTCTGGAAGATAATTTGCGGCAAATAATCTCCCTGTTCTTCCAAATCCTGTAAAAACTTCATCTTGAATCATTAAAACATCGTTTTCTCTGCAAAACTTCATCAATTCAGATAAATCTTCAGGTTGATGCATCAACATTCCGGCTGCTCCTTGAACCAAAGGTTCATAAATAAAACATGCAATTTCCTGAGCATTTGCTGAAATAATTGTTTTTAATTCATCCAAATTTTCAAAATTCGGAGTATCAATAAAAATGACTTCAAAAAGCATTTCACCAAAAGGTTTCGTCCAAATACTTCTTCCGCTTACCGACATCGCTCCAAAAGTATCACCGTGATACGCATTTTTAAATGCTAAAATTTTCGTTTTTTCTTGTCCGCGATTATTCCAAAACTGAATGCACATTTTCAAGGCAACTTCAACCGCAGTTGAGCCATTATCCGAATAAAAAACTTTCGCCTGATTTTCGGGTAACAACTGTAATAAATTTTCTGATAACTGAATTGACGATTCATGTGTGAAACCTGCAAAAATAACCTGTTCTAAAGTATTTAATTGCTCAGAAACCTTTTGCGCAATATACGGATGAGCGTGCCCATGAAGCGTAACCCACCACGAAGAAACTGCATCGAGATACCGTTTTCCGTCTTCATCAAAAAGATAAATTCCTTTTCCTTTCACAATCGGAATTGCATCTTCAGTCGTTTTCATTTGTGTGTAGGGATGCCAATTGACGGCTCTGTCGCGGGAAGCTAGATTCATAAGTAATGAGTAAAAAATGATGAATAATTATAAAATTGACTAATGTCTATTGAAAATTCACTTTTTAACACGTTGTTTTTTCTTTTTTCATCGGTTTTAAACCTAAGGTTTGAAGAAGTTGCATATCTTCAGAAACTCCGGGATTTGGTGTTACCAAAAGCGTTTCTCTTTCGCCGGTAAAAATAGAATTGGCTCCTGCCATAAAACACCAACCTTGCTCGAATTCTGTCATTTCAATTCTTCCAGCACTTAAACGAACCATAGATGAAGGCATAATAATTCTTGCCGTTGCAATCATTCTCACCATTTCCCAAGTATTGGTTTTCTCATTGTCCTGAAGCGGCGTTCCTTCTACTCTAGCCAATGCATTGATAGGAACTGATTCCGGATGTTTTGGCATTGTCGCTAAAGTTAAAAGCATTGAAATTCGATCTCTATGCGTTTCTCCAAGACCAATAATTCCACCTGAACAAACTGTAATCCCTGCTTTTCTTACATTATTGATTGTATTAATTCTGTTATCAAAAGTTCTGGTAGAGATAATTTCTTCATAATACTGTTCAGAAGTATCCAAATTGTGATTATACGCGTACAAACCTGCTTCTTGAAGACGTTTTGCCTGATCTTCTGTGAGCATTCCCAGTGTGCAGCAGACTTCCATTCCTAAATCATTGACACCTTTAACCATGTCTATAACTCTATCAAAATCACGATTATCACGTACTTCACGCCAAGCTGCAGCCATACAAAAACGAGAAGAACCTCCTTCTTTTGCTTTTTTAGCATGTTCAATAACCTGCTCTGTTGGAAGTAGCGCCTGAACTTTAATATTCGTATGATAACGCGCCGCTTGTCCGCAATACGAACAATCTTCTGGGCAACCTCCTGTTTTTATGGATAACAAAGTCGACATTTGAATTTCCTCAGGATTGTGCCATTCACGATGCACGGTTGCTGCTTTATAAATGAGTTCAAGCAAAGGAAGATTGTAGATTTCTTCAATTTCTTCTTTTGTCCAATCGTTTCTTAGTGTTTTAGTTGTCATATATTTTCTATTTTTTTTGTAATAATTTCTATATTTTCTTGGGTAATATTTTCCATTTCCGGAATCCTGATAATTTGAGTTTTCATTTGAATATTTGAACAAATAATTCGCTCTGTATCTTCTGGAAATTCGCCGTTAAGAATTAGATATTCCAGCATAATTTCCCTTTGTTTTAAAGCCATGATCGATAACAAAGTATGATTAATACAGCCCAAATAATTTTTCACCACCAACGCAACTGGAAGTTTGAGATATTCAATTAAATCAATAATAGATTCACTGTCATTCAACGGAACCATTAAACCTCCCGCTCCTTCCACAATTAAATCAGCTTCGGTTTCTGGAATTTTGAACTTTTTTAAATCAATCACAACACTTTCTTCTTTCGCCGATTGATGCGGAGAAGCTGCCAATTGAAATCGATAAGTTTCAGGATAGCAAACCATGTTTTCGCCTACCCATTTCTTTATTTTCATAGAATCTGAAAAATCTAAATCTCCAGATTGTACTGGTTTCCAATATTCGGCGTTGAAATATTTCGTTAAAACCGCAGAGCAAACCGTTTTTCCCACTTCTGTGCCTATTCCGGTTACAAACAACTTTTTTCGTTTTGTTTTCAATTTTTTTTAATCTTTTTTAAAGGAGTTTTATTACAGAAAGTCTTTAATAATTTGGGTTAAACCTAAAATTTCATGTTCTGTATTAAAACTATGCAAGCAAATTCTCAATCTTTCACTACCCTCTTTTACGGTTGGAGAAAAAACAGCGTAGGTAAGTAAATCACATTCCAACAAAGCATTTTTCAAAGCTTTTAATTGATGATTATCAGGAATTATTATTGCTTGAATAGAGCTTTCCATCGATGATAAGGTTTCGATATTTTGATGAGTGAAAGTTTTAATATTTTGTTGAAGTTTCACTTTTAACTGAGGATTATTCTCTAAAAACTGATACCCGCTTTGAATGCTCATCCACAAAAAATCGTGCGACGAAGTCGTATAAATAAAAGGCGACGCAAAATTGATTAAGTAAGAAGCAACCACTTGATTCGTTAAAATTGCCGCACCATGACTTCCCAAAGCTTTCCCATAAGTAACTACCGTAGCAAAAACTCTATTTTGAAGCTGAAATTTATGCACCAAACCCAATCCAAAAACTCCAAAAGCATGAGCTTCATCAACAATTAAAAAAGCATTGTACTTTTCGCAGATTTCCAAAATTTCTCGTAGCGGAGCAATATCGCCGTCCATAGAATATAAACTTTCGATAGCGACATACGAAATTCCGTTTTGCTTTTTCAGAATTCGTTCTAAATCTTCAACATCGTTGTGTTTAAATTTTAACTTTTTTGCATTCGACAATTTGCAACCATCGTGTACAGAACGATGAATTTGCTCATCTACAATTATTGTATCATGACGGCTCGGAAGCGCAGAAAACAACGCCAAATTCGCATTAAACCCCGACGGAAAAAGCAAAGCAAAATCTACTTGATGCTCTTTTGCGATAAAACCTTCAACCTCAGAAACCAGAGTACTATTTCCGCTAATGAGGCGAGAACCTGTACTTCCTTTCAAAAGTTTTGGGTTTTCTTCAACTTTTTGGAATAGCAATTTCTGAAACTCTTCATTTCTTGCCAAACCCAAATAATCATTAGAGTAAAAATCAATTCCATCTCTTTTGGGATGTAATGCTCGTAAAGTTTCGCTCGCTTTTCGCTTTTCTAGAGCAATTTGAAAATTCTGTATAGGATTATGCATGATTTAGCTGCAAAACTTCTTTGGAAATTGCATCAACCCATTGTTCGTGAAGTTCTTTTTCAATTTTCAAAATTACTTCCGCATGAATTTTCCAATCTTCTGAAAACTGATCTAGTTGATTGATCATTTCCTCTAAATGCCCCTCTTCCTCCAAAATAATAGACTTTACCATAACTTTAGAAGAATATTTCGTTAAAATATCTTGATAAACAGGATATAATTCATCGGCTCGAACTTCAATTGAGTACGTTACAAAAAGGTATGCTGTATATTTTAATTCTTCTTTATTCAGTTTAAAATTTTGCTGTAAATATTTACACGCTTTAATGTCTAAAGCATGAAGATATTGCCTTGTTGCAGTTGGCGCCAATAACTCATGTTTACGATACATTTTACATAAACCAGAACTGATTTTTAAAATTTGTTTTTTTAAATAATATGCGTGTCGATGCTCTTCTGCCGCATGTTTCAATTGAATTAAACTTACTTCGGTTGCATGTTCACAAGCAGAAATTTTTCTTGCACCTGCATTTTCCATAAAAGAAAGTGTGTTCAGCCATTTTGCGTGCGTTTCGTTGTTCTGAACAATTTTGTCTAAAAGATTGTACAAATCCATTCATTTTTGATTTGCTTCAAAAGTAGTATATTGCCGGATGGCTAAAGTGTACCAGTTTTAAGATTATGGATAGTCCGGTTAAGATTCCTTACCAAAGTTTCATTAGCATAGAAAGAAATTCTGAGGTTTCTATCTACATGCAAATTTCAAATCAATTAATCAACGCAATACAGCGTGGTTTTTTACCTTTTGGAACAAAACTGCCCGGAACACGCATTTTAAGTCAGATTTTAGAAGTTCATAGAAATACAATAGTTTCTGTTTACGAAGAACTTTTTGCACAAGGTTGGGTTGAAAGCATTCCCAATAAAGGAACTTTCATTATCGGAAAAAACCAGAACAAACCCATCGAACTTAAACATTTTGAGAAAAAACAACTTGAAAACTATCCAAAATCAACAGGTTTTTCATTTAAAACTTCCAATATTTTAGACAATCCTTTTGAACATTCTGATTGCGAATATATTTTTAACGACGGGATTCCTGATATTCGTTTAACCCAAATCGATCAACATTCGAAGATTTACAGCTCTATTTTAAAAAGAAAAGCGCACAAAATTGGTCAGTACAACCAAGACGGAAGCGAATTTTTCAAGAAAAATCTTTCTCAATATTTGAATCTTTCACGCGGTTTACCAATTTCAAAAAACAATCTACTGATTACAAGAAGTACAGAAATGAGCATTTATATTGCCTCAGAAATTCTACTTTCAAAAGGCGATACGGTTTTAGTTGCAGAATTGAGTTACTTTTCAGTCAATATGATTTTTCAAAAAACCAGTGTGAATATCCATTCTATTCCTATCGACCAAGACGGGATTAAAGTGGAAGAAGTAAGAAATATCTGTACAAAACAAAAAATCAGAATGCTTTACCTTACTCCACATCATCATTATCCAACAACTGTAACTTTAAGCGCACAAAGACGTCTTGAATTGTTAAAACTAGCGCAAGAATATGGTTTTATCATTTTAGAAGACGATTATGATTATGATTTTCATTATGATAAAAGTCCAATTCTTCCTTTAGCAAGTGCAGATACAAGCGGAATGGTTGTTTACATTGGTTCTTTCGGAAAATCTCTCGCTCCTGGTTTTAGGACGGGTTTTATTGTAGCTCCAGAAAATTTAATGATAGAAATGCGAAAATATCTAGGAATAATCGATAGACAAGGCGATGTTTTAATGGAACATGTTTTAGGCGAAATGATTGCAGAAGGAGAAATTAACAGATATTTAAAAAAATCACTAAAAATTTATCAAGAACGAAGAGATTATTTTTGTGATTTGCTTCAATATTATTTAAATGAAGACCTTGATTTTCACAAACCTTCAGGCGGTCTTGCTGTTTGGACGAAATGGAAATCCTCCATTAACCTTATGAAACTGAGCCGTGAATGTGCAAAAAACAACGTTTTTATCCCTAAAACATTACTTTATCAGAACAAAAACCTTACCGCAACTCGCTTAGGATTTGGAAATTTAAACTTCAATGAAATGGAAAAAGCAGTGGAAATAATCTCCAAGAAGTGTAGAGAAATTTAATACCGAAGAAATTTTATGAATAATAAGAAGACGAAATTGAAATTATAGAAACAGAAATAAAAAAATTATACTTCAAAGAATCGTTCGAGGATTTTGGTTTTATCTCTTTTTCTGAAAATTAAGAATAAAAAAAAACGTCATTCAAACTTTATAAAGTGAATGACGTTTAATGGTTTTTGAACTTTACAAAAGTAAAATTTATTTCATTTTGCATAAAATATTTCTATTTGATATTTTTATATTAAACTTAATCTTTGAATAGCGACACCCTTGTAAAAGAATCTACCTCCACCGTACAATCCATATTAGACTGAAGATACAACACATAACCTCTACCCGGATCTAAACTTGCAGGATCGGCAATTGTGTAGAAATAAAATGAAGCAACAGTTCCTGCAGCAGACCCCGAAGGAATCAACGAAATGGCATCTACTAAAAAGCCAGAATCTGGATTGGTAAGATACGCCCTAACTGCTCCCGAAGAACTCGCCCCTGGAGTTACTCTTGTAATCAATCTCCAAAGATGAACCTGTCCGTTAATTTCATTTTCCCTCCATTTATTAGTTGCTGCAATGTAAATATTAGCTGTTTGCCCCGGGAAAGGAACCGTAGTTTCTGGCCAACTTGTTGTAGGTGCTGAAGCAAAAGTAAGCGGCGTAGTATAGGTTACAGGAACCGCTGCTCCATAAGAATTTCCACTAGCACTTAATGTAATATTTGGTTTAACACCACCATTTCCACCATTTACTTTTACAACTCCATCATTACCCGCCTGAGAAGAAGTGGCAACAAACAACTGTCTCCAAACTGTACCATCCCAAAACTGAAAAGCACTTTGCGTTGTATTAAAAATTAGAGTTCCTGGAGCCAAAGAAGAATTCACAACTCCGGCGGGGGGAACAGTTGCCGTGTTGTTATCTGCTAAAGTTGCATCTCTCTGTAAATCTGTCAAACGTGGGATTAAAATCCCTTTACTTGTTGAAGTAATGTCTAGTACGGTAGCTCCATTTGGAGTTTCTGTGTTTATACCCACTTGAGCATAAAAAAGTGAAAATAAATTCGCAAAAACGAATAGATAAAGATTTTTTTTCATGATTTATGACTTTAGTGATGTAAATTTAGCGAATTTCCACAATTAGTAATTAAAAAAAATAGTTAAATTTTGCTTTTTAATTATTTTTTTTAATCATAAAACATTTATTATAATCATATATCATGTAAAAATGAAAAATCATTTAATTTAATTCATTTTTTAAACTAAAGAATTATTCACCAATATGTTTAGAAATTATATCAATAAAAAAAGCGACTGATAACGTGATCAACCGCTTAAAAAAAAAAAAAAAAGTGCAATTCTAAATGGAAAAAAATTTCACATATGATGATTTATTTCTTAATCTTTAAACAAAGATACTCTTGTAAAAGATTCTACTGTGATTGTACATTGTACATTAGATTGTAAATTAAGAATATACCCTCTTCCCGTACCTAAACTATCCGGATCTGCGATGGTATAAAAGTAAAAAGTAGCAACAGCTCCTACTCCCGCAGAACCACTTGGTACCAATTGAACTGAATCTACAATAAAACTTGTATCAGGATTGGTAAGATAAGCCCTTACAGCGCCAGCAGAATTCGAACCTGGTGATATTGTTGTTACCAGTCTCCATAGATGCACCTGCCCATTGATAGAATTCTCTCTCCACTTTGATGTTCCAACTGTATATATATTTGCAGTTTCGCCAGGAAAAGGAACCGTATTTTCTGGCCAACTGGTTGTAGGTGAAGCTGCAAATGTTAGCGGAGTTGTATACGTAACAACGGTTGGGCTCCCATAACTGTTACCTGTAGAATTCAATGTATACACTGGTTTAACACCACCATTCCCACCGTTTACTTTTACAACTCCATCATTCCCTGCTTGGGAAGAGGTAGCCACAAACAACTGTCTCCACAACGTTCCGTCCCAATACTGAAATGCTTTCTGAGTCGTATTATAGATCATTGTTCCTGCAGCTAGCGCAGTATTTACAACACCGAGAGGCGGTACTGTAGCTGCATCGTTATCTGCCAAATTTGTATCTCTTTGAGTATCTGTCAAGCGAGGAATTAAAATTCCTTTATCACTTGATGTAATGTCTAACACTGTTGCCCCATTTGGTGTATTTGTATTGATGCCTACTTGGGCATAACAAAAGGACATGAAATTCGTAAACACGAATAAGTAAATAATTTTTTTCATCACTTTTGAGTTTTGCTCTATAAAGATACAAAATTCTCAATACAGAGAGTGAAAATTTTCAATTAAACTTGAATAAATACAGTATTTTTTTAATATCAAAAACATTCTTTAACGCAATTATTTAACTAAATGCAAAAAGTTTTAAAAAAAATATTAATCACCACCCTTTAAATAAAAGGAAAAACTCACAGTTCAGAGTTTAAGTTTTCATACAATAAACACTAAGGTTTTTCAGTTGTTTTTTTTATTTTTTTTTATAAAAATTGATCACTTTAGATAAAGTAGTAAAAAAAAAAGCCCCAAAAAACTAAAGTTAAGAGGTCTTTTTACCAACACATCAATAAAAATTGGGTTGATTTATTAAAAAAAATAACGTCCCTATATCATTTTCTGTGAGTCTTTTATAAATTGTTCTAATCCACTATCTGTGAGAGGGTGTTTCAATAATGATAAAATAGGCTGAAGAGGACATGTAACCACATCTGCGCCTAATTTTGCACAATTGATAATATGCATCGAATGACGGACTGAAGCTGCAAGAATCTCTGTTTCGAAGCCGTAATTATCAAAAATAAGTCTCAATTCTTCAATTAATGTAAGTCCGTCTGTAGCAATGTCATCCAATCTTCCCAAAAAAGGCGAGACATACGTTGCACCTGCTTTTGCAGCCAATAATGCTTGACCTGAAGAAAATATTAATGTGCAATTTGTTTTTATCCCTTTATCTGAGAAGTATTTTAATGCTCGGATTCCGTCTTTTATCATCGGGATTTTTACCACAATATTAGAGTGTATTGCCGCAAGTTCTTCTCCTTCTTTAATCATCTCTTCGTATGTAGTAGAAAGAACTTCTGCAGAGATGTCGCCGTCTACAATTTCGCAGATTGCTCTATAATGAGCAAGAATTGCTTCTTTTCCACTAATCCCTTCTTTAGCCATAAGGGACGGATTTGTAGTGACACCATCCAAAATACCAAGTTCATTTGCTTCTCTAATGTGTTCTAAATTTGCAGTATCTATAAAAAATTTCATACAGTTTTTTAAGTTTAAGGTTTTATTTTTTTTGAATCAGAATCAATTATGATGTCCCATATTAAGCTTTATTTTTTTCAAATCTTCCAATTGATGTACAGGTCTTTCTATTTCGTAAGGAATTGGCATTTTTGAAAAAGTCTGAAAATATAAAAGACAAGCATCCTTCCACCAAACAGCATCTTTAGCCTGAATTTGCAATCTCGCCTGAACTTCAGCAAACCTCTCTTCATCTATGTAAGAACCTACACGATCCCAAACTTTTTGATAATTTCTTACCTCTTGTACACCAGTATCATATTTTAGGCATAATTCTTTCCAAAGACTGTTTCCGTTTTTCATTTTATGATTCCACGGTACATGATGAAACCACAACAGTAGATTTTCCGGACAGGATTCGATGCTTCCGTACATTTCATTTAAAGGAGGAAAATATTGAGAAACAGCATTGCTGCCAGTATTTGTTCTGTTGAATCCGATTCCGTTTACATTAGCTTGATGATAATAAACGGGTGACCAATCTGGTCTTCCACCTTTATAATCTCCCCAAGGTTCTGGACCATAATGATGTCCCGATGCAAAAATGTGATGTAAACCCAACGGCATCATATAATCTACCGCAGTTTCTCTAGAAAAAAGCATGATGTCTTTTACAGGATCCAAAAATTGTTTTTGGTCTGTGAATGTCATCTTAATCCATTCCTCAGCAATTTGTTCAGAAGAAAGATGATTATTCCACGCCAATCTTCCGAATGCATACCAATTGGCCTGAGCAAAATGATG
Source organism: Chryseobacterium sp. HNCC26DJ239 (assembly GCF_057180445.1). Taxonomy (NCBI): domain Bacteria; kingdom Pseudomonadati; phylum Bacteroidota; class Flavobacteriia; order Flavobacteriales; family Weeksellaceae; genus Chryseobacterium; species Chryseobacterium sp. HNCC26DJ239. Next base: position 165,162 of record NZ_JBXUGJ010000008.1, read on the forward strand.
CCCTGTCCAATTTTTATCTTCACCTATGTTCGCAACAGCAGAAATTGCAGTGATTGTAGCATTTCTTAAACTACCATCGGTGATTTTTGCAATGGTAGAACCTTTACCGTAAGAATACGTATCGCTATCCAACGCCTCTTTAAATAATGGAGCCAAATACACCAAATGATTAGAAAAACCTAAATACTCTTGGGTAATCTGAAATTCTACCATCTCTGAAGTTTTTTTCAATGCTCCGAATAAAGGATTAAAAGCTTCTCTTGGTTGAAAATCTACCGGTCCGTTTTTCACCTGAATAATAACATTGTCTCTAAATTTTCCATCTAAAGGCACAAATTCCAGGTACGCCTGTTTCGCTCTATCGTCTTTGCTTGGGCTATATACAAATGCCCTCCACATAACGATTCCACCATAAGGTTTAAGAACATCTGCCATCATATTGGCTCCATCTGCATGCGTTCTTCCATAATCTTGTGGACCAGGTTGGCCTTCAGAATTAGCTTTCACCAAAAAACCTCCAAAATCCGGAATCATGCTGTAAATTTCCGAAGCTTTGTCTTTCCACCATTTTTGAACATTTTTTTTGAGCGGATCTGAATTTTCTAATTTCCCCAAAACTTTAGGTGAAGAAAAATTTACCGACAAATAGACTTTTATTCCATAAGGTCTGAAAACTGCAGCCAAAACTTTCACTTTCTGTAAATAATCTGTTCTCAGCATTTCCGGAGATGCATTCACATTATTCAAGACAACAGAATTAATTCCTATGGAAGCATTTGCTCTGGCGTATTCTTTATAACGCGGCGAAAGTTTATTAGGAAGATCTTCCCATTTCCAAAGTGAATGGCCTGCATAACCGCGTTCAATTGTGCCATCAAGATTATCCCAATGGTTTAAAACTCTTACATCGTACGATGGTTTTTCGGTAATATTTAAATTATTTATATCCGCTTTTGTTTCCTGAAGCCTTAAAATATGATAAACTCCATACAGTAAACCTATTTCTCTTGCCGAAGAAATAACAATCTTACTAGAGTTCGATGTAATGATATATCCTTCTTTCAGCTTTTGTAATGAATTATCTTTGCGTAATTCTACCAACTGTCCTTGCCAATAATTCATTAATTCATTTTTGGCAATTTCTATAGTAGGAGATTTCAGTTTTGTGAAAATTTTTTCTGTAGAAATCCCTTTTTTCACATTTGGAAAACGCAACCATAGCTGGCTTCCATCTTCTGCCATTATTGATATGGGAAAGAAAAACAGTAATATTAAAAAGGTTGGAAGATTCCTCATTTCTGTAAGCAAATAGAGTTGTAATATTTTATTTATCAAGTCCTTCAATCGTTTTAAAAGTACCATCTTCATTATACTCAAGCTCTACAACTTTCATACTTCTAAGCCACGTTCTTCCACCACTAGGAACAGAATCATGGTAGAATAAGTACCACTTTTGTTTAAACTCTACAATACTGTGGTGGGTAGTCCACCCAACAACAGGAGTTAGAATTACTCCTTGATAAGTAAAAGGACCATACGGATTATCTCCAGTCGCATAACACAAAAGATGGGTATCTCCTGTAGAATAAGAGAAATAATATTTGCCATTATACTTATGCATCCACGACGCTTCAAAAAAGCGATGTTCATCACCATGAAGAAGCGGATTTCCTTCCGTATCAAGAATTATTATATCTTTTGGTTCCTCAGCAAACTCTAGCATATCTTCGCTCAACAAAGCAACTTTTGAAGGGATAGCGGGTTGATTATCCTCTGGAAGAATAGCCGATTCTAAAGCTTTATTATTTCTGTAACGTTGTAGCTGACCTCCCCAAATCCCGCCAAAATACATATAATGCTTACCGTTTTCTTCAAAAATACAAGGATCTATACTATAACTTCCCATCATAGGATGTTTTTCCGGAACGAACGGACCATAAGGTTTATCACTTACTGCTACCCCAATTCTGAAGATATCATTTTTATCCTTTAAAGGAAAATACATATAATATTTCCCGTTTTTGAAAGCTACATCGCAATCCCAAAGCTGCCTTCCAGACCATGGTATGTCTTTTACAGAAAGTACAACGCCATGATCTGTAATCTCTCCGTTTTCTACATCGTCCAAAGAAAAAACATGATAATCATTCATATCGAAATGATCTCCGTTATCATTTTCTTCAATCCCGCTTTCACGATCGTGAGAAGGATAAATGTATAGTTTCCCTTCGAATACATGCACTGAAGGATCTGCCATAAAATCTTTTGGAAAGAGATATTTTGAATTATTCATTACTGTTTAGTTTAAAAAAAATTATTTATTCTCTGTTAATTGTATAAGTTTCTCTACAATTGGCTTGGTTTGATATTGCCTATCAAAAAGTAAAGGATAATCTGTTCTTCCTTTAATTGGAAAATCGTTTTTCCAGGATTGCTGATCTGTAACTCCCCAAAATGTAACTCTTCTTATGTTTTTCTGATACTTTAAAAACAACTTAAAAAATTCCTCATACCTACTTTCCCATTCTGTTTGTACAGTTGCAGGTAAACCATTTTTGTAGGGATTCATTTTTTCGTCATACGCTACTTTGTCTGAGATATTTGCTGATGTTCCCCACGGCGAAGGAAGCGGACTAATATCTAACTCTGTAATATTAACTTTAACACCAGTGGCTGCATAAGCTACAATAGCATTTTCGTATTCACCGATTTTAGGGGTATCCATCCCAACGTGAGCCTGCATCCCTATTCCGTCTATTCTAATGCCTTTAGCCTGAAAATCTTTCACCAGTTGACTTACTTTTTTTACTTTATCGGGAAACCATTCATTATAATCGTTATAGTATAGCTGAGCTTTTGGATCTGCCTCCTGCGCATACTGGAAAGCAAGAGGAATAAACTCTTCACCTAAAATTTCGTAGAACTTAGATTTTCTATAAGACCCATCTTCCATAATGGCTTCGTTCACAACATCCCATCCTTTTACTCTTCCTTTATATCTTGAAACCACTGTTGTAATATGATTTTTCATTCTTTTTTTTAAAATTTCTGGAGTAACATTTTTACCGTTTTCATCCACAAAAAACCAATCAGGAGCTTGAGAGTGCCAAATTAAAGTATGACCAATAATGAACATCTTATTTTTTTCACCAAACTCAACAAACTTATCTGCATCATCAAAGAAAAATACACCTTCTTTAGGCTGCAAATACATAGATTTCATGCAGTTTTCCGCTACAATAGAACTGAATTGCTTTTTGATAATATTCACAGATTTTTTATCAGAACCATGTATTTGGTCAACATTCATGGCTGTACCTATGTAAAACTTATTTTTATATGCTTCTTTTAATGAGCTTTGATGCTTTTGTGTACTACAATTAGATACAGCCAAAGCAATACAACTTAAAACAATAAATTTTTTCATAATCTAATTTTTTATTTTCTTCTTTCAGCTAAATCTTTTTCAATTTGAACTTCCATTTTTTTATTGATTTTGTAGAGAAACAACAATGCGCATGCTAATAAAAATGGTATTGAAGGAAATACACTCACAAGCATTTTAGATCCTGTTGCTACCGTTTCTGGCTGAATAACTTGAGCAAGTCCTTCCGAAGAAACGTAACCATAATATCCAATAATAGATGACACCAAGGCACTTCCTATACTTAACCCCACTTTCAAACCTACCATCATGGCAGAAAAAATAATAGCTGTAGCTCTACGGTTGGTTTTCCATTCAGAATAATCGGCTACATCCGCAATCATCGTCCACAAAATTGGGGTACTAATCCCATAAAAAAAACCATGAATCATCTGTGATGAAAACATTAATGCAACTGATTTAGGCGGAAAGAAAATAAAAATCAGAAAAAATAAAGTAGAGATAAAAAGGGAAGCCATAAAAGCATCTCTTTTTCCGTATTTATCTGCAAAACGTTTTGAGAAAGTAATGCCTACAATCATCATGATAATTCCACCAGCATTAAACAATCCGAAACCGGCAGATCTTACATCTTCACCGAAAAAGTTCAGACCAATAGAACTGAAAAATGATGTAATTGGTGAAATAAATGCTTTTAGTGAAGATACATCTACATAATTATTAAAATAATATACATAAGAACCTCCTTTCATCGCCAAAGTAATAAAAATAAGCGTCGTAACCACCAACATAATTACCCAAGGTCTGTTTTTAAAAAGGTCTTTAAGATCCTCAGACAAACTAGATTTTTGTTCAGGTTTAGGAACAATACGCTCTTTTGTTGTAAGAAATGTAATAAGCAAAAGAACAGATCCTATAATTGCCAACCAAGTCATTACAATTTCAATTCCTACTGTTTTATTGCCGTCTCCAACAGATAAAATAATTGGCAACATAAACACCTGTACAAAAAACTGTGAAAACATTACAGCAACAAAACGATAAGAAGAAAGACTGTTTCTCTCACTCATGTCGCCTGTAATAACGCCACTTAAAGCCGCATATGGAAGATTATTTGATGCGTAGAGCAGTAAAAGAAATGAATAGGTAATTGCCGCATAAAGTATTTTTCCTTTGTATGAAAAATCTGGTGTGCTAAACGCTAAAATTGCTGCGACACCTAAAGGAATCGCAGTAAACAAAATCCACGGTCGAAATTTACCCCATTTACTATTGGTGCGATCTGCCAATGCCCCGACAAGAGGATTAAAGCCAAAACCTGCCACCAAACCAACAACCAAAGTAATAAGTGAGGCATCTTCAGGTTTAAGACCGTAAATATCGGTATAAAAATAGGCGAGATACGTTACCAAAGTCTGAAAGACAAGATTGGCAGCCAAATCTCCGAAGCTGTACCCTATCTTCTCGATGACTGATATTTTCTGTGAGTTTTCCATTTATAGTTGATGTTATTATTGATATGTTTTTAATTATTCTGTCGTAAAAGGCGAAGCGGGCAAACCTTGCTTATTTTTGAGATTGGCTTCATCAGGATTATCGGCCCATGCATAGCGTACTGCAGTTGGTTTTTGGATTTCGTCATTCCAAACAATTATTTTTCGTCCATCGATTTTAGCTTTTGCCCATTTAAAGTTTCCTTCTTTTTCCTTGATGGCAAAACCTTTTAGTATAGACTCTTCGCTAAAGTCGTTACTGCCTTCCTTAAATGATAAAACAATGGTATTGCCTTCAACTTTCATCGATTCATAAATAGGTCCATCTGCCACAAGATTTTTATCGTACAACGCTTTTTGAGCCTGTAGAGAAAGCCTTATTCCGACATCCTTTTTGTTAAGCGGATGTATGTCATTCCACTCACCAATATCGATTGTTACAGCAAGACCGGTATTTGGAACTGTTTTTGAAACTAAAAATTGTTGATTTCTTAGTTCTGCCCAACCACTTTCTGACGGGTACTTTTGCGTTTGCATAAAACTTGTAAGCTGCACAATTTCAAAAGGAGCGTTTTCGGTATTCCAAAGCTTTCTCCAGTCATTAATTAACGAAGTTAAAAGATGACTATACTCTCCCGCTCTTCCTGTATTGGTTTCACCTTGATACCATGCATACCCGCAAAACGAATAGTTTTGTAGGGGCGCAATCATCGCATTGTAAAAACCAGTTGGCTTTTGAGACGCAGAAGGAACTGCTTGGTAAGCAGGCATTCTTACACCCAATGCATATTTCCAATTTGTTGAAAGATCTATTTCAGCGGCAGAAGTAATTAATTTATAAGGCTTGTCGTTTACAAACTGAGGCATCCCAGAATAACTGATTAACCTTACTGTTACTGTATTAATTCCTTCTTTCAATAAAGATTTTGGTACTTTATAAATTCTTGGTGGATATTGATATGAAGTAGTACCCACAAAAGCACCATTCACAAAAACAGAATCTGCATCTACAATACATCCCAAACGCAAAACAGCATCATTTTTCACTTGATTTTCGGTAAGGGAAATCTTTTTTCTGAACCAAAAAGAGCCATTCATCACCATTTTTTTACTGTCTTTACTCCATTCTTTATGATTAAGATCTACCGTTTGCCATTGTTGATCGTTGTAATCTTCTGAAAACCATTTTTTGGAAGAGCTTATACCTAGATCGTTTTTATGTAAAGTTTGCAGCCAAAAATTTCTTCTTTCAGAATCGAGTTGATTTATTTTCTTTACCAAAGCATCATCCAGATACAAATCTCTCTCATGTAGGTAGTGAGGAAATTCCTTCAACCCCTCTTCGCTAATCCACGACTCAATAGGTGAACCACCCACAGCCGAAGTAATAATACCCACTGGAATTTTGTTTTTCGCATACTGGTCTTTTGCAAAAAAATATCCAACGGCCGAAAAATCTTCTGCATTTTCAGGGGTTAAGCTTTTCCATTGTGCGGGTAATATTTGCGATTGAGGAGCATGATAATTACTATTAATCGGTACTCGCAGATGATGAATGAAAGCATTCGAATCTTTATTCACCTCATCGCTATACTTATCCATCACTCTTCTCACAGGAAACTCCATGTTCGATTGACCTGAAAAAAGCCAAACATCTCCAATTAAAATATTGTTGATGGTAATTTCGTTGACATTCATACTATATGGTCCTCCTGCTTTCATTTTAGGCAAAACAACCTTCCATTTCCCTTGTTGATCGGCAATTGTTTTATAGTGTTTCTTTAAAAAAGAAATTTCAATTTCTTCACCAGGATCTGCCATTCCCCAAATATTCAGATTTTGATTTCGCTGCAGCACCATTCCGTCTGAAATAAGCGCAGGAAGTGTAATCTTAGCCAAACAAAATTGTGTTGCTAATAAAAATAGTAGGGCAAAAAAACGATTGAATTGAATGTTTTTCATATTCTTTTCCTGTATTTAGATTGCTGAAAACTTGTAAATAGTTGTGGTTTTATATTTTTCTCCTACTTTGAGTAAAGTAGAAGGAAAATCTTCTCTATTCGGCGAGTCTGGGAAATGCTGAGTCTCCAGACAAACCCCTGTTCTGAAATTATTTCTTCCACCAGATTTGGTTTCGAACTTCCCATTCAAATGATTACCTGTATACAGCTGAATTCCCGGTTGATCTGTAAAAACTTCCATAAGTCTTCCAGATTTTTCGTGATATAAAGCTCCCACTTTTCTAAGACCTTCTCCCTCCAAAACAAAACAATGGTCGTATCCTTTTCCTATTTGCAGTTGTGGGTGTTTCGCTTCAATTTCCTCTCCCAAAACTTTAGGTTTTCTAAAATCAAAAGGAGTGTTTTCTACTTCAAAATAATTTTCCAAAGGAATCGAAGAAGCATCTATAGGAATTGCTTTTTCGGCATTTAGAGTAAGCGCGTGATCTGTAATTTCATTTCTAAAATCTGCAGAGAGATTAAAGTAAGAATGCGTTGTAAAATTTACCACCGTCGCTTTATCTGTTACCGCTTCGAAAGAAATTTCCAATTCGTCTTGCTCGGTAAGATTATACGATAGCGATACCTTAAGATTGCCAGGAAAACCTTCTTCTCCATCGGGACTGAAATATGTTAATTCAAGACTTTCTTCCGTATCTTCACCGATTATTTCCGCCTTCCAGATTTTATTAGAAAAACCATTTTTCCCGCCATGAATTTGGTTTTCACCTTCGTTTTTATGCAAAAGATAAGTTTCATTACCAATACGAAATTTGGCGCCCGAGATTCTGTTGGCAAAACGCCCAATTGCCGCGCCATAGAAATATTCGTTTTTTGTAAGATAGCTTTCAGGATGTACAAAACCGAGAACAACATCTTTGTAGTTATAATTTCTATCCGGAGCTGTAAGAGAAGTGAGTATAGCGCCAAAATTTATTATTTCAGCAGTCATCCCATTTTTATTTGATAGTGTATATTTTTTTATCTGAATTCCATCTTTATTTGTACAAAAATCTGACACTGTTATCTTCGCCATTTTATTCTTTTTAAAATTGAAAGTTATACTACTTAACTAATCTTTTTCATTCTTTTGAACACCAAGATACACTATCTCTCGTCATGTAACCTCATCAAAAAAAATGTTTTATTTTCTGCGGTAATTAGTAATACTGCTTCTCATGATTATTTAATTTAAAAGTAAAAGCAATCTTTAAAAGCAGCTTGCTTCTTTTTACTGTTATTTTAGTTTTTGATAATTTTTTTCGTTTCAAGACAACCTCATCTTTTTTTTAAATCGCCTCTTACTTACTTTCTTCTGGGCCTAAATAGCTTTTCTTTAAACCACCTGTATTGATAAGTATTTTTTCTAAAATAATTCCAGGTTCTAAAACCCTAATGCGAATGGTATTTTTTCCGGCTTTCCCAATTTCATGTTTTGTAATCGATCGAATTATATGTTCAGACTGCCATTTCCCAAGCTCTCCTTTATAATGACCATTGAAATTAACAACTTGAGGCCGTTCTCCTATTAAAGAGATTTCATATCGTAAACCTTTATTGGAATTAAAATTTAACGTTGGAGCCAATAAAAGCTCAATTTCACATGTGCCACTAGAATTTAGTTCAATATCATATTCAAGAAATAGGTTTTCGTCTTTTTGGGGATATTCATTTTGAGGAAAAGTAGTAACACCAGACAATGTTTTCCCAAATCCTGGTATAACTTTCCACTCTATTCTTTCTGAATTATTCTTTCTCGCAAAATGTTCAGCTTCAATTGAGATATAACCTTCTTTCTCGGTAAATACAGTTTTTTGAATGGCATCTTTCGGATCAACATACTGAAGATAAGGCATTACATCTTCTTTACTATCGTTCCAACTTTTGTATCCAATCTTCATTTGATCCATCATGTGATTCCATTTTCCATTAGAAATTTCCTGATTGTATTTTGTATTGAAATAAGCATTTCTCTGGAATGCCTTCTTTGCCTTTTCAGCATAATAATTAGCGGAAATATCTTTTAAATCTCCAAGCTGATGATTTTTAGCAACATTATAATAAAGTTCATACAAATTACTGCACGCATCTACAGGATACAACACCAACTGATAATAAGCATCTCTGTACTGACTCGGAATTTGACCGTAGAGTCTGTTGGCTTCCAGTGCAAGAGTTCTATAATCATTTAAAACGCTCTCGAATTCGTTATAATTTTCCAGACTGTAGGTTTTCCAATCCAGGGTTTCGGGCGTTACTCTTCTGTTGTATTTAGAATAAAGGTTTATTATTTCAGCAATTTCTTTAGCATACGTTTCGCCAAACTGTTGAGCCGCCCATTTTTCTGTGTATTCCAGTAAATTATCGGCATTAAATTGTTTGGGATTCCATGCCATATCCAAAAAGAAACTGATTGGGAATTCCATAGGTTTCAAGTCTCCAACATTTACAATCCAAACTTTATCTACTCCATGTTCATACGAAAGATTCATCTGCTCCCAAACTCTTTGAATCGGACTTATATTAATCCATTTAGAATTTCTTGGCGCTCCAACATAATCAAAATGATAATACATTCCGTATCCACCTTTATGCAGCGGCTTGGTAAGATCAGGAAGCTTTCTTACATTTCCCCAATTATCATCGCAAAACAAAAGAATTACATCATCCGGAACACGCATTCCTTCATCATAATAGTCCTGAACTTCTTTGTACAAAGCCCAAACTTGTGGTGTTTGGTTGGGATTTTTACCAGTTACTTGCTTTATAATTTTTCGCTGATCTTTAACAATGTTTTCTAGCAACGTAATATTGGTAGCATCCCCCATTGCTTCATCACCATCTCCTCTCATACCAATAGTAACAAGCTTTTCCCAATTCTTACTTCTTTCTATTCCCAGCTTCCAGAATTCCTTCAAAACCGGTTCATTTTTTTTATAATCCCAAATATTAGGAAGATTATTTCTCTTTATATATCTATGCCAATCTGTTTGTGCCAAAGCCATAGGTTCATGATGAGAAGTCCCCATTATAATTCCCATTTCATCGGCTAGAATTCCGTTTTGAGGATCGTCGTCATAGAATGCTTTTCCCCACATTGCAGGCCATATGTAATTTCCTTTCAATCTTAAAACAAGCTCGAATACTTTTTCGTAAAATTTAGAATTAATGCCTCCGAAAGTTGTTCTTGCCCAAGTTCCCAAAGAAGGTTCTTCATCATTCAAAAAAATCCCTCGATATTCTACGGCGGGTTCATTATCTGTGTATTTCCCTTTTTTAAAGTAAAGATTATCAGATTTTTCTACCGGAACATCTGCCCAGTAATGCCATGGCGATACACCAATTTGTTTTGAAAATTCGTAAATACCATAGATTGTACCTCTTTTATCGCTTCCGGCAATTACGATAACATGGTCAAAACCTTTATAATCTGAAACACTTTGAATAATATATTTTTCTCGTTTATTCTTCACATCTGTTGCATTCAGTTTTTTTTGTTTAACGAGATCATCAATAACAGAGTCTTCGCCAAAACTTCCGATAATTACAACCATTGATGGTGAGACTGAAAGTGCATTAACCAATAAGGGAGCCTCTCCTGTTACTGAAGCAAAATCTTTTTGTAAATTGTAAACCGCTCTCAGAATTCCTTTATCTGTGCTTTCGTTACACAAAAAAGAAAGCGATGAAGACTTCTCTTTGAGCACCAACATATCGTTACTTCTATGTTTAGAAATAAATGGTTCTGCAGCCTGAAGAGTGTTTCCGCAAAAAAATATCAATAATAGCCTGAAAATTAAATTCATCTTTACTTACATTTTCTAGATCATTAATATAATTTATGGTCTTACATCGTTAGCAGAAGTTGCATACAAACCAATAAGAGCTCCTGTAAAGCCACCTGCAACATCGGTAGATAAAATATCCCCAGAAACCGTTTCACCTAATTTTTTGAAATTTTCCCCTTCGGTTGCATAGCTGAAACTATAATTGTCTCCTTCTGCAATCACCTGCAGTTTTATATTTTTTGATAATATAATTTTTTCACTGGCAATAATTGTTGAAACTCCTTTGTCTGTTCTTTCGAGCACGATGAAAAAATCTTTTTCTTTCTTTGTCACCCCAAAAACGTAATTAGAATTTTCGCTTTGATAGCACGTAATCCCGGCAAGATCTTTCTCAGATTTCGGTACATAATCCAAAGTTACCGATGCTTCAAAGGAAGCATGTTGCAGCCTTCTGAATAATGCTGAAATAGGAGCTTTCGCCTTAACAGTGGCGTTCATAGGGGAAATCTTCAAGCCATTTTTCACTACCGAAACAAAGTTTTCTCTTGGCGCTCTCATTGCGATCCAACCAAAATCTAAATTTGAATTTTTAAACCTATCCGAAAAAGTAAAATTTCCGTTAGGTAAAAATCCGTTTTCTCCTGCCATATTCGTAACACCTTCGGGAAGCTTTTGCTTTGGCTTCATAGGGACCAAACCGTTTTGGAACAAAGGATATGTACCACTCCAGTCTACAGGAAGAATAAACGTTTCTCGCCCTGTGTTTACCCTCCATTTTTCGTTAGGTCTTACCGCCAAAAATACTCCATAATATTTACCATCGGGCGTGTCCACCAAATCTGCGTGTCCTGCCCAATCTACTTTATTTTTTCTATCTGAAGGAAAATACCTCTGAGTAAGAATGGGGTTATTCTGCGCAGGAACAAATGGCCCCATTACAGAATCTGAACTAAAGATAACCTCGCTATGATTACCTCCGGTACCACCTTCTGCACACATGAGATAATATTTTCCACCTTTTTTGTATAAATGTGGCCCTTCAATCCAGATTGGTTTTTGTGTAATATCTACCCCTCCATTCACAATAATTTTATCTGATCCTGCAATTACTTGATCTTTTTCTAAATCGTACTCCCATATTTTAATCACACGATGACCGCTATATAATTCCGTTCCTTTTGGAGGAGCATCATTATGGATTAAATAAGCTTTACCATTATCATCAAAGAAAAGAGAAGGGTCTATTCCATCAAAATTTAGCTTTTGAACTTCGCTCCACCCTTTTAAAGGATCTTTTGTTTTTACCACCATATTCCCAATTCCCGATGCAATCTGTGTGGTTACCATATAGAAAGTATCATTATGAGGATTATACTTAATGTCTGGTGCATAAATCCCTTGAGAAAAACCAGCTTCTTGCACTTTCAACTGAGAAGTTCTGTCTAAAACATGCCCAATCTGTTTCCAGTTTACCAAATCTTTAGAATGAAAAATAGGTACTCCCGGAAACATTGAAAATGAAGAGTTTACAAGGTAATAATCACTCCCTTTTCTTGTGATACTTGGATCTGGGTAACACCCCTGAAGAATAGGAGAATAAAATTCGTCTTTATCTAAAGGATTTTCTTTATATATCTTATCATGTCCCTGATATAAAAAGTCTGAAAAAACCTGAGCATTTATACTTTGACAAAAAAACAAAGCAGAAGAAGCTGCAAAAATTATTTTCGTTCTGCAAACTCGCTGTAAATCTATTTTTTTTCTAGCAAACATTTTGTATTGATTTTGATGTGAATATTTAGAAGAATCTAATGAATTTTGTAACCTATTAATCGCTTTTCCAATCGCAGTTTATTAGCAGACAATCACTATTTATTATATTCTTGAATTAAAAAATTAGTTTTAAAAACAAGGCCATACAAAGAGAATGGCCTCGTAAAAAGAAATATATATAATGTATTGTGATTTTAAACTCCACTAAATGCACTGAAACCGCCATCCACCGGAATTAAAGCTCCAGTAATAAAACTTGCAGCATCTGAACATAAAAACTGTACTACACCATTAAGCTCCTCAACATTTCCAAATCTTTTCATTGGGGTTTTTGCCATTACTTTTAAGCTTCTTTCTGTATAACTTCCATCAGGATTTAAAAGAATATTTCTGTTCTGATCTCCTATGAAAAAACCGGGTGCAACAGCATTCACTCTTATTTTATCACCATATTTTAAAGCCAAATCAGAAGCCAACCATTGTGTAAAATTGGTAATCGCGGATTTTGCAGCAGAATATCCTGCCACTCTAGTAATTGCAGAATACGCAGCCATAGAAGAAATATTTATGATGTTTCCTGTTTTTTGCTCTGCCATCACTTTTCCAAAAACATAGCTAGGATAAACGGTACCATTAATGTTTAGGTCTGTAACCTCATCCCATCCGTTGATATCCATATCAAAAAAAGACTGGTCTGCAGACAGAGTTGCATTAGGAATATTGCCTCCTGCAATATTCAGAAGGATATCAATTTTTCCGTATGTACTTACAATTTTTTGGGAAGCAGCTTCTAGACTTTCGATATTCATCACATTGGCTTCTACAGCCATTGCTTCACCACCGATTTTTTTCAGTTCAGCAACCTTTTCATCAAGTTTCTGCTGATTTCTCCCAAGAGCAATAACAATTACTCCTGCTTCTACAAAACTTTTCGCAAGACTTCCTCCCAAAACTCCGGAAGCTCCAGTAATAACAGCAACTTTATTTTTTATGTCGAAAATATTTTTCATTTTCTTAGCTTAATTTCTTTGTAATTCTGCTTTTACAGCAGCCATAACTCCATCTATTTGCCCTAAAGCGAGCATTCGCCCCAAGAAAGAATAACCTGGGTTATACCCCTTATCTTCTTCTTCCGAAAGTAATCTTCCATGATCGGGACGCATAGGAAGTTGAGGATTAAGTTCTTCAAAAATTCTAATCACTTCTACCAATTTACCACGGCCTCTCATATGATCTGCTTCTATAAAATCTCCGTTATCAAATACTTCGGTGCTTCTTAAATGGACAAATTTTGTAAGTGAAGCAAATTTTCTCGCCAATTTTGGCACATCATTCTGAGGATTTGCACTTAAAGATCCTGCACAGAAAGTAAGACCGTTATGAGGGTTATCAACTGCCTTTAAAAACCAATCAATATCTGCTTCGTTGGTAATAATTCTTGGTAATCCTAATAAAGCAAATGGAGGATCATCTGGATGTACACACATTTGAATGTTCCATTCTTCGCAAACGGGCATTATTTTTTCAAGAAAATATTTCATGTTTTCCCTTAGCTTATCTTTATCAATCCCTTCATAGAGAGCCAGTAAACTTTTAAAAATAGCTACCGGATTTTGATCTCCTTCTTTAATATTTCCGTTCACAAAACCTTGCGTTTTTACAATAATGGAATCGATTAGATTATCGTTATCCGATTTCGTCATTGTTTTTTTTAAGGCTTCAACTTGTGCCAGAATTTCTGAAGTATAATCTTTTTCTGCTCCCTCTCTTTCAAGAATATTAATTTCGAAATAAGCAAACTTAGCCTTATCAAAAAACAGTGATGAAGAACCATCTTCCCAAGCATAAAATAAATCTGTACGTGCCCAGTCTAAAACAGGCATAAAGTTGTAGCATACTGTTTTTACTCCTGCTTTTCCTAAATTTTCTAAACTTTGAATGTAATTTTCGATGAGTAGATCTCGATTTTCACCTCCATATTTTATAGACTCACTTACCGGAAGACTTTCTACAACAGACCATCTTAATCCAAAACTTTCAATATGTTTCTTGTAGTTTTGGATTTCCTCTAAAGGCCAAACTTCTCCGTTAGAAATATGATGTAAAGCCGAAACAATGCCCTCTACTCCAATTTGTCTCAAGGTTTGAAGACTAATCTTATCATTTTTGCCAAACCATCTCCAGGTTTTTTCCATTGTTATTTTTTTTAAAAGAGCAGGTACAAGATGCACCTGCTCCGGTGTTAATATGAAGAAAATATAAAATGCTAGTTGTAACCGGGGTTCTGGTATTTTGCTTTAACATCTGCACTTACTTCCATTGCATCAAGCTGACCGCGTGGGATAGGTCTTAGATAATGATATGGCTGTATAGTTCTTGTAGTTGTTACAGGAGTATGGTTGTTGTAGTTTACTCCACCTATAGAATATGTACTTGCTTTTTGCCCCCATGTTTGCGTACGAACAAGATCATACCATCTGTATCCTTCACCAAAATACTCACGAGATCTTTCAGCAAGAATATAATTAATATCAATAGTTGCTGGTGTTGCTGCAATCATGGCTGCGCTGTTGTCCTGTACTTTAGGAGTATTTCCCTTCACGCTCCAAACCCATTTACCTGCTCTTGCACGAATTACATTAATTAAATCTCTAGCAGATTTAGTGCCTGTAGCACCTTTTACAGCAGCTTCAGCGGCCAAGAAATAAAACTCCGAATATTTTATCGCAACAAAAGGTCTAGTTAAAGTTGGATTTGGATATCCTAAACCATTTCCATTATCTGTACGATAAGTTCCGATTTTCCAAGTTCCTGGATAAACAATTCGATTGATTCCATTAGGTGCAATTACCCAATCTGCTCTTCCTGGTAAAGTTCCGGCTCCTATATTACTTTGCCCACCTCCAGAGGAAGGATATATAGGAGTTTGGGAATCATCATCTAAAAATGAAAACACTGCATCACCAGGATAAATAGGTAAATTATTTGCATTGTACAACACTGAAACTGTGGTAAGACCTGTGCCTTCTTTATTCCAGTTTCCTCTATATGAAGTTACAAAAGTGCCATCATATCTAGAGTCATTAGTTTTATCAGCAAACGTATTTTTAATTACCTCAATTGTAGGAGCCATACGCGTCCACGGTCTACCAAGATCCTGTGTAGCTGCTCTTTGCACAGAACTTACGGCTGTCCAAGAAGTATTTGTTCTGCTGCTTCTAATATTGGGATAGTTCCAAGTTAGCATCCATGCTCCAAAGTTATTTGGAGACCAGCCATCTCCATAACTTGCCTGTATAACGCCTTCGTTGTAATACATACTTGTTTCTGTATGATCTGCATAAAGCATGCACTCGCTGTTTCTGTCATTCGAACCTAAATTAAGATTGTAAAAAGTAGGTTGTAATGCGTAAGGACCTGGATTATTAATTCCATCTAAAGCTATATCGTATGCTTTTTGATAGTACCATTGCGCAGTGTGACCATCGGGATCTGTTCTTGTAGCTTCAGGATAAGTTGGTATGTTGTTAGGATTTTCTAGCCACCAAGCGTACGTTAAATATGCTTTTGATAGCTGTAATCTTGCGACGTTCTTTGTAACACCACCAGTAACTCTTGGATTGGTAGGAAGATTATCTATCGCTTTAAGTAGATCTGGAAAAACGGCTTTAGTGTAAACCTCCGGAACTGTATTTCTTACGGAAGATGTTTTAGGATTGATATTAAACTGTAGTTCTCCTGATCCTAAATCTAAAGGTACACCTCCATACGTTTGAACAAGCAGGAAATAATAGAAAGACCTGAAAAATCTTGCTTCAGATACTAGAGATTCGGAAATCCCTGCTCCAGAACCATTCTGGATAATTCCATTTGCAGTGTTAATGGAAGGGAAAACAGCCCCCCAAACCATTCCCGTTGGAAAAGTTGAACTGTCTATGTTCCCGTTGTTAGACATATCCATAGTCTTAAAATTGGCATCTGCACTTTGCGCCCAAGTTGCTTCATCAGTACCTGTCATATTCGCATTTAGCCAATACCCGTTTCCATAGAGCATTCTCATCTGTCGGTAAAGAGAGGTTATCCCTTGCGTAATACCTCTTTCTGTGGTAAAATCTTCTGGAGTATAAATACCTCTTGGCTGCTCGTCTAAAATCTCGTTACACCCCGTGTTAAATGTTAAGGATGCCAAAAATAGAACTGCGATAAATTTTTTATTAAAATTGATCATGATAAATTCTTTTTAGAAGGTTAAATTAAGTCCTAACATATAATTTCTTGTAGAAGGGTTGTTGGTTCCAATTACAAGTTGGTTTCTCTTATATGAGGTTACAGATTGGTTTTCGTCTCCTCTCGAATTTGGTTCTGGATCCATCCCAGACTGTCTGTAATAAGGAGAACCAAATACAAATGGATTCTGTACTGTTGCGTATAATCTAAGATTGGTAACACCTAGATTCTCTAAAGCATATTTAGGGAAATTATATCCAAGTGTAATCGTTCTAATTTTCACATAAGACCCATCAAACAGGGCAAGAGTTGATGCATATTTAGGATTATCCCCACTCATTGCACCGCCTGGTTTAGGATATCTAACGTCTGTATTTTCAGGAGTCCAATACTCAACATCTACGTTATTTCCTCTACCTGTAAGTCTGTTCAAATATCCTGCTGAACCATACAATGTACTAATCAACACCCCACCTTTCTGGAATGCTCCTACAACACTAAGATCTACATTTTTATAAGCAAATCTTGTATTGAAACCACCCATAAAATCTGGATTTGTGTCGATAATCTGTCTATCTGCAGGACCAATTGCTCTAACCGGAGTACCATCTGCATTGTATCCTCCTGTATAAAGAACCTTAATCATTCCCACATTACCTCCCGGCTCAAGAATATTAAGATAAGGATCACCTTGCTGCCACAAACCTACGTATTGATAATCGTATAGGGCATTTATATTGTGGCCCACAAACCAGAGATTATTTTCGTTTCTGTCTGATCCTGAAGAAAGTTCAACAATTTTATTTCTATTAGCGTAAAGATTTCCTCCCACTTCCCAGCTAAACCCTTCAGGATTATCGATAATGACTCCGTTAAGAGAAATTTCAAGTCCTTTGTTTTGAGATTTTCCAACATTTTCAGTTACGGAAGAAAGTCCGCTAGATTGAGGTAAACCTTTATTCAAAAGTAATTTTTCCGTATTAGTAATGTAATATTCTACCGTACCGCTTAATCTTCTGTTTAAAAGAGTAAAGTCTACTCCATAATTCCATGTTTTTGAAAATTCCCAACCTAAAGATGCATTTGGAGCTGTACTTACATAACTTCCAATAGCATATTGACTTCCGAAATTATAAGGCACTGTATTTAAGCTTCCAAAGGTTGTATAAGGACTTACCGCCTGGTTTGATGTTTGCCCAAAACCTGCTCTTAACTTTAAAGCATTTACAATTTTCGAGTCTTTTAAGAAATTTTCGTTGCCCACATTCCATCCTAAAGAAATTGCAGGATAAGTGTGCCACTGATAACCTTTAGCTAAAACCGAAGATCCATCTGTACGAATAGTTGCTGTAAGCATATATCGGTTATTGTATTGATAGAGCACCCTTCCCATCGCAGACATAAGGCCTCTTCTGTAATATCCCTGATTATCTGGATTAATAGTAATCTCACCTTGTGCATGTCCTAAATTGAAATACTGAAACGCATCGATTGGAACATCTCTAGCTGAAATATAAGAACTGTTAAACCTTGTCTGCTCAGCCGAATAAAGAGCTGTTGCATTAATCTTATGTTTTCCAAAGGTTCTGTCATACGTGATCAAATTTTCGAGAACCCATTGTGTTGTAAGTGAATTTCCTATGGCTGCAGAGGAAAGCGTAGCAGGATTAAAGTTGAGAACACCTGCACCTCTATAAGTGCCGCTATTAGAATTTCTATAGGTAAGACCAATATTAAGTCGATATTTAAGACCTTCGATACTTGGTATCTTAAGCTCTCCGTATAAGTTATTATAAGAACTGAACGCATTTGTACGATCTGCATTGGCGTCTCCTAGGCTTTCTAAAATACTCCTGGTTTGAAAGGCTACCTGATCAATCGCATAAATACCTCTTAATCTAGGAGTTCCATCTGCATTATAAGGACTTACTAACGGTGAGTAATCTAAAATAGGAGCACCACCCTGTCCGTTGAAATCTGTTATCGAAAAATTTGAGTTTGTAGAAAATCCTACTTTCAGTACTTGCCCTATCTCCTGATCTAATGAGCCTCTAATTGAAAGTCTTTTGTAACTCTGCATCGGTACCACTCCGTTTTGCTGAAAATACGCAACTCCGAAATTATAGTTTCCCTTCTGGCTTCCTCCTGTAACACCAATATCATGATTCATCATCAATCCTGTACCATAATATTGATCTTGCCAATCGGTATCATTACTGTTAGATTCGTTAATAGAATTCGTAAACATATTGGCATCCGCTCTCAGCTTGATGAATTTAGCAGCATCCATCATAGGGAATTTAGCAAATAACGTTTCAAAACCAGTGTATCCATTATAGGAAAACCTTGCTTTTTGGTTTTTCCCCCCTCTATTGGTGGTTATTAAAATTACTCCATTAGCTCCTCTAGACCCATAAATAGCTGTAGCCGAAGCATCTTTTAGGATATCTAAACTTTTAATATCAGAAGGACTAATATCTCCCAATGATCCCACAAAAGGAATTCCATCTAGTACAATTAATGGATCGTTAGAACCTGTAAGAGAACGCTCCCCTCTGATGCGGATTTGCTGTACAGCTCCAGGTTTTGTAGAAGATCTACCAATTTCTACACCGGGCATTCTCCCCGCTAAGGCATCTGTAATATTTGCTGAAGGAACTTCTTTTAAAGCAGAACCTGTAAGTGAAGAAACCGATCCTGTTACAGATTCTTTCTTTTGAGTTCCGTAGCCAATTACCACAACTTCTTCTATTTTTTTTTCGGTGGCTACTGTATCTTTTTTCTTTTGAGAATAAGCTAACGTTGCAGGCAAAATGGCAAATGCAAAGAATAATGCAGCCGTATTATTTTTGGTTAAAAATAACTGATTCATAATTATTCTTTTAATGTTAGATATACATATTTACAATAGACTCAAAAAGCTCTTGTTTTCCGCTTTTCGGTTCTGGTTCACCAATCTCGTGAGCAATTCTTTGAAGATCTTCAAGCGTAAGGCTTCCTTCTTCAAACGCTTTTCCGTTTCCGCTGTCGAAGGATTTATATCTTTCTGTACGTAGCTTTTTATAATCTGAATGCTCCAAAATATCTGCTGCTACCAAAAGCCCTTTCGCGAAAGCATCCATACCAGAAATATGGGCAATAAACAGATCTTCAGGGTCTATAGAATTTCTTCTGATCTTTGCATCAAAATTTACTCCTCCATTTCCGAGACCTCCTGCTTGTAAAAGCACAAGCCAAGCATTTGCCATATCATTATAATCAATCGGGAATTGATCTGTATCCCATCCGTTTTGATAATCTCCTCTATTGGCATCTATACTTCCTAATAAACCAGCGTCTGAAGCTACTTGAAGCTCGTGTTCAAATGTGTGGCCTGCAAGTGTCGCATGATTTACTTCAATATTCAATTTAAAATCTTTATCCAAACCGTAATGTCTTAAGAAACCAATTACTGTTTCAGAATCGTAATCGTATTGGTGCTTTGTAGGTTCCATTGGCTTTGGTTCGATAAGGAAAGTTCCTTTAAATCCTTGTTTTCTGGCGTAATCTCTAGAAACGCTTAAAAACCTTGCTAAATGTTCCTTTTCACGTTTCATATCTGTATTCAAAAGGCTCATGTAACCTTCTCTACCACCCCAGAAAACATAGTTTTCACCACCTAATGCAATAGTTGCGTCGATGGCATTTTTAACCTGTAAACCTGCACATGCCACAACATGAAAATTAGGATTCGTGGAAGCGCCATTCATATATCTTTCGTGGGTAAATACATTTGCAGTTCCCCAAAGAAGTTTAATTCCGGTTTCTTTTTGTTTTTCTTTTGCATATTCTACAGTCGCCTGAAGATTTCTTTCATATTCCGACCAAGTGGCTCCTGGTTCCCACCAAATCTACATCATGAAAACAATAGTGATCAAATCCTATTTTAGACATCAATTCAAAACCTGCATCTAATTTATTTTTTGCACGGCTTACCGCATCATTTCCTTTGTTCCAAGGGTGATGAATTGTTCCTCCGCCAAATGGATCGCTACCATCTGCACATAGTGTATGCCACCACGCCATTGCAAATCTCGTCCACTCTCTCATTGGTTTTCCCATAATCATTCTATCAGCATCATAATACCTGAAAGCCATTGGATTTTTGCTTTCTTTTCCTTCAAACTGTATTTTTTTCATTGTTGAAAAAAACTCTTGTGTACTTGTTATTATGTCCATATATAATTGATTTTAATTTTCTGAGTTGATTTAAAATTGATTGTAGAATTCCCTTCTTTTTAAACTAGAAAGCTTAAAAAGTCGAGGTTGTTTGTTAAATATTTCTGTAATTTTTTGTTAATTTAGGTGCTGCTTCCACCTCTCATACGCTTCCAGATATTGCGCTCTTTTTTCTGCTTGAGGTTCTATTACAGCAATTTTTTCAAGCGAAGCAAATGCTTCTTTAGAATCTTTATAAAAGCCAATTCCCATTCCTGCAGCTCTCGCGGCTCCTACAGCTCCATCCGTATCATAAAGCTCGATTACTGCATTGCTGATTCCCGCCAAAGATTTCCTGAAAATAGAACTCAAGAACATATTAGCATTTCCTGCACGAATTACACTAATATCCATGCCCATGTTTCGCATGATATTCATTCCGTATTCGTAGGAGAAAACGATACCTTCCTGTGCAGCTCTTAAAATATCTCCTTTTGAATGAATGTTGAAATTAATTCCGTGGATAGAACAGTTAGAATCCCTGTTTTCCAAAACTCTTTCGGCACCATTTCCAAACGGAATAATGCTTAAACCTTTTGCTCCGACTGGTGAAAGCGATGCTAAATCATTCATATCTCCATAGGAAGAAAGTGAGGTGGCAAAATTGTGCTTCAACCAAGAATTTAAAATTCCGGTTCCGTTAATACACAGCAACACACCAAGTCTAATTTTTTCGGGGGTATAATTTACGTGGGCAAAAGTATTTACTCTAGAAAGATCATCATAATCCAAATGGTCTAAAACTCCGTAAACAACACCTGAAGTTCCTGCTGTGGAAGCTATTTCACCAGGGTTAAAAACATTGAGAGATAAAGCATTGTTGGGTTGATCTCCCGCTCTGTATGCAATAGGAGTTCCTTCTTTTAAGCCTAATTCTTTTGCTGCATTTTTTGAAACGGCAGATTGTATCCCAAAAGTAGGGATAATTTCAGGGAAAAAACTCTTCGGAATGCCGTAATAATTAATAACATCTTCTGAAATACAATTGTTTTTGAAGTCCCAGAAAATTCCTTCGGATAAACCTTCGATGGTTATTCCTATTTCACCCGAAAGCTTCATGGCGATGTAATCACCGGGAAGCATAATTTTATCAATCTTTTCAAAAATTTCCGGTTCATTTTCTTTCACCCATGCTAATTTTGAAGCAGTGAAGTTTCCCGGAGAATTTAAAAGATGAGACAAGCATTTTTCTTTACCAATCGTTTCAAAAGCTTTTTCGCCGTAAGGAACAGCACGGCTGTCGCACCAAATAATTGATGGTCGTAAAATATTTTGATCTTTATCTACTAAAATTAAACCATGCATTTGCCACGTAATCCCTATTCCTTTGATATCATCCGGATTGATTCCTGAATGCTCCATTACCGATTCATGAGCCAGCTTAAGGTTCATCCACCAATCTGCAGGATTTTGCTCTGCCCAACCTGGTTTTACAGCAGAAATGAGCATTTCTTTTTTAGGCGAAAAATCTGATGCTACTACTTTTCCGCTTGAAGCTTCAATAAGACAAACCTTTACAGAAGAGCTTCCTATGTCGTATCCTAATAAATACATGATGTTGAATTATATTTTATTTTATTAGTTTTTTATTTCCTTTTTTGTAGATCTTAGAATCAAATTTAAAATACCTTGCTGCTCTGTGTGGCACATTGGTTTCTATTTCTTCCAGCGGAATTATATAGTTAAATGAAGATATTTTCTTGTGAAAATTTTTAATATCGATATACTTCTCACTTATTGCAGTGTAAAGCTGATGCAGCTGTCTCATCGTGAACATTTTAGGAAGAAGTTCGAAAATAATTGAAAAATCAGATTCTATCCATTTTCTGATTTCCACCAAAGATTCATTTATAATTTTATTATGATCAAATGGCAGCTCAGGAATTTTGTCTATAGGAAACCAATCCACGGTTTCATATTTTGTACTGTTTATTTTTCGTCCGATTTTACACAATGAAAGATAAGCTACGGTTATAATACGATCGATATCCTGGTTGTATTCTTTCCCCATCCACTGAACGTCTTTTTCGCTCGCTCTGTTTGGGTCTGCAAAACATTTAAACTGTTTTAGAACCATTTTTTTTATTCCGGTAAGCTCGGTGAGTACTCTTTGTGCAGCATCATCAACATCTTCATTGTTCATAATCAAACTTCCAGGCAATTTTCTCTGTCGTTTTTGGGGAGAATTATCTATAGATCTCTGAACCAACAGAATATTGAGTTGATTATCACTATCAAACCCAAAAACAACACAATCTACCGAAACATATGTATGTATAAAATTTGCTATCATCACAATGTTAACATTTACGTAACATGACAAATATAAAAATTCAAATGAATTAAAAAAATAAATTTAATACTATATACTGTTTTTCAATTATTTACATAACGAATTAATATGATAAGCTAGTTATATTTTTAATGATAAGGATAGAGCATATTTTATGATATGAAAAATTTAAAACGCATCTATTCTGCTGTTTAGAGAAAAATTTAAACTTTAATTATTTTTAGAATTTTTAAAGTTTTTTTATGATATGTTAACGTGCTTAAATGGGTTAAAAAAAATTACATTTTTTTTAAGAAAACTCGATAAAACCGGTATTTTTGAGCTTAACACTGTTTTTTAATTCTCCCAAAATTGCATCCGAATGAACAATTGTTAGCCAATTTCAAAATAAATCTGTTTTTTTCTACTAAATTTTAGGATTCTGTAACAAAATCACAAAAACAAGCTCAAAGAAACATTAAAAACAGTTATACCCTACTGATTTACAAATATGTTTGATTTTCGAAAAACAATAGAATTTTAGCCATGTAAAAAGAACAGCTTTTAACTTAAAAGAAAATTATGCGGGAAATTTATTTCGCAAACTCGTCTACCAACATCTGAACCTGCAAAGGACGTAGCAAATCATCAACCTCTAAACTGTTGTATGATCCTGTTTTTACAATAACCATATTTTTATCGGGAATCATGATGATAAACTGCCCCATAAAACCATAAAAAAATCTATACGGAATTTTTGCATCGTCATTGATCCAAATAGAATAACCAAAGGCTTTATTTTGTTTGGAAGAATGTAATGTCTTCGTACAAAACTCTTCATTCAGTAATCTTGCACTCTCCCATCTTCCTTTTTGCAAGAGAAGTTGACCAATTTTTGCAAAATCTCTAGCTGTAGCATGGATGCAACAAAACGCTTTCTCCATCCCCCTTCTGTCTGTAGACCAAAATGCGGGAGATTGCATCCCCAAAGGAATCCATAGCTTTCTGGATAGATATTCTGAAAGATCCATATTAATTGCTTTCCGAAGTGCCAAACCAAGAATCTGCGCAGCAACACTTTGATATTCATACTCTAGACCAGGCATTTTTTTAAACTCAACAGCTAAAGCCTGCTCATTTAAATCATCCAAAAAATACTGTTTTGAATTTTCAGCAAAAGGATGGCGATATTCTTCACTCCAATCTAACCCCGATTCCATCGTCATTAAGTTTTTAAACGTAAGATGTTTCCCGAATTGATTTTCGTTATATTTTTTGATATACTTAGAAACTTTTTCTTCTTCTGAGCTTAAAAAACCATCATCAATAGCGCAACCCACTAAAAGAGAAAGAATACCTTTTGCCATTGAAAAAGAATTGGTTAACGACTGTTTTTGATATCCTTTGTAATATTTTTCGTAAATAATTTCTTGATTTTGAACAACAAGTATCGAAGCCACATTGGTACGGGTAAGCTCCTCTAACAACTGGGGTGATAAAATTTGCTGATTGACATTACAATGCACCCTCCAAGGTTTTGGTAAGCTATGATTTATGATTTTTTTTGGAAATTTTTCCACATCATTAATCGAAGGAACAGCAGACCCTTTTGAAACATTCAATTTTAAAGCTTTCCACAAAAACCCAAAACCAATTTTATAAAGTACGGAGGTCACAAGCAAAGAACCCAACATGCCAAATAAAACTTTCTTTTGAAATTTCGGATTATTTTTCTTCACCATCTTAGCTTTTTTTTGATTCGGAATTAAAATCTATTCAAACGTCTTGCCAGATAAAAAACTTTTTAATACTCCCTAAACTACATCCCTGAAATTAAAATAAAATAAAGTCACAATATGTGCGTAAAAAAATATTAGTATTGCGCAAAAAAAATATTCATGTTGCGCAAAAAAAATATTTTATACTTCAGTGCATTAAAAAAAGTCCATCAATAGGACTTTTCAAGAGATTAAAATAAATTTTGCACTTTTGTGAGAATTGCGTATATTTGAGAGTTATGTGATATGGCATCAAAAATCACGCTCCGAAACAAAATCCACGATTTTGAGTGAATAAAAAAGAAACTGAATCCAGACCAAACCTGCGTGAAAAAAAGGTCTGAATTCATTTTCTGCTTGACTGACTGAATAAAATGCGGACTTGACTTAAAAACTGATTTCTGACACCATATCACTAACGGAAATTGTGCGTGAAAACAATTTAACGCGTCAAAATAACTCTGCTGAAAAAATTCTGTGTGAAAAAACTTACTGAAAATAAAAATTCTTACTGAAAATCCTACGCAAAATCTTTCCGAAAAAATTTTTGAATTTTAGCGTTCTGAAATTTTAACTGTGTGAATAAGTTCGTGCTTGAGTTTTAAAAATGACGCTGAATTTTAAAAACATTGCTGAATGAAACTTCTGAAAACTGAATCTAACTGAATAAAAAATTATGGAAAATTGCCACATCACATAACACGGGCTTGGCAAAAGTGGCGGTTCAGTGCTCCGCAGACACAATTGTAGTTAATCAAAATTTGGTTCTCCGCATCAACATTTGTGGTGGAAATCGCCACCTACGCCAAGCCCGAAAACGTTAGTAGCAATTTTATAAATCACTCGTTATCAATTAAGAAAAGTGAAATCAATACTAAAATTTTTGAAAGAATTAACAATTGGAGTTATTGAGTTCATATTTGCGAACGTAACATCAAAAATTGGCTTTGCAGTATTCTTTTTGATTGTAGGAATCCTTTTTGTCTTACCACGTGAAGGAGAAGAAAAATATTTCTTTACATTTCTTGGAATCTTATCATTTATTAATTCAATAAGATTACTCATTGCGAGAATAAAAGAAATCAAAAATGAAGAAAGCAAGTAAGGATTTTTGAGCAATAAAAAAAATCAAATTGGCTAGAATTTTTAACTTGATAAAAATTTAAGCACTATTCTTATTTCAGTTCAATTTCACAAATAAAATTTAACTAAAATACTATTTAAAAAATCAAAGAGAAATGACAACAAACAGAATAAACATTAACAATATACCTCTTAAAAAAAACTGCTACTGATAGCTAAGTTTTCGTTGCGTGCGCAGCACGAACAATGAAAACCCTGTTGAACGGAAGCTTCGGAAGCTTTTAGCTAGGTATTTTCCACACTATGGGTTTATCGACAAAAGATTTTAAAGAGATACAAGAGATTTCGAGAAGAGTCTCTTTTTTTGTGGGTGATTTTGGTGGTTTTTTCTTGGTTTTATCGTGTTTTCCTTCACGTTTAGGCATGAAAACCCTTACCCAAAATGCTAGATTTTAGGCGTTTGTAAATTTCGGATCATCTCCAAAAACCAACTTGGCGGACCTCGAAGATCGAACGTGGCAATCGTCACAAGATTTCCAACTTTACAACAACGACATTTTGGCTGAAAAGCTTTTGGGAAAGCCTTTTCTTTGGGCTGGATGCCTAATTTTTGTTGCAAAATTTTGAGTTTTTCACGCTTCCAGGTAGCGCTCAAAAAACCGTAATGACGGATTTTTACAAATCTTTTCGGTAAAATATGCATCGCAAATCTTCGGATAAACTCCTCGTGGCTCAAAACCATCTGCTTTTTGATGCCTTTTTGGCGGTAATCTTTGTAAGAAAAAGTTACCGTTTCCGCGTCAATTTTTCTGATTCTCTGGTTGCTGATGGCGATTTTGTGGGAATAACGACCTAAATATTCCACCACCGATTTGGGGCTTCCAAAAGGCTTTTTAGCGAAAACAACCCAAGGTTTTTCCCACAGACTTTGTCTGATTTTGGTATATTCTTTAAGGTTTTTATCTTTTAATTTCTCACAAAATTTAGCCCTGAAAACTTTACTCAAAGCCTTTACAGAAAACAAAAATTTGCCGTCACTTCTGATGTTTTTCCAAGCTCCGTTTTCATCCACGCCGCCGCCCGGAACAATGCAGTGCAAATGCGGATGAAGACTCAGATTCTGTCCCCAAGTGTGCAAAACAGCAATCATTCCCATTTGGAGATTTTTGTTTTTGCCAAACGTTTGAAGCGTTTCCCAAGCCGATTCAAATAAAAAATCATACAGCATTTTTGGTTGGTGCAATGCTAATGAATTTAAAGTATCAGGAATAGTGAAAACGACGTGAAAATAAGGTACAGGAAGCAGTTCGTTTTCTCTCATACCAATCCATTTTTCACGGTTTTTGCCCTGACATTTGGGGCAATGACGGTTTCGGCAGGAGTTGTAGCTGATGCTTATATTTCCACATTCATCACAAGCGTCAATATGACCGCCCAAAGCCGAAGTACGGCACTTTTTCAACGCTGAAAGTGTTCGTAATTGCCAGGAATTAAGTCCTAAATCTTCAAGTCTAGAACCTAAAATATTCAGAACATCAGCCACTTCAAAACCTCTGGGAGAGGAAGCTATTTTGGCCGACATTCCTCAAACAAAGTATCGAGCGGTGAAAAGAGTTTTTGGGTGGAAAGCTGGGCAATTTGGAGATAAACCAGCGTGGTATCGATACTTTCGTGACCGAGAAGATTTTTGATGCTTAAAATATCCATCCCATCTTCCAGAAGATGCGTCGCAAAACTGTGCCGAAGCGTATGAACACTCACTTCTTTCAAGATTTTTGCTGCTCTTGATGCCTGTTTTACCGCCCACTGAACGCCTCGTTGTGAGTAGCGGGAATCAAACTCTCCGCCGGCTCTTCCTTCTCGTGGCATTCCAAAGAGATAATCTTCTGGTTTTTCAGCTTCGATATACTTTTTGAGTCCCCGAATCAAATGCTCGGAAAGTGGCAAATAGCGGTCTTTTTTTCCTTTTCCCTGAACCACTTTGAGTTGTTTTCGATCAAAATCTAAGTCGCATACACGGATATTTCTAACCTCCATACAGCGGAGTCCGCAGCCGTAAAGAATGCCGATCAAAATTTTATGCTTTAAAAGCTTACACCCCGAAAGCATCTGCCAAACCTCCTGTTTACTGAGAACTACAGGCAGTTTTTTCTCTCTTTTAATTTCCGGAAGACTCAAATAATCATAGCTCAAACCTTCCGATTTCAACAGAAATCGAAGTCCGTAAACGGTGTGTTTAAAATACGATTGCGAAGGAGATTTAAATTTTTTCTGAAGGTAAAAGAGGTAATCATGAATTTGATCTGAATCCAATTCTGTAGGAATTTTCCCGAAATGTAGCGACACCGCAGCGACGTGTCTGGAGTAATTTTGAAAAGTACTTTGGCTTCTTCCCAACACCGAAACCGTACGTTCAAACCTTTGCAAAAGCTCCGCAAATCCCGGAACTTCACGCTTTGCCTGATTGATGATCTTGTTTTCTCTGAGCTCTTCTAAACTCTTTTTTTTGTTGCCATTCTATTGATTTTTAATTAGTTTTACAAAGTAATCAAAAATATGCAGACGGGGCTACCGAAGGTTTAGTTCAACAGTGTATTAGCAAAAGCGGGCTTGAATACTCAAATTGAAAATTTGAATATTCTTCGTCGCCACTGCTTTTCAATTCCGTAATATTTTTGTAAGTTTACTTCATTGAAAAAGCATTGGCTTAGTTTGGTTGAAAATTGAACTTTCAGCTCACTTTTCGCCCGCCTTCGCTAATACTTTTTCGTTATCGGCAATATACAAACAACACTTGGGAAATGAAATCGAAAATATTTTTTCTATCTATTTTTTTGATATTTATAAGTTGTAGAGAATATAAATTTTCTAAACTAATTGTGAATATCGACAACGAAAGCAAGAATAGTGGAAACCTTCCCTTAAATAAACTATCGATTTACAAGAATGGAAAACTATACAAAGAAATTCTCGGAAATGACGGACTTTTTATAGAAAGCCCAATAAAGTTGGATAGCATAGAAAAAGGAAAATATGAATTTGAGTACTCAAACTTGTTTGGAGAAAGAACTAAAAAAGAATTCCGAATAAATAATCGAAAAGAAACTGACACTATTTCAATATTTCCTGACCAATTCGATTTCGAAAAGTATTTGAGCAAATCAATTATAAAGAATCTAAAAAATGAATCAGTTAAAATAAATTATAATTCGCAAGGTTGTTTTCATAAAATATCTGACTCTATTACTATAAGAAATGAAAGTGAAAATTATTTTATAACACATGGAGGCAAAACAAAAAAAATAAATGAAAAACAGCTTTATGAAATTGAGAAATTAGAATGTCAACTTTATGCAATTCCAAAAGATGGATTATGTACAACAACTGAAATTTATACAATAACCTATAAAAACAAAAAGCAGGTAATAAAAAATGGATATTGTGTTTGGAGTGGATGGAATAATTTGGAAGAAAAATTATTAAAAGGCAAATAATACTGCCGAT
>NZ_JBXUGJ010000009.1:0-44325 GCF_057180445.1 Chryseobacterium sp. HNCC26DJ239
GAGCGAATAGCGGGTATAAGCTTCTAAGAATTTTTAGTTGTCTAGTAAGGCTTTGGCTATAGGATATTTTTTATCCAATTAGCTTAACATTTAAATTTATTTTGCCAGTGAGTGGATTTAGATTTAACTTTATAATTTGATGTACAGGTTTTTATGAGCATTGAAGAATATGATAGAAAATTGATGAAAAAGATTAAAAAAATAGTAATAATATTCATACATTTGCTTGTAAAACTAGAAACTATTATTAGCAATTAGATGAAAAAATTTGGCGAGGGATTAAGAGCATTGTATAATGGTGATAATTTATTGAAAATCACGCGAGTACGATATATACCCAGATGGATGGTTTTGTTTTTTGACATAGGATTTGTCTTTTTGTCTTTAATAATTTCATACTACTTTTTGTCGAAATTAAATGTAAAAGTTAATTATCCTCATCTTTTGCCATTGAAGATGATAATAGTAATTTTTGTAAATTTCGTATTTATGTTTGTTTTCAGAACATATGCGGGAATTATAAGGCATTCTACTTTTTTTGATTTTTTTAAAATTTTATTATCTGCGAGTAGTACGTTGATTACTCTTACTATTTTCAATTATTTTTTCTATTTATTGAAAGGTAAACCTCTATTTCTTTATCCAAATATTTTCTTACTTTTCTTTATTTCTGTGTCACTAATGTTTTTTTTCAGGATGGTGACAAAAAGATTTTTTAATCTGGTAATTGATTATAAAAGAGCATCATCAACAATGAAAGTAGCAGTGGTGGGAATAGAAGATGTTTCTGTCGCACTAGCTAGAGCAATCATGCATAATCCCAATTATCCTTATAGACTTGGAGGTTTTATTACTAATAGGACCGACTCTAAAAGAGCTGTTTTATTAGGACATAATATTTATGGCAAGAATGAATTTTTTGATTCGCCTAAAATTCTTACTGATTTTGATGCAGTCCTGATTATTAAGGAAATAATGAGCAAAAAAGAACTTGAAGAATGGATGAATCTTTCTTTAGATAAAGGATTGAAAGTTCTTAAAGCACCAACAATTGGAAAAATGCGGGATCAAGATTTAGTTGGAGGAATTAGAAATTTGCAGATTGAAGATTTATTGAATCGTCGCCCGATTAAGATTGATAATGAGGATGTTAAAAAAAGACATTTTGAAAAAAATGTTTTAATTACCGGAGGTGCGGGTTCTATTGGTAGCGAGATTGTAAGACAGGTTGCGGAATTTAGTCCTTCTCAAATTGTGGTTCTTGATCAAGCCGAATCTCCGTTATATGACTTGGAGCTAGAATTATTGGAAAAATTTCCTGATCAAAACTTCAAATTTATTTTAGCAGATATTTCAAATAAGTCTAGACTAGAAAGGATATTCGAGGAATATAATTTTTCTATGGTTTATCATGCAGCCGCCTATAAACATGTCCCACTTATAGAAGAAAATCCTCATGAGGCTATTTTTGTAAATATTTTAGGCACAAAAAATGTAGCCTTGCTTTCGAAAAAGTATAAAATTAACAGATTTGTGATGGTTTCTACTGACAAAGCAGTAAACCCTACAAATGTTATGGGAGCTTCGAAAAGAGCTGCTGAATTGTTTGTTCAATCTTTACAAAATACGGAAGGTAATACGACCAAGTTTATAACCACACGTTTTGGTAATGTTTTGGGATCAAATGGTTCGGTAATCCCTCATTTTAAAAAGCAAATACAGAAAGGTGGTCCTGTAACAATTACTCACCCAGATATAATTAGATATTTTATGACTATTCCGGAAGCCTGCGAATTGGTTTTACAAGCAGGTACTATGGGGAATGGAGGCGAAATATATGTATTTGATATGGGAGACCCGGTTAAAATTTTAGATCTTGCTAAGAGAATGATTAAACTTTCTGGATACATTCCTGATGAAGATATTAAGATTTCTTTTATAGGCCTTAGACCAGGCGAAAAACTGTACGAGGAGTTATTAAGTGAAAATACAATAAATATTCCTACGCATAATGAGAAGATTATGATAAGTAAGGATTACTGCGAAGATTTTGCTACGGTCGATTCTTATTTTGTTAAAATCGTTAGATCTGCGGTAAATAGAGATAAGTATGAAGTTGTAACATTACTTAAAGCTTTAGTTCCAGAGTTTATTAGTAATAATTCTGAATTTGAAAAATTAGATAATTATAAAATCAGCGAAAATAAGGGTAATTAAAAACGGATATGTTATGATGGATATTTTATTAACCAAGATTAATATGATATTCTACCTCCGATTTTTAAAACTAGAATAATAATCCTATTTTTGTGAAAATATTAAATTGAATGAATTTAAAGAAGTTTATCCTTTGTGGATTTTCGGGCATACTATTGTTTTCATGTGCACCAAGACAGGAAATCAATTATATGACGGATATTGATAATGTAGCATTAGACAATGCAATAAAAAATAGCCGCAGTACCTTACAGCCGGGCGATCAGCTAATAGTTTCAATCTCAGCAAGAGATATGGACGCTGTGAAGCCTTTCAACCAAAATTACTCATCCTCAACTACGGTAACTCAATATTCGCTACCAAGTTCTAATAGTTTACCACAACAGACGCCTGTTTCAGGGCCTACCTATTTTGTGGACACCAATTATAACATCACTTTTCCACAGATAGGTAAAATTAGTGTTCAAGGTGAGAATATTGAAACATTTAGAGATAAGATTTCAGGCATTTTAAGTAAATACATTAAGGATCCAATCGTCGATGTTAAATTGGTGAATTTCAAAGTTTCCATTTCAGGAGAAGTGAAAAGTCCGGGAACGTATGTTATTCCTGAAGGAAATGCTACGGTTTTAAGTGCATTAGCTATGGCGGGAGATACAACGCCTTATGGAATCAGACAAAATGTATTGTTGATAAGAAATGTAGATGGTAAGATTACCCATCACCGTATCGACATATCGAAGTCTGAATTTATTAATTCTCCTTTTTATTATCTTAAGCAAAATGATATCATTTACGTACAACCCAATGTAAACAGGGAAAAAGCAGCACGATTAGACCCTAACTTAGGTGTTTATATTTCAATTGTTTCTGTAGTTGTATCTTTAGGAATCAGTGTAATTGCATTGACGAAAAATTAATATTAAAAAAATATAAAACAAATAGTGGATCAAAATAATTTTGAAGATCAATTACAGGAAGAGACATTAGATCTTAGAGAATTGATTAAACCCTATCTTTTCAAATGGTATTGGTTTGTAGTAGGGGCTGTAATATCAGTTGTTGTTGCTTGGTTTTTTCTGAGATATTCGGTTCCTGTTTATAATACTGAATCTACTTTATTAATTAAAGAAGTAAAAAAAACATCAGGAGTTCCAGAAATGTCGGTGCTTTCAGAAATTGGAGGTATCGGAGGAATGGGGTCTAATTCTGTTTTGAATGAGAAACAAATTCTAAAATCAACAAAATTGATGCTTTCAGTAGTAAGGGAGCTAGGTTTAGAAACAAATATCTATTCAAAAGGTAAAATTAAAGAAACTTTACTTTATAAAGACAGTGCACCTTTTATTGTTAGAATTGTTAAAGAAAACAGGAAAGGAATCTATCCTACAAAGCCTGTTTATGTACTTATAAAGAATGATGAAATTATTTTAGAATCTGAAAGTTTCAAGGCTCCGATTAAAACTAACTTTAATAAAGCATTGTCATTGCCGTTTGGAATTGTAATGTTCCAGAAAAATAGTAATTCAAATAAATTAAGTTATAATAATAAACAATTTAGATTAGAGTTTAGATCTGGTATTACTAGAGCTAAATCTTATGTACAATTATTGAATGTTGAAGTGGTTGAAAAAGAAACAACCGTTTTAAAATTATCAATAAATGATGCAATACCTGAAAAAGCAGAAGATATTCTGAATAGACTTGCAGTAAATTATAACAGAGAAGCTGTATTAGATAAAAATTCTGAGGCTCAAAAAACTGCTGAATTTATTGATGAGAGAGTTCGTCTAATTGGAGAAGAGCTTGGTAGAGTTGAAACTCAGAAAGAAGATTTTAAAGTAAGAAACAATATCGCGGATATTAAATCTGAAGCGGAACTTTCACTAGAAACTTCAGCAAAAGCAAGACAAAGCCAGATTGAAAATGAATCTCAACTTGAAGTTGTAAATAGTTTGTTAGGATATCTGAATAAACAAGGGGCTTATCAAATCTTACCTTTAAATATCGGACTTAACGACTCAGAGACGTCTATGAATATGGGAACCTACAATCAATTGGTTACCGAAAGAAGTCGTTTATTAGAAGGGTCAACAACGCTCAATCCTGTAGTACAAGATGTTACTAAAGAGATTAATAATGTACGTTCGTCTATCCTTTCAAGTCTAAATAAAACACGTTCTGCATTGCAAATTAACAAAAATGCAATTCAAACAGAACAGAATAGACTGAGTGGCAGAATTTCTAAAGTCCCATTTCAGGAGAAAATGTTCAGAAGTATTGAAAGACAACAAACGATTAAAGAAGAATTGTATTTGTTGTTACTTCAAAAACGTGAAGAGGCGGCAATATCTTTAGCAATTGCAGCTCCAAAAGCTAGAATTGTGGATTATGCTTTTACTGCTCCAACCCCAGTTTCTCCTAAAAAGCAAATGATTTATTTGGGAGCTTTAATAATTGGATTATTAATTCCTTTTGCGATTATTTATTTGTTTAATTTACTAAATGATAAAGTAAAATCTACTCACGACTTAGAAAAGTTAAGCGGGAATAAACCTGTTGTAGGGGAAGTACCTTCATTGGTAAAAGGTGGTTCAGAATTGGTTCAAGTAAACGATTTATCGCCTTTAGCAGAAGCA
The DNA here is from genome assembly GCF_057180445.1 of Chryseobacterium sp. HNCC26DJ239. Lineage (NCBI taxonomy): Bacteria > Pseudomonadati > Bacteroidota > Flavobacteriia > Flavobacteriales > Weeksellaceae > Chryseobacterium > Chryseobacterium sp. HNCC26DJ239. The sequence continues at coordinate 4,857 of NZ_JBXUGJ010000009.1, forward strand.
TTTAGAATATTAATTACCAATATTGGCTTCATGTTACCTAAAAAGAAGGAAGGGAAAGTAATTTTTGTGACTTCTACTGTAAAAGGAGAAGGTAAAACATTTGTTTCTGTAAATTTAGCTTTGACGTTGGCTACACCTCGTACCAAAGTAATGATCATTGGTTCTGATATTAGAAATCCACAGTTACAGAGATATAACGAATCTCGAAAAGGTTTAATGGGATTAGCGGAGTACATGTATGATGATAAGATTACCAAAGAACAAATCATCCATCAGACTACATTCAACCCAAATTGTGATGTTATTTATTCTGGAGCAATTACGCCCAATCCAACCGATCTTTTATCAAATGGAAGATATCAGGAATTAATTGAAAGTTTAAAACCTCATTACGATTATATTGTATTGGATACGGCACCTTTGATGTTGGTAACCGATTCTTTCTTGATTGCCGATGTTGCCGATGTTACTGTTTATGTTACAAGATCGGGGTATACAGAAAAGAAATTAATCAGCTTTGCTAATACACAGATTGGGCAGTCGAAGATCAAGAATGCAGCATTTGTTTTAAATGATGTAGATAATACCAACAGCAGCTACGGTTATGGTTATAAGTACGGTTATGGTTACGGTGCTTCTCATAAAAAAACCTGGAGAGATTGGTTCAAATTTTAATAAAAATTAAGTTTTATTATTTTTTTTACATAATAAAACTATTTCCATAAATGAATGTAAATCATAAAATAGCGGTAATTGGTCTTGGTTATGTTGGATTACCATTAGCAAGACTTTTAGCAACAAAGTATTCTGTTGTTGGCTTTGATATTAATGAAAATCGAATCAAAGAAATCAATGATGGAAAAGATTCAACCTTAGAAGTTGATGAAGATTTGCTTAAAGCGGTAGTAAGATCCACCAATCCTATTTCTGATAACTCTATTGGTTTATTTTGCAGTGCAAATATTTCAGATATTCAAAATGCAAATATTTATATTATTACAGTTCCTACACCTGTAGATAAACATAACAGACCGGATTTGACCCCTTTGTACAAATCATCAGAAACGGTAGGTAAAGTATTAGGTAGAAACGATATCGTAATTTACGAATCTACTGTTTATCCTGGTGTAACTGAAGAAGAATGTGTACCTGTTTTAGAAAAAATTTCGGGGTTACAATTCAACAAAGATTTTTTTGCAGGCTATTCTCCGGAAAGAATTAACCCAGGAGATAAATTGCATACGGTTGATAAAATCTTAAAAGTTACTTCCGGATCTACACCCGAAATCGGAAAAATAGTAGACGATTTGTATAAATCGGTGATTACTGCGGGAACACATTTAGCACCTACCATTAAAGTAGCAGAAGCTTCAAAAGTAATTGAAAACTCTCAAAGAGATGTAAATATTGCCTTCATGAATGAGTTGGCAAAAATATTTTCTTTAATGGATATCGATACGCATGATGTTTTAGAAGCTGCAGGTACAAAATGGAATTTCCTGAAATTTAAACCTGGTTTAGTTGGAGGGCATTGTATCGGAGTAGATCCGTTTTACTTAGCGCAGAAAGCACAGGAAATTGGCTATTATTCTGAGTTGATTTTAAGTGCTAGAAGATTGAATGATTCTATGGGAGCTTTTGTTGCTTCTCAAGTCATTAAATTAATGATAAAAAGAGAGATTCCTATAAAAGGAGCGAAGGTTTTAAACCTTGGAATTACCTTCAAAGAAAACTGTCCTGATATCCGAAATTCAAAGGTGATTGATGTAATTACTCATTTACAAGACTACGGTCTACAGGTTACCACTTTTGATCCTTGGGCAGATACGGAAGAAGTTTTTGAAGAATATCAAATCAATTTATTGAAGAATTTGGAAAACGATTCACAATTCGATGTAATTGTACTTTCTGTTTCGCATCAAGAGTTTTTAGAACTCAACTTAAAAAATTACCTTATACCGAATGGAATTATTTATGATGTGAAAGGGATTTTAAGTAAAGAAATTATTGATAATAGATTATAATTAAAATATTTTTAATCAGTATTTGAAAATATACTGTATATATTTGTAAAAACTAATTTAAATGAAGGAACACGACGTTAGACCTTGGGGAGAATATTGGGTTTTGGAAGATGGAGAAACTCATAAAGTAAAAAGAATTTTGGTAAATCCGGGAGGGAGGCTTTCTCTTCAATACCACCATCATCGTGCTGAAGTATGGACTATTGTTTCTGGAACAGGAACAATTACCATTGGTGATGAAATAAAAGATTTTAAAACAGGAGAAGTAGCTCAAATTTCATTAGGAGCGCATCATAGAATTGAAAATAAAACAAACGAACCTGTTGTTTTCATCGAAGTACAGTATGGTACCTATTTCGGTGAAGATGATATTGTAAGAATTGAAGACGATTACAACAGAGCATGAAAATATATAACGTCATATTATCAGGAGGAGTAGGAAGTAGACTTTGGCCTCTTTCAAGAAAAAACCATCCAAAACAATTTCTGAAAATTTTTGAAGGAAAATCTCTATTTGAATTAACAGCAGAAAGAAATAAAGCTGTAGTGGATGAATTGATGGTGGTTGGTAATTCAGACCATATCGAATGGAGTAGAGATTTACTAAAAGATATTGATCTTCCCAAAACTTTCGTTACGGAAACCATTGCACGAAATACAGCCGCAGCGATTGCTTTTGCTGCATTGGCGGTTGAAGCGGATGATGTTTTGATTATTACACCTTCCGATCATTTAATTCAAAATCAGGAGGCGTACGAAAAATCTCTCTTAGAAGCTGTTGAGTTGGCTAAAAAAGACTTCGTTGTCACTTTTGGTGTTGTTCCTACAAAACCTGAAACCGGATATGGTTATATCGAATTTGAAGGTAAAGACGTCCTTTCTTTCAGAGAAAAACCAAATACAGAAACCGCACAGGAGTTTTTAGACAGAGGTACTTTCTTGTGGAATTCCGGGATGTTTTGCTTCAAAGCAGGAGTTTTATTAGATGAATTAAAAAAATACCAACCCGAAGTTTTTGAAAAATCTTTGGAAGCTTGGGAAAAATCTGAAAATAATTTATTAGACGAAACTTCATGCAAACAAATCCCGTCCATTAGTATTGATTACGCGGTAATGGAGCGGTCTAAACAAATAAAAGTAGTTCCTGCTAATTTTAGATGGAATGATTTAGGCTCGTTTGAATCGTTGTACGATTATCTTCGTTCAACAGGTCACCCGGCTGATGAAAACGGAAATATGGTGATTGGTACAGAAATTTTCACAGCCTTTATTGGAATGAAGAATTGCATTTTTGTACACACTCCAGATGCTATTTTAGTTTTACAGAAGGAGAAATCTCAAGATGTAAAGAAAATTTACAGCCAACTAGAAAAGTATCAATCTACACTAAGGTAGAACAAAGATTTGTAAAAATGATTTCAAAAGATTCAAAAATATATATCGCAGGACACCGTGGAATGGTGGGTTCTGCTATTTGGAGACAGCTTTCAGAGCAAGGTTATACCAATTTGATTGGTCTTACTAGCAAAGAATTAGATTTAAAAGATCAAAATGCCGTTTCTGAATTTATGGCGACGGAAAAACCTGATGTGGTGATTGATGCAGCGGCAAGAGTGGGCGGAATTTTAGCAAATAATTCATTTCCCTATCAGTTTTTAATGGAAAATATGCAGATTCAGAATAACCTGATTGATGCTTCTCTTAAAAATGAGGTAGAAAAGTTTATTTTCTTAGGCTCTTCTTGTATTTATCCTAAAATGGCACCACAACCTTTGAAGGAAGAATATCTTTTAACAGATTCTTTGGAACCAACCAACGAATGGTATGCGGTGGCGAAAATTACGGGGATTAAAACTTGTGAAGCCATCAGAAAACAATTCGGGAAAGATTATGTTTCTTTGATGCCCACAAACCTTTACGGAACGCACGATAATTTTGATTTGAATACTTCTCATGTCCTTCCTGCAATGATCAGAAAGTTTCATGAAGCGAAAGAAAACAACAACGCAGCAGTTACTCTTTGGGGATCAGGAACTCCGATGAGAGAATTTCTTTTTGTTGATGATATGGCTGCGTCAGTGATTTTTGCATTAGAAAATGTCTTGCCTGAACATTTATACAATGTGGGAACAGGGGTAGATTTAACCATTAAAGATTTGGCTGAGTTAATTCAAAAAGTAGTTGGTCATCAAGGAGAAATCATTTGGGATGCTGAAAAACCAGACGGAACACCAAGAAAATTGATGGATGTTTCTAAAATGCACGAGCTAGGTTGGAAACACCAAATTAACCTTGAAGATGGTATTAACAAAACTTATCAATGGTTTTTGGAGAATATTAACAATTTTAAAGAAGTGAAAATGTAAATTTGCAGCTGGATAAGAAAAAATCCGCAAATTTCTTTATTGGCCAATTGCACATAGATTAACACGCAAACGGTAAATAAGCAAATCCGCGAATCCGCATAAAAAAGAATATAACACAAAAACTGCGAATAAGCAAATGCGCGAATCCGCAATAAAATACACATGAAAACAGCATTAATTACAGGAATTACAGGTCAAGACGGTTCATACTTAGCAGAGTTACTATTAGAAAAAGGATATAGAGTTCATGGAATTAAAAGAAGGGCTTCTTCTTTCAATACCCAAAGAATTGACCATTTATATCAAGATCAACATGAGCAAAATGTACATTTTACCTTGCATTATGGGGATTTAACAGACTCTACCAATATTATCAGAATCATTCAGGAAGTACAGCCAGACGAAATTTATAATTTGGGCGCGATGTCTCACGTAAAAGTTTCTTTTGATTCTCCTGAATATGTAGCCAATGTAGACGGAATCGGAACATTAAGAATTCTAGAAGCGGTAAGAATTTTAGGTTTAGAAAAAAAGACTAAAATTTACCAAGCTTCAACATCTGAATTGTACGGAGGACTTCCGGAAAATAAAAACGAAAAAGGTTTCTACGACGAAAATTCACCTTTCTATCCTCGTTCGCCTTATGGTGCGGCTAAAATTTATGGTTTTTGGATTACCAAAAACTACCGTGAAGCGTACGGAATGTTTGCCTGCAACGGAATATTATTCAACCACGAATCTCCAAGAAGGGGGGAAACTTTTGTTACCCGTAAAATTACCATGGCGACTGCAGCGATCGCAAAAGGTAAGCAAGAATGTCTGTATTTAGGGAATTTAAATGCCCTTCGTGACTGGGGACACGCCAAAGATTACGTTGAAGCGATGTGGAGAATTCTTCAACAAGAAAAACCGGAAGATTTCGTAATCGCAACAGGTGTTACCACTTCTGTAAGAGACTTTGTCAAAATGGCTTTCCAAGAAGTTGGGGTAGAACTTTCTTTTGAGGGAGAAAACGAAAATGAAATTGCAAAAGTTGTTGCATGTCATCATCCACTCTATCAATTAGAAATTGGTAAAACGGTTGTTTCTGTAGATCCTGATTATTACAGACCGACAGAGGTAGATCTTTTGATTGGTGATCCTACTAAGTCTAAAACACAGTTAGGTTGGGAGCCGAAGTATGATTTACAGGCTTTGGTGAAAGAGATGGTGGAGAGTGATTTGAAATTATATTAATTGGTACATACTGGTAAGTTAGCAAAAAATACATCTTTGTTGTATTTTAGAATGCTCATAAATCTTTGCATCTCTCTTTACACTTCTAGGATTATACTAGAAGTGTTAGGTTTTGTAGATTTTGGTATTTACAATATCATAGGTGGTATAGTTTTATTTTTTTCTTTTTTAAATGGAACTTTAAGTGGCTCTATATCTAGATTTTTTACTTTTGAATTAGGTAAAAATAATTTAGAAAATTTAAAGAAAGTTTTTAATACTAGCTTAACAATTCAAATTTTATTGGGAGTTTTAATATTTATGATTGCAGAAGTTTTAGGGGCTTATTTAATCAAACATAAATTGGTTATTCCAAAATCACGAATTGAGACTTCTCTTTTGGCATTCCATTTTATACTTTTCAATTTCTTATTTGCATTCATTAGAATTTCGTACGAAGCAACCATAGTCGCATATGAAAAGATGTCTTTTTTTGCTTATTTTTCAATATCGGAATCTATATTGAAACTTGCTTTAACATATTCTTTGTTATTTATCGAATTTGATAAATTACTATCGTATTCAGTAATGTTATGCTTAATTTCTCTCTTTGGATTAATATGCAATTATTTGTTTTGCAAAAGGACGTTTTCTGTCTGCAATTATAGTTTTACGTATGATAAACATTTCCTAAAAGAAATATTAACATTTTCTTTTTTAGATATGTATGGGAGTGTGTGTTATATGGTTGGAAATCAAGGTGTAGGTTTTGTTTTAAATCTATTGTGGGGGCCTTTACTAAATGCAGCTAACGGTGTTGCTATTCAGGTTAGAAACGCTGTTTCCGGTTTTTCAAACAATATCGTTATGGCAGCTAGACCTCAAATTGTGATGTCCTTTTCGAGGGATGAAATACTGAAAATGATTAATTTGGTACAGCTTACTTCAAAGTATTCATTTGTACTTTTATTTACTTTTACCTTTCCAATAATAATTGAATGTAAATATGTACTCAGTATATGGCTAAAAAATGTTCCTCCGTATAGTACTGAATTTACTAGAATAAGTTTGATTTATATTTTGATAGCTTCAGTTTTTTATCCATTGATTATAGCTATACAATCGACTGGTAAAATGAAACACATAAGTTTCATATCAGGAACTTTAAATTTGCTTACAATTCCTTTGATGTATATTATTTCGTTATTCACAAAAATTCCGTATTACTCATACTCTGCAATTATTATCACAATAATATTTGTTTCTATAAGTGATTTGATAATTTTAAATAAATACATTAAGGCTTTCAATATAAAAAAATTTTTGAGCAAAGTAATTGTTCCATGTTTAATGTTATTTGTTTTTACGTCTATCATACCTCTATTAATTATTAAAAACTATGATGTCGGCTTCAAAAGATTATTAATTAATACTATTTTAATTGTTGCTCAAATTCTTATTTATAGTTTCATATTCATCATAGAAAAGGAATTAAAAGATGTGTTCATTCAAAAATTGTCAAAATTGTCAAAATGGTCAAAGAAGGTAAATTAGTTTCGATTATTATTCCAGTATATAATGTTGAAGAATATATACTGTCTTGCTTAGAATCAGTCACTGAACAAAGGTATAAACATATTGAATGTATTATAGTTGATGATTGCGGTACTGATGACAGCATGAGTTTAGTAAATGGATTTATCGAGAGGTATAATGGTCATATATTTTTTAAGATTTTTAAGCATGATTGCAACAGGGGGTTATCTGAGGCACGTAACAGTGGAATTGGAATATCTAGTGGAGAATACATTTTCTTTCTAGATAGTGATGATACAATTACAGACGACTGTATAGAATATATGATGTCATTGATGAATGAATACAATTCTGATATTATAATATGTTCCCACATTGAGTCTAATAAAAAAGTAATTGCTTCAGACGTGTTTGTAAAACGATATGAATACAATGAGATTTATTTACTTCATAAGATACCAAATAATGCGTGGAACAGATTAATTAGAACGGAAATAATCAGAGCTAATGATTTACGTTTTTTTAGTAATATTTATCATGAAGATCGGTTGTGGTCTTTTTTCTTAGTGTATAATATTAGTTCAGCAATTGTCAGTAGTAAAAATACATACATTTACAATATTCGACCTAATTCCATAATGACCGATAACTCTAAGGAAATTAAGAGAATCAATGATAGTCTTCAAATTATTAAACAAATGGATAGCTATCTTAGCGCAATGTCAAGAATAAGAATTTTGCCTCGGGAATCAGTTGATTATGTTTATCTTGAAAGATTCGCATTATGCGTTTCTGCATACTCATCAAGTGATCATTTTGGTAATGAAATATTTAAGGCTAGTTATAAAAATGTAAATTTAAATGTGTTTATGAAATTAAGTTTCTTAAACAAGATAAGATGTTTAGCATTTTTACTGCCTCCTAAAATAGGCTTTTCATATTTTAAATTTTTATATAAAGCATGCTATAAAGATAATAAGTGATATGTAATTAGTATATAGTCGTAAACGTTTTTCTACAGATATAGATGAAAATTTGATAATTTATGAAAGTTATTTTGGCTCAGGTACTAATTATTGTAGTACTGCTATTGCATCCTTTCAATTCAGTAATAAATTTTGTTTTTTGCTACGGCTTGTTGATAGTTGGTTGCAGATATTTCAATCCATTAAACCCTTTACTTTGGATGTTTATGGCGTGGAATATTTTGTTTATCAATGCTTTTTGTGGGATTCTCCAATTTAGTAGTACAATAGAATCATCTAGTGCAGTTTCTTTGTGTATATTATTAATATCAATATTTACTTTAGGATATTGCTTTAGTATGTATACCTCTAATAGTAGAAATAAAATTGACAAGGTTAGATTTAGTAGTTTTTTTTCATCATTAGATTTATCTAAAATTGAAAAATATACGATAGTTTTCTCTGTATTTTCAGTAATTGCAACAGCCCTATTGGCTGTAGAGATTGTTGTAATTTATGGTGGAAATATATTAGCACCTAATTTATTACGAGATTTGTATAATTCTCGTGAGGCAACAATTTTTTCTCAATTAGCAGGTGTTTTATACTTTGGTGGATTATTTTCCATTGCAGCATTTTTCTTTTTAAAGAAATCAAAATACAGAATCTATTATATTTTAGGAATACTATTTTTTGCATTCGGAAGTGTCTTGTCCGCAGGTAGACAAATGGTTTTTCAGCTAATCATATCTTCATTGCTATGTTATTCAGTAATGAAGTATTACCGTATTAAGATAGTTCTGTCAAAAGTGCATAAATATATTTTCTTAAGTTTCATTAGTTTGATATTGGGATATTTTATTTTTATTTCAACTGAGAGAAGTTCATCTCTAGATAGTAGATCGAAGTTAGAAATTTTTGAATCTCAAAATAGTATGACTTACAGCGAAGATTTTAAGAAGACTATGAGTATGGGCCCCAAAGCAGTTGAAAATTTTTTTGTTGATTACACATTTTACTTTTCCCATGAGATTTTTATGTTGTCTGAATATCTTAAAAAAAGTGATATAAATTTTGCAGATGTTAAGTTTTTACGATTTTCACCTTTCGTAGAAAGACAATTTGATCGATTTGACGTTTTGGGTGAAACACAAGCTGAGCGTTTAGACAACTATAAACAAAAATATGATTCGGAGTCTACAATAATAAGTACAGGATGGCTTTCAACTGTTGCCCCGCTGCTTGAAAATTTAGGATATTTAGGTTCATTTATATTTGTTTTTTTTCATGGTTTTTATTCATACACTATCTACAACAGAACAAGATTATCTCCCTCTTTCGGATATTTGAATCTTGCTATAGCTAATAATATTATAATATTTAATATAACAAGTAATTCATCATTTTCCGAAACTCAGGTTTTTTTCTACATCTTGGTCAGTGTTTTTCTAATAAGAAAAAAAATTTAATATAAAAAATATATGAAACATCGTTAAAATGAGTAAAAGAATTTTCCTAACAAACGTAGTACCACCAGTTAAAATTAAGAGCTTAAATGTTTCTGCTGCAGCAAATTATTTTTCTTATAATCTTATTGATAATAATTGTTTTGATGAAATTTTGTCCATCATACCTCCTAATATTGAGGAGAAAATTCAAACTGATAGTGATATTATTTATATACAAAACAGGATTTTAGGTAGTACCAAGAAACTAAAATTATTTAATACCTTTTTTGATAATTTAAAAGCTTTTTCGTTATTTGGTAAAAGAGCGAACGTATGGTATTATAACTTAACTCATCAGACAATTTTTCTCTTCCTTCTAACAAAAATATTTAAACGATCTGTTAAACAATTTATAATTCTATTAGATTTTACTCCATCTAAAAAAGTATATTCACTACAGACTTTTATTTTTAAAGTAATCAATAGATCTGATGGTATTATCAGTTTGACTTCTAACAAATTTTTGACTCAAAAAAATTTGATAATATTACCTGGTATTGTCACAGACATAAAAAACAATAGTAGGATAAATCAAATAAATTTATCATTCATACTTTCCGGTATTTTATCAGAAAATAGATGCCCAGAGTTGATTTTAAAAGTTTTCTCTGAGTTCCCAGAATATGAATTAATTATAACTGGAAAAATCGTTGATGAAGGATTGGTAGAAAAATATTGCAATAAATTTTCTAATATCAGATATTTAGGTTTTTTAGATTATGATCAATATCTTGTTGAATTAGATAAAGCTACTTTCTCACTTAATAGTAGAGATCCTGAATATGAGGAGAATTTGTATAATTTTCCTTCAAAAAGTATAGAACATTTGATGTTTAATAAAATTCTTATTTCAACAATGGAATATTCTGAACTAGATGGAGTAGATTACTTATATGTTAAGCCAAACTTAGATGATTTTAGGATATTTTTAAACGAACTAAAATATACTGATAAAAATCTATTATTGAATCAATACGCTAATCAATCATCAAAAGTTTTCAAAATGTTTGGAATTGATAAGTGGAAAAAAAGTTTTGAAATAATTGAAAAAAATGCTTCGAAAACATGATTAAAAAAGTATTAAGAGTTTTAGCGCTTTTTATTATAAATTCATTTTTATCAACAACAAAATACTTTGCATTTAAGAATTTTTTGCTGAAAATTGGGGGTATTTCTGTCGGAAAAAATTCTAGAATAGTTGGTCCAATTGAAATGGGAACTGTAGCTGATCTAACAATAGGATCAAATACTTGGATTGGAAGCGGACTCAAAATTTATGGAAATGGGAAAGTCAGAATTGGAGATAACTGTGATTTGGCTCCGGATGTAGCTTTTGTCACCGGATCGCACGAAATTGGGGACAGTGACAGAAGAGCAGGAAAGGGTACATCTTTTATTATAGAAATTCATCATGGTTGCTGGATTGGTGCAAGAGTAACTATTGCGGGTAATATAATAATTAATAGTGGTGCAGTGGTAGGAACCTCGGCTTTAGTTAACAAAAATGTCGAGTCTAATACGGTTGTAGGAGGTGTTCCAGCGAAGAAAATAAAGCAGCTTTAGCGTAATAATATGGTCAGAACAAAAAAAATTGTTTTTTTAACGTACATACCTTCTCCGTACAGAGTTGATTTTTTTAATAAGCTCTCTGAAGAAGTTGATTTAAAAGTAATCTACTACAACAGGAGTATGATTAATTCTCCATGGAAAAAGGAGGAAAAGGAAAATAAATTTGAACATCTCTATCTCTTTGATGAATCCAAATTTAAAGGTATTTTAAACTTGTTTAGATTATTAAGATCTCATAAAAATGACATTTTAGTGGTTGGTGGATATTATTTATTGCCAGAAATTCTGACAATATTCTATTGTATATTTTTTAAAAAAAAGTTTATTCTAAATTCTGATGGAGGATTCGTTACGAAAGGTTTTTTGAAAACTAATTTTAAAAAGTTGTTAATCAGTTCGGCTGATTACTGGCTGTCTAGTGGAATTAACACTTCCGAAACACTAATTTTTTATGGTGCAGAACCAAAAAAAATATATGAATATTCTTTTTCATCTCTTCATCAGAATGAAATTGTAAATAAGCCAATCAATAGAGACGAGCTTTATCGTTTAAAAGATAAGTTACAGTTAAACAAAGATGTTAGATATTTGATTTTTGTAGGTCAGCTGATTCCGCGGAAAGGTGTAGATGTTTTGTTGAAATCTTTACCATTCTTAAATGATACAGATGTTGAAGTCTTAATTATTGGTAATGGTCCAGAACTTGAAAATTTAAGAGATATAGTTCAGAATCATAAAATACCTTGTAAAGTTAACTTTTTGGGCAAGCAGTCAAAAGAAGTTGTTTTAAATTATTTAAAAATAGCAGATTTGTTCGTCTTTCCAAGTAGGGAAGATATATGGGGATTGGTTTTAAATGAGGCGGTTGGTAATGGTTTACCTGTTATATCCACAAATAGAGTAGGCAGTGCTTTCAGTCTCATTGATCAGGGTAAAAACGGTTTTATTGTAGACGTTGATAATCCTCATATTTTGGCACAGGCAATAAATGATGTGTTATCAGCAGATCTGGAAAAAATGAAAAAAAGATCGTTAGATATTGCCATGCAATTTACCGTTGAAGAAATGGTAGTAAAGCATCTTGAATTATTCAAAATATGCAGTGATGAAAAAAACTAAAATACAGATACATGCAACTAATGTGCATGGCTTAGGTGCGTCCCAAGTTGTAAAATCATTTTTGGATGCAAGTTCTTCGCTTGGCTTTTTGGATGATTCTACCATACATTTGCCTTCTAAGGGGTTATTGGCCGATTACTTTCCAAGGAAAGGTAATGTAATTAGATACATAAGATTTTTGCCCAATAGTATATCAAGATTAGTGGAATGTTTGTTTTCTAAGTTTTTGTTTTCGGATACCAAAACTATAGTTTTGGGAGATATACCTCTACGAGGAATACAAAATCAGATTGTACTCGTACATCAGCTCAATTTAGTTTATCCAAAGATCAATTCTAATTCGGGCAAAAGTGTTGGTTTTCGTATCAACAGACTTCTGTTTTCAATTAATAATAAATTTGCATCTAATATCATTGTACAAACGGGTGCGATGGCTGATGCTCTTGTAAAATCTTATCCAGCAATTGAAAATAAGATAATCATTTCTCCGCAGCCGGTACCAAATTGGCTGAAAACTGAACATTACAAGACAATTAAAAAAAATGATAAAACAGTACTGTTTTATCCCGCAGCTTTTTATCCACATAAAAAACACGAATTTATAGTTACTTTACATAATTATATTTCATCGAATTCAATAGATTTTTCTGATATTGAAATTTGGTTAACACTTGAAGATGAACATTTCAGACCCTTTGAAGCGATACCTTTTGTGAAAAATATGGGTAAACTTTCTTCAGATGAAATGAATATGTACTATAAAAAAGTTGATGCATTGTTGTTTTTGTCATCCACAGAAAGTTATGGATTACCTTTAGTAGAAGCAATATTTTTAGAATTACCTATTATCACGGTGAAATTTAGTTACTCCACATGGATCTGTGAGAGTACAGCTTACTATTTTGAACCCTACTCCGCTGAGTCATTCATACATGCAGTGAGAAAATTTGTCAACGATCATAAAATGTCTGTGGTACCAAACTATTCTGATATTAAACGGAAATTTCCTGAATCTTGGAATGTAGTTGCTGAAACCTTTTTTAGTTTAGATTAGTAATATAATATAACAAAATTGTTTTATTTCGCAATTTTTGATTGATTATTACTTTTTATGTCGATGAATGTGTCTGGAAATCAAAATATTATAAATATTTGTAATTCTTATTCTTATTCTTATCAGTTCATATAACAAAAATATTTGACAAAAACAGATGAAAATCTCAATAATAACCGTTTGTTACAATTCAGAGAAAACGCTGGAAGAGACAATCAAATCGGTAACAACACAGACTTATCATGATATTGAATACATTATTGTAGACGGCAATTCGACAGATGAAACGGTAAACATCATAAAAAAATATCCGGATACCGTGACGAAATGGATATCTGAAAAGGACAGAGGCTTATACGATGCCATGAATAAAGGCATCGCTATGGCAACAGGTGATTACATTGGAATATTAAATTCTGATGATACCTTTTTTGAGCCCGAAACCGTAGGTAAAATAGTTGATTTTCTGCTTAATAATCCTGTAGATGCATGTACAGGAGATATTGTACAGCATAAAAATGGGAGAATTATTAGAAGATATTCTTCAAAAAAATGGTCTCCGGCAAAGTTGAAGATAGGGTTTATGCCTCCACATCCATCAATTTTCTTTAAAAAAGAATTATTTGGTCGTCTTGGTGATTATGTGTTAGGCTATAAAATAGCTTCAGATTATGAGCTCATCATCCGATATTTTTTGAAACATAAAATTTCTTGGAAATATTCGGGGATTACTACCACATCTATGGCGGTAGGAGGCGCAAGCAGCTCTGGAATGTCGAGTTACCACACCATTACCGAAGAAGTAGGCAAAGCTTTCAGAGGGAACCAAATCGCCTATTCCCCGCTAAAAGTAAAATACAGAATGATCTGGAAATTTTTTGGCTTCTTGAAAAAATAAACCAGTTTCCTGAGCATGCCCATATCATGGTCGCTGAGCGTAGCCGAAGCGAGCGTTATCACAGCCCGGTCACTGAGCGTAGCCGAAGTCGGTCACTGAGCGTAGCCGAAGTGCCAATCCAAACAGCCATGACATCAAAAAAATTACTTTTCAAAACAACAGAAACCTACAAAAAAATGTTGTTGCAACTCAGCAGAATTGAAAACGAAAGTCCAAATCTTTTAGCTTTGGCAGAAGCTTCTTTAATGTGTATTGATGTAAATATTCGTGCGATTAAAGAGCTGGTCGCAGCACATGTATTTCTGGAAAGTGCAGACGAGATTACGTTCTTCAGAGAACTAAAACCACTCTTTGTATCAGAATTTATTTTCTATTCCCTCATAATCAATATTGAATCTGAGAAACCAATCTGTTCTGGAAAACCTTTGTTGAAATACTATTCAGAGGCATTAGAAAACAACAGAAAAAAATATGAACAAAACCTCATTTTCTTAAGCTATTACAGAAGAGGGGCTACCTTTTTAGATCATAAGTATTTTATGAGAAAAACTGCAGATCTAAAATGGAAAGTCCCAGATACCTTATATGATATAGATTTACGGTTTTCAACCTCTCATGATCATTTGATTTCGGGCTATAAGGCTATAGAAAAATTGGAAAAATATATGGACGAAAGAAAAAAGCAGGAAATTAGTGATACCTGTTTTCAGAAATTAAAACCCTTGGAATGGTCGGCATCGAAAGCATCGTTAATTGAGTTGCTGTATGCTCTTCATCAAATGAAATGCATCAATGGGGGAAACATAACCATGGCTGAGATTATAAAAAACGCAGAACTCATCTTTGGGATAGACTTAGACAACCATAAGAAAATACTTCATGAAATCAAAAACCGAAAAATCCTCAGAGCAAAATTTCTTCATTATTTAAAAGAAAATATCGAGAAACATTTCGAAGACTACGATTTTTAGTAAAAGCTTACTGAAAATAGAGGCAATAGAGCACAAAAAATCAGGAGAACTGCTTCAACTTCTTCAAAAATTATCATAACCCAACCCCAATACCCCATTCTACATTGCCAATTCTCCATCACCCATTACCCATTACCCATTACCCATTACTCATTACTCATTACTCATTACTCATTACTCAATACTCATTACTCATTACTAACCGTTTGCTGAGCGTAGCCGAAGCACTGCCACTACGCATAG
Source organism: Chryseobacterium sp. HNCC26DJ239 (assembly GCF_057180445.1). Taxonomy (NCBI): domain Bacteria; kingdom Pseudomonadati; phylum Bacteroidota; class Flavobacteriia; order Flavobacteriales; family Weeksellaceae; genus Chryseobacterium; species Chryseobacterium sp. HNCC26DJ239. Next base: position 20,325 of record NZ_JBXUGJ010000009.1, read on the forward strand.
CCGAAGTTGGTCACTGAGCGTAGTCGAAGTGTAACAATCTTTCGACAAATCGAAAAGGTTCCGAAAACAAACCATTTTTTTTATAAACCTTTGTATAGCCGATCAGTCAAATGTTGCAACACAAAAGAACGGTAAATAATAAGAGCCTATAATATTGCTTTTTTATGATGATCCAGCGAGGTTTTCTTGCTTAATGTTTGGTAAGCAAATCCTCGACTGTGCAAATCTTCAAATCCGCCTTAATAGGAGGAATCTCGAAATAAACCGCTTGCTAAGCGTCACTACAGCATGATTGCTGAGCGTCACTACAGCCCGGTTGCTGAGCGTAGGCGAAGCATAGTCGAAGTGATACCTTAAAAAAGCAAAATATTTAAAAGGCTATAAGTTTAATCTTAAAACCCAAAAAAATGGCACGTCAAAATGGTATTTTTAAAATTACCGGAACCATCGGAGACATTACGTTTTACAAATCTAAAGATGGATATTTGGTAAGAGAAAAAGGAACGCTGGACGCACGCAGAATTGCAAATGATCCCGCCTTCCAACGAACGAGAGAAAACGGACAGGAGTTCGGAAGAGCCGGGAAAGCTGGAAAAACTTTTAGAGCTGCGTTAAGACCTTTATTAACAAATGTGAAAGCCACAACCATTGCCAGTAGGCTTACGCAAATCATGATGAAGGTCATTCAGGCAGATGCTGTTAGTGAAAGAGGGTTGCGAAATGTGATAGATGGTGAAGTTGCTTTTTTACAAGGCTTTGAATTCAACGAGTCTGGAAAGTTGGCAACAACACTGCACGCCCCTTATTCTTCACAGATCAATAGGGTGTCTGGAGAAATGCAGATCACAATTCCGGCTTTCAATGCAATAGATATGCTCACGGCGCCACAAGGAGCAACACATTTTAAAGTAGTTTCTGGCGCTGCTGAAATAGACTTTGAAAATGAAATGTTTGAAAATACATCACAAGCTACGGCAATGCTTCCTCTTTCAGCAGACCCTTTAACTCCTGAAATATCGCATACTTTAATGATGCCCGCAAATTCTACGCATCCGCTTTTTCTTGCTCTTGCAATTGAATTTTATCAACAGGTGAATGGCAGCATGTATGCGTTGAAGAATGGGTCTTATAATCCTTTGGCGATTATAAACCTAAACGGTGACGTATAGCAGAATCTCACGCCTTAAGATTTTCTTCTCTTAGTAAATTCTATAAAGAGTGATGATGATGTTAAAAAATATAGATGTTTTAGAATGTTGTTTTATCTAATGCATTGTCTTACATCCGTAAATCCGCGCATCCGCAGATTATACATCCGGATTAGCCGCAAACGGCGCATAAGCAAATCCGCGCATCAGCACCTAAACACTATAACTAAAAATTAATATTTAATTCAACCAGAGCCTTTACACAATGGCTCTGGTTGTAAAAAATGACCAATATGAATATTTTTAAACGTTGTTCGGCACCCATGCCCGAACTATTCAAAAAGTTACGTAAAGTGGGGTGGTTCTTAATAATGGCAGGGTCTGCAATATTAAGTTTTCACTTTCAAGTACCTAAAGAAATGATTGCTATGGCAGGCTATATTACCTTGGCTGGAGGGAAAATATCAACAATGTGTCAACTGACGATGAGGATCGATGAAGAAGACGTGATCTGCACTCCAAAAAAGACCTGATATGGATGTTAAATTGAGTTTTCTGGGCGGGTTCATTGCCAGCTTTATTGTATCGCCTCCTATGGAAAATATTTTAATGTCCGCGCTTACTGCTTCTGTAGCGGCTTTAGCAAGCTATGTTACATCAATTACAATGAGGTTTTTATGGTCTAAATACCGTAGAAAATAAAGTAGTTCATAGGCTGTCTTTACAAAGGCAGCTTTTTTAGAGTTTGTTTGTCAGCCGTCCGCTAATAAATCTTTTCGTGTGGACTTAGTAAATCCGCACATCCGCAGAGTATCACATTCATATAAAACACAACCTGCGAATAAGCGCATCCGCAGATTATACATCCGCATTAGACGCAACCGGCGAATCAGCAAATCAGCGCATCCGCAAATTATCACATCCACATAAAACACAACCCATGAACCTTATTTCTTCAGTTTGTCCTGTTCAAATCTGTATTTTCTATAATGTGGATTTCCGTATTTAGCACAGCCAAAATAAGTAGGTTGTGTGTGTTTTCTGATGATTTTAAGCAAAATTTTCAACGCGAAAATAATGACAAAAAGAAACGTCATGTTGAGTAATAAATAGTTCATAGTTGGGTTTTTCACTTTAAATATACTATAAATAAAAGTGCTCTCAAAGCTTGTTTAGGCAATTCTATTGCTCTTTTTCTGGTTTTTGAAACATGGATTCTTAAAAATATTCTATAAATTTTAAGTTCAATATTTTACTATTTTAAAAATGTATAGGTGAATAGAATTTTCTTAATCTATTGCCATTTTGATATGAATATGTTGTTATGAATGAAAATTGTGCGAAAATACCCCTTTATAGCTATTGTGTTAAAGAAAAGTTAAATTTACTTTTGAAAAGGTGAAGGCTTAATATAATTTACTATCGAAAAAAAAATCAATTTTTGCTTTTAATCCCAGTCTTCGTTTGTTTTAAGAAAAGATGATAAGGGTTTACTGAAGAAAGATTTTTCGTTAAAACGTTTGTAATCTTTCCGAATTTTTGTTCATTCATAAAATAAAACTAATCTAAATATCATGAAAACAAAATTATTTTTAACGCTAATCTTATTAGGATGCTTTTGCCTTGGCTTTGCTCAAAAAGGTTATGTATTTATTCTAGCAACTCGAGGAAGTACAGGTGATAATGTTTATTTATCTCAAATTCATAAAGAAAAAGAGTTTAAAAAATGCAAAGTAGCTAAAAATGTATCAGAGTGCTTAAGATATTCTATGATGTCATATTTATTAGGAGAGGGAGAAAGAGCTTTCAATTTTGACTATTATATATTTCCAAATGAAGGTTCCTATGATACATTAGACGATGCCGAAAGCAAGAGAGCTGAAGCGATAAAGTTGACCAGTACTTCTGGATTGAAACTTCAAGAAGTTATTTTAAAACCTTTGGACTAAATCGAGAAGAATAAATATTTTTTTGATATATTTTTTATAATCATACTCATTTTCCATGAATAGTTTTACTAATTTTCAGGGATATTTTGTTTTAAGTGATAATTAAAGTTTACTTAAAATTAATGAACAATTAAAAGGAAATAATAGATTTACAGTGTTTTTAATTTTCTTTTTTTTAAATTTTCACTCCTAAGGCTTGTGCTTTGCTATAAATTTTCCATATTTTGCTATTCTTTATTACTCAATTTATTTTTTTCATGTGCTTTATTGATTACTTTTGTCTGATAGATGATTTTAGGAAGTCAATGTAAAAAGATGAGTTTCGAAAAGTTTTGAGAGTTTTTCTTAACAGTAAATTGACAAGCTAGATTTTGAAACTAGAATAATAATCCTATTTTTGTGAAAATATTAAATTGAATGAATTTAAAGAAGTTTATCCTTTGTGGATTTTCGGGCATACTATTGTTTTCATGTGCACCAAGACAAGAAATCAATTATATGACAGATATTGATAATGTAGCGTTAGATAATGCGATAAAAAATAGTCGCAGTACATTGCAACCCGGCGATCAGCTGATTGTTTCGATCTCAGCAAGAGATATGGATGCTGTGAAGCCCTTCAATCAAAATTACTCATCCTCAACTACGGTAACTCAATATTCGCTACCAAGTTCTAATAGTTTACCACAACAGACTCCTGTTTCAGGGCCTACCTATTTTGTGGACACCAATTATAATATCACTTTTCCACAGATAGGTAAAATTAGTGTTCAAGGTGAGAATATTGAAACATTTAGAGATAAGATTTCAGGCATTTTAAGTAAATACATTAAGGATCCAATCGTAGATGTTAAGTTGGTGAACTTTAAAATATCAGTTTCTGGAGAAGTGAAAAGTCCGGGAACGTATGTTATTCCTGAAGGAAATGCTACTATTTTAGGAGCATTGGCGATGGCGGGAGATTTAACTCCTTATGGAATCCGACAAAATGTTTTAGTAATAAGAAATGTAGATGGTAAGATTACGCAACATCGTATTGATTTAACGAAGTCAGAATTTATTAATTCTCCTTTTTATTATCTTAAGCAAAATGATATCATCTACATACAACCCAATGTAAACAGGGAAAAAGCAGCACGATTAGACCCTAACTTAGGTGTTTATATATCAATTGTTTCTGTAGTTGTATCTTTAGGAATCAGTGTAATTGCATTGACGAAAAATTAGTATTAAGAAATATAAAAACAAATAGTGGATCAAAATAATATGACTCAGCAAGTGCAGAGAGATACCATCAATTTAAGGGAAATTCTGAAACCTTATTTTTTCAGATGGTATTGGTTTGTTATTGGCTGCTTTTTAGCTGTTCTTGCTGCATGGTTTTTTCTAAGGTATTCAGACACTGTTTATAATACTGAAACAACTTTATTAATTAAAGAAGTGAATAAGTCGCTTGCCGGTTCTCCAGAAATGTCTATTGTTTCTGAATTAGGGGGAATGGGAAGCATGGGGACAAATTCTATTGATAACGAAATCGAAATATTACGATCTAAGAAATTAATGATGTCGGTTGTAAAAGAATTGGGATTAGAAACTTCCGTATATTCCCAAGGGAAAATAAAAGAGTTTGAACTGTACAAAGAGATGTCTCCTTTTGTTGTAAGAGTTATTAATGAAAAACCTAATGCTTCATATCCTTCTTCTCCAGTCTTCGCCATGATTGAAAATAATAATGTTATTTTGGAGAGTGAATCTTTTAAAAAAAATATCGTTTCAGAGTTTAATAAGGCTGTTTCTATGCCTTTTGGTGTGATAATGTTTCAGAAAAATCCTAAGTTTAATCCCAAAGCTTGGAAAGGTGTATCGTACAGATTAGCATTCTCTTCTGCTATCAATAGAACTCGTGATCTATTAAAGGGGCTTAATATTGAATTGATAAAGGAAGAAGCAACAGTACTTAAGATATCAATGGATTCACCAGTTCCGAAGAAAGCAGAGGATATTTTAAACAGACTTTCAGTGAATTATAATAGAGAGGCGGTTCTAGACAAAAATTCTGAAGCACAAAAAACGGCTGAGTTTATTGATGGTAGAGTAAAATTAATTGGTGAGGAATTAGGGAAAGTAGAAAATCAGAAAGAAGATTTTAAAGAAAAAAATAACATTACTGATATAAAATCTGAAGCAGAACTGTCATTAAAAACAGAGGCAGATTCCCAACATGCACAACTGGAGACAGAATCTCAACTTGAATTAGTAAATAGTTTGTCTAATTATTTGAATAAACAAGGCGCGTATCAGGTTTTACCATTAAATGTAGGTCTTGAAGATTCCAAAACATCTTCAGATATTGCAGTTTATAATCAATTGATTTCTGAAAGAAACAGGTTATTAGAAGGTTCTACTGTTTTGAATCCTGTTGTACAAGATGTAACAAAACAGATTACAAGCTTACGTACATCCATTTCGGAAAGCTTAAATAAAAGTAGAACAGCATTGCAAATCAGAAAAAATGCAATTACTGGAGAGAAAAATAGAGTTGCTGGAAAAATTTCTAGAGTACCTGTGCAAGAAAAATTATTTAGAAGTATTGAAAGGCAGCAAACAATAAAGGAAGAATTGTATTTATTATTACTTCAAAAAAGAGAGGAAGCAGCAATTTCTCTTGCAATAGCAGCTCCAAAAGCAAGAATTGTTGATGATGCTCTCACTAGTCCAGGTCCAATATCACCAAAAAGACAGATGATATACTTGTTGGCTTTGGCTATTGGTTTTTTATTTCCAGTCGCTATAATTTATATCGTAGAATTGTTTAATGACAAAATTAGATCAAAACATGATTTAGAAAAACTTCTTAGAGGAAAACCTGTAATTGGAGAGTTGCCTTCGCTGTCGAAAGGCGAAAATGAATTAGTACAATTGAATGATCTTTCTCCTTTGGCAGAAGCGTTTAGAATATTGATAACCAATATGAATTTCATGTTACCAAAAAATAAAAAAGGAAATGTGATTTTTGTGACGTCAACGGTAAAAGGAGAGGGGAAAACTTTTGCATCCTTTAATTTGGCGCTTACGTTAGCAACTCCTAGAAAAAAAGTAATCATAATCGGTTCGGATATTAGAAATCCTCAGTTACAGAGATATAATGAATCTAGAAAAGGGATTGCAGGTCTTTCTGAATTTATGTATGATCTGACAATTCCTAAGGAAGAAATTATACATCCGTCAACATTTAATCCTTATTGTGATATAATTTATTCTGGAGCTATTACACCAAATCCAACAGAATTATTGGCGAATGGTAGATATGAGGAACTCATTGAATCATTAAAGACAGATTATGATTATATAATTCTAGATACAGCACCTTTAATGTTGGTTACAGATTCATTCTTAATTGCTGATATAGCAGACATGACTATGTATGTTACAAGATCAAATTATACAGAAAAAGAACTTGTGGGAGGTTTTGCAAATGAACAGATTGATCTTAATAAAATTAAGAATGTGGGATTTGTCTTGAATGATGTAAGTAAGAAAAATAGTGGGTATGGGTATGGCTATAAGTATGGTTATGGTTATGGAGCTCAACAAAAAAAGAGTTGGATAAATTGGTTTAAGTTCTAAGAAATATATTAAAGATTTTTTTAGTAATGCTTTTGATATATAAGAAATACTATTATCTTATCTGAAAATTACAAATTTATTGAAGCAAATATGTATAGTAACTTACTTCTTAAAGTGAGACTGTTTTTACTTCTATTAAAGAAGAATCTTTTTAATTTATTATGTCGTGAGAAAGCAAGCCGGATTACTTTTTTTACTAAAGCTTTTAAAAGTACCTCTTAATATTTTACTGTTATCACTCACAGCAAAATATTTTGGTGTAAGCCTTGAAAAAGATGTTTGGCTTTTAGTCTTCACTACTATTATGGTGATTGATTTGGCAATTTGGGGACCTGTAAACGAAACTTTCAGAACTAAGTTTATCACATTAAAAGAAACTGAATCACAGGAGAAAGCTCTTGAGTATACACAATCTCTTATCACCTATTTTATTATATTTTCTCTGTTTTTGATAGTGGTTATTTATTTGTTTCCTCAAAAGTTTTCAGAAATTATTGCCCCAGAATACAACATGAAGCAAAGAGTAGTATTGGTAAATATGCTATATTATGTTGCTCCCATGCTATTGATTAATCAGCTTATGCAAATAGGGCTGAGTATACTTAATGCATATGAGATTTTCAATATTGCGGAAATTTCTGCATTTTTTAGTACAGTAATAAATATTATTTTATTAATATTTTTGGCAGATGGTTTGGGAATTTATGCTTTAGTCTTTTCTCAATATATTTCTACTTTTTTACTGCTAGGATTTATTATATATTTTCTTCACAAAAAAAATATTCAGCTTATTACTTTAAAAAAATGGAACTTTAGTTTTTCAGGGTTTAAATTGTTTTTTCTTTTTGCATTGCCTTTTTTCTTTCCTTATTTTTTTGGGCAAATAAATGGAATTGTTGAAAAAATTCTTGCAGCAAAGCTTGGAGAAGGAACCATATCAATTCTTGATTTTTCTAATCGTATACCTACACTTTTATATAGTATTATAATTAGTATTATAACAACAATTTTAGTGCCAGTTCTTTCAACTGCATATTTGAAAAAAGATATTGAAAAATTTAATGAAGAATTTAGAAAAATGTTTCAAATAGGTATTTTGACAATTGGAGTGATTGTTGCTTTTATTAGTGGAGCTTCTTTACCTTTAGTATATCTATTATATGATAAAGGCACGATTAATACTCAAAGTCTCCAATTAATTGCTAATCTTTCAATACTTTACTCTATTTCGCTTATTGGTGTTTTTCTTTATGTAGTATTTGGAATGGCGTTATTATCATCACAAAGTCAAAAAAGATATGCATTAATGGGCGTCTTAACGCAGGTTATGGTAATTGCTTTAAATTTTGCATTATATAATATTTTGGCTCAATACGTTTTTCCTTTATCTATATTAGTATCACATTTGTGTTTTGGAATATTAATGTATTATAAATATCCTTTTAAAAATGAATTAAAGCTTAAAACTTTACGATACTTTTGTATGGTAATTCTTTTGGCATTAGTTTGTTTTGGGCTAAGTAAACATTTGATATTTGATAATAATCTTGTTAGTTTAGTGCTAACATCTTGTATCTTATGTTTTCTAATATTGGTTCTTGGATGGCTTTTCAATATTGAAGAGAAAAATTTGGTAATTGATTTTGTTAAAAATAAAATTAGAAGTAAACTTTAAAATGTATAAACGTAAAAAATTTCATTCAATTTTTCCTATTGGAGAAAACGTACATCTAGTAAAAGATGTCGGAATGATACCTTTTATGTTGCAAAATGATGGGTATTATGAAAGTTCTATTTCTTTTTATGAAAAGAAAGAAAAATTACCTTATTTGAAAGATGAGGTTGAGGGGTTAAAATATGTACAGCTGAAAAAGATTTTTAAAAATGAAGATCTTAACATTTTTTCTTTTTTACTTCTTAATTTTTGGAAATATGATTTCATAATGATGTTTCATCCTTCTTTTAATAAGTTATTCATTGCCAATTTTTTTCGCATTTTATCATTTGGAAAATTGAAATTTTATTTTAAACTAGATTTGAATGAAAGTTCGTTAAATATTGATTTTAGTAAAGGCTTTAAGGCTAAATGTAAAGAATTTTTATTCAGTAATGTACATTTAAATACAGTAGAAACTGAAAAAATAAATAAATTTTTTAATACTCAAACAGCAATAAAATGCGAGTGGTTACCCAATGGTTTTAAATCTGATAACAAGTGTTTACCAATTCTTAAAGAAAAAGTTTTTATAACAGTGGGAAGAGTTGGTTTGCCAGCAAAAGATACTGAAACTTTAATGAAAGCTTTATCTGAAGTAGATTTAGAAGATTGGAAATGTTATATTATTGGCCCTTTTGATGAGTTATTTACCAATAAAATAAAAGAATTTTATCTCAATAATCCCAAACTTATAGAAAAAGTTTTTTTTATGGGTAATATTACAAGTCGAGCGGAGCTAGATAAGTATTATAGTAAAGCAAAAATATTTTTACTAACTTCAAAATTTGAAAGTTTTGGGCTTGTAATGGTGGAGGCTATAGCTAAAGGATGTTATATAATTTCCACAGATTTATTGCCGTCACGAGAAATACTAGATAATGGAAAGTACGGAAAATTGTTTCCCATTGGAGACAGTAGAAAATTAAGCGAAATCCTCCAAAATATTATTGATGATAAAATAGATTTGCCTGATCCTAAATATATTAAGAAATATGCGGATGACAAATATGATTGGGCTGTTATTGTAAAGAATTTATATCACATGCTAGAAAAATAATCAAATAAACACTTCTGTCATAGATTTGATAGCAAAATTTAAATAGTAAACTTTATATGCAAAATACATTTGATATCTTAAAAGAAGATTACGAAAAAAAATCAAACGATTATTACGCAAATTCTAGACCCGAGGTTGCGCATCTTGTTCCTTCATATTGCAAAACATTTTTAGATGTTGGTTGCAGTGATGGTTCATTTGGTCATTATATAAAAAAAAGTAGAATAGACTCAATAGTTTGGGGAATAGAGCCACATACAATTTCTGCTAAAAAAGCTGCAGAAAAATTAGACAAAGTTTACAATAGTTTTTTTACTGTAGATTTACCAGAGCTACAAAATCAAAAATTTGACTGTATAACTTTTAATGATGTGCTTGAACATATTTTGGATCCGGGAGAAGCGCTTCAAGCTTGTAACAATTTTCTAAATGAAAACGGAGTAATTGTTGCTTCGATGCCAAATATATTATTTTTTCATATTTTTTTCGAGGAGATTATTATGAAAAAAGATTGGAAATACACAGATGGGGGAACATTAGATAAAACCCATGTCAGGTTTTTTACAAGAAAAAGTATTCAAAGGCTTTTTAACGAAAACGGCTACGAAATTGTAAATTTGGTTGGTCTTAATAAAACTGGAAGCAAAAAGTTCATATTGTTTAACATTGCAACTTTTAATTATTTTAAAGATTGGGGATATTTACAGTTTGGAATCGTTGCTAAAAAGAAAAAATAGTGCAAGTTTCTATCATTTTAGTGAATTATAATACCTGTGATTTAACTATCAATTGTATTAATAGTATCAAAAATCATTCTTTTGGATTCACTTATGAAATTATTGTTGTAGATAATGCATCTCAGGATATGTCTGCGAAACTTTTAAGTAAAATTGAAGGCGTAAAATATATCCAGAATCAAACTAATGCAGGTTTTGGTACGGCTAATAATTTAGGAGTGAAAAATTCTTTAGGAAAGTTCATTTTTTTATTAAATTCCGATACTATATTGATTGAGAACTCGATCAAGAAGTTATTGGATTTTTATTCGGATAATGAAATTAATCTTAAAATTGGTGCCTTGGGATGTGTATTGGTAGATCAAAACAATAATATTATTAATAGTGGAAGCTACTATCCAATGAGTAATTACTTTCTTAGATCTTATTTAAGATTACCCATTCCAGTTTTTAAAGTAGATAAGGGAAAAGAATACCAAAATATTGATTTTGTAACAGGGGCAGATCTTTTTATGAGCAAAAAAAAGTATGAAGAGATTGGAGGCTTTGATGAAAGTTTCTTTTTGTACTATGAAGAAACGGATCTTCAGAAAAGATTAAATACAAAAGGAAATAAAAACTATATCATAACCACTACCCAAATTATTCATTTGGAAGGAGCAAGTGATGGAGCTAATACTAAATATTCTAATTTTAAACGCATTATTATGGAGCAAAGCAAATACTATTTTCTAAGAAAACACGATCGTTTTTATTCCTTATTTATATTTGCGGAGTTACCTGTAATTTTTTTACGTCTTTTAAAAAATGATTATACAATGAGTGAAAATAAGCTTTACTTAAAAAGTATATTTAAATCTTTATTTTAACAATGAAGAAAGTTGTATTTGTAGATAGCCAATCTCAAGGAACTTTTCATGAGATTTTTAATCTCTCTTTTCTTCTTATTATGTCTCAATCTTATGATCACGTGGAATATATAGCAAGCCCTTCTTCAATTGAGAACCTAAAGAAGAAAATTAATGATAGATCAAATATATCAATAAAAAATGTAGATTTTAAAAGTGTTTTTGTTCCAAGTGGTGAACTTTCCTATCATATTTTTATAAGAAAACTTTTTGGTGCTTTTACAATTCTAAGATGTATTTTAAAGTATCGTAAAAAAGAAAAAATTATTTTATCTTCTCTTAATGAATTTTCAACATTATATTTAAACACAGTTTCAAAGTTTTGTAAAGTGTCAATTCAAATTATTTGCCATGGTGAGCTTGAGTATCTTTTAAAAGAGCAAATTCCCCTTTTTAAACCTTTAAGATGGTATAAGAAAATGATTTTAATGTTTTTTAATCATCCAATAAATGAAAATATATCTTTATTGCTTTTAGGAAAATCAATAAAAAATAATCTTACTCAGCTTTTTCCAAATCATCAAAACAAATTTTCATATATTAATCATCCGTATTTTTTTCAAAAAAGAAAAATAACAGGGTATTCCCTAAATAAGGTTTTAAAAATCGGTATTGTAGGTGTAGCAGATAAAGATAAAGGGACAGATAATTTTTTTATTTTATCTGAATATTTAAAAGAAAAAATAGAAAATAGAACGGTCGAAATGCATCTTATTGGTTTACATTATTATGATAAAAGTCAATTTCCATTAGTGCATTTTGCCGCAGAAAAAGGGCAGATACTTTCTACAGAAGACTTTAATAAAGCAATTGATAACTTGGATATTATTATGTTTTTTTACAATAAAACAATGTATAGATTAACTGCAAGTGGGGCTATTTTCGATGCGATAAATAATAGGAAAAGGATAATTTGTCTTGATAATGACTATTGTAAATCTATTTTAGAAGATAATGATGTTGGAATTGTTTGTCAAAATGTAATGGAAATGAAAGTTATAATTGAAGATGTTATTTCGGGAAAAAGAAATTTTGGTGTTACGGATTATGATTTTCAGCAGATTCAGGAACAATATAATTATCAAAATATTATTTTGAACTGAATTCAAAATAAGAATGTTATTTTCATAAAGTTTATAAGAGTAGTTAATGAATTTATCATTATAATGTCAAAAAAAGTTGAAAAATCATAAATAAGCAATTTAGCTGTATAAAATTATAGACATTCATGTACTTATATATTATATTCTCGTTACTAGCTTTACTTAGTTTTGTAGAACTCAATTTTGGAAAGAATCTCTCAAAAAAGATGATGATATTTCCAATTCTTATCTTTTTCTTTCTTTCATTTTTAAGATGGGAAAAAGGAACGGATTGGTTGCCTTACTACTACATGTTCAGAGATTTGAATATTGTAAAATATTATAAAGAATCTTATGAAATTTTATATTTTCAACTATTTTCTATCGTAAGGTATTTTACAAATACTTATACGTACATGCTTTTAGTACAAGCGGTTATTATTTATTTGCTGAATTACTATATTATCAGAAAGCATTCTCTTTCACCAATACTTTCAATTTTCTTATGGTTTTCATATAGTTTTGCATCAATTTTTTTTGTGAGACAAACTTTGGCAATGGCTTTTGTAATGTTGTCATTACATTTTATTATCAATAGAAAACTTTATGGGTTTTTACTTTCAGTATTGGGAGCTTTTTTAATTCATCGATCTGCAATAATTTTTTTACCAGCATATTTTATTTGGAAACTGAATTTAAGTAGGTTTCAAATTATAGCGGTAGTTTTGATTTCTTTTGGGCTTACTTTTTTTGCTAAAAAATTGTTTTCTTATCTTGTAGTTTTAGATATATCTATTATTTCGGAAAAAAGTGAGACATATCTTAGAGAGAGCAAAAATGCATTTGGATCTTCTTATTCACCTTTTGAAACTATGATGAGAGGTGTGTCTTATAGATTAGCTATCATTGTGATAACGCTCTTTTTTTATAAGTTATACGCCACGGATAGTTTGTATAGAGGTTTTTTCAATCTTTATTTAGTAGGAATTAGTACATTTATTATTTTTGTGCCTATGTCGGTCGCTCTTATTCGTTTTTCAGTTTATTATGATGCCGTTCAAATATTTTTGTGTCCTTTCATTATTTTATATTTTAAGGATAAACAAATTCAAAATATTATTCTTCTTATAATGGTTTTTTACTTCCTTACAAGATTACAAAGTGCAATTGCAGGTTATTATGATTTGTATGTTCCTTATAAATCAATTTTTAATAAAACAGAAGTAATGAAAACAAAAATTTAGAAATGTTACTCATCGACGCAATATATATTAATGACAGTGGAGGAAAAATCCTGCTAGATTATCTTTTACAAGAGCTTGAAAAGACACATAAGAAATGTATTTACCTTCTTGACAAAAGAGTAGAAGGTAAAATGAATTTTCTGAAAAATTCATCAAACGAAATTTATTACTTGGAAGCTTCATTGTTTAAAAGGCATCTTTTCTATTTGAAAAACAAAAGCAAATTCAGTTCCGTTTTATGTTTTGGAGATTTACCACCAAGTGTAAAATTAAAGGTTAAAGTTTATACTTATTTGCACTCAGACCTTTATATAAAAGTTCCAAAAGAATCCTCTGCTAAATTTAAGTTCTTATTTTTTTTAAAAAGAAGCGTTTTAAATTTTTTTGCGAAGAATAGTGATTTCTGGATGTTACAAACTGATACTATTACCATAAACTTTAAGAATAAATTTAATATTTCAGAACATAAAATTCTTCGGGTACCATTTTACCCGCCTATGGAGAGAAATCTTAATGCGGAAAGAGAAAAAGAAACTTTTGTATTTGTGAGTAACGCAGTGCCACACAAAAATCATTTACGCCTCATCAATGCATTTTGTAAGTTTTATGATCAAGAAAAAAAAGGTAAATTAATAATAACTGTAGATTATTCATATCAACATTTAATCGACCTTATTAAAGCAAAACAAAATCAGGGTTACCCAATTGTAAATTTAGGATTTATTGATAGGAGCGAATTAGTAAATGTTTATAGTTCAGCGGAATTTTTAGTTTATCCTTCACTTGCCGAAAGCTTCGGTCTTGCAATATTAGAAGCTATAGATTGTGGATGTAAAGTTATTGGTGCAGAATTACCATATTTATATGCCGTATGTGAACCTTCTTTAACATTTAACCCTTTTGATGAAGATTCTATAGCAAAAACACTATCTTTATCGCTTAAAGAAGATTTAAAATTTTCACAAACCAAAGCTAGTAACCAAATTGAGGCTTTAATAAAGTTATTGTAATAATAATTAATTTAAAAAGACGCAAATTCCCTTTTTAGATGAAAAAAAAACATATATGCTCTAGAACAGTGATGGATAACACTGATTCAAAGATTATTTTTAATGAGAAAGGGGAGAGTGATTATGCTGTGAATTTTGATAAAAACATACTACCATCATGGAAGTATGGAATGAATAATCCAGATTATTTAATAAAAGTAGCAGACAAAATAAAAAGTAGTAAATGTAAAAACAAATACGATTGTATTATAGGTATTAGTGGAGGTTTAGATAGCTCATATATGCTTTATATAGCTAAAGAAATAATGGGTTTGAATCCTTTAGCGTTTCATGTAGATGCTGGCTGGAATACAAACCAAGCAGTTTCAAATATTGAAAAGCTAGTAAAAGGACTTCAAGTAGACTTGTATACTGAGGTAATTGATTGGGAAGAAATGAAAAGTCTTCAACTCTCATTTTTGAAATCTCAGATTCCTGACCAAGATTTGCCGCAGGATATTGCCTTTTTTTCTGCTTTGTATAAATATGCTAAGAAAAATAGAATAAAATATATTTTAACAGGAGCCAATTTTTCTACAGAATGTTGTAAAGAGCCAGAGGAATGGGGCGCTTATGCTGGTATCGACAAAATGCTTATAAATGATATTCACCAAAAATTTGGAAAGAAAAAATTGCAGAAATTTCCTATAATCGATATATTAGAATACAAAATTCTGTATAAATATTTTTTCGGTCTGCACGTTATAAATCCACTCAATTATGTTCAATTTATTAAAAAGGATGCAGAAGATTTATTATATGCAAAATATGGTTGGGAGAGGTTTACTCATAAGCATCATGAATCAGTTTTTACCAGGTTTTTTGAAGATTTTTGGTTGCCTAAAAAATTTGGGTTCGATAGACGAAAAGTACACTTTTCAAGTTTGATTCTAACTGGTCAAATGACAAGGGAAGAAGCCTTAGAAAAATTAAAATTTCCTGAAATGGGAAAAGATGAAGTTAATAGGGAATTTGAATATGTAGCAAATAAATTAGGAATTACAGTAGAAGAATTAAAGGGCTTATTTGAAGGCGAAAATAAAACATTTAAAGACTATAAGAACAAAAGGAACTTTATTGGTTTAGGAGCAAAAGTTCTTACAAGTCTAGGTTTGGAAAAAAGACTTTTTAGATGATTACAGTTGTTGATTACGGTATTGGAAATACTAAAGCTTTTATAAATGCATACGAAAGAATGAGAATTCCTGTGAAAGTTGCCACCAATGTTGAAGATTTAACTGATGTAGAAAAACTTATTTTACCAGGCGTTGGAAGTTTTGATTATGCTATGGAAAATCTTGAGGCTTCTGGTATGAAACAAGTCTTGAACGAATTAGTTCTTCAAAAAAAAATTCCAGTACTTGGTATTTGTTTAGGAATGCAATTAATGGCTGAAAGTAGCGAAGAAGGTATTTCTAATGGGCTTGGATGGATAAAAGGGATAATAAAAAAAATAGATGTAACTAAAGTATCTCATCAAAGCAAATTACCACATATGGGGTGGAATGACGTACATTTTATTAAAGAGAACAAATTAACTCATGGAATTGAAAAAGATTCTTTATTCTATTTTTTACATTCATATTATTTTGATTCTCATGAAAATGATCAAGTTTTTGGAATAAGTGAATTTGGAGGGGAATTTACTTCAGCAATCTGTAAAGGTAATGTGTATGGAACACAATTTCATCCAGAAAAAAGTCATCGTTGCGGAGAGAAATTATTATTTAATTTTGCTAAATTATAGCTAAATGATAAGAGCGAGAATAATACCAAGTTTGTTGTTGCGAAATCACGGACTTGTAAAGACAATTAATTTCAAAAATGAAAAGTACATTGGTGATCCCTTAAATACAATTAGGATTTTTAATGAAAAAGAGGTTGATGAAGTAATAATCTTTGATATTGATGCATCAGTAAAAAAAAATGAACCAGATTATGAACTGCTTGAAAAAATTGCTAGGCAATCAAGAATGCCAATTTGTTATGGTGGAGGAGTAAAAACAGAAGCTTCTGCAAAGAAAATTTTACAGTTAGGAATAGAAAAAATTGCAATTTCTTCACTTTTTTTTGAAAATGAGAAAGAAATAAAAAAAATGGTGAGAACTATAGGTTCTCAAAGCGTAGTTTTGGTTTTAGACCTAAGGAAAATTGATGAAAATTATACTATTTTTGTACATAATGGAAAAGTAAAAATCAAAGAAGATTTTCAAAAAATTATAAGAAAAGCTGAAGGTTTAGGTGTTGGAGAAATTGTTATAAATTCGATAGATAAAGATGGAACAATGGAAGGGTATGATTACTCATTACTTGAGAAAGTAAGAAGTTTAACCTCTTTACCATTATGTTTTTTAGGAGGTGCTGGAAGTTTTGAAGATATTAAAGAAGTAATAAATAAACACGGAAATGTAGGAGTTGTTGCAGGAAGCCTTTTTGTATATTTGGATAAAAATAGAGCTGTATTGATAACATATCCTTCAAAAGATAAAAAAAATAAAGTATTTAAATAGAGACATGCAGATTAAAAATAAGATATTATTGATTACAGGTGGTACAGGTTCCTTTGGTACTGCTGTCCTCAATAGATTTTTAAATACAGATCATTTTGCAGAAATACGCATTTTTTCAAGGGATGAAAAAAAACAAGATGATATGCGTAACCATTACAAAAATGATAAAATTAAATATTTTATTGGCGATATAAGAGATTATAACAGCTTAGATTATGCAATGAAAGACGTTGATTATGTTTTTCATGCAGCAGCGCTAAAGCAGGTTCCTTCTTGTGAGTTTTTCCCAATGCAGGCAGTGAAAACTAATGTAGAAGGTACAGAGAATGTTATAAGAGTAGCTTCTTCTAATGGCGTAAAAAAAGTTATTTGTTTGTCAACTGATAAAGCAGCTTATCCTATTAACGCAATGGGAATTTCTAAAGCGATGATGGAGAAAGTAGCTATTGCGGAAGCCAGAAATCTAAAAAAAACAGTGGTATGTCTTACGAGATATGGTAATGTAATGGCTTCAAGAGGTTCTGTAATTCCACTTTTTGTTGATCAAATCAATAAAAATGAAGACTTAACAATTACTGATCCTAATATGACTCGTTTTTTGATGTCTTTGGAAGAGGCGGTTGATTTGGTTCTTTTTGCTTTTGAACATGGTAATCCTGGTGATTTATTTGTAAATAAAGCTCCCGCAACTACAATTGGAGATTTAGCACAAGCTATTTTAGAGCTAAAAGGTGCGAAAAATAAAATTAAAATTATCGGAACAAGGCATGGTGAAAAACTTTACGAAACGCTTTGTACAAGAGAAGAAATGATGAATGCAGAAGATATGGGAGAATTTTACAGGATTCCTGCGGACAATAGAGATTTAAACTACGCAAAATTCTTTTCTGAAGGGCATCAGATTGTAACTCTTTTGGATGATTATAATTCGCATAATACTAAAAGACTAGATGTAGAGGGAGTTAAGAATTTGTTAAAAGGATTAAATCTCTTTTCAGTTAAATAATAAAGTAGCTAAAAGTAAGATCTATTAAAAATTAGAGATCTGAATACAAATACAATGAAAAAACTAAAAGTTGCAACGATTTTAGGAACAAGACCAGAGATTATTCGTCTTACAGAGTGTATCAAGAAATGCGATACATATTTTAATCATATTCTTATTCATACCGGACAAAATTATGATTATGAATTGAACGAAATTTTTTTTGAGGATCTAGAACTTCGTAAACCTGATTACTTTCTAAACGTTTCAGGTAATCATTTGGGAGAAACTATAGGAAATGTTATTTCAAAATCGTTTGAAATTCTTGCAAACGAAAAACCAGATGCACTTTTAGTTTTAGGAGATACCAATAGTGTTCTAAGCACGATTGCAGCAAAACGATTGAAAATTCCGATTTTCCACATGGAAGCAGGGAATAGATGCTTTGACCAAAATGTTCCTGAGGAAATTAATAGAAAAATATCAGATCATATTAGTGACATCAATCTTACGTACACAGAAAACAGCAGAAGATATTTATTAAGTGAAGGTTTTAGAAAAGATCATGTTTTTGTAACAGGATCTCCTCTTAAAGAAGTTCTAAATAAATATAAATCTAAGATTGAAAATAGCGATGTAGTAGAACGTTTATCATTACAAGAAGATAATTTTATTGTGGTAAGTGCGCATCGCGAAGAAAATATTGATCTGGATAATCATTTTGAAATACTGGTAGAGTCAATCAACGCAGTTGCGGAAAAGTATCAAATGCCAATTATCTTTTCTACACATCCTCGTACAAAAAATAAAATTGAAAAAAATAATATTCAGTTTCATCCTTTAATTAAGAATGTAGCTCCACTTGGTTTTTTTGATTACGTAAAATTACAAAGCAAATCATTTATTGTACTTTCAGACAGTGGAACTATTAGTGAAGAATCTGCAATGATGGGTTTCCCAGCAGTAAGTATTCGTACAAGTACGGAAAGACCAGAAGCAATCGATGCAGGAACAATTGTTTTAGGAGGAATTTCTAAAGATCAAATGTTGAATGCCATCAAAATATCAAAAGGCCTTTTTGATGCTGAGATTCGTCTTCCATTTGAATATGAAGTTACCAATACTTCAGATCGTGTTATAAAAGCAATACAAAGCTATACTTCGATTGTTGACAAAGTAATATGGAACAAGAAATAAAAAAAATACTTGTTATCGGGATTAAAGGTATGGCAGGTCATATGCTTTATCATTATCTAAAAAAAAATGTTGGTTTTGAAGTGTATGGAATTGCCAGAAATATTATTGAAAATCAACAAATATTCTCACTTGATGTTTCTAATACTGAAAAACTAAAATCAATCATTCAAACAGAAAAATTTGATACAGTTATAAATTGTATCGGAATTTTAAATAAAGATGCTGAAGACCATCCAGCAAAAGCAATTTGGTTCAATAGTTATTTTCCCCACTTTTTAGAAGAAATTACCAAAGATTCTAAAACACAAGTTATTCACATCAGTACAGATTGTGTTTTCAATGGTAAAAAAGGAAATTATGAGGAGAATGCCCTTAAAGATGGTGAAGGTTTCTACGCACAATCAAAGGCGTTGGGAGAAGTTGTAAATCAAAAAGATCTTACATTAAGAACTTCAATTATTGGTCCCGAACTTAACGAAAAAGGAATTGGCCTTTTCCATTGGTTTATGAATCAAACGGGTAAAGTAAATGGATATACTTCTGCAATTTGGAGCGGAGTTACCACTTTAGAGCTTGCAAAAACAATAGAATATTGTATTCTAAACAAACAAACAGGGCTAAAACATCTTACCAACGGAGTTCCTATTGATAAATTTCATCTAATTTCTTTATTTAAGGAGATTTGGAAGAAAGAAAATGTCGAAATTCTAGCATTTGATAATAAGAAAGTCGATAAATCCTTGAAAAAATCCTTAGTTTTACCCTATTATGTTCCAGATTACAGAACGATGCTCGAAGAGCAACTAGTGTGGATGCAAGAACATGAAAATTTATATTTTTATTAATGAGGATTTTAGTTATTTCTCAGTATTTCTGGCCTGAGAATTTTAAAATAAACGACCTTGTTTTAGGGTTAAAAGAAAGAGGACATGAAGTTTCGGTTTTAACGGGACTTCCAAACTATCCTTCTGGTAATTTTTTCGAAGGTTATGATTCAAACAGCTCAGACGAAATTTGGGAAGGTATTAAAGTGTATCGTTCTAAATTAATTCCACGAGGAAATGGAGGAATTAAACTTTTTATAAATTATATTTCCTTTGTAGTGTATGGTTGGCTAAAGGTGAATCAAATTAAAGGTTCTTTTGATAAAATATTTGTGTATGAACCATCCCCTATTACCGTTGGAATTCCTGCAATTCATGCCTCAAAAAAATTTAAAGCACCTTATTATTTTTGGGTACAAGATTTATGGCCAGAAAGCTTAACTGCCGCAGGAGGCTTTAAAAATCCACTAATACTAAGTTTTTTTGATAAAATTACACGTCTTATTTACAAAAAAGCAGATAAAGTACTAGTGCAGTCAGAAGGCTTTAAAGAATATATTTTGAAGCAAGATGTTCCAGAAGAAAAACTCATTTTCTATCCCAATTCTACTGAAGCATTTTATAAAGAAAAACCAGCTTCTCCTGATTATCAAAAACTTTTACCTGAAGGATTCAATATTGTTTTTGCGGGTAATTTAGGGAAGTCTCAGAGTTTAGATACGCTTATTTCTGCAGCTCAAATTGTTAAACAGAAAGGATTGCCTGTTAATTGGGTTTTCTTAGGTGAAGGTCGTTACAGAGAAACTTTCGAGAAAATAGTTGAAGAAAAAGGTGTGAAAGAGAATGTTTTCCTTTTGGGGTCATTTCCTAGTACAGAAATGCCAAACTTTTTTGCATGTGCAGATGCACTTATCGCTTCTTTGAAGAATGAAAAGATTTTTGATCTTACTATTCCTGCAAAGATTCAGTCGTATATGGCGTGTGGAAAACCCATGTTGGTTTCTATGAATGGAGAAGGTGCAAAAATTGTTACTAAAGCAAAGTGCGGGTTTTCTTCTTCCGCTGAAAACGCTGAAAGACTAGCAGAAAATGTTGAGAAGTTATATCATCTTTCTTCCGAACAAAGAAAAGAAATGGGAGAAAATGGAGTGAAATATTTTAAAGATAACTTTGAAAGAGAAATGTTGCTGGATAAATTAATTTCAATTCTAGAAGGAAAAAAATGAAACTTACAATTACCGGTGTCAATGGCTTTGTTGGCCAAAATTTATCGAAATTTCTTGAAAATAAAGGTTTTGAAGTTTCAGGATTATCTTTGAGGAATCAGTGGAGCTTTCCGAACGAAACAGATGCAATTATCCATCTTGCAGGTAAAGCACATGATACTTCAAATACGTCAGAAGAATCTGAGTATTTTAAAGTTAATCGAGACTTAACGATTAAGCTTTTTGGTGAATTTTTAAAATCGAACACGCGAGATTTCTTCTTTTTCAGTTCTGTAAAAGCTACGGCTGATTCTGTGGACGGAATTTTAGATGAAAATCATCAATCCAACCCCAAAACGGCATACGGAAAATCTAAAAATGAAGCAGAACAATATTTACTCAACCAAGAATTACCAAACGGGAAAAGGTTATTCATCATAAGACCTTGCATGATTCACGGTCCTGGAAATAAAGGAAATTTAAACTTACTTTACAAAGTCGTGGAAAAAGGAATTCCATGGCCTTTGGCGGCTTTTCATAACGAAAGGTCGTTCCTTGGCATCGATAATTTAAACTTTTTAATCGCGGAAATGTTGTTAAACCAAAATATTTCCTCAGGAATCTATAACTTTGCAGATGATAGAAGTATTTCGAGTAACGAGTTAATTTCGATTATTAATTCAGTTTTAGGTAAAAAACCGAAGCTGTGGAAAATTTCTAAATCTTTAATTGAAAAAGTGGCTTCTGTTGGTGATAAAGCAAAATTACCTTTAAACTCAGAGAGATTGAAAAAACTTACCGAATCGTATGTTGTTTCAAATGAAAAAATAAAAAACGCACTAAAAATTAATCAATTGCCTGAATCTACGGAAGAAGGTTTAAGCAAAACGATTGAAAGTTTTAAAAATAAATAATTTACCAAAATTTCGCCCAAAAATATAACCATGACTCGTATTTTCGACTTTTTATTTGCTTTTTTCGGACTCCTTTTTCTTTCACCAATTTTCATCATCTTGTATGTTATTGGTTTGTTTGATACCGGATCGCCCATTTTTGTACAGGAAAGAGTAGGGAAAAATAAAAAACCTTTCAAACTGATTAAATTCAGAACGATGGATGTGAATACGAAATCTGTGGCAACCCATCTTTCTAATCAAGCCTCTGTAACCAAATTCGGGAGTTTTTTAAGAAAATCTAAATTGGATGAACTTCCGCAACTCATCAATGTTTTGACAGGAGATATGAGTCTTGTGGGGCCTCGTCCAAATTTGTTCAATCAGACAGAACTTATTGCTGAAAGAGACAAAAGAGGAGTTTATAGCGTAGTTCCGGGAATTACAGGGCTTTCTCAAATCAATGAAATCGACATGTCGACACCCGTAGAATTGGCTATAAAAGACGCCGAAATGCTTGAAAGTTTGACTGTTTCTGACTATTTTAAGTATATTTTTGCAACCGTTGGCGGAAAAGGTCAAGGAGACCGTATCAAAAAATAGTTTTCTGTTATTAAATTTCGAGTTCTAAGAAGAAAGATTATATTTACTTTTTTGATTTTAAATTATGAAAGAGAGAATATGGCTTTCACCAC
The DNA here is from genome assembly GCF_057180445.1 of Chryseobacterium sp. HNCC26DJ239. NCBI lineage: Bacteria > Pseudomonadati > Bacteroidota > Flavobacteriia > Flavobacteriales > Weeksellaceae > Chryseobacterium > Chryseobacterium sp. HNCC26DJ239. The sequence continues at coordinate 43,152 of NZ_JBXUGJ010000009.1, forward strand.
CGCATCTTTCAGGTAGCGAACTTGCTTTGGTTGAAGAAGCTTTTCAAAGTAATTGGGTAACTTCAATTGGCGAAAATATTAATCTTTTTGAAGAACAATTAAAGAATTTTCTAAGAGATTCTGTGGAAGTTTGTGCTTTAAATTCGGCAACCTCGGCCATTCATCTAGCTTTAAAATTGCTGGGAGTTTCTGCAGGCGATGAGGTTATTACTTCAACTTTTTCATTTATCGCTTCGGCAAATCCAATTGTGTACTGCGGAGCAAAACCTGTTTTTATTGATAGTGAATCAGAAACGTGGAACATGTGTCCTGAAGCTCTAGAATTTGCTATAAAAAATCGTAATTTAAACGGAATAAAACCTAAAGCTATTATTGTTGTGCATCTGTACGGAATGCCTGCAAAAATGGATGAAATAACAGCTATTGCAGATAAATATAAAATTCCTCTAATTGAAGATTCTGCCGAGGCTTTAGGGGCTAAGTATAAAAATAAAAATTGCGGAACTTTTGGTGATTTTGGAATTTTCTCGTTTAACGGGAATAAAATAATTACAACTTCTGGCGGGGGCGCCTTAATTTGTCACTCAAAAAAAGATAAAGAGAAAGCTATATTTTTGGCGACTCAAGCAAGAGATGAAGCACCTCATTATCAACATTCGATTACAGGTTACAATTACAGAATGAGTAATATTTTGGCAGGTATTGGAAGAGCCCAAATGAATGTTTTGGAGGAGAGAGTAGAGGCGAGACGAAGAATTAATAAGTTTTATAAAAATATATTCAAAAATATTGTTGGCGTTGAGGTTTTTTCTGAACCATCATCGGATTTCTATTCGAATCATTGGCTTACGGCAATTGTTATTGATGCCTCAAAAACTGGAAAATCAAGTGAAGGTTTGCGATTGGCTTTACAAGAAGAAAATATTGAATCTAGACCTTTATGGAAGCCGCTTCATTTACAACCTATATTTTCTGATGCTTTATATTTTGGTAACAATGTTTCAGAAGATTTATTCAATAAAGGGCTTTGCCTTCCTTCTGGTTCTTGTTTAACAGATTTTCAATTGGAAAGAATTGAAAAGGTAATTAAGAATTACTTTTTAGAAGATTAATTCAATAGCACTGATTTTATTTTCTGAGTCTTTCTTCAATAGATTCGCAAGAATGACCGATA
>NZ_JBXUGJ010000010.1:0-38822 GCF_057180445.1 Chryseobacterium sp. HNCC26DJ239
TTTTTGCTAAACCCTAAACCCGATTACTCATCACTTTTTACTCATTACCCATATCTAGCCCCGATAGTAGCGGTTACCCCGCAGTTGGATGAGAGAGTTTTAGAGGGGATGGAAGAGATGGGTTGGGTTATGCAGAGGAAAAGCATAGGAGCGCTTCGGAAAAGCTAGGAACGAGGAGTATGAGCGAATAGCGGGTATAAGCTTCTAAGAAAGAGTTTTAGAATGGTTTGCGTACTTTCATACTATCTTTAGTGAAATGGCCTTCGAATCGGTCTAAGCCTAGCTTATTTTGACGGTTTGCAATAATAAGGATAAGTTGTATAGCTTTTAATGGTAAAGAGTTTAGAATCTGCTTAAAATTCCCCAATGTATTTTGATATCATTGAACTTAAAAGGGTTTCCTATTTCGTTTCCGTTGGAAAGCTGAAAACTCATTAATCCGATCGGTATGAAGAAATTAAACCCTAAACCAACACTGTATAATTGTGGTTTTACGGCTAAAGATTTGTTGTTGAGCTTTCCATACTGACCAAAAATATCAAAGAAGGCTTGGTTGCCTATGAGATATCGGTATTCTAGACTTCCATAATAGTAGAAATCGCCGGCGAGCGAGTTTTCGTTGAAACCCCGGAGAGAATTCCAACCGCCAAAACGGTACAATTCGTTGGCAGAAAAATCTACCTTAGAATCCATCATTGCACCTTCTCCTTTAATATTGAGGAAATGATTTCCGTTGATATGATAATTGTGTTCACCAAAAAAATAGAATTGGTTTTGTGGACTGCGAATGTTTTCTTTTGTGTACGTAGTGGTAAGGTAGTCGTAGCCAAAATTTATCTTAGTTTTATACAAAAACAAATCAATGTCTGTAGGCTCAGTCATGTCGAAATAAACGCCGATTCCTTTTTTGTTGTAATCTTTCCCCTGAACGTATAAAGTATCGATAATTGTAGAGCTTTCAAACGTTGCTCGAAAACCAATTTTCTGGCGATTGTTGATGTGATAATAAAACGCTGGAAGAGCCTTCACATTGGCGAAAGTAGAATCTTGTCTGTAAATATTCACTTTCATATTAATTCCGACGTTGGAATTGAAAAGATACGGAACATCGGTTTGTAGGTCGAAAGTCTGCCCTTTGTCTGGGTTTCTTTGCCAATATAGATTTATGGTCTCAAAACCGTTAAACATGTTCTTAAAATTCACGTTTAACGTTCCGTTCAGAGTAAATTTTTCAGTTTTATCGTTTCCGAAGCCAATAACACCATCGAAAGTATTTGTTTTTTTCTTTTCGATGAATAAAAATATCTGCGTAGAATCTTTGGTAAATAAAGTCTGCGGTTGCCTTTCTAATGAGAGAAAAGGATGACCTTGAAATTGTTTGTTTACTGCAATAAGGTTTTTGTCGTCGTATTTTTTCCCTTTGAATTCTTTATCTAAATTTTTGATAAATCTTTTCGGAACGCGGGTGTAGCCTTTCACCACAAAACCATCAATCGTTCGTCTGTCGTTTTTATTAATGTCTAATTCTACAACAGGAAAGCCATTTTTTTTGCTTTTTACATTCGATTTTAAACGGCTGAATGCAAAACCATCATCAATATACGCTTGGTTGATTTTCTTCTTCGTTGAATCTAAATTTTTAGTGAAAAACTCCTTTTCGAGCTTTAATTTTTGAACGATAGAATCGGAAAGGCTTACATAGGTTTCATTGAAGTTTTTGCCTTTATCGTAATAAATTTGGGTACTGTCGCCTTTTAGTTTTACTTCTTTAAGTTCGGTAAAAAAGTAATTATTTTGCGCCAGAGAATCTAAAAATTTTGCTGCAGAAGCCGAATCTTTTACCTTTTTTTGCGCTTTTGTTTGGATGTCGATTAGGAAGTATTGTTTCTTCTGCGAAAAAAGAAATAGTGATAAAAATAGTATGACAAAAGAAATTTTATACTTCACTTATTTTTTATTTTAAAATAATAATTTTTTAGAAAAGTTTCGGTTTTATTTAGGTAAAGATATTCGGTTTTTTGTTTTAACAGGCTAATATTCGCAGTAGATTTGCCACCTGATTTTATATATTGAGAAAAATTTACTTTGTTAGATTCAATAAAATGTGATGAAAGTAAAATTTCAATTGCTTCTTCACTCTTTTGTTCAGCTTTTTCGTTTTTGCAAAATAGTCTGAAATCTAATTTTTCGTCAGCCTTTAGGTTTTTTAAGATGTTTTCTAATAAATTGTAGCTTTTTACTTCTAAAATATTCTTTTTAGTGAAAGCTATTTGTGCTGAAAAAGTGGAGTCTTTTACGTATTTTACTTTTTTTATACTGTCTGGTTTCGTTCTCTCAATTTGAGATTCTTTTTCTTTGAAATTTTTAGTAAAAATTATTTGAGTTAAGAAGTTTCCTTTGGAGATTTTATTTTTTTCATAAAATGAAAAACTAGAAAATTGTTTAGAAGCAATTCCGTTTTCGATAAGATTTTTTAGGACAGCTTTGTTTTGCGATCTAAGAGCTTGATAATTATAATCTATATTACCAAAATCTGCACTGTTGTACACAAAAACGGTAAGCGAAGTGTCGTTTTTTAAAATATTTGAAAGATTTTTTAAAACAGGAAAACAAGAAGGATTTAGTCTCTGCATATTGTTGTAATTTGGAAGAATGCTAATATTATAAATGACATTTTCTTCAACATTTTTTGTGTTTTCTGTGAAAGTAGATTCTTGTTGCGCTTGTACAAAAACGCAGAACACCACAAAAAATATGTTTAAAAGCAGTCTCAATCTCAAATCTCAAACTCCAAATCTTACAATTTATTATACTTCTTCATCAAATTTTCATACGTTCCCTGCGGAAGAATCCACTTTAAAGGAACGCCAATTTTCTGCCCGAATTTACCAAAATAATAATGTGCTTTCCATTTGTTTTTTGTTAAAAGTTGGTCGATGTATTCGGCGACTTCCAAAGGTTCTGTTCCGTCGCCTACGTGAGAATTCATCAAAGCGTACACTTTTTCGAACACATTTTTGTAAGGCTCCGAAATTTTAGTTTTCACACGGTTTTCCGCAATATTTGTTTTAATATCTCCTAAATGCAGCGAACAGACATTCACATTCCAAGGGTAAACTTCATATCTCATCGCTTCCGTTACTTTATCTAAAGCCGATTTTGAAGCCGAATAAAATCCTCGGAAAGGCAATCCCATTTCGCTTCCAATACTTGAAACGTTGATGATTTGCCCGAATTTGTTTTCGCGCATTTTCGGCATTACAGCACTCATCATTTGAACGGCTCCAACAAGATTTAGATTAAACAATTTTAAAATATCTTCCTTCGAAGAATCTTCCACAGAACCTACCATTCCCATTCCGGCGTTATTGATTAACACGTCGATTTTTGTTTCGGTTTTTAAAACTTCCGCAATCGCATTTTGCACCGCATCATTGTCGGTAACATCCGTCGGAATTGAGGTGAAATAATTGCTTTCTGTATGTTTTCTACTCAAGCCATAGACTTTATGACCTTTCTTACCGAAATATTCTGCTAAAACGAAACCAATTCCTGAGGAAGTTCCGGTGATGATGATGGTTTTTGACATTAGTAATTAAAATATTTATTTGAATTAGGAATTTTAAATGTAAAATCACCAGGTACAAAATTATTCATTTTTATAAGGGTTTTCAGTTTATGGATAAATTCTTTATGAAAATCTTTTTCAGTTGGAGCATTTTCCTCATAACAATTTTCAAACTCCTCATTTGCGATGGCTTTACCAGTTGAGAAATTAATTTCGTGACTGGTGGAAAATTCACAATTGCTGGTAAAAGTGGTAAGAGCTCCGATTAAATAGAAGTCATTATCTTGGAAACGGAAAGTATCTTTATATTTTTGAGTACGTCTGGAATTTGAATTGAATTGCTGTGAAATTATCAGACATCCATTTTTTATTTGAATACTTGGATCGGGATCGCTTTCGTAATAAAATCCGTAACCTAATGGTAGAAGAATTGTAGAATTTTGTTTCCAGATTTTTTGTTTCCCAAAAATATTTTTAAGGATGAAAAATTCTCTTATGTAATTTTCAACCGAATTATTTTTAATTTTTTTTGGTGTATTAAATATGATTACCGTTTCATCAATTCCATCTTTATCCAAATCCCCTTTCGCTTCTGTAATTTTTTTATAACCCTTTGGAGTCACAAAATCTTTCAATTCCTGCGATTGAGAAATTGTGAAAAATAAAATTGCAAGGAAAGAAAAAGTAAATTTCACTTAATGTTTATTTAAAATCTCAGACAAATCCTCCCAAAACATCGGATAAGATTTCTCTACTACATTTTCGTCTTCTAGAGTTAATTCTTTCAACAAGCAAAACGGTGCAAAACTCATCGCCATTCTGTGGTCTTGATATGTTTGTATAGAAATATTTTCTTCAGGCTCGTTAAAACTTGTAGATGCTATCGTTAAATCTGTGATTTTTGTTTCTGCTCCCAGTTTTTTTAGTTCGTTATGAAGAGCTAAAAGTCGGTCTGTTTCTTTTACTTTTAAAGTTCCCAAACCAGAAATTTCAAAAGGAATTTTCAAAGCAGAAGCAGTTACACAAAGTGTTTGCGCAATGTCTGGACAATTATTCATGTCTAAAACAATTTTCTCAGGAAACTGGAAATTTACCATCGGTTCAAGAGTTAATTGATGTGCTTCTTCATTAAATAGGGTTTTAATTCCGAAAAAATCTTCATAAATCTTCGCAATCGCAGAATCTCCTTGTGTAGATTCTTTATAAAAGCTTTTTAAATGAATCGTTTCTCTTCCTAAAGCCGCAAAAGAGTAGAAATATGAAGCCGAGCTCCAATCGCTTTCTACCTCATAGTGTTTCGGGTTTTGAGTTTCGGGTTTCGAGTTTTGAGCTTCAGAAAAATGATAAACTTTAATGGTGTTGCCGATGAATGTATTTTTAATTCCGAATTTGGTTAAAATATCCAAAGTCATCTCAATATAAGACCTAGACGTGATTTCTCCGACTAAATTAATTTCTAAACCATGCTCCAATTTCCCCGCAATTAATAAAAGTGAGGTAATAAACTGGCTTGAAATATTGGCTGGAACATCAACTTTGGTTTCTGTAATTTTTCTTCCTTTAATTTTTAAAGGTGGGAAACCTTCGTTTTCCAGATATTCAATTTCAACACCGAGATTTTGCAGCGCCGTTACCAAATTTTTGATTGGTCTTTCTTTCATTCTTCCAGAACCGGTAAGAATGGTGGTTTTTCCGTCTTGGATGGAATAATAGGAAGTTAAAAAACGCATCGCCGTTCCTGCGTGATGAATGTCGACAATTTCAGAATCGTCCGAAAGTGCTTTCTTCAAAAGTTGCGTGTCCTGCGAATTCGATAAGTTTCCTATTTTAATATTTGAAAACAGACTTTCCAAAATCAGCAAACGATTCGAAATGCTTTTCGAACCGCTAATTTGTATCGTCTGATTGGGTTTTAGTGAAGATTTTTTCAGTAACATAATTATTTCCTTTGCATTAAAACTCTTGATATAATGAGGTATTCATTTTAATTTTCAGAGTAGTATTTTTTACCTTCTCCATTGGCATAACATACAAAATTACCATCATTATTGTATAATTTAAAAAGATAAAAGCCAGTTTTACCATAGTTTTTTTCTTTTAATAATGGATAGTAATCAAGTAGTTGGGTTGTGAAATCAGCTTTGTTATTTTCCTTTTCTATGAATTGATATTGGTTTCCTTTTCTTACAACAAATGATTCACAAAAAACACATTTTGCATCTTGATAAAAAATTTCATCATATTCAGGAGGTAAAATCCATGTGGAAGAACGATTGTTGAAATATCCCCATTTATTTTTAATGTTTTTTAAAACAGCATATTCTTCACTCAATTTTTTATCAGAAAATCTTAATCGATCGGAGATATTAGGATCCCAATATTTTTTATTGATTTCCCCTTCTTTCATTATTAAGCTTTGGTTTGAACTTATAGGTTTATCTGCTTTTTGTGTTTCTCCTCTCATCGATTCAGTGTACATTGGTGCTCTAGGAACCGGGACATCAGAAGAGTACGATTCACGGTAGTTATCATTATTGCTAGAATCACTTAGAATTTCATTTGTTGAATTTGAAATTTTACCGTTTTTAAAATCAATTGTAAGTAATTGTTTATAGTTTTCTCTTGCTAAAACGTAATCTACTTTAAACTGAAAAGGAAAGTTCTCATAATACGTATCTGCCAAAACAGCATTTTCAAAAAAAGTTTTTAAAGTTTTTGATGTTTTTTTATCTAAAAGTATTAAACTATAGTATCCTTTATCATTAGTAAGAATAAGAATTTCATCTTTAAGAGCTGCTTTTTTGTTATCTTCGATAAAGACAATATAGCTGAAAGTTTTGTCAAATATTTTTTTTCCATCCAGAGTAAAAATATCGGTAGATTTATTATTTCCTCCCATGTATACCTCCATTTTCATTTTTTCAGCAATCACATAGCCAAATTCTTCGTGAAAATAATCGTAATCAGTATCTTTTAAAATTACTTTATTTCTGTTTATATAACTTTTTTTATACTTATCACCATTTTTTGTAAATGCTAAGAAACCTTGATTATCTAAAATTTCAATATCATCATAAACTGGTTTAATAGCAATTTTTCCATTTTCATCAGAAATACCAAACTTATCGCCTACTCGATAAGGAACAAAGATTTGTGCATGAAAGGATTCTATAAAGAATGAGAAAAAGAGTATTACTTTTAAAATTATTTTCATAAAAAAGTTGTATAATCAGCTTATTTTAGCTTTTCGTTATTCTTATGCCTGTCTTTATCACGGGCCGTTTTTACTTTCATTTTTTTATCGAAAGCTTCCTGTAGATTTACTCCCGTTTGATTGGCTAAACATAAAGTTACGAAAAGAACATCGGCCAATTCTTCGCCTAAATCTTTGGTTTTATCGCTTTCCTTTTCGCTTTGTTCGCCGTATCTTCTGGCGATAATTCTGGCAACTTCACCCACTTCTTCGGTAAGCATCGCCATATTGGTGAGTTCGTTAAAATATCGTACTCCGATGGTTTTAATCCATTCGTCGACCTGAGATTGAAGTGTTGTAATTTCCATATTTTTTAAAGAAACAAGGCAAACGTAAAATGAGCCAAGTTGTGCACTTTTTTGTAAAGTTTTATTCAATTATCAATTATCAATTATCAATTATCAATTATCAATTATCAATTTTATTGATATGCTCCAAGCGTAATATTAGATGTTCTGGAAACTCCTACAATATCGGTAGGAACGGTTGCTGCAATGGTTGCGTTTCCTTTATTTCTTACTGGTGAATCTGTCGCCACACGAAGATTCATTTGTGCAGCAAAATAATTGATGAATTTTGGCTCTTGGTTTTTAAGGCTTTGTACCACGTTTACATTGGTGTCAAAATCGAAACCAGCTTCCGAAGTTCCTGAATATTTTAAAAGAGAATTAATTATAGAAAATTCAAATTGCTGTCCAGGAGTTTGTTCTAAATTCACCGCATTATCTCTGTCGGAATACACGATAGAATTCCAGATATTCAGTTTTTGTAGAGCACCTTGTACGGTTTGGTCGTTTTCGTTTACCCATTCATTTGAAGCAAAAATTCCAACTCTGGTTTTAGACTGTAATAAATCTGAATAATTGGCAATTGTAGAATGTACGTAAGAGTGGCTTCCTCCTTTGAAGATTGAAACACACGCATCGCCGCAATTATTCATCACCAAATTTTCTGCATTTACTGTTGAAGCTACCGCATAAATTCCGCTTTCTAAAAAGGTATGAATAAAAGAATTTCTGATGTTTGCTGTTGCTTCTTTCATCTCTAAACCGTTAATTCCTCCGAAAAGTCTAGTGTGATTCATATTGATGATAGAACCTGCTTCCATTTTCACTGAGTTCCAATTATTAGGGATGGTATCGTAATACGTATCGTTTCGGTCGCCTCGCATAATGATTTGGTTGGTCTGTGTTCCGTTCAAATTTAAAGATGCGCCTGTAGAAACAAACATTCCACTGTTTTTATGAAAATAAATTTTCGTTCCGGGTTGTACGTTCAGAGCAACGCCATCGTCTAGGGTTAAATCTCCGTAAATAATTTTCGCCTTAGAATTCGACCATGTTGTATTGGCATCAATAATATTAGCATTTGTTGGTGTTTTTATAAAAAACTCCGCATCCTGAACTACTGAAAATAAAGTAACAAATTGTTGTCCGACAGGAGAGGTAAAGACAACTCTGTCTTCCGCAATAGCTTCCGGACCTGTTGCTTGAGGAGCAATTTCTACAAAAATATATAAGCTGTCGTTTTTTCTTAAAGGAACGTCTTTAAAATCGTAACCAGGTTTTCCGTCTACATTTATTTTATATAAAGATGAAGCTCCTTTTTCGAGATGAATTCTTGGGATAAGAATATCTTTGTCTTCGTTGTTATAAACTTTTACGGCATAAGTTTCAGACCTTACTTGATGATAAACAGTATCGCAAAACACAGTATCACGGTTAAAACGAAGTTCTTGCGAAGGTTGTTCGAATGAAATATCGTCTCTATTACAAGATATTGCCAAAAGAGCAAGCCAGAAAGAAGCCAGAAGGAGTATTTTAAATTTCATTGAAATTCAGGTTTAAGAATTTCAAATTTAACGAAAATACTTTAATTTTCTTGTTGAAGAAAAATATTGAAAACAGTATTTGTATATTATAAAAATTATTGTATTTTTGCAACCTAAAATTTAGCAGAGAAATATCCATTACTATTTCGAAAGCAAACTTTAATTTTTTAAAAATTTATTATGAAAAACGGAATCCACCCAGAAAATTATAGACTTGTTGTTTTCAAAGATATGAGTAACGACGAGGTATTTTTGTGCAAATCTACTGCAGATACTAAAGACACAATCGAGTTTGAAGGAACTGAGTATCCATTAATCAAAATGGAAATCTCTTCAACTTCTCACCCTTTCTACACTGGTAAAACTAAATTGGTTGATACTGCAGGTAGAGTTGATAAGTTCATGAACAAATACAAAAAATTCGCTAAGTAATTTTTTTGATTTTACAATATTTAAAGTCTTTCGATTTTTCGAAAGACTTTTTTTATGTTTTATAAGAAATTTAAAATTTACATAGTAAAACTTCCCATGATGATTCGTATTTTTGTTTACCCTGAATTTTAAATCTTGGAACATAAATTTTAAACTAGAAACCTCATGCAAGTTGTATTTTCTGATGCACAATATTGGGAAGATTTTCTTCCGCTTACTTTTACACGACCTGTCGCAGAAATGCGTTGCGGAATTCTTACTTTTTCCGAAAGATGGCAAAAAATTCTAGATTCTACAGAGATTTCTTGGTTTACGGAAATGTATCTTCAAGGAAAATTCAGAGAGCCAGAGAAAAAAGAAAGCCTGTTTTTGGTTCCTAATTTTTTGCCAACAGAAACTGTTATTCAGCAAATTAAAGAATTAAAGCAAGGCGAAGCTTTAGTCTACGAAGACGAATTGGTTGCCGCAAAAATCAATATGGATGGTTTTTCTCTTCATCAAATTGAGAAAATGACGGATATTAAAGAAGATTTAATTTTCTTTAAAAAACCAACAGACCTTTTTACATTCAACAAAGAAGCAATTGATTTCGATTTTGAACTTTTAACAAAAGGAAAAGTTTCTCAAGAATTATCTGCAACCAATGGATTTTTAGGGAGCGAGGAAGATTTATTTATCGAAGAAGGTGCAGAAATTGAGTTTTCAACATTAAATACCAAAACCGGAAAAATCTACATCGGGAAAAATGCCGAAGTAATGGAAGGTTGTAACCTTCGCGGTCCGATTGCGCTTTGTGAAGGTTCGAAATTTAATTTGGGAGCGAAAATTTACGGTGCTACAACGGTTGGTCCACATTCAAAAGTGGGTGGAGAAGTAAGTAACATTATTATTTTTGGATATTCAAACAAAGGACATGATGGTTTTGTAGGAAATTCGGTGATTGGAGAATGGTGCAACATGGGTGCAGATACCAATTCTTCAAACCTAAAAAATAACTATGGAAATGTAAAACTTTGGAGTTACAGAACCAAAGAATTCCAAGATACAGGACTGCAATTTGCGGGAGTTATTATGGGAGATCATTCTAAGACCGCAATCAATACTCAGTTGAACACCGGAACCGTAATAGGCGTCGCATCTAATATTTTTAAAGAAGGTTTCCCTCCAAATTTAATTGAAAACTTCTCTTGGGGAGGTTTTAAAGACGACGAAAGATTTAAACTAGACAAAGCTTATGAAGTCGCAGAAAAAGTAATGGCAAGAAGAAAAGTAGCCTTTACAGACGAAGATAAAGCAATTTTCAAGCATGTTTTTGAGAATTATTAACCGCACACACCACAATTATTTATTATATAAAGAAGCTTCAAAAATTTTTTTGAAGTTTTTTTGTTTTTAATGTAATAAATTGAAACTTTAGACTGTCTTATTTTTAGAAACGAAACTTATGACCCAAGAAACTTTTAGGAATACGGTATTTATTCTCAGGGATGAGATGTTCCGTTTTGCCAAAAGGTTTGTGATGAGTAGCGACGAAGCCGAAGATGTGGTGCAAGATTTAATGATAAAATTCTGGCAGAAAAAAGAAGAGCTTTCAACCTTAGGAAATTTAAAATCTTATGCTTTAAAGTCTGTCCGGAACGAATGCCTTAATCGATTGAAACATCACGACGTAAAAGTAGGTTTTGCAGACCTTCAACTTCATCGTTCAGAATTGTACAGTATGGAAGTGAATAATTTGAAAGAACATATCATCCATTTTATCAATCAGCTTCCAGAAAAACAAAAAATGGTGATCCATCTAAAAGATGTAGAAGAATACGAAGTGTCGGAAATTTCCGAAATCATGGAAATAGAAGAAAACGCAGTACGAGTAAATCTAATGCGCGCAAGACAAAAAGTAAAAGAACAAATCTCTCAATTGATGAGCTATGAACAACGACAAATTTCAAAATAAATATAACGAAGTCTTCCAAAGTTTAAAGGAAGAAAAGATGAATTGGGATTTCGACGATTTTCTTCAAAAAGCAGAAGGAAACGATGAAGTGATTTCTGATAAGGAAACACCGGTTATTCCTATCAATTCTAAAGAAAAGCCAAGATTCCCGAAATGGTTTTGGATGGCGGCAAGTTTTGTACTTTCATTTGGTTTGGCTGCTTTTTTATTGGTTGATTCAACTCCGGTTTCTGACCGTGAAGATTTAGTGAAGAACGAAATTTTAAAACAGAAAAATGATTTCATCGCTGAAAATCATGAACATCAAACACAAGTTGCGGTGAATTACACAGATTCTGTTTCGGGTGAAAAAAGAGATTCGCTTTTTGTAGAAAATACTATTGCAGATAAAGATGAGCTGGAAGAATTGCTTTCTAAAAAAGCCAGAATGAAAAAAGAAATAAAGCCAAAATACGTTCATAATAGCTCTCCGACCGATTCTTCTGCCTATCAAGATGCTTATGTAATCGTGAATGGAAAAAAAATAACAAATGAAAAAGAAGCGATCGATATTGCCACTTTTTCTTTTCTAAAAATGAGAAATGAATTTAGAAAAACAGTCGCTTCATTCAACAACGAAGAAAGTTTTAACGAAGAATAATCAACTAAAAATGAAAAATATATTTCTACTCATCCTTTTTTTTGTCGGTGGTTTTACGACTTGTACGGCACAGTCTGAAAAAATTGATAAACTTTTTAACGATTTGCAGAAGCAGGGAGTTACTTCCATTGAGATTAAAAAACCTATGTTTAATCTCCTTAATAGTATTGATATTAATGATAGTTACTTAAAGACGTTAAAGCCTATTATGCAAGATGTTGATGGTATGAAACTTTTGGTTTTTTCAAAAATAACCTTTCCTGATCATCTAAAGTCAGAAAATGTATGGCAGATTAAAAAGAATGAGGAAAAAAGTCAACGTGTTGACAATCTTCTTGACAGTTTGAAGATGAAAGAGCTAATGTTGATCAAAAATGATGATGCCTCAATAAATTTTTTAGCAGAGAAAGAAAAAGAAGGTATGCTTGAAAATCTTATTTTCAAAGTAGATTCTAAGGATGAAATTGCAGTTTTTATGCTGCAAGGAAAAATGAAGATGGATGATGTAAATCGAATGATTCGATCTTCTGAAAATAAATTGAGGTCTTTTTCAAATAAACATGACACAAAAACTGATATTAAAAAAACAACAAGCACTACGAATGAAAACCGCAATGTTGGTCAGTTTTCAGGGGTTAATGTTGCTACCGGAGTTGTTCTAAACTTTAAACAAGAATCTCCAATTTCAGTAAATGTTGTTGCAGATGCAGATAAACTTCAATACATCGTAACTCGCGTAGAAAACGGAATTTTAAATGTTTACATCGACGATAAAGGACAAAAGAATTTAAAGTTTAAAAATATAAGCGTAAATGTTTCTGCGCCAAATCTTGAGCAGATAAAAACGACTTCTGGCGCAGTTTTCAATTCTATTAATGCAATTAATGAAACGAAAATGAATGTGGAAGTAAGTTCAGGAGCAGTTGTAAACGCAGATCTAAATATTAAAGAGCAGGGTTCAATAACTGTGACTTCCGGAGCGGTTATTAATTCACGTCTTAAAGCCAATGAATTGATAATGAAATTAACAAGCGGTTCAACAGCAAACTTGAACGGAAATGTAGGTTTTGGAAAGTTGGAAGTTAGCAGTGGTGCCACAGGAAATACCGGGAATTTGTCTTTTAAAAAGGTAGAAATTCATGCAACTTCGGGAGCATCTGTAAGCTGCGATGTTGAAGAAGAACTTGCCGCGAAGGCTTCTTCGGGAGGTTCAATTAAGTATAAAGGGAATCCTAAAATCAATTCAGACATCAGTAAAATCTCCGGAGGAAGCTTAAAAAGCATCAATTAATATTCGATTATATTTTACTCAACAAGCTAGAATAGCCGTTTCTCAGGGAGCGGCTGTTTTATTTATAGTATTTATTATTAAGTTTTATTTAAACTATTTAATTGCATTTTCGTATTCCAGTAAAAAGTCTTAATTTTGCAAGAAAGTAAAGATGTCTATTCATAACAAAATTGTAGAGACAGCCATCACTTTCGATGACGTGCTTCTAGTTCCTTCTTATTCTGAAGTTTTACCTAATCAGGTTTCATTAAAATCAAGACTTACCGACAAAATTACGCTTAATGTTCCTATTGTTTCCGCTGCGATGGATACAGTTACAGAGGCAGATTTGGCGATTGCATTGGCAAGAGTTGGTGGTTTAGGCTTCATTCATAAAAATATGACCATCGAAGAGCAGGCTGCTCAGGTAAACAGAGTAAAACGTTCTGAAAACGGAATGATCTCTGATCCCGTAACGCTTTCTAAAGATCATACTTTAGCTGAAGCTAAAGAAACGATGGCTAAATATAAAATCTCTGGTCTTCCTGTAGTTGATGCTGAAAATACCTTAATCGGAATTATTACCAACAGAGATGTAAAATATCAAGAAAATCTTGATATGAAAGTTGAAGAGATTATGACGAAAGATAATCTTATCACTTCAGATAAAAATACAAACCTTGAGAAAGCAAAAGAAATACTCCTTCAAGGTCGTGTAGAAAAACTGCCAATTGTTGATGAGAATAATAAATTGGTAGGTTTAATTACCATTAAAGATATTGACAATCAATTAGAATATCCCAACGCAAACAAAGACCAAAACGGTAGATTGATCGTTGGTGCAGGTGTTGGTGTGGGAGAAGATACCTTAGAAAGAATTGAAGCTTTGGTAAAAGCAGGTGTTGATATTATCGGAATCGATTCTGCACACGGTCATTCTAAAGGTGTTTTAGATAAAATCGCTGAAATCAGAAGAGCATACCCAGATTTAGATATTGTTGGTGGAAACATCGTAACGGCAGAAGCTGCAGAAGATTTGATTAAAGCTGGAGCAAATGTTCTTAAAGTGGGAGTTGGTCCTGGTTCTATCTGTACAACAAGAGTGGTTGCCGGAGTTGGGGTTCCTCAGTTATCTGCAATCTACAACGTTTATGAATTTGCTAAAACTAAAAATGTAGCGGTAATTGCCGATGGAGGTATTAAACTTTCTGGTGATATCGTAAAAGCTATCGCAAGTGGAGCAGGAGCAGTAATGTTGGGTTCTCTTTTAGCTGGTACAGACGAAGCTCCGGGAGAAGAAATTATTTTCCAAGGGAGAAAGTTCAAAACATACCAAGGAATGGGAAGTCTTTCTGCAATGAAAAGAGGAGGTAAAGAAAGATATTTCCAAAGTGAAGCTAAAAAATTCGTTCCTGAAGGTATTGAAGGAAGAGTTCCTAGTAAAGGTAAATTGGAAGACGTTATTTTCCAATTAACAGGAGGTTTAAGAGCAGGAATGGGATATTGCGGAGCAAAAGACATCACTGCACTTCAAACAGAAACTAAAATGGTAATGATTACAGGAAGCGGTTTGAAAGAATCTCACCCCCACGATGTAATTATCACTCAAGAAGCGCCTAACTATTCGCTATAAAATGAATTTTTAGTGTAATGCTAAATTTTCTTTGATGATATTAAAAAATTCGGCGGTCGCGAAGCGACCGCCGAAATTTTTTTAATTATAATTTATTTCAATTTATCTTTAAAATCATCAATTCGATGATCGGTTAAAGTATTTCCTTTTTCAATTTTTTCTTTAGAATAAAGTCGGAAATCGTTTTCAGTTTTCTCAAGAAGATAATCATAAGGTCCAACCGAAGAAATTAGTTTAATTAAAACGGGTGATATTTCTAAACAGATAAAAAGTCCCATAATAAAGGCTGCAGCAGTTGCAATGATTGCCGAATTTTTTCCTAATTCGTCCAAAGCTTGAAGTCTTGCTGCAAAACCGTTGAATTTATCTTCAAATGTTTCTGTAGATTTTCTTTCGGTTTCCAAATTGGTGTAGACTTTGGAAATTTCTTTATCCAAATATTCTAAACGAGGAGCAACCTGTTTTTGGTAGTTTTCCAAGTCTTGACGTCGTTGTTCCTTTAGTTCCTGTTTTCTTTTTGCATTAGTACCAAAACCTACTTTTCCGCTGGTCATCCCGGTTTGTTTTCCAAGAATTTCTTTTTCAAGTTCTACGGCAGCAGAATCGTACGATTTTTGGTACAGTGCAATTTTTTCAGTGATTTGTTTCTTCTCGGTTTCAAAAGGTCCTGATTGTTGCAGAATTCTGCCATTCATTTGCTTTTGCAGCTCGGTTTTATTCCTCTGAATAATAGTGTTAAGCTGTTTGTTTACTTCTTTTTCAAAGATTTTTAGCTCTAAAGGTTTAGAAATAATAATTCCTAAAAAAGTTGCTAAAATCAATCTCGGGATCGACATTAAGATTTGATTCCACCAAGTTCCCGTTTTTTTAATGGAAGAAACAATGTATCGGTCTAAATTGAAAATCATTAATCCCCACAAAATTCCGAAACCGATGGAAGCCCAAAGATCATCGAAGATGGTAAACATTGCGTAAGAAGCAGAAAGCGTTGCAAAAACTGCGGTGAAAAGTACGATGCCGCCAATTCCTGCAAATTTATTCCATTCACTTGGTGTTTTTTTCAAAATGTGAATATTTCCGCCGGAGCAGATCATCAAAAATTTTTGAAACCAATTAATTTTATAATCGGTATGATATACTGTGTTCTGTGTTTTTTTCATTATAGAAATTTCTACAAAATTAGTAGTAAAAAATATACCATTGTTACAAATAGTAATAGGTTTTACCAAGTAACTTTTTAGTTTCTATAAATAACTCTGTTTTTAAGTATTGCATAGTAATTGTATTTACATCGTAACCTTAAAAAATATTCTTATGAAAACCACCATCAAAATTTCTTTATTGTCGCTTGTTGCGGCTTTGTATTCTTGTAAAAATGATGATTCTGTAGACAAAGAATTAAAGGAAGCTGCAGTTTCTATGAATAATATGGCGCCACAAACTTTAAGCGACGGAATTCGTTTGGATAGTGTTTCTGCAGGGCATTTAAGTTTAAAATATAATTACACGCTTACCGAAGATGTAAAAGAAAATGTTTCTGAAGCAGATATAAAATCTTTCAAAGAGATGGCAAAAGATGAAGTAAGAAAAAGCTTGCAAACTTCGTCTGAGATGGAAGAACTAAAAAATCATCAGGTAAAATTCAACTATGTATATTACGATAAGAACGGCAAATTGACGACCTATTTTTCTGTAACACCTGAAGAATACAAGTAGTTTTATTTTAAACGATCTGGGTTTTGCTTCAAAAAGCTTTCCCAACCTGAATAAGACTTTGTATCGGAAAGAGTTCCCGAGTTGAAATGATGGCAAACTGCAACCGCCAAACCGTCGGATGCATCCAAATATTTCGTTGGGAATTCTTTCAGTTTTAAAAGGTTTTGGAGCATACCTGCAACCTGCTCTTTACTGGCATTTCCGTTTCCGGTGATTGCCATTTTTATTTTTTTAGGAGAATATTCGGTGATTGGAATGTTTCGGTACAAACTTGCAGCCATTGCAACGCCTTGCGCTCTTCCTAATTTCAGCATAGATTGTACATTTTTACCATAAAAAGGAGCTTCTAGCGCCACTTCATCGGGATGAAATTCGTCGATTAATGCTAAAGTTTTATCGAAAATATATTTCAGTTTGGTTTCGTGGTTGGGATATTTTTTCAGAATCAATTCGTGTATGGAAATCATTTCCATTTTACCTTTTTTTACCGATATTAAACCAAATCCCATCACGGCTGTTCCGGGATCAATTCCTAAAATTATTTTCTCTGCTGAAATCATCTTGGCAAAGATACGGGTTTCTTTATTTTTCTTCCGAGTTTATTTCTTCTGATTTGTATTTTAAAATTTAATATTAACTATTTGATTTTTAGTTATTTTTAATCTTGACTATAAATTTAGTTTAAAAAAAAGAATTTTAGAAATTGTTAAAATTCTATATACATAAGAAAATTATGCATAAGTTTGTAAGGTATAAAATTGCTGAGATGAAAAAGAATAGTCTCTATAAAGGAACGCTTCAAAATATTATTCTAAAATTACTTTCTAAAGAAGTAAAAATGTACGGCTATCAAATTACGCAACGTGCAAAAGAACTGACGGAAGGCGAGTTGGAAATGACTGAAGGCGCACTGTATCCTCTTTTACATAAATTGGAGGCGGATGGAATTATTACCTCCGAAGTTCAGGAAATTAATGGAAGAAGTAGGAAATATTATCTCTTAACTGAAAAGGGAAAAAGCCAGCAAGCCACTCAGGAAGACGAGATGCGCAGTTATTTATTTAATCTAAAGACGATTTTTGATATATGATTTCGGAAGAACAGAAACTGCAGATTGAGCAGTATTTAATTTCTAAAAAGTTGCCTTTGGATATTTTGCTCGAAGTAAAAGATCATCTGATTTTGCAAATAGAAGATTGTATGATCGGAAATAATATTGATTTTGAACCTGCTTTTTTAAAAGTAGAATTAGCGTGGGAGAAACAGTTTATTCCCGTAAAGTATTGGATTTTCTACGGGTCTGAAAAGATTCCCAAAATTGTAAAAAATATTATGAAGCAAAAGTTTAATTCGATTCTTTTGAAGTCATTTTTCTTGGGTTTACTGTTTTTTTTGTCGAGCTTTTTGATGATTGCTTTGTCTGATAACTTTAAAATTTTCAAAATATATTATATAAGTAGTCATTCGATATTTTTATTGTTAGCGATTTTCTTATATTTTTTTAATTTAAAGCATATAAGCTATTTTAAGAGAGATTTTAAATACAAAAGCAAAGTGAATTTTACAGTTTATCAGCAAAATATTAATTTGTTGCTGACTTGCTTCTTCGGAATTTGCCAGGTGATACTTAATGGAGGTGAGCATTTATTTAATTTTTTTGATTCCGAAAAAAATAGTTCGATGGTTGTGTTGATCTTATTATCTACTTACCGTGTATTTCTGTATACATTCGGAATTTTCGGAATTTTAAATTTTATTGAACATAAAAAAGCGTTAAAAAAGCTTCAAATTTTAAATTAATTTCAAATGATGACAACCGAACAAAAAAACGAAATAAGACAATATCTTTTAACGAAAAAACTCCCAATTGATTTATTGATGGAGGTTGAAGATCATTTTCTTAGCCAAATTAATGACAAAGAAGCAGGAGGTAAAATGTCTTTTGAAGAAGCTTTTAATTCCACAATTATTGCATGGCACGACGATTTGAAAATTTCCTGGGATGGAAACTGGAGTTTAGAAGATACTTCATTCCTTATTAAAAAAACTTCAGCGCAGAAATCATATTCTATTCTAAAAAAAGCTATCATTATTGCCATAATTTGCCAATTGATGATGATTTTGTTTTATGTTTTAATGCCGTTTGAAGTTTTTAGAATAATTTATGGCGGTTTTTCTGGACTGCTGATTTTATTTCCGTTGTTTGTTTTTGTTAAAGAAAAAAAATATTTTGATCTACCCAAGCAATATAAAAATATAACACTTTCTGCCTATCAAAACCTTGTAGGGGTATTATTTATTTTACCAATGTCATCAAGTTGGTGGGTTTTCAAATTTGTTTTTGAAATGAATGAAGGATTTCTGAATTTTGATAGCTTTAAGGGTGTTGTTATCAATTTTCTCATGTTATTTTACTTCTTTTTTCAAACAAGTAGCATTATTGCTCAGCAAAAATATATAGAAACTTTAAAGAAAGTTATGCCATATCTGGAGAAAAATTTTAAAGTTTCTGAATAGAAATAAAATTCCTTAGAATGCTATTTTCTAAGAAGTTTTATGTTATAAATTTTCTTTAGTTGAAAAGAATGTTTTAGGCTATTTCTTCAAAATCAAATCGCAAAACCAGAAAACATATTCGCCTTCTTCGTTGTCGTTATCAGTTTTAGGTTTGGGGTATGTTTTTTTTACAATTTCACCAATTTCAAATGCAATAGGATTTTTAAAAATTGGTCCATCAAAACAAAAGGTGTGAAATTCTCCGTTTTCTCCGCAAGGGTCTACATTTTTGGGTAAATCTTTTAGAAAATCTTCGTCGATAATTCTTCCGGCAAAGCTTTTGTCTAAATAGGTTTCGTTCACGCAAGTTACGATGGTTTTAAAGCCTAAATCCAGAAATTCTTTGATGAGGTCTTTGGTATCAATTTTCCAGAGAGGGAAAACGCCTTTCATTCCAATCGATTGAAGTTGGTCTTCTCTGTATTTCTTTAAATCTTCCAGGAAAATATCTCCAAAAATAGAATGCGTAACACCTTTTTGTTGAATTTCACTCATGGTTTTACTCATGATATTGCGGTATTCTTCCATGGAAGGTTCTTTTGGAAGTTCCATTTTAATTAAAGGAAACCCTAAACTTTCCGCTTGTTTTTCAAGTAAAGAAACATGAACGCCGTGCATCGAAATTCTTTGAAACTCTTTATTGATGCTTGTTAGAAGAGAAGTAACCTCAAATTGATTTTCCTGTAAAATTTTATATAAAGCGAGCGCAGAATCTTTTCCGCTGCTCCAGTTGAAGATGGCTTTTGGTTGCATTGTAAAATAAAAATCTCCCAAAAATAGGGAGATTCTCTGAATTAATATTTTTTGGATTGAATTTCTTTGATAGGAATAAATGCTCCGTTGAGGTAATCTATTTTTTGTTCAAAAGGATAAGCAGGATTGGAGGCTAATAAAACACCGACTGCTCCGAAAAACATTCCGATACTTACATTTCCAGTGTTTGGACCTCCCGACCTTAATTTTCCTATAAAATAATAATCGTTGTCTCTTTTTTCCGCTTTGGTGAAAAGGTTTTCAATAGGAAGATAAATATAAGGTTCACCTTTGTATACAATAGCGTAAATGTCTTCTTTTTTAATTTCTTTTTCTTTTCCTTCCACCGTTTCATAAATTTTCACAATTTTGGGCATATTTCCGTAAAATTTTGCATCGGATATTTCTTTCTGTGGCTGCAGATTTTTTAATGAAATATAATCCTTATAAACACCGTCTTTTAACTGACTTGAATTAAATAAGTGAATAGATTTTTTGTAAATATCATCAAAGCGGTTAATTTGGTCTAAAGTATACTGTTCTGTTGTGGCTGGTTTTTTTGAAGCATTTTTGATGATAAAATCGCTAAGCATTTCGCTGCCTTTTCTTAATATGTCTTTCGTAACATCAGTACCTTTATGCTCTATAACAGTATCTGTTTTCTCAAGCAAAGAATAAGTATTGTCTTCATTTTTAGCAAATAGAAATGCCTGAAAATAACAATAGCCGAATTCGGAAAATGATTTGTTGACTTCTGCAAAATATAATTGTTTAAGGTATAAGACTAAATGGCCATTTTCCGCATTTTCTCCATTGATATTATCTAAAATATTTTGGAATTGAGAAGCTAGAGAAGATGTAGCAATTACTCTCGCTTTTGCGTTTAAACCTCCTTGTTGCACAATTCCTATGGAAGTAGTATCAATTCTCTTATCAATAATAGAAATGCTTTTATAATAGCTTTTTTCTATCTTTTGATTTGAAGCAGTAATTGTAAATTCTTCCGTACGCTTTTGCGAAAATAATAGGGTAGATAAACTAATAGTTATGATAAGTGATATTTTTTTTAAAGCGATTTTCATTGTCATTATTTAAGAATTGTTACGAACTATTTTGTGAAATTATAAAGAACCGTGAAGATTAGATGGTAATTTTGAATACATTGTTTTAATTAGAATAGAGCAAATATAGAGTATCTACAAAACTTTTTTTAGTCAATTTTTGAGTAGTAACTTCATCATAAAATACAAAATATTTATAACTTGGATTTTCTTTTTTCAATTTTTCAAACTTCCTTTTACCGATTTTTTTGCCATTGAAATAATAGAAATTGGGAGGTTGAATATCTGTAATGATAGCTCCTCCAATTGTCATATAATTGTCATTAATATCAAACTTTTGCTTTGCTAATAATTCTTTTGTTGTGAAAATTGTCGATTTATAATCAGTGAATTCTTTGTTATTGTAATCTAAAATAGTATAATCAATTCTGATAATATTGTATTCTGTTAAAACTTTTTCAGGGAATTTAAGAGAGAAGTTTCCATTTTTATCTGCCGTTGCAGAATAAACTTTTTCTATGGTTACTAAAGATATCTCTCCGGACAGTAATTCTCTTTTATCCGAAGAGGTGAGTGTACCATTAATAGTAATTTCCTTTTGATAAATATTTTCTGTTGCAGACGTAGATGAATTTTTATTTTGGGCTTTTGAAAATGTAGTTGAAGTAAGAGTTAAAGCCAGGAGTAAACCAGATAAGGCTGGTTTTAATGAAGTTTTTTTTCCACAGAACTCTGAATTTTTATTAAGTAATTCTTTGGTATCTACTGAAGAGATAGTATCTAAATCATAGACCTTTTTTCTACACAAATCGCAAAATTTCCCTTCCGGAATATTCAGCATATTCTCCCAGTTTTCACTGCAAGGTTTATCAATTTTGAAAACAATCATGGGTTTTAATTATTTGAACCTAAGGTACAAAAAAACCTCAAAGAAAATCCTTGAGGTTTGATTTATAATTTTTAAAATACTTAGTATTAAAAACTGCCTGTCCGGCTACGGACTACATGTTTCTTCTGTATTTACCACCCACTTCAAACAAAGCGTTAGTAATTTGTCCAAGAGAACAGTATTTCACAGCATCCATCATCACTTCGAATAAGTTTTGCTGGTTGATGGCTGCGTGTTGTAGAGTTTTCAAAGCTTCTTCCGATTTATCATGATTCGATTTTTGGAAGTTGTGAAGCATTTCAATCTGGAATTGCTTTTCCTCCTCAGTAGAACGGATAACTTCTCCCGGACGAACCGTTGGCGAACCGTCTTTTCCTAAGAAAGTATTTACTCCGATAATTGGATATTCTCCGGTGTGCTTCAACCATTCGTAATGCATAGATTCTTCCTGAATTTTTGAGCGTTGATACATGGTTTCCATCGCACCCAAAACGCCACCTCTTTCTGTAATTCTGTCGAATTCTGCATAAACTGCTTCTTCCACTAAATCTGTCAGTTCTTCAATAATAAATGAACCTTGAAGCGGGTTTTCGTTTTTCGCTAAACCAAGTTCTTTATTAATAATCAACTGAATTGCCATTGCTCTTCTAACCGATTGCTCAGTTGGAGTCGTAATCGCCTCGTCATACGCATTGGTGTGAAGAGAGTTACAGTTGTCGTAGATTGCGTACAGTGCTTGAAGAGTCGTTCTAATGTCGTTAAAATCAATTTCTTGCGCGTGAAGCGAACGACCTGAAGTTTGAATGTGGTATTTCAACATCTGGCTTCTTTCATCGGCTCCGTATTTCAGTTTCATGGCTTTAGCCCAGATTCTTCTTGCGACACGTCCGATTACTGAATATTCAGGATCGATACCATTAGAGAAGAAGAACGATAGGTTAGGAGCGAAGTCGTTGATATCCATTCCTCTGCTCAAATAGTATTCAACATACGTGAAACCATTTGCTAACGTAAATGCCAACTGAGAAACCGGGTTTGCTCCCGCTTCTGCAATGTGATACCCCGAAATAGAAACCGAATAGAAGTTTCTTACTTTTTCTTTGATGAAATATTCCTGAACGTCACCCATCAATCTCAAAGCAAATTCAGTAGAGAAAATACACGTGTTTTGAGCTTGGTCTTCTTTTAAAATATCCGCCTGAACCGTTCCACGAACCGTTGCGATGGTTTTTGCTTTAATTTCAGCATACACATCAGCAGGAATGATTTCATCCCCCGTGATTCCTAGTAATTTTAAACCTAAACCATTATTTGATGGAGGTAATTCTCCGTTGTATTTTGGTCTTGCTAGTCCTTTGTCATCAAACTTTTCCTTAAGCTTAGCCTCAACCTTAGCCTCAAGATTATTTTCAGCAATATATTTTTCAACATTCTGGTCGATGGCTGCATTCATGAAGAACGCCAACAACATTGGAGCAGGTCCGTTGATGGTCATCGAAACTGAAGTCAGTGCATTCACCAAATCAAAACCTGAATAGAGTTTTTTAGCATCATCCAAAGTTGCAATAGAAACTCCGGCATTTCCGATTTTACCATAAATATCTGGTGGTAAAGCAGGGTCTTGTCCGTACAATGTTACCGAGTCGAAAGCGGTAGATAGACGCTTTGCAGGCATTTCCGCAGAAACATAGTGGAATCTTCTGTTGGTTCTTTCAGGGCCTCCTTCTCCGGCGAACATTCTCGTTGGGTCTTCACCTGTTCTTTTGAAAGGGTAAATTCCTGCTGTGTAAGGGAAACTTCCTGGAAGGTTTTCCTGTCCTTTCCATTTAATTAAATCGCCCCAATCATTATATTTTGGCAACGCAATTTTTGGAATTCTCAGGTGAGATAAAGATTCTGTTGAGGTTTCAACTTTAATTTCTTTTCCTCTTACGAAGTAAGAATAAAACTCTTCGTGGAAAGCTTTTTTCGTATCGTCCCAAGTTTTTAGGAAATCGATGTTTTCCTGTTGAAGTTCTTTTTCAGCTTTCTGATATTCAGCGTCTAAAGTTTCATTAGAAATTATATTTTTAACCCCTTCAATATGATACATTGTTCTTGCCAGTTCGGCTTGTTTTTCAATGTTGGCGTCGTATTGTTTGTTGTTGTCTACAATTTCAGAAAGGTAACGTACTCTTTTTGGAGGGATAATCGTCACTTCGTCTGTAATTTCCTGTTCAACAAAAGTTTGAAGGTTTAAGTTTTCAAACTTATCATTTACTTTAGAAATCAGTCTGTTGTACAATTCTGTCGTTCCGTGGTCGTTGAACTGAGAAGCTTTGGTAGCATAAACCGGCATTTCATCCAATGGCTGCTCCCATAATAAATGGTTTCTCTGGAATTGTTTTCTTACGGCTTGAAGCGCATCAAGAGCACCTCTTTTGTCTGATTTATTTAAAGCAACTAAATCTGCATAATCCAACATGTCGATTTTTTCCAACTGTGTTGAAGCACCGTATTCAGGAGTCATTACGTACATGGAAACATCCGCAAAATCAGAAACCTCTGAACCCGATTGTCCAATCCCTGAAGTTTCCAAAATAATTACGTCTGGATGAGCTAATTTCAGAACATTCAAAGCAGAATGAATGAACGGAGAAACTGAAACGTTGTTTTCTCTCGTTGCCATCGAACGCATATAAACTCTTGGGTCGTTAATCGCATTCATACGGATTCTGTCTCCTAAAAGCGCACCTCCTGTTTTCTTTTTTGAAGGGTCAATAGAGATGATTGCAATTTTTTTATCCGGATTTGAACGGATGAAACGTCTTACCAACTCGTCTGTTAATGAAGATTTTCCGGCACCACCAGTTCCTGTAATTCCGATGATCGGAATGTTGAGGTCTTTTGATTTTTCGTCAATCGCAGAGACCAATTCTGGTTTTTCTTCTGAGAAGTTTTCAACAGCAGAAATAATTTTGGCAATGCTGATTGAATTTTCAAAGCTAATTGAATCTAAATCTTCTGCGGTAACATCTTTACCGGTTGCAAAATCGGATCTCTGAACCAAATCATCAATCATTCCCTGTAAACCTAGTTCACGGCCATCGTCCGGAGAGTAGATTCTGTCGATTCCGTAATCCATCAATTCTTTGATTTCTTCAGGCAGAATTACACCACCTCCGCCACCAAAAATTTTGATTTGCGGAGAGTTTTTCTCTCTTAAAAGGTCGTAGATGTATTTAAAATATTCGTTGTGACCACCTTGATAAGATGTTAAAGCGATAGCATTTGCATCTTCTTGGATGGCTGTATTTACAACTTCTTCAGCAGATTTGTCGTGACCAAGGTGGATAACTTCGCATCCTGTACCTTGAATAACACGGCGCATAATATTGATTGCGGCATCGTGGCCGTCGAAGAGTGACGCGGCTGTCACAATTCTTACTTTGTTTTTAGGAGTATATTTTTGGGTGTCCATACTTAATGCTAATTTCTAAGCACCCAAATATAATAATAAATTAAAAATCTTTGGTTTTGATTTAATGTTTTGATTTTTAATTGTTTAATGTGTTTTTGTTTTGCTGTTTTTTTCAATTTTCCTAACATGTGATAGGAGAGGAGCGATTTTATGAAGCCAAAGTCTTAATCAGGCAAAAAAACTTTATTTTTGCATACTCTTATATTAAGGTATGAATAAAGCACTATTATACTTCGCGATAGGAACTGTTGTAAGTTTCCTTTTTAATTACTTTTTTATCGATGCGACACATCCTGGCTTAGAAGTTTATTATGCATTTGCATTTGGTTCAGCATGGGGATTGGCGTATTTCTTAGATTCTACTGAGTTTACGTTGGTTAAGAAACTTGTTTTCTCTTTTTTAGCGATGATTATTTTGGTGGCTGTAGGTACTTTACTGTTTAGTTTGGAGCTTGCTATTCCGTCAATTCTAAAATTTTCTACAGTCTTTGTAGCCTATTATCTAATTGCAAGTTTCAGAGCCAATAAATCTTTAAGAAAGTAATTCTGTGATAATGAGCATGAAAGATATTCTTCATACATTTTAAATAATATTTTTCTGTTCAAAAAATTATTCTTACCTTTGCACACCCTTTTAGGGGAAAATTATGTTTAATCTTTAACTAAAACGTGTGAATACATTAAGTTACAAAACTGTTTCAGCGAACAAAGCTACTGCAAATAAAGAATGGGTTGTAGTAGACGCTGAAGGACAACCGTTGGGAAGACTAGCTTCTACGGTTGCAAAGATTTTGAGAGGTAAGCACAAAACGAACTACACACCTCACGTAGATTGTGGTGATAACGTAATCGTTTTGAACGCTGGGAAAGTTACTCTTTCTGGAAACAAGTGGAACGATAAGACTTACATCTGGCATACAGGTTACCCTGGTGGACAGAAGTCTATGACTGCGGCTGAACTTCAGAAGAAAGATTCTTTAAAAGTATTGGAAAAATCAGTAAAAGGTATGTTGCCTAAAAACAGACTTGGAGCTGCTATCCTTAAGAATCTTTATCTTTATGAAGGAACTGAGCACAAACATGAAGCTCAACAGCCTAAAACAATTAATGTTAACGAATTTAAATAATTAATTATGTCTATAGTTCACAAAATCGGAAGAAGAAAAACTTCTGTAGCTAGAGTTTATGTAAAGCCAGGAACTGGTAACATTACAGTAAACGGTAAAGATGCTAAAGAATATTTCTCTACAGACGTGATGGTTTACAAATTAAACCAGCCGTTCATCCTTTCTGAAACTGTTGGTCAGTACGATGTTACTGTAAACGTTTTCGGTGGTGGAAATACAGGTCAGGCTGAAGCTATCAGATTAGGTATTTCAAGAGCTTTATGTGAAATCAATGCAGAGTTCAGATTAGCTTTAAAACCAGCTGGTTTACTTACAAGAGACGCAAGAATGGTGGAAAGAAAGAAGCCAGGTCAGAAAAAAGCAAGAAAGAGATTCCAATTCTCAAAACGTTAAGATTTGCTGTTGGCGAATGGCTTTTAGCTATTGGCTACAGAAACTTATTAAATTTTTTTTAAACTTAATCTCGGCGAAAAGCCAATTGCCACAAGCAAAAAGCAAACCGCCAATTGCCCGTTACGTTTAGCATCCAAACACTTCTCCCATCTAAAGAAGTTGTTGATTGTTTAAAAAACGGAAAGTAAACTAACAAAAAACAAAAACATGGCAAAAGCAAATGTAAAAGACCTTTTAGAGGCTGGCGTACACTTTGGTCACATGACGAGAAAGTGGAACCCAAATATGGCTCCATACATTTTTATGGAGAAAAATGGTATTCACATCGTAGACTTACATAAAACAGCTGTTAAATTGGACGAAGCTTGTACAGCTTTAGAAAAATTAACTTCTGCAGGTAAAAAAGTTCTTTTCGTAGCTACTAAGAAGCAAGCGAAAGAAGTGGTTGCAAAACACGCTTCTGAACTTAATATGCCTTATATTACTGAAAGATGGCCAGGTGGTATGCTAACGAACTTCGTTACTATCAGAAAGGCTGTAAAGAAGATGAACTCTATCGACAAAATGAAAAAAGATGGAACGTTCGAAACTTTATCTAAAAAAGAAAGATTACAAGTAGACAGACAAAGAGCTAACCTTGAGAAAAACTTAGGTTCTATCTCAGACATGGTAAGACTTCCTTCTGCTGTATTTGTAGTTGATATCTTGAGAGAACACATCGCGGTAACTGAAGCTAAGAAATTAGGTATTCCAGTTTTCGGTATCGTTGATACAAACTCTGACCCAAGAAAAGTAGACTTCGTTATCCCAGGAAACGATGATGCTTCTAAATCTATCGATATGATTCTTAGCGTAGTTTCTGAATCTATCAAAGAAGGTCAGTCTCAAAGAAAAGCTGATAAAGAAAAATCTAAAGAAGAAGGTGATGTAGTTTCTGCTGACAAAGATGCAGACTTCGACGCTGAATAATTAAAGATTTTCTTTAAAATATAAAAACCGTAGATTTTATCTGCGGTTTTTTTTATTCAATATGTTTTGTTAATGAAAATATATTCAGAATTATTGCATAGTTTTATGTACTAAAAAAAATTATAGGAATCTAAATGTTAGCAAAGTCAAAACTGAAATACTTTAGTTATACACTTGTAATTTTACCAATTGCGACTGTTCTAATATTCACAATTTTCAAGGTATTAGTGTATAAAATTGGGCAGAATAATAGCTATTACAAATGGATTGATAATCTTGTAACACACAATAGTATTTTGGTTGTTATTTTGTTTTTTAACTACTTTTTAAAAAATAGTTTTCTTTTAAAAGAGTTTATAAGAAGTAATTTATTATTTTATATTTCATTTCTAATATCATTGATAATAAATTTTTTAATTTATAATTTAGAATTTCTTCATCATTGTAAAGCAAACTATGATATTTCTTTTGTAATCAACATATTCATTATTGGGACTGTATTATCAAGTATTGTAGCTTTTTTGTGTTGTTACTTGGGGGTTAAGAATAAATTTAGATTTTCAGCTTTAGATTTGCTGGTTCTTTTCATTTTTATTGTTTTTCAATTTTTTTTAACACAAGGATTTAGAATAATATAAAAAAACGGTAGCTGTTTCAGTTACCGTTTTTTTGTTTCCGATGATTTGAGTTGTATACTTGCAAATTTTGAAATTAAAATCCCAACCAAAACCACCGTGTAAAACTGTCCAAGTATGGCAAATAAAGAGACAAACAGCTTCATTTGAGGCGTATTTGGTGATATATCACCGTATCCTATACTTGTAATGGTGACGGTAGAAAAATAGATACAATCAATATAAACTCTCGCTTTAGATCCGTAATCTATTCCGATTAATGCGTGAGGCGAAAAGCAAAGTATCGTTTGGGACAGAAATGTCATAATCTCAATTAAAACCATATATCCACAAATTGATGCTGATATAATGTCTGAATTGAAATAACTGGGTCTTATCAAAAACTTTAAAAGCACATATAAAATGTACATGAAAAATAAAGCATAGATAAGGCTTAGCGTTTCCATAAAAAATTTTGTGAAACCAGTAGTAATAGAAATTAGCGGCAGAAGCACTAAGCAAATTGCCAGTAAAAGCAACATAATTCGGTTCACGTAATGACCGCTCCAAGCCACAAAAAAGCAGCTTGAAATTAATACAATCATATTCAGAGGCCATACTTTGTCGTAATCAGAAACATGGTCTAAAAAGATCCCCGTGAAAGTATGTTGCAGTAGAGCAAAAAGTAAAAATTCGTACTTGTTTTTGTGAAGAAAGTTTAAAATCTTTATCAGCATTTTGTTTTGGTTAATTAGGAATACCAATTTACAAAATTTAGCTCATTAGTTTCCTGTCTTTGTATTTATGAATTTAAAACAAAAGAAAACTACTTTCTTTTTCCCTTTTTTGCAGAAGATTTTTTAGGTTTTACTGTACTCTTTACCGTTGTTTTTTCAGGGTGGCTTGCTATTGTGGCTAGATTTTTCTCTTCAGGATTTCCTAAGATAATTACCACACTTTTACTAAAGTCTTTCGAACTTTTGTAAGAAACATCGCATACACTTCCAGAAAGATTATAAGCCCCTTTATCTAAAACAAGAGAGTTTTCACCTTTTGAAGGAACAGCAAGTTGATAAAATTTTTTCCCAGAAATGGCCAAGACAAGGTTACAGTCTG
Organism: Chryseobacterium sp. HNCC26DJ239; assembly: GCF_057180445.1. NCBI lineage: Bacteria > Pseudomonadati > Bacteroidota > Flavobacteriia > Flavobacteriales > Weeksellaceae > Chryseobacterium > Chryseobacterium sp. HNCC26DJ239. The sequence continues at coordinate 29,236 of NZ_JBXUGJ010000010.1, forward strand.
AATTATTTTTAACCAAAACAATAGCTTCACTATTTTCAACCTCTTGGCTAAACATGTTGTTGAGCAATTTAATGGTTTTCTGCTTATGTTCTTCCGGCGTTTCTTCAAGAAGTTTTTTGAAGAGGGCTTCATTTTCTGGAGAATTTTTCCTCAGTGAATTTTTTGCAGGAAAATCTAAAATCAACGGTCTTGCTGCCATTGGTTTTGCGTCTTTTTTTCCTTTTACCCATTCTGCATTTTTGAGTGCAATTACACGCTGTTGTAAGATTCTTTTTTTAGGATCTTCCGGGTGGGCTTTAGATATATAATCTTCAATCTCAGCAATATTCTTACTGTTTAAAATATTCTCTTTAGGCTCGTGAGAAGCGCAAGATAAAATGATGAGATTGAAGAAAAAAGGCAGGAGTAGCTTTCTCTTCATCAATTGTATTTTTTTGTGTTTTTTATTTTTCTTTTCTTTCGTGTGTTTAGTTTATTCTAAACTTAATATAGGTAATTGTTTTTCCTTTTGCAGAAAACAGCTCCTCGTAATAGGTTCTGATGTCTCTTAAATGCGGCGTGTTTGGATCGTATTCTGCAGCTCCGTAAATGTCGTGATGTGCAGAAATAATTTCGTAGCCAGCTCCTTGTAAATATCCCAAAGTGTAACCGTGCAAAAACTCGGAATCGGTTTTCAAATGTACAATTCCGCCAGGTTTTAAGAATTTTTTGTAACGTTCTAGAAAATCTGGATGGGTAAGTCTATGTTTGGTACGTCTGTATTTTATTTGCGGATCTGGGAAGGTAATCCAAATTTCATCTACCTCATTTTCGGCAAAATAGTATTCTACAAGTTCAATTTGGCTTCTTAGAAAACCTACATTGTTCATTCCGCTTTCTACGGCTTCTTTAGCACCAAACCAGAATCTTGCTCCTTTAATATCTATCCCGATAAAGTTTTTATCTGTAAAAGTTTTAGCTAGACCAACAGTGTATTCTCCTTTACCACAACCTAGCTCCAATACGATTGGATTATCGTTTTTAAAGAAATCTTTATTCCAGTTTCCTTTAAGGGGAAAACCGCTAAGAGCTTCATCTCTAGTTGGTTGTACTACGTTTGGAAGAGTTTTGTTTTCTGCAAATCTTGCTAATTTATTTTTGCCCATGTTTCATTTTTCAAAGGAGCAAAAATACAAAAAAAGAGACAGTAAGCGTCTCTTTTTGTTGGGATTAAATGAGATTGATTTTTTTATTTTGAACTTCCAAGCGCCACTTTTAATGGTTTTTGAATAGTTTTTTGTGATGCATATTGCGCCCCACAAACGATACTTGTGAAGAGGTAATTGCCTTTTGGTATTACAAGAGAGTTATCGTCATGAGCAGGAACAGCAAGTCTGAATTTTGTATTTCCAATACCTTCCATTCTTACAATAATGTTGCAGTCTGATTTATTTTCAATCATCACAATTGCATCTTTTGCATTGGGATCGTTATCGAAAAGAGAGTTTAATATTTTTACCGTTTTGTCGGTATGTTCAGCAGAGGTAATCCCCATCAACATATTGAATTCTTCTGCTTCTGTATCTGCAATTGCAGGTGCTTTTACTGTGGTTGCAGTTTGCGTTACATATACGTTTTGAGGGTTGCTTTTTACATAATTTGGAGCCTGTTTCGTTGCCAAAATAGAACGGTATTTTGCAATCTGTTTTTGCTTTATCTTGTCGTTGTATTCTTCAAAAGTAATTTTGGTAGAAGGTTTTCTCTTTAAGAGAGCAAGGTTTTCCTGCATTTCTTTTACTTTTCTATCGTTGGGATCTGCAGCGGTTTTAATGTAATCTTGCATCATCCCCATTACTCGGGGCTTTAAGACGGTTCTTCTAGGATCGTCTGGATGGGCGTCTCTAAGAAAGGCATTAATCTCGTAAATATTTTTGCTGTACATAATATTACGATAGTCTTTCCCTTTTTGCTGTGCCGAGAAGATTACAAACGAAAATGTTAGAACAACAATTAAAAAGTTTTTCATGTTTCGGAAGGTTTGTGTTTTGTAAATTTTATCAAAAATACGTATTCTAAAAGAAATGGAGCAAAACTGCTTTCTTCAATAGAAAAGTATGTTTTAATTTTAAAACTGATTTTTTATCTGCTTGTTTTGATAATATTTCAGATTAATTTAAATTTTACTTGGTTTTAGTTTTTTTGATTCTAAAATTTCAAAAGTGTTAAATTTTAAATTATTTTCCTTCTTTCACGATGTCTTGGAGGTGAGAGTTTTTTAATCTTCTTTCATAAATAGGAAGATACTTTTCGATCGGAATTTTAATAGCATCAAAATTTCCAGTTTGTACATAAACTTCTACATTTTCTGAGGTATAAACAAACTGCAGGAAATTATCAATAAGATTTTCTGGGATTTTCAACCTTGTGAAATAATCTGCACCCAAAACATTTTTAATCTGCGTAACCGAATTATTCATTCTTTCGTAGGCAACGTAGCGTTGTTTTTTCTTTCTCTCCCCAGAAAGTGCATCAAAAATACTTTCAATACTGAAAGTAAGACCTCCATCTCTGAAACCGGCAATTGGAAGCTCAGGCGAAGTTCCGTCTCCTTTTGGTTCTGGCAAACCAATCACTTTTTTTATCGCTAAACCTTTGTCTTCTTTTCGGATTGAATTAACATCATATCTAAGATTTCCGGTCGGCCTGAATCTGCTAATCACAACTTCCTGTATGTCGTAATAGGCTATTAAAAGCTCAACAAGATTATTAGCCGAAAGCATATTTTCGGTAATTTTTACATCTTTTCTTTCCGTAACAATACTGGTAAATCTTATGATATCGCCTTTTTCTGCAGCAATACGAAAGTTGCCATTATAGTTTGCCAGTACTGTTTGCATTGTTTTTAGATTCGTAACATATACCTGGTTTAGATACATTTGCGAATTGTCTCTGAGAAATACCTCTCCGGAATATACTTGTGCATTGATTTTTGCTATGAAAGCCAAAAACAATAAGGTAATCAGTTTCTTCATATAATGTTGCAAAATTACGCAACATTGCAGTTATTTTGCCTCATTTAGATGGTAAAAACGGGTTAAAGTTATATTAAACTTCTTCCATTATTGTTAATAACTGTTATGAAAACCCATTTATCTATCCCATAAACTGTCATTTCTGTTTTTCACGAGTAACCAGCTTGTGTATTTTACGGTTACTACTTTTCCTTCCGTCCAAGAAATAAAGTACCAATATGTGGCTGTAGGAACATGTCTTCCTTTCATTAGTCCGTCCCAGATAAATTTATTCTGAGGTGTTCCTCTGAACTGTTCAGCTCCGTATCTGTCAAAAATGCGGAAGATTAAGTTTTCTTTATCCATTAAAGAAGAATAATCAATTACATCATTTAAGCTATCTCCGTTTGGAGTTATCGTATTAATGAGCTTTATGATAACGAAAGTTTGGGTAATAACTTCACATCTTTTAGAATCTCTCACATAGACAGTGTTTGTTCCTGTTGGAACATCATTAAAGACATTAGAAAATTGCCAGTTGAAGCCGTCGAGAGAATATTCGTAAGGAGCTATTCCGCCGGTTGCGGTGATGGTTACCGTGGTTCCGTTTATATCAATTAATGTAATTTTAGGCGAATCTGTTATTGTAACGGCAACGTACTGTCTGTATGTACATCCATCAAAGGTAAGGTCTACCCAGTACATTCCTGGTGTTACATTCGTAATCGTTTGCGTTGTGGCACCTGTGCTCCAGTTGTAATTTGTAAATCCAGCGCCTGCATTTAAAACAGTTGTTGTATTAGGACAAATAAATTGATCTGTAAGAACATCAGACTTTTTAGGGATTTTTACTGTAATGGTTAAAGTGGTAACTGTAGGGCAAGCTCCATTTTTTTCTAACCTTACGTAGAACGTTTGTGTTCCAGAAATACTTAGAGGGTTACTTAATGCTCCAACATTGTTATAGGCATCTGCTTGGCTTCCGAAGAATGTTGCTGTAACTGTTGGATCTGTTGTGAAGTTGGAGATGAAGGTATTTAGATTTACCAGTTTTACGCCATCCATATCATCATCACAGTAAGATGTGGTAGAAGTACTGGTTAGTAGAGGTACTCTGGCTCCAAGACTGAAGTTTAAAGGAGCAATTACCGCTGCACAGCCATCTGGAGAATCTACTCTTATATAAATGGTTGTCGCAGCTGTATACGACCAGTTGTTGGGTAGGGTATTTGTATTTCCGGCATTGGCGTCAGTAATATTCGAATAATATCTAACGTTGGTAAAATACGCAGGAAGATTTAAAACCAAAGGAGTAATGTTTGAAAGAACTACATCTACATTACCATCGAAATTGTCGTCACAAAATACACCTGTATATTGGCTAACAATAGCGAGTGGATAGAGATTTAAAGTAATTGTTGCAATTCCTTTACATCCCGATGTGTTTTTTACAACTGCATATATTATGGTTCCGTTTCCGCTAGAGTAATTGGTTGTATTGGTAATGACTGCTGCTGCATTTTCGTTTTGTGCATCTGTTAAAGTAGGATAGTATGTAATGGTTATATTACTGCTTGTGCTTACATTGGCTGTGTTGAGGTTAAAAATTCCGGCTCCATTTACGTTACAGGAGTTTAACGTTGTGTTTGTAAAGGCAAAAGCAGGAATATTTACAGTAACAGTTACCGTTTCACAATCTGGAAAATTGGGATCGTTACCACAAAATGTATAAGAAAAAGTATCTGTACCTGCTGTACCGGGATTGTTTGCTGTGTACGTAATAGCACCTGTTGTTGCATTTATTGATGTTGTTCCCAATGTAGGAGCTGTTACAATAGAAACTGTGGAAACAACTGGGGTTTGCGATGAAGAAGTAAATGTTGGAGTGAAGATTTGTGAGGTACAAATATTTTGTGAAACAGCAGTCTGCTTCATACAAGTTTGGATAGCGACAGATGCTGAAACCAATGCTGCACAACTTCCCATCGTTACAGAAACCGTATAGTTTCCAGATTGTGTGGGAGTAAATGAAGTTCCGATAGCTCCCGGAATTAAAACGCCATTTCTGTACCATTGATAGGTGTCGTAGATAATAGGGTCTACGGTAAGAACAACTCCTGGAACACACGTACCTGATAATAAAATTACAGGTTGTGTGGGAAAACCAGCAAAAAAACCTCCGTATCCAACAGCATCACTTCCAGCATTAATTCCGGCAGTAATTGCTTTGTTAGAAATAATGGTAAGAGTTCCTGTCACATTCGGGATTCCGTAAGTAACCCAATTGTTGGTTCCTGTCATATTAAATGGGCCCGTTGTTGCGGGAGGAGTTACTCCGTTTACTGTAACTACAGCTCCTTTTTCTGTAATAAGATTAAGTTTTGTTGGAATGTTTAGAATTCCTGATGGATTGCTATTATTGTGTACAAAGTTTTCATTAATTAAACCCAACTCATTAATTTGTTTCGGGAGATAACAGTTAAGTGCGGGGATAAAATTGAAACCACCTGTTGCCACTTCGTCTGTAGTAGAAGAACTTCCGGCAAGTAATTGATAAACATAAGCATTTTTACTTGTCGTTAAAAACATATTATAATGTCCCGATCCTTGCAAAATATATTTGGAATCCGGAACTATAAAATATTGTCCGGTGTTTAAAGTCGTTAAAGCAGTTCCCTCATTATTTACATAGATTTGAGTATTGTCTTCGGTTGCAATCACCAAAACTCTTTCCATATTAGAGCCGATGTTACCATTTCCTTTTACCAGCGCAAATTGGCTGCCCAATCTACTGATAGGCACAGATTGATCCATTAAAATATCTGAGCTCGAAGGAAGATTTCCGGCATATTGACCGTTAAAATTCCCATTGGTAACGTTTACCGGCTTATCCGCCTGAATTTTAGCCCCGATAAAGCCATCCCAGTTTCCTGCTATGGTTCCGTTTCCGTCTATTATATAGGATTGCCCTTTGTTCAGCGTAAAAGTTAAAGTAGGATTGGTCGCACCGGTGGTTCCATTCGAGAATTGAACGGTATTTTTGTATCCGGAAATGGTAACGGTTGTATTGTCTTGAGTCGCTAAAACGCTAGTCATAAAATTTAAAATTCCGTTACTTACAGTTATGGGAGCAGAAGCCACATGAAATGATGTTCCGGTAGAAGGAATTCCTTTTGAGGTAATAATTTCTCCGTGATTAAATACTGAAAATCTAAGATTAGCATAAAACGGAAAATCAGCCTTTAAATATAAACCTTTGGTTGTGGTGGTAAAAAGGTCTGTTTGTAAAGTTGTAATAATGTAGTTTCTGAGTACATCAAACTTTTGCGGATTATTTTTGCTTATGCTTACCGTTCCAATAACGGTATTGTTATTATAGATGGTTACAGCAAAAGGTGTAGTTCTGTTTGTTGAAAGATATAACGTTTGGTAAGGATTCGGGTTTCCTGTACGATCAATCATGGGCGCAAACCAATGTTCTCTGTCTAGCTGAGCCAATGTAAGAGTGAAAGTAAAGAGTAAAAGAAAAAAAGATAAAATTTTCTTCATTTGATGATATGATTTCTACAAATTTAATAATTAATTTACATTAAATGTTCATATTAAATGCAAAAACCACAGCCAAAAGACTGTGGTTTTTAAAAACTATTTAATTCTAGATTACTCTCTGTTTTTTACAATAATCCAACCGCTGAATTTAACTGGAGTTTTTGTTTTGTTGTTTTCGTTCCAGCTAATACTGAACCAATAATTTCCTGTGGAGATTCTTTTGCCTCCGACAGTTCCGTCCCATTTGTAACCTTTGTCTTTATTTCCTTCAAATAGTTTTACACCATATCTGTCGAAAATTCCGAACGTTAGGTTTGGCTTGTGAGCAAGGGAAGAATAATCTACAACATCATTTACACCATCATTGTTTGGAGTAATTACGTTTATAATGTTTGGTATCGTAACAGATACTTGTTGTGGTACACAATCATAGCTGTCTTTTACATAAACTGTAATGTCGCCTCTAGGGATGTCTGTAAATATATTAGAATCCTGCCAAGAAATATTGTCAATTGAATATTTGTAAGCAGGTGTTCCGCCAGCAACATTTACTGTAATGGTTGTATTGCTTACATCTATGCTAGAGATTACAGGTTGTTGAGTTGGATAAATAGTTACTTTTTGACGAGTAATACAATCACCCGTTTGTAAATCTACCCAATATTCTCCAACACCAACGCCGCTTATTGTTTGCGTAGTTGCTCCTGTGCTCCACGTATATCCGCTGAATCCCGCTCCTGCATCTAATGTGGTAGTATCTTCCATACAGATTTCTTTGTCCACTAGAACAGATGAGTAAACTGGAGTGAATACAGTTAAATTAATTATTGCAACCCTGTAACATCCGTTTGCATTGCTTACTCTTACGTACACTACACCAGTTGGTGCAACATAAGCATCTGGAGTCGTAATCTGATTTGTTTGGTTTTGCGCATCTGTAAGTGATGGGTAGTAGGTTTTTGTTACTCCCAAGTCTGCAGTTACGTTAGCAAGTGTAAGGTCAAATAACCCCGTTAAAGGATTTGCTGGTAAGTAACATTCTCTTAAAGAAGCGTTGTATACTGTTGGGCTTTCCGAAACGGTGAAAGTCATTGTTACCTGTTCGCAGTCTGTAAAGTTTGGATCGTTACCACAGAATTTATAAGTAATGGTATCAGTTCCTGTAAAAGCAAAGTTAGGTGCGTAAGCAATTACTCCTGTAACAGGATTAATAATTGCAGTTCCATTGTTTGGTGGAGTAACAATTGTTACTGTTGATGGAACGTACGTTTGCATAGAGTTTGTAAATGCAGGGACAATATTATAATACCCTTCACAAACTGTTTCAGATCTTGTACTAACTTCTAGACAAGTATAAACTTTATAAACCGGCGTTGTAGCAGGAGCACAAGATCCAACAGTTACTCTCACAGTATAATTACCTGATTGTGTTGGAGTAAAAGAAAAAGAAGTTGCTCCTGGTATTGCGATATTATTTCTGTACCATTGGTATGTGTCATAACCATCATCTACTTCCAATACCAAACCAGGGATACAAGTTCCTGCTGCTTTTGCAATTAATGGTATTGAAGAGAATCCTGCAAAATATCCTCCGTATCCAGATGTAGAGAATCCTCCATTAATACCTGCGGTTACAGCTTTATTAGATTGGATTGTTAAATTTCCTGTAACTCCTTCTAATGAATAAGTTACCCAGTTTGTATTTCCTGTTAAAGGATATGGTCCTTGTGCGGCAGTTGGTGCAACACCATTTACAGTTACAGTAGCACCAGCTTCAGTTAGAATGTTAAGCTTAATAATTGTACCTGAAGGTGTTTGGCTTACTCCATTTGCTCCTGTTGGCATTTGGTTAATTAAACCAATTTCGTCGATTTTTCTAGGTAAGAAACAGTTCAATGGCGGGATGTAGTTAAAACCACAAGTCGCATTACTTTCCCCTACAGAAACCAATTGATATAAGTATACATTTTTTGTAGTGCTTACAAACATATTTCTGTGCGTGCCACCTTGTAAAATATAGTCACCTCCTGATATTCTATACCATTGTCCAGCATTCAAAGTAGCCGCTGCAGTAGTAGAACCGTTGATGTATACCTGTGTGTTATTTTCTGTTGCTACAACAATACCACCTTCAATATCTGTAGCGTTTGGTGATCTAGTCTTCACCATAGCAAAGGTGTTTCCTAGTCTTTCAGTTGGTACAGATTGATCTAAAATAATATCTGCTCCGGAGCTATTTCCAGTTCCAAAATTACCTAGAACATTACCATTAGTTAGCGTAATTGGTTTGTCTGAAACAATTTTTGCCCCAATGAAGGTTTGCATATTTGTTGCCGGTTGACCAGAACCTGCAAAAATGAAAGATTGACCTTTGTTTAATACAAAAGTGTGTGTGTTTGTAGTAGGAGTTGCTCCAATGAAAGCTACGTTAGCTGTAGCGCTCCATGTTGCAGTTACAGTAGTGTTGTCTTCAGTTGCTAAAACTCCGGCAGTAAAGTTGTTTCCTGAACTGTTAAAAGGAGATGGTGTTGCAGCAACAAAAAACTCATTACCAATACCTGCTTTCCCTTTACTTGTAAGAATTTCGGCATGGGTTGTATTACTTACCACTCTTAATGTACAATAGAAAGGTCTGGTTCCATTTAAATAAAGCCCCCTGTTAATAACAGCAAAAGCTTCTGAACTATTGTTCGTGGAAATGTTTACTGGAGAAACCACAAATGTTTGTGGGCTGTTTTTACTAATTGTAACGGTACCTAAAGCGGTATTGTTACTGTAAATTGTAACCGTAAAAGGAGTTACGGAATCTGTTGATAAATAAAGTGCTTGCGTAACCGTTGAAGATGCATAAAACGGTGCAATCCAATGCTCGGTATCTCTTTGTGCAAAGGTTTTGCACCACGAGATGACGAGCAAAAAAATTAATAGAAATTTTTTCATAATACGGAATTAGGATTTCTACAAAAATAGTTATAATTTTTTAATAATTCTATGGTATGTTTTCTAAATTCTTGAATTGAAGTAGGTGAAAAAAAATACCGTGATAAA
>NZ_JBXUGJ010000011.1:0-29567 GCF_057180445.1 Chryseobacterium sp. HNCC26DJ239
TCATGTTCTTGAGAAATCCTTAGTTTTGCTAAACCCTAAACCCTATCTTTCTGCTAAGTTTTATCTTTACTTTTATAATCCTAAGATTTAAAATATTTAATAATCAATTTTTATTTAGAGTTTTAAATCACGATTTTTGCGTTTCCTAAATATTTTTTTTAATGAAACTTTGTATCGCAGAAAAACCGAGTGTAGCAAGAGATATAGCTAAAGTTCTAGGCGCAACGATGCCTAAGCAAGGCTATATGGAAGGTAATGGCTACTGCGTTACTTGGACGTTCGGGCATCTTTGTACTTTAAAAGAACCTCATGATTATGGTCCGGAACTAAAGTCCTGGAGTTTGATTTTTCTCCCTATCATTCCTAAAAACTTTGGGATTAAGTTAATTCCCAATAAAGGAGTAGAAAATCAGTTTAAGATTATTGAAAAGCTTGTTGAAGAATGCGACGAAGTTATCAATTGTGGGGATGCTGGACAGGAAGGAGAGTTAATACAAAGATGGGTTCTTCAAAAAGCAAAATGCGATAAACCGGTTAAAAGACTTTGGATTTCATCTTTGACGGAAGAAGCTATTAAAGAAGGTTTCGATAAGTTAAAATCTGCCGACGATTACAAAAATCTTTATCTTGCAGGAAATGCGAGAGCAATTGGAGATTGGCTTTTAGGAATTAATGCGACACGTCTTTTTACCAAAAAATTTGGTGGCAATAAAGCTGTACTTTCCATTGGAAGGGTGCAAACTCCGACTTTGGCGATGTTGGTACAGAGACAGAAAGAGATTGACAGTTTTACCACAGAAGAATATTGGGAACTCAAAACGAAGTATCGTGATGTTATTTTCAACGCGGCTATTGACCGACTGAAAACTTTAGACAGAGCAGAGAAAGGTTTAGGATACCTTAAAGAAAATCCTTTCGAGATTGTCTCTTTTGAGATTAAGGAAGGAAAAGAAAAAAATCCTCGCTTGTTTGATTTGACAGGACTTCAGGTGGAAGCCAACAAAAAATATGGCTATTCGGCTGAAAATACTTTAAACTATATTCAAAGTCTTTACGAGAAAAAGCACGTTACGTATCCGCGTGTGGATACTACATACCTTTCAGAAAGTTTATATCCTAAAATTGGAGGGATTTTAAGAAACATGGCGTTTTATCAGGATTTGATTGCTCCGCTTTTAGAGCAGCCAATTCCAAAGTCTAAAGCCGTTTTTGATGATACCAAAGTTACCGATCACCATGCTATTATTCCGACCGAAGTTTCACCTTCGAAAAATTTAAGCAAGGAAGAAAAACTCATTTACGATTTAGTAGCGAAAAGATTCATTTCAGTGTTTTATCCTGAATGTAAAATTTCCAATACATTGGTGGAAGGTAAGGTAGGAACCATTCCGTTTAAGACGAGTGGAAAACAAATCTTAGAACCAGGTTGGAGAGCCGTTTATGCTAAAGAACCGAAAGACAAGGAAGAATCAACTGAAAAAGATAAAAATGCGGAAGAAGAACAGCTTATTCCTGAATTTATTGTAGGAGAAAGCGGTCCGCACGACCCATTTATTCATCAGGGGAAAACCTCTCCTCCGAAATATTATACAGAGGCAACCTTACTTCGAGCAATGGAAACTGCCGGAAAGCAAATTGATGATGAAGAACTTCGTGAAATGTTGAAGAACAACGGAATCGGAAGACCTTCTACCCGAGCTAATATTATTGAAACCCTTTTCAAGCGAAAGTACATTGAAAAGAAACGTAAAAATCTGATTGCAACGCCAACCGGAATTCAATTGATCGACACGATCGAAGATGAATTGCTAAAAAGCCCCGAACTTACCGGTGAGTGGGAGTATAAACTTCGTAAAATTGAAAGTGGCGAATACGAAGCCAATACCTTCAAAGAAGAGTTGATAACGATGGTTACCGAGCTTACTAAAAAAGTAATCGACGGAAAAGGAAAGGCTATTGTTTTTGAGGAAGAAAAACCTAAAGAAAAGAAAAAAGCAGAACCTGCGGCAAAGAAAGAAGTCAAAGAATGGGATCAACTTCAGTGTCCGAAATGTAAGCAGAATCATTTAATGAAAGGAAAAACTGCGGTAGGTTGCTCAGACTTTAAAAATTGTGGCTTTAAAGTTTCCTTTGAATATTTCGGGAAAAAACTGACCGACAAGCAATTGATGGATCTTGTTCTTAAAGGTAAAACTTCAAAATTAAAAGGTTTCAATTCACATCCAGAAAATATTACTGAAGGAATTTTAACGCTTTCTACGGAGAATTTTATCGTTCAGCTTTCATAAAAAACAGTAAGCAAAACTGCTTACTGTCTATTGAAATTACCAAACCACATCTTGAGAACTAATCTATAAAAAGCGAGGCAATCGCTTGTGCTTGTGTACCGGTAAGTATTTCATCAAAAGATGCAGAACCCGCTTCGTTTCCGAAAGCTGTTCCGGTGTTGAATCCGGCTTGTGTTGTCATTTCTTCACCTGCATAGACTGCATCGGTTGCAGAAGGCATATTTCCGCCATTATTCAGTTCAATCCATCCTTTATTCATACGCATTCTTCGAACCTGAGAGGCGTGTCTTGCTTCTACAGAATGAATTTGTAATGCGGCCTGAAGTATGGTTTTATTGCCCATTACATTTCCCGCTTGTCCTTTATAAGCTCTTACGCCTGTATCTTCAAAAGCCTGTGCTAAAATTAAAAACTGTTGATAATTGGTAAACGGTGTAAACGCACCGCTTGCTGTAAAGTCGAAGTTAGGTTTTGCTCCTGGTGTTGCTCCGAGAGAAGTAATGGCAGCTTTCAAAAATGCGACATGAGCGGTTTCATGTTTTCTGATTTGTTGAAAAACCACCAAATCAGAAGAAGGAATCAATCCTGGAGTTCCTGTTCCTATGGTGTAATATTCATCTTCCAGATATTCCAGAACCAATGCGAGTTGAAGCGCATCTGTTAAAGCATCTTTTTTAAATGCTACACTTTCTGCACCGCTTACCTTTTTGGTTTCTGCCTTTGCGGTTCCGGAGAAGAATGCTCCTAAACCTAATGGTAATGCTACGGCAGCAGTTTTCTTTCCTATCGACGACATTTGGCTCAAGCTTTCGGTTCTTGAAGCCGATTTTGTATATAAAGCGTCGTCTGATAATATATCGAGTATTTTAAGAATATTCATAATGCTAGATTTTGTGGTTACTGATGATTATTTTATCCAATACCTCTTTCTTTCCAGGTAAATGGTGTTTTAAAGAAACCTCCGGCGGCGGCGATTACATCTTTGGGCTCTTTGGCGAGATCCAAACCGTTGCTGTCGATTACATCGTCTCCAGAAAACGCTGCTGTTCCGGGATTAATCATGTCTCTAATGGCACTTGCATGTCTGGCTTCTACCGAAACAATTTTACCCGCAATTACCAGATAATCCGGATTAGAAATATATTTACCTGCTGCGTTGTATGCCGCTACTCCTGTATCTTCTAGAGCTTTTGCCGTAGCAAGTACAGAAGCTCTGTCACTCCAGTTCACATTCGGATACTGAAATTCCAGTGTTGGTAAAACCTGGCTGGTTACTCCACTTAAAGCTGCTTTAAAAAAATTACGATGAATAACTTCATGATGGTAAATATCTGTAAACACTGCTTTTTCTGCTGTAGAAGCTCCTGTATAAAAATTGTTCACGACTTTGGTGTAAAAGTCGGCTTCTAGCTGTTCCAGAGCGTACGCATAGTTTAGTACACCTACATCTCCCATTCCGAGGTCAAAAGCTTCTGTATACATAGGCTCCATATCGTCGTTGCATCCCACAAGAGCAAGACCGGCCACCATGGCGCCGAGACCACTCATTTTTAGAAAATTTCTTCTTCCGGTATCCAAACTTGGTTTCCCGAAAACAGTAATTGATTTTTTCATAATACTTTATTTTTTAATGGGTTGGGTTATTAAAAGAAATCTGCATCGGTAAGATGTACTGATGCAGATCAAACACTAAACTAAGGCATCAACACCGTATCGATGACATGAATAACACCGTTTGACTGATTAACATCTGCGATGGTTACTTTAGCTTTATTACCTTTCATATCACTCACATATAGGTCTTTTCCTTTTGCCCAGAACGTAAGCATTTCGCCCTGAACGGTTTTCATTTGTGATTTACCTCCATTTGCTTTTATGGCTGCCCAGATTTGTTTTTCAGAGTACTTTCCTGGCAAAACATGGTAGGTAAGTACACTTTGAAGCATGCTTTTATTTTCTGGTTTTAATAAATTGTCGACTGCAGATTTCGGAAGTTTTCCAAAAGCGGCGTTGGTAGGAGCCAATACGGTAAACGGACCTTTTCCCTGAAGTGTTTCTACAAGACCAGCTGCTTTTACTGCCGCTACCAATGTGGTGTGATCTTTAGAGTTTACGGCATTTTCTACAATATTTTTTGATGGATACATTGCGGCACCGCCTACCATTACGGTTTTTTCTTTCATACTTTGTGCAGAAAAGTTTCCACTGAATGCAAGTGTTACACTAAGGACTGCAATGGCTGTATATTTTGATGTGAAGTTCATTGTTTTGAATTTTTAATTATTTGAAAATTTTTGATTGTGTATTGTTTTTTGCGAGCTCTTTTTTATGTACGAGACTCTTTGCACAATCAGTTTTAATAAAGTTGAAATATTTTATAATTTAATTTTAACTTATTGATAATCAGATTAAAATGTTTTTAATTTTTAATCGTTTAAAATTGTTGTTAATAAAAATTACCGTCGTGAAGCAGAAAAGAATAGACCTCTTTTTTGGTCTTGTATAAAAAATATTATGATAAATTTTTATCGATGATGGTGCACGAAACAAATATTTTTTTACTTTTGGAATAATAAAAATCTCACCATCAAAACGAAATACTCCGAAGAAGAACTTATTCTCATGATCAGTAAGCATGACGAAAATGGATTTCATTATTTATATGAAAACTATTCGGCTGCTCTGTATGGAGTAATTGTAAGGATTGTTTCTTCAAAAGAAGGTGCAGAAGAAGTTATTCAGGATACCTTTGTAAAAATTTGGAATTCTATTGCACAGTACGATTCTTCTAAAGGCAGATTTTACACCTGGATGTTGAATATTGCCAGAAATACCGCCTTAGATTACATTAAATCTAAGAGTTTCCAAAACGAACTAAAAAACCAAACGCTTCCCGATTTCGTATATAATGATGCCGCACTTTCGGTATCCGACAATCAGGATTATATTGGTTTCAGTAAAATTTTAGATAATTTAGAAGACGATAAAAAAGAGCTTATAGATCTGGCTTACTACAAAGGCTTTAGCCAGTCGGAAATTTCTGAGAAGCTTAAAATCCCTTTAGGAACAGTGAAAACAAAGATGCGGAATGCACTCATGAAATTAAAGGATTTGTTAAAAGATTACAGGTAACGTGAACACGCAAGAATACATATCATCGGGCATTATAGAGGCGTACCTTTTAGGCACAGCTACTCAAGAAGAAGCAGGCATTTTAGAATGCGTGATGTCTCATAATGCAGAAGTGAAAGCAGCATTTGAAGAAGCACAGGTGGCTTTAGAAAATCTTGCCTCTGTACAAGCTGTTGCACCGGAGCCTGAACTTAAAAATAAAATATGGGCAAAAATTTCTGAATCGAATAAGCAGAATTTTGATATTTCACAGGAAATTATCCAGTCTGAGCGTATAGAAAACGAGCCTGAACAGGAAATTGATGTTGATGAGCCTCAGAAATCTACATGGAATACTTGGGCTATTGCAGCTTCATTACTTTTATTGTTGAGTATTGGAGGCAATATATTTTATTTTTCTCATTCAAAACAGAAAGAAAATCAGATTGCCGCTTTAAATGCACAGCAGGAAGATACAGAAAAGAAAATCAGAACAATCAACGAGAAGCTAAGTCTTGTTGCCAATCCAGATTTACAGAAAATTGTGCTTGCCGGTGTAGGTGCGCATCCCGATTCTAAAGCAGTCGTTTTTTGGAATAAAACCAATAATAAAGTCTATCTGAGTGTACAAAATCTTCCTGAAGCGCCTTCCGGAATGCAATACCAACTTTGGGCAATCGCAGAAGGAAAACCAGTAAATGCAGGAATGTACAGCAAAGACAAAGACATGAAAATGTCTTTAGCCGAAATTCCGGAAGCACAGGCTTTTGCCATTACCCTAGAAAAAGAAGGAGGAAGCCCTGTTCCTACGATGGAAAATATGTATGTAATGGGTACGGTGCTCTAGAGATAAGCATTCATCAAAACAGCAATAATCCCTAAAATAGCTGGAAGCGCCTGTACGAAAAATATTTTCTTTGTTGCAGAAATCGCTCCGTAAATGCCTGCTACGGCTACACATCCCAAAAAGAATAAAGCAATATTGTTGTGCCATTTTTCATCACAGATGAAGAGTGACCACAGTAAACCTGCAGCCAGAAAGCCATTATACAGACCTTGGTTGGCTGCCAAACCTTTGGTGGGCTTAAACATTTCCGGAGGAAGCGCTGCTTTAAAAACCTCTTTTCCTTTGGATTCCCAGGCAAACATTTCCATCCACAGAATATACAGATGTTCTACAGCAACAAGGGCGATAAATATTTTGGCAATCCATTCCATACAGGTCCTATTTTGTTTTATGTAAAACTAAAAAAATAATCTTAAGTTTGAGAAGCTAATTTCAAAAATGAATACCCTTAGAACCCATCTTGCTCAATTTATTTCGGTTTCTGATGAAGAGTTTGCTTCAATCAGTTCGTTTTTTCGTTCGGTTCAGTTGAAGAAAAAAGAAGATCTAATGAGAAGCGGAGAGGTTTGCAGGTCTTTATATTTTGTTGATGAGGGTTGTCTCAGAAAGTTTTTTATCAACGAAAAAGGAATTGAGCAAACCACAGAATTTGCCATCGAAAAATGGTGGATTTCCGATACTTTTGCTTTTGAGCGACAGATTGCTTCCGAATTTAATATTCAGGCTGTAGAAAAATCGGTTGTTTTGGTCTTAGACTATGTTTCACAGCAACAGCTTCTGGAAAAGCATCCTGTAATGGAGCGATATTTCAGAATGGTGTATCAACGAGCTGCCGCCGCGGCAGAACGTAGAATTCGATATATTTATGAGTATTCCAGAGAAGAAATGTACCTTCATTTTAGCCGACAATACCCTTGGTTTATTCAAAGAATTCCTCAATATTTAATTGCCTCTTTTCTTGGGTTTACCCCAGAATATCTTAGCGAAATACGAGCTAAATTTAAACTTTGATTTTTATTTAAGTTTTGGAATTTATTACTGTTTTATTCTGTGCCCCTTTTTTTTATTAATTTCATTAAATCTTCAATTCCTAGTGAAGGAAGAATCCGTATGAAAATTTCTAAACTATTCTCATCATTCAGATTCTTTCTTAAACCAGTTTAAGATTTTTCTGTTGATACATCTGCAACTTTGTGGGGTAAAAAATCAGTATGAAAAAAAGCTTAGAAAATATCCCTCAATTGTTTGTAAGATGGGCACTTGCCATAACGATCCTTTCTGCGGTAGCAGACCGTTTTGGATTTTGGGGAACACAGTCTTCATGGGGAAACTGGGGCCGTTTTGAACTATACACACAACAACTCCTTTTCTTTTTACCTTCTTCTGTGGCTTCCTTTTTTGCGGTTGTTGCAACGGCATTCGAAATCCTTTTTCCTTTGATGTTAATGGCAGGATTTAAAACCCGAATGGTCGCTTTGGGTACTGGTTTCTTGTTGTTCAGTTTTGCATTATCTATGAGTGTGGCTTTAGGAATAAAAGCACCTTTAGATTATTCAGTTTGGATTGGTTCTGCGGCAGCTTTTTTACTTTCGGTACAGAAAGAATATGCTTTTTCAATAGATTCTTTAACTAAAAATCAATAAAAATTATGAGTGCAAGATTTAATATGGCAACAACGCACGTTGCCGCCTACAAAGCGGGAATAGGAATGGAAGCAGCCCTTCAGAATTCATTTTTAAGCCCTATCCAAAAAGAGCTGATTAAGATAAGGGCATCACAGATTAATGGCTGTGCTTTTTGTTTGGATATGCATACAAAAGATGCCTTGAAATATGGTGAAACGCCACAAAGAATTTTTCTGCTGAATGCATGGAGAGACGCCAAAGAACTCTACACAGAAGAAGAACAGGTTATTATTTCTATGGCGGAAGAAATTACTTTAATCAGTGAGAAAGGTTTATCTGAAGAAACGTATCAGGAAGCTAAAAAATTCTTCAACGAAAGCCAGATTGCCGATATTATTATGGCGACCGTTTCTATTAATATGTGGAACAGAATTGCGATTTCAACTCATTTACCTATTGCTGGATAGTGCTGTAAAATAAGGAGTTATGGCTACCGTAAAAATACGGTAGTCGCCTCCGTTTTTTCACGGAATTTTGATTTTTCTGTTGTTTGGTATCTTTTTATTGTTTAATTTTATCCTACACCAATCAAAGACACAAATAACAATATTCTTATGAAAAAGAAATTAAATCAAGAATTTCCTCGGGAAGAGGTTTTGTGGGCAATCTTCAATTTGTTTTCTGAAATTCACGATGCCCTTAGACAGCTACATTCTCATGACGAAGAATGGTACGATCAGGCAGATGTAAAGAAAATCCTGAAAGTAGGCGACAGTTCGCTGTATCGGATGAGAAAGGAAGGGAAGCTTCCGTATGTTAAGATTGGTGGGAAAATTTATTACAAGAAATCATTTTTCAACAATGCCTTCAAAAAGTGAAGGCTTTTTTTATGTCTTTTCTTTGGGTTTTGTTCCGGTCTTCTTCGGGAGTTCTTCGGAAAAACAACCATTTTCCCGAAGCATCCCCGAAGAAAACCCAAAGAATCCCGAAGGAAAACCCAATAGAATCATTCATTATCGTTGAATACCGTTCAGAACCGTTCACTTTTGTTGCAAGTGCTTGTTGTGGTTATTTTCTGTGCTACCTTCGTTCTAGAAATAACCCAAAAAACATTAATATGGCGATTTTTAACAAAGGAGTCCTAGGTGGATTCTCAGGAAAAGTAGGAACCGTAGTAGGCGCTACCTATCGCGGACAGGATGTGTTGCGAAGCTTACCCCGTAAGTCTGGCAAAGCTCCCTCAGAAAAACAACTGCAGCAGCAGATGATTTTTAAGTTGGTAACTGCATTTCTTCAGCCGTTGAAGAATATACAATCTCAATTTTTCGGTGCAAAACAGGGAACCAAATCCCGCAACAATCTTGCGCAGTCTTACACCATGAAAGAATGTATTGCGGTAGCAGCAGGAATTCCTTCTTTGGTGTACAATAAAGTACTTATTACCAAAGGAGAATTGGCAGGTTTTCAGAATGTAATAAGTACTGCCGAACCCAATCAGGGAATAAACATCAGTTGGGACGATAATTCTGCACAGGGAAATGCCAATGCTACCGACAAAGTTTCTGTGGTCTGCTGGTGCGAAGAACTCAGTGCTTTTGAGATTTACGAAAACGTAGCTTTGCGTTTGGATGTTGCGGCTTCGGTATCGCTCTCGGCGTACTATGCCGGTAAAGAGGTACAGGTCTGGTCTTATTTCAGCAATGAAGCCGGAACCCAAGCCTGCAACAGCTCCTACCTCGGAACGATTACTTTACTCTAAAGAAAGTCTCCATCGGAAACGGTGGAGATTTTTTTTAGAGAGGTGGCTTCGGCACTTCGACTACGCTCAGTGACCGTAGCCACCGTATTGTAATAGTTCAGTTACCGCGTGGAATTGCTCAGCCAACATAGTCATTTAATTTCTTTAGTTGCTGTGAACGGAGGTTGAGCGGAGTCGAAACCGTAGTGTGACTTCGGCTCCGCTCAGTCACCGCGAGAACATTAGCCACTGAGTACAATTGTTCTACAATAATTCATTAATTTTAATACATTAAAAAAACACAAACCATGAAAGGCTATATGTACATTCTTGAATGTTCTGATGGCAGCTATTACACCGGCAGTACCATCGACCTTGAACGCCGTCTCGAACAACATCAAAATGGGGAAGGAGCAAATTATACCGCCAAACGACTTCCTGTAAAACTCATTTACTACGAAGAATACGACAGAATTGACCAAGCTTTTTACCGTGAAAAGCAGGTACAGGGATGGAGTAGACGAAAGAAAGAAGCGTTAATGAATGGTGACTTCGGCACTTCGACTACGCTCAGTGACCGTAGCCACCAAAGAGTGTGGTTTCGACTATGCTCAGTGACCAAAGCCACAATGATATTACGTATAATGATTTGCGAAAAGCTGCCGAATGTATGAACGATACGCACTATAAGAACTTCAAGAAAGAGGGAAACGGAGGTTGAGCGAAGTCGAAACCGAAGTGGTGGCTTCGGCTCCGCTCAGCCACCGAGTTGTAATAGTTCAGCCAACAAAGTCATTTAATTTCTTTAGTTGCTGCGAACGGAGGTTGAGCGGAGTCGAAACCGAAGTGTCACTCCGTTACTATAGTTGGTAATGTGGATGGAAGCAATTTATAATAGTCTTTATCTCTGTATAATTAGGGAAGTTTAAGAAAAGTCTTCATCGGAAAACGGTGGGGATTTTCGTTTGAAGAAAAATGAGGGGTATAAAAAATGCCCCATAGATAGGGGAGGCACTAAATGTTTTATATCACAAATAATAAATTTTTATTTTATGGAGTTCTTGAAACATTCAAGAGAATATGTAGACATAAAAAAAGGCGAGTTGCCCCACCTTGAATGTTTTCACAACGGAATAATCCTTATTGTGAATTGCTTTCGGTTTCAAATATATAAATAAATTTTTTATAAGAATTACGGTCGCCCGTAAAAAACTTTATTTTTTTCTGATTATTTTTATACGATATCAAAAAACTAAATAACAATGGGGAAAAAAATACTGGGATTGGACTTGGGAACAAATTCTATTGGATGGGCATTAATTAATCAGGATTTTGAAAATAAGCAAGGTGAAATTCTTGGAATGGGCAGCAGAATTATTCCGATGTCTCAGGATATTCTAGGTGAATTTGGAAAAGGAAATTCGGTTTCACAAACTGCTGAAAGAACTGGGTACAGAGGTGTCCGTCGTCTTCGAGAAAGATATTTGCTACGTCGTGAGAGATTGCACAGAGTGTTAAATATCATTAAGTTTTTACCAGAACATTTTGCCAATGAGATTGATTTTGATAAGCGTTTTGGGAAATTTAAATCTGATAATGAGCCTAAAATAGCTTATAATACTAACGGCTTTATCTTTAAGAATTCTTTTGAAGAGATGCTTTCTGATTTTAAAATACATCTGCCACAACTTTTAAAAAATGAAAAAGGAGAAGATAAATTAGTTCCTTATGGTTGGACAATTTACTATTTGCGTAAGAAAGCTTTAAGCCAAAAAATAGAAAAAGAGGAATTGGCTTGGATTCTTTTAAATTTTAATCAGAAGCGTGGCTATTATCAATTGCGAGGAGAAGAGGAGGAAGAAAACCCTAATAAAGTAGTTGAATTTTATTCATTAAAAATTGTAGAGGTTACAGCAGATGAACAGCAAAGAGGTAAAACAGATATTTGGTATTCTCTTATTTTAGAAAACGGTTGGGTATATCGAAGGGCGAGTAAAACACCATTATTTGATTGGAAAGATAAAACTAGAGATTTCATTGTTACCACTGACCTGAATGATGATGGAACTGTTAAGAAGGACAAAGACGGAAATGAAAAAAGAAGTTTCCGCGCGCCTGCTGAAACAGATTGGACTCTTGTAAAAAAGAAAACAGAACAAGAGATTGACCAATCTCATAAAACTGTCGGGACTTACATCTACGATACTTTGCTTCAAAATCCTAAACAGAAAATCAAAGGAAAATTAGTAAGAACTATCGAAAGAAAATTCTATAAAGCTGAGCTGAAAGAGATTTTGGAGAAGCAGGCAGCATTTCATCCTGAGTTGCAGAACGAAGATTTGTACAATGATTGTGTGCGTGAATTGTATAAGAATAACGAAGCTCATCAATTGACATTGAGCAAAAAAGATTTTGTACATCTGTTTCTGGAAGATATTATTTTCTATCAAAGACCATTGAGAAGTCAAAAATCATCTATCTCCAATTGTACTTTGGAGTTTAAAAAATATGTAGATAAAGATGGTGTAGAGCATACACAATATCTGAAAGCGATTCCGAAATCAAATCCTTATTATCAGGAATTTCGTATCTGGCAATGGATGTACAATCTGAATATTTACGGAAAAGATGATGACGAAAATGTGACTAAAGAATTTCTTGATTCTTATGAGGATTTGGAAAATTTATTTGAGTTTTTGAATGGGCGAAAAGAAATTGAACAAAAAGCATTGCTGAAATTCCTTTTAGAACAAAAAGACTTTAAAGGAAAAGGACTGACAGCAGAAATTGAAAAGTATCGTTGGAATTTTGTTGAAGGAAAGGCATATCCTTGTAACGAAACCAAAACGATGATTGCTACAAGGCTTGGTAAGGTGGAAAATATTGCGGATGATTTCTTAACAAGAGAAATAGAGCAGCAGATGTGGCACATTATCTATTCGGTCAATGATAAAATTGAATATGAAAAAGCTTTAAAATCATTTGCCAGAAAACATTATTTGGATGAAAACTCTTTCTTCGAAGCTTTCAAAAAATTTCCTCCTTTCAAGAGTGAATATGGTTCTTTTTCTGAGAAAGCGATTAAGAAACTTTTGCCTTTGATGCGAGTAGGAAAATATTGGACTTATGATAATATTGATGAACACTCTAAAGTAAGAATACAGAAAATTATCACGGGAGAGTTTGATGAAAATATCAAAAATAAGGTAAGAGAAAAAGCGATTAATCTTACGACTGAAAGTCATTTTCAAGGTTTGCAGTTGTGGTTGGCTCAATATATTGTATATGGTAGACACTCTGAAGCTTCAATTATTGGTAAATGGAATTCGGCAGATGATTTAGAATTGTTTTTGAAAGAGTTTAAACAACATTCGCTACGTAACCCCATTGTAGAGCAAGTAATAACAGAAACCTTGCGTGTGGTAAAAGATATTTGGGTGCAATATGGGAAAGGTTCAAAAGATTTCTTCAACGAAATTCATATTGAATTAGGAAGAGAAATGAAAAATACTGCCGAAGACCGCAAGAAAATTACCAATCAAGTTACAGAAAACGAGAATACTAATTTGCGCATCAAAGCATTATTAGCTGAAATGATGAACGATGTGAATGTTGAAAATGTGCGCCCCTTCTCACCAATGCAACAAGAAATTTTGAAAATCTATGAAGAGGGTGTTTTAAATTCTGATATTGAAATTGATGATGATATTTTGAAAATAAGTAAGACAGCACAGCCAAGTTCTACAGACTTGAAAAGATATAAACTCTGGTTGGAACAAGGCTATAAATCGCCTTATACAGGACAAATTATTCCGCTAAACAAACTATTCACTCCAGAATATGAAATTGAGCATATTATTCCGCAAAGCCGTTATTTTGATGATAGTTTTAGTAATAAGATTATTTGTGAATCAGCAGTTAATAAATTAAAAGATAATTATATTGGGTTGGCTTTTATCAAGCAGTTTCACGGAACTATTGTAGATTGTGGTCTTGGAAAAACAGTAAAAATCTTTGAAGCCGATGAATATGAGGAGTTTGTAAAAAAACATTACGCTAAAAACAGAAGTAAAAAGGCAAAACTCTTGTTGGAAGAAATTCCTGAAAAAATGATTGAGCGTCAGATGAATGACACTAGATATATCAGTAAGTATATCTCTGGAGTGCTTTCTAATATTGTGCGTGTTGAAGATGGTACAGATGTGGGCGTGAATTCTAAAAATATTGTTCCAGGAAATGGCAAGATTACCACTGTCCTAAAACAAGATTGGGGACTAAATGATGTCTGGAACGATTTGATTCTGCCTCGTTTTGAGAGAATGAATCAATTGACAAACTCAACAGATTTCACAGCATGGAACGAAAATCATCAAAAGTTTTTACCAACTGTTCCAATCGAATTATCTAAAGGTTTTTCTAAGAAAAGAATAGACCATCGCCATCATGCTATGGATGCATTGGTAATTGCCTGTGTGACAAAAGAGCATGTTAATTTACTTAACAATCAGTCTGCTAAATCAGATACAAAGAGATATGATTTGAAGAAAAAACTGATGAAGTTTGAAAAAGCAGTATATAATGATGCCAAAACAGGTGAAAGAATAGAAAAAGATGTTCCAAAGCAGTTTTTAAAACCTTGGGGAAACTTTACTATCGATGCTAAAAATAGTTTAGAAAATATTGTGGTTAGCTTTAAACAGAACTTACGTGTTATTAATAAGGCTACTAATTATTATGAGAAATATGTTGAAAAGGATGGTGTGAAAACTAAAGAAAGAGTAGCGCAAACAGGCATAAATTGGGCAATCAGAAAGCCAATGCACAAAGAAAGCGTTTCTGGAAAAGTTGATTTACCCTGGGTAAAACTGCCTAAAGGTAAAATATTAACTGCTACAAGAAAAAGTTTGGATACTTCTTTTGATATGAAAACTATTGGAAGTATTACTGATACTGGGATTCAAAAGATTTTAAGGAATTACCTGACAGCAAAAGGAAGTTCCGAGTTGGCTTTTTCACCAGAGGGAATAGAAGACTTAAATAAAAATATCAGACAATATAATGATGGAAAAGAACATCAACCTATTACTAAAGTAAGGGTCTTTGAAATGGGAAGTAAATTCCAAGTAGGCAATTCTGGAAATAAAAAAGATAAATATGTAGAAGCAGCAAAAGGAACTAACTTATTCTTTGCGGTCTATGAAGATGAAAAAGGAAAAAGAAGTTATGAAAGCGTTCCATTAAATATTGTTGTTGAAAGGCAAAAACAAGGATTAGATGTTGTTGATTTAAAAGGAACAAATGATTTTTATTTAAGTCCAAATGATTTAGTTTACTTGCCTTCTGAAGATGAAGTTGAAAATTTAAATAGTATTGATTTTACAAACTTTTCTAAAGAAATGAAACGGAATATTTATAAAGTTGTGAGTTTTACAGGAAGTAGATTGTATGTAATCCCATATAATGTTTCTGTGGTGATTATGAATAAAATCGAGTATAGCCAACTTAATAAGCTTGAATTAACTAAGGAAAAGGAAATATGTATTAAATTGAAAGTAAATCGTCTAGGATTAATATCAAGAACGGAAAAGTTCTTATGATCACCCGCACCATCTACATCGGCAATCCTGCTTACCTCAAGCTTAAAGATGAACAAATGTACATCTTGGACGCTTCCAGCCATGAAGTGAAAGGAAAAGTACCAGTGGAAGATTTAGGCGTTTTGATGTTGGACCATTATCAGATTACGCTTTCTCATCAACTGATTCAAAAGATGATGGGAAATAATGTGGTGGTAGTGAGTTGCGATGCGCAGCATCTTCCTCATGGAATTATGTTGCCGTTGTATGGGCATAGTGAACATTCTAATCGGGTGAAAGACCAGTTGGAAGTAAGCGAGCCTTTGAAAAAACAATTGTGGAAACAAACCGTAGAATGCAAGATTGAAAATCAGAAAGAGGTATTACGCAGATTGGGAAATTATTATGAACCGATGTTGGAGTATCAAAAAAATGTAAAGAGTGGTGATATAACCAATATGGAGGGGATTGCCGCACAACATTATTGGAAATATCTCATTAGTTTAGATTTTTTGAGGCAGCGCTTTGGGGATTCTCCAAATCAGTTTTTCAATTTTGGTTACGCCGTGTTAAGGAGTATGGTAGCAAGAGCCATTGTGGAAACGGGCTTGTTGCCAGTTCTTGGGATTTTTCATAAGAATAAATATAACCCTTACTGTCTTGCTGATGATTTAATGGAACCTTATCGTCCTTTTGTAGACCTTTTAGTAATGCAATGGCTTAAGCTGAACCCAGAACAAGAAGAACTGACGAAAGATTTTAAAGCTCATATATTACAGATTGCGACGAAAGATGTGCGTATTGATGAGAAAACAAGACCTGTTTTGGTAGCGGTGAAAACGAGAGCTTCTTCTTTATATAAATGCTATACGGGAGAAAAGCGTTTAATCGCTTACCCTGAGTTGGTATAATACATTGGGTTATATTTTACTTTTTACAACATCTATTTTACAAATTAAAATATGAATGCCGAAAGGTTTAATGCATATCGAATTATGTGGGTTTTAGTATTATACGACCTTCCAACCGAAACCAAAGCCAATATGCGGGATGCCACTAAATTCCGTAAAGGGCTTAATGACGATGGGTTTACACTCTTTCAGTTCTCGATGTATGTACGGCATTGCCCAAGTCGTGAAAATGCTGAGGTACATATAAAGAGAGTAAAGTTTATGCTTCCCAAAGCGGGGAAAGTAGCCATTATGTGTATTACCGATAAACAATTTGGAGATATTGAAATCTTCTTTGCCCGAAACAAAGAAGAACCACCACCAACCTTTCAACAGCTTGAACTTTTTTAAATTGAAGTATTCCTGAAAAAACTGTTACACAGTATGTTTGTCATGCTGTAAGCATCTAAACATACAATTTAGAAAGTAAGAATTCGTAAAAATTTGAGTCACAGAATACTAAAAGGAAGTATTTTTATAATTCTAAAACAATAATAAACCCTCTGAAAAACAGAGGGTTAAATTTTGAGGTTGTGTTGTATCTCAAAGATACTGAAAAATGAAAGCAATTCACAACGACTTGGCTTCATGAATGTGAGAGATTTTAGTTGTGTTGTATCTCAAAGATACTGAAAAATGAAAGCAATTCACAACGCAACAAACTCTATTACGACGGTGCAACATGTTGTGTTGTATCTCAAAGATACTGAAAAATGAAAGCAATTCACAACGTAGCATCATAAACTCCATTTACAGAAAGAGTTGTGTTGTATCTCAAAGATACTGAAAAATGAAAGCAATTCACAACATAATGTTATTTCAGTTCCGAACGGGGCAAGTTGTGTTGTATCTCAAAGATACTGAAAAATGAAAGCAATTCACAACTTTGAATGGCGTGTCAACTTTTAATTCGATGTTGTGTTGTATCTCAAAGATACTGAAAAATGAAAGCAATTCACAACTGACATCTTTATTTATTCAGCAATACATTCGTTGTGTTGTATCTCAAAGATACTGAAAAATGAAAGCAATTCACAACGTTCTGAAACATCATCTTTAACATCTACAGGTTGTGTTGTATCTCAAAGATACTGAAAAATGAAAGCAATTCACAACGGGATGTCAGCACAGATAAACTTAACCCCTGTTGTGTTGTATCTCAAAGATACTGAAAAATGAAAGCAATTCACAACGTACTCCTAGAACTACCCTCTTCAATAATCGTTGTGTTGTATCTCAAAGATACTGAAAAATGAAAGCAATTCACAACTTTGAATGGCGTGTCAACTTTTAATTCGATGTTGTGTTGTATCTCAAAGATACTGAAAAATGAAAGCAATTCACAACTGACATCTTTATTTATTCAGCAATACATTCGTTGTGTTGTATCTCAAAGATACTGAAAAATGAAAGCAATTCACAACGTTCTGAAACATCATCTTTAACATCTACAGGTTGTGTTGTATCTCAAAGATACTGAAAAATGAAAGCAATTCACAACGGGATGTCAGCACAGATAAACTTAACCCCTGTTGTGTTGTATCTCAAAGATACTGAAAAATGAAAGCAATTCACAACGGCAAAAGATCCAGTTCCTAAGTATCGAGTGTTGTGTTGTATCTCAAAGATACTGAAAAATGAAAGCAATTCACAACCCGAGTTATTATTACTTCCACAGAAGTGAAGTTGTGTTGTATCTCAAAGATACTGAAAAATGAAAGCAATTCACAACTGTTTTCCTCTATTTTTCGGATTTGCAAATGTTGTGCTGTATCCCAAAGATACTGAAAAATGAAAGCAATTCACAACAGAGAGTCTAATTTTGTTGAGTTGTATCTCATTGATTGCGGCCTTAACGTACACTGAGCGTAGCCGAAGTGCCGTTGCTGTGGCTTCGGCTCCGCTCAGCCACCGCATTGTTATTGCTCGGCCACCTTGCTGTTAGTACTCAGCCACCGGGTTGTAATTGTTCAGTCACCGCGTTTTCATTGCTCATCCACTATATTGTAATAGAATATAAAGCGTCCAAAATGGTGACTGAGCGGAGCCGAAGTCACCAACACAGAGATAAATCTTATCTTCGCAAAATGATCTACTGGTTTTTGTTTATTACGATATTTACTTTTGGAAGTTTTGGTGTCGACAAATGGTTGGCGGTACACCATAAGAGGAGGATTTCCGAAATCACTCTTCTTACGTTCAGTTTTTTAGGAGGTGTGATAGGGGCTTTATTGGCGATGATGTTGTTCAGACATAAAATTTCTAAGCGGTCTTTTATTCTTAAAATGGCTTTGGTGTTCTTTTTACAGATGCTTATCCTTGGTATTTTCTGGGGATATAAAAAAGGCCTTTTATAAAGGATGAGTAAAGGCAGGTTACACCAATGGTTTACAGATGAGGTTCAGGAAAAAGAATTTCTTTTTTTAACATTTTTTAAATACCACAGTTTTTTTTCATGGCATTATCTTTTCTTAGGATGATATTATAACACCAAAAAATAAATAATATGTCTAAGAAAATTGCCATTTTGGCGACCCACGGTTTTGAAGAAAGTGAATTGAGCTCTCCTAAAGAGTATCTGGAACAGCAGGGTTGGACTGCCCATATTGTAAGCCCAACCAGCGGATCGATTAAAGCATGGGCAGAGAAAGATTGGGGTAAAGAATATCCTGTTGATAAAACTTTAGATGAAGCTTCAGCTTCCGATTATGATGCATTAGTTTTACCGGGAGGCGTAATTAATCCGGATCAGCTTCGTACGCAGGAAAAGGCATTGAGTTTTGTAAAAGATTTCTTTGCACAGCATAAACCGGTTGCCGCCATTTGCCATGGTCCTCAGATTTTAATTAGCGCAGGTGTAGTAGAAGGAAGAAAACTTACGTCTGTAAAATCTATCAGTACCGATTTAAAAAATGCCGGTGCAGAATGGGAAGATCGTGAAGTAGTAGTCGATGAAGGCTTGGTGACGAGCAGAACGCCAGAAGATCTTCCTGCCTTTAATGCCAAATTAGTAGAAGAGGTAAAAGAAGGGAAACACAGTGAGCAAACTATGTAGTGGGATTAAAGCAGCACTAAAAAATTAAAAAATGTAGTCTTCTTTAATAGAAAAACGCATTTGGTAGAAAAGAATTATACTGGAACTATTTCCTCACAGATAAAGAGCTTTCCGAAAAGGAAAGCTCTTTGTTTTGATTTGTATAAAGAACAGTGAAAGGTGTAGTTTATCCAATATTTCCTGTTGGTTTTCTTAGAATGAATAATAGTGCAAATGGATATTATATCTTCTGTGAAATATAGATCTGCGGTTTCTCCTGGAGTTTTTCGTCTACTAAATCTACAAATTCCTGAATATAAGATTGCTGATTGTGTTGCTCTAAACCTTCTTTGCTTTTCCATATTTCATAAAAAATAAAGTGGTTTTTATCTTCTATACTTTGGTGAAGCGTATATAATTCGTTGGCTTCTTCTTTCAAGGTTCCGGTTACCATGTTTTTCAGTACCGTTTCTACTTCCTTTCTATAGTCTTCTTTTGATTTGATAATGGCGGTAAGGTAGATTTTCATAAAGCAAGTTGAGGTTGTAATTCTTTAGAAAATACTTCTCTAAGGTGGTCTCTGTAAATCTTCATATCTCTTTCTATGTCTGCATTTTTTTCTACATCATGAAAGTGGAAACTTTCCATTTTTTCTAAAGATACAAAAGCATTCATTCTGTGGAAGCCAAATAAAGGGCCGTTGTCTACACTGGTTTCGTTAAAAAATTCTCCGGGAAGCGTAAAGGCAGTTTCGGGAGCGTTCCAGCTTGTGGTCACCATATATTTTCTGCCGCCCAACATACCGCCAGTTCCGTAATTGATTTTCGGGTTGTCGGCTTTTCTTCCGTCGCTCATGTAAATTCCTTTCGCATGACCTGCTGTAAAGACTTCGTCGATGTATTTCTTTAAACCATTCGGCAACTGAAACCACCAAATGGGCGTGTGGTAAATAATGTAATCTGCCCACACAAACTTTTGAACTTCTTCGTCTTTATCGTAGTTGTCGCTTACATGAGTGATTTTTACGTCTACATTTCCGAAGCTTTCTAAAACCTGTAAAGTGTTATCTGTAATGGTTTGGTTATATTTTCCACCTGAGTGTCCGAAGTTTTGTCCGCCGTTAATAATCAATACTTTTTTCATAATATGACTGTTGTTTTAAATTGATGGGACAAAGTTATGACGCTTATTTGTATAATTAAAATAATATAATTTATATCTTTGTATTATAATTCTGATAAATAATAAGTAATCGGTAATGAGTAATGAGCAATAATTTTTTGATGAGGCTAAACTTTTAATTATTTATCTTAAACCCTAACCCCTAACCCCTAAACCCTAACTCCTAAAAGAATGGTTAATCTGGAATGGTATCGCACCTTTAAAGCGATTTATAAAACAGGAACTTTAACGGGAGCCGCCGATGCGTTGTTTATCTCGCAACCTGGTGTGAGTTTGCATTTAAGTTCTCTGGAAGCGTATGTTGGGTATAAATTATTCGACAGAACAGGACGAAAAATGATTCCAACAGAAAGAGGAAAGGTGTTGTTTAATGCCGTGAGCGAACCTCTGTCTAAACTGGAAGAAGTGGAAAAGAATTTTCAGAAATGTGCAGAAAAGCACACGCCGACCATTAGTGTCGGAATGTGTTTTGAGACGTTCCAAACGACATTGGAGCAGTATGTTTCTACGTTGCCTTTTAATTTAATTATCAGTTTTGGAGAATATCCGGAAATGCTCGACCAACTTGATAAAGGTATTCTGGATTTGATTATCACCCCTAAAAAAGGAACTTCTCCTAATATTTTGCAGGAAGCCTTTTCTTCAGAACAGATTGTTTTGGTAGGCGGAAACAACGTAAACCTAAACGAGTTTAAAGAAATTCTGAAAACCAACGATCCCGAAAGTATTGAAAACTGGCTCACAAAAGAGAAATGGTACGGAACCACCAGAGATATGGAACATCTTTTTCAGTTCTGGCTGTTGAATTTTGGGCATAAGCCGAAGTTTAGGCCTAATTATATTGTTCCAAATTTGAATTCTATTATTCGTTGTCTGAAAGGAGGGAGCGGTCTTGCAGTTGTCCCTGATTTTCTTTGTAAAAGCGAGATTGAAAACGGCGAAATAAAACTGATTTGGGAAGGAAAAGATAAACTGGAAAACACACTCTACTTCGGCTGCCGTAAGAAAACGATGTATCAAAACGAAATAGACCATATTAAAGGTCTTTTCAGAAAAATGATGGCGAAACCCAAAGAGGTTGAGGTGGAATAAAAGTTTTTAACAACTAAATTCACAAAGCTTTTCACAATGGTCACTAAGAATTGTGTTCTTTGTGAAAAAACGTTGTGCTATTTGTGTTTAAATAGAATTTCCCTTAAAGTTTTTAGCCACTAATTCCACAAAGCTTTTCAGAACGGTCAATAAGATTTGTTTTCTTTGTGAAAAAACGTTGTGCTCTTTGTGTTTAAGTAGAATTTCCCTTAAAGTTTTTAACCACTAATTCCATAAAGCTTTTCAGAACGGTCAATAAGATTTGTGTTCTTTGTGAAAAAAAAAATCGTGCTCTTTGTGTTTAAGTAGAATTTCCCTTAAAGTTTTTAACCACTAATTCCACAAAGCTTTTCAGAACGGTCAATAAGATTTGTGTTCTTTGTGAAAAAACGTTGTGCTATTTGTGTTTAAGTAGAATTTCCCTTGAAGTTTTTAACCACTAATTACACAAAGCTTTCACAATGGTTGCTATAATTTGTGTTCTTTGTGAAAAAACGTTGTGCTCTTTGTGGTAAAATATGCTGTCGCTTAAAGTTTTCAACCACTAATTCCACAAAGCTTTCCACAACGGTTACTAATATTTGTGGTTATTAAGGTAAGGAAATCTGTAAAAGCCCATTAATAGAACGTTTTTAAGAAGTAAGAATTCTTGTTTATACATGATAAAAATTATTTTGTAAGTGTTTAGTTTTTATGGTAGTATATACTTTTTTATTGTATATTTAATAGAGAAAGAGATAAAGAGCGAGATTGTAAGGTGCTTTTTACAAAAGCTTTCAAAACTAACCACGAAAACAAAGTATATGATGAAATATAAACTTACCGAAAAGGTAATTCTTCTATTTTTAGCTGTATTTACAGTACAAAGTGTAAAATCTCAAGCAATAATTGCGCTTTTCTTTGGAGATAAAATTACCAACGAGAATGTTTATGTAGGTTTGTATCTCGCAGCACAATCTTCTTCTATTTCTAATATCGATAATGCTAAAAACGGGATGGGCCTCTCTATTGGAGCTTATACAGATTTTAAGCTCTCACAGAAATGGTCTGTTACCAATTATCTCTCTTTTAAATCTCCTTTGGGGATGAAAGAAATTCCTTTACAATACCAAGTGGTAAATAATGCCATGTATCCGGAAGGTTCTACTATTAAACGCAGTTTACTGTTTTTCGAATTGAATCCTCTAATGCGTTATCATATTACTCCTTCTTTCAGTATGGGACTAGGTCCAGATTTTGGCATCAAGCTAAAAGCAAAAGATTATTATATCTACGAACAACCCGATGGCTCAACCAATACTGTAGAATACAAAGTAAGAGATTATTTTACGATGTGCAGTTTCGGATTTGCTGCCGATCTGCAATACGCTTTGCAGCAGGGAAAAGGGCTTAGGTTTAATGTAAAATACAATCAAGGAATTACCAATATATATAAATCTGAAGTAGGGCAGAACGGGAAGGGTTCTTATATACATTTTGGAGTTGGGATTCCTATCGGAGGTAATAAAAAACAATAACTTTTTAGTATGAAAACGATTAGAGTAATGGCGTGTTTATTTATGGGTTTAGCCATAAATACGCAAGCTCAGGAGAAAACAAGAGAATACCGCGAGAAAAGACAAGCGTATGTAGATAGTATAAAAGCTTCTACATGGCCATATAAATTGCCGGTTTGGGGAAATAAAATAGTAAAACGTGGCGTAGATTTGCCTTATCCTATAGGAGTAATGCTGAACTATGTAAATGCAGAGCAGGCTGTAGAGATTTCTGATCTGATGGTGGGAGTAAACGATTTGGCTCCTGTTCCTTTAGATTTTGTGAAATTTGGAGACGTAAAAGCAAAAGTACAGGGCTTAAACGTAAGAGCAGATGCATGGATTCTCCCTTTTGTGGATGTCTATGGCTTTGCAGGGAAAACTTGGGCATCTACCACCATTAATGTTGTGGCGCCAATAAAGTTTTCTGGAACCACGAGCTTCAATGGTGAAATTTATGGGGCTGGTTTAACATTCGGTGGAGCGTATAAAAATGTTTTTGGGACAATAGATTATAATCATTCATGGACCAAATTTGAACAAATTAGTGGCTCTATCCATTCTCAAATGGTAACCCCAAGAATTGGGTATATTTTCCACTTCAAGAATCATCCTGATCAGAACATTGGTTTATGGGTTGGTACTTCGGGACTTTTTGTGAATAGAACTACCGAAGGCGTAATTCGCCTTTCTGATTTGAATATTGGGGGTAATGCGGGAGACTTTGATATTGAGGGAACGCAGTGGTACCAAAACTTAAGCCCCGCGCAACAGGTTGTATTTAAGAAATTGGCCAATAGTATTAAAGATAAATTAGAAAATGTAGATGTGTCTAATGTAACCATTCCGTACAGTTTAAATAAACAGGCGACCTCACATTGGAGCATGAATGTTGGAGGCCAATATCAGCTCAACCATCGTTGGCAGTTTAGAACAGAGGTAGGCTTTTTAGGAGGGCGTTCTTCTTATTTGTTTTCTACCAATTATAGATTTGGTTTTTAAGGAACTATCTCAAACTTCACTATATTTTTCGAAACCATCTTACATTATCGTAAGATGGTTTCTTTTGTTTTGGGAGGAAATGCATTGTTTTAAATGGATGATTTCTTATGTAGTACAGATTATTTGTTTATGCTCAATAAATTATCAGCAGTACACTATTGCCTAATGTATAGTAACAAAAAAAGACCACCTAAACGAATTCAGATGGTCAATTAAAATAATTTTATGAAAAAGATTACTCTTGCTTAGCCTCAGCTACTTCATACATGTTTTTACCGTTATATTGTACTGGTTGATAATATGTATCACCATATTTTACAAATTTTTGTTCCCCAAGGCTTACCTCTTCTGCACCTTCCGGAAGATGTTCTATTACAGAACCTGCCGTTGGAGCAACTACGTTATATCCTCCAGAACTTTTTTCGTAGAAAGTTCCTCCATAATAATAATTATTCGTTGTCTCGTGTACAGTTTCATACCCAGAAGGAAGTACTTTAATGGTTGCGCCTACTGGTGCTTCTACGACAGTATACCCATTATTGCTCTCTCTATAATAAACCCCTTGATCGTAATGATATTTTTGGTTGTTTACAGAAACGATAATTGCAGTAGTTGCTAAGCTCGCCACAAAGAATCCCCATGGATGCCAAACTGGCCCCCAATGAAATGGTCTGAACGGATGTAGTAATAAGGATGGAAAGAATAATAACCCCAACCGCCATGACGATACGGAGGTCTTACATATGCTCTGCGAGGAGGTCTTACGTGTACATTAACGTTGGTACGGTGGTTATTATTAATATGTACATTGTTTCGGTTGTGGCTGTTATTAACATGGATGTTGTTGTTTCTGTTTCCAGAGTTTTTTACCACAGGTCTGCTGTTGTTTCCAGGTTTTCTGTTTATGGTTGCATTATTTCCTGGTCTGTTTCGGTTGTTGCTAGAGACAGCAGGTCTTTTGTTTGCTGCTGGTCTGTTGGTTGAAGGTCTACTCGCAACGGCTCCTCCGCGGGCGGCAGGTTTTCTTGCAGGAATGGCTTTTCTTACAGGTGCTTTTGCATTTCCTGCACCAACACGATGTTGCGCAAAGCTGTCTGAGGGCAAGGTGATAGCCAAAACAAATAGTGAAGTAGCGGCTACCTTTTTAAAGAATTCAATGTTCATCATAGTCTTCTAAAGATTTCTGGTTAATAATTAATTGTTGGTTTATAATAAGTTTTTAATTCATGAATGTTTATAGTAAATATACGTTTTTTTGATTATAAATGTATTGATAATGAGTTAATTTATTCATGTTTTTTCATTCTGTGTAGAAATAACTAAGAATAGAAGGCCTATTTATGGTATAAACAAGCAAATTGGGATAAATTTTAGCATTACCTAATATAAATCATTCATTATGAATTTGTTAATTACTAAAGTAATTTTACTTATTTCTCATAAAATTTCGTTACTTTTGCACCCGTAAAAATCTTATATGCAAAACATTAGAAATATTGCGATTATCGCACACGTTGACCACGGTAAAACTACCTTGGTTGATAAGATCATCCACGCTACCAATATTTTCAGAGAAAATCAGGAGAGTGGAGAATTAATCATGGATAATAACGATCTTGAAAGAGAGAGAGGGATTACCATTTTATCAAAAAATATTTCTGTTACTTATAAAGACACTAAAATTAACGTAATCGATACTCCTGGTCACGCCGATTTTGGTGGTGAGGTAGAGAGAGTATTGAAAATGGCAGACGGGGTTATTTTGTTGGTGGATGCTTTTGAAGGCCCAATGCCACAAACAAGATTCGTACTTCAGAAAGCTTTAGAATTAGGATTAAGACCATTGGTAGTTATCAACAAAGTTGATAAACCAAACTGTCGTCCGGATGAGGTTCACGATCAAGTTTTTGATTTGTTCTTCAATCTTGAAGCTACAGAAGAGCAACTAGACTTCCCAACTTTCTATGGATCTTCAAAACAAGGATGGTTCAACACTTCACTAGAAGAAACAGATAACATTATGCCATTGTTGGATGGTATTTTACAATATGTTCCAGCTCCGAAAGTAACGGAAGGAAATCTTCAGATGCAGATTACTTCTTTAGATTATTCTTCTTTCTTAGGAAGAATCGCTATCGGTAAAGTTACAAGAGGTGAGCTTAAAGAATCTCAATGGATCGGTCTTGCACAAGCAGACGGAAAAGTTGTAAAAGGAAAAGTAAAAGAATTATATGTTTTCGAAGGTTTAGGAAAGAAAAAAGTAACTGAAGTAGGAGCAGGTGATATCTGTGCGGTAGTAGGTTTTGATGCTTTCCAAATTGGAGATTCATTTGTAGATCTTGAAAACCCTGAACCGTTGGAAAGAACGGCAATCGACGAGCCTACGTTGAACATGACTTTCTCTATCAACAACTCGCCTTTCTTCGGTAAAGATGGTAAATACGTTACTTCAAACCACTTGAAAGAAAGATTAACGAAAGAATTAGAGAAAAACTTAGCATTAAGAGTTCAGCAAACAGACGATGCAAATACATTCCTAGTTTTCGGTAGAGGTATTCTTCACTTATCAGTTTTAATTGAAACAATGAGAAGAGAAGGGTATGAAATGACTATCGGACAGCCTCAAGTAATCCTTAGAGAAATTGATGGTGAAAACTGTGAGCCTTACGAATCTTTGGTTGTAGATGTACCTGAAGAATATGCTTCAAGAGTAATCGATTTGGCAACGCAGAGAAAAGGTGATCTTCACATTATGGAAACTAAAGGTGAAATGCAACATATGGAATTCGAAATTCCTTCAAGAGGTTTGATCGGATTGCGTTCTCAAATGCTTACAGCTACTGCAGGTGAAGCAATTATGGCACACCGTTTTACAGAATATAAGCCTTTCAAAGGAGCTATTCCTGGAAGAAACAATGGGGTATTGATCAGCAAAACTCAAG
This sequence comes from Chryseobacterium sp. HNCC26DJ239, assembly GCF_057180445.1. NCBI lineage: Bacteria > Pseudomonadati > Bacteroidota > Flavobacteriia > Flavobacteriales > Weeksellaceae > Chryseobacterium > Chryseobacterium sp. HNCC26DJ239. The sequence goes on from NZ_JBXUGJ010000011.1 coordinate 26,923, forward strand.
GTCCAGCTACAGAATATTCGATCAACAAACTACAAGATAGAGGTAAGTTCTTTGTAGATCCGGGAGAGGAAATCTATGCAGGGATGATTATTGGTGAGCAAAACAAACCAGGAGACTTGGTAGTAAACATCGTTGAAGCAAAACAGCTAAACAACATGAGAGCTGCAGGTAAAGATAAAGATACTGGTGTTGCGCCAAAAATCTTATTCTCTCTTGAAGAATGTATGGAATATATTCAAGGTGATGAAGCAATCGAGGTAACTCCAAACTTCATTAGAATGAGAAAGAAAATCCTTTCTGAAGAAGAAAGAAAAAGAGTAGAAAGACAAGGAAAAGCGTAAGCGTTTTCTTATATAAAAGTAAAAGCCCCGAATTTCGGGGCTTTTTTTATGGTTAATTATGAAAAGTTTCGGCGGAGCCAAAGGCTCCGCCGAAACTTTTCACTCTAAAATGCTCTATTTATAGAGGATATTATTAGTTTTGTCTTTTCGATAAAGAATTCAAGATGAAGATTATCAATACGAAACTTATATATATATTAGGAATAGCAGCATCAATATCAGTCTCATGCTCGGTACAAGGAAATATTGCGGCGAATGTGGGTTCTGAGAAGCCTTCAAAATCTACTTCAAAAAAAACAAATGTTCGTGATTCTTTAATTACAAATAGTACATCTATTACAGAAACTGAATATAAAGTAAGCCTTCCGGAAATCAAAAGAGAGTTTCGCGGCGCTTGGATTGCGAGTGTGGCAAATATCAATTGGCCGTCACGAAATAACCTTTCTGTGGAGCAACAAAAGGCAGAAGCTATTAAAATGTTAGATCTTTTAGAGAATAATAATTTTAATGCAGTAATTTTTCAGGTAAGACCTTCGGGAGATGCCTTATATACAAGTAACATTGAACCTTGGTCATACTTTTTGACCGGACAAACCGGAAAAGCACCTGAACCAAATTATGACCCTTTACAATTTTGGATCGAAGAATCTCACAAAAGAGGGTTAGAATTACATGTTTGGCTCAATCCTTACCGTGCTCATCATACCAACGGAGGAACAGTTACAGAACATTCGATGGTGAAAAAACTATCGGATATCATCGTTCGCTTAAGAAACGGAATGTACTGGTTTGATCCGGCAAATGAAAAAACACAAGGGCATGTTTCGAATGTTGTAAAAGATATTGTAAAAAGATATGATATCGATGCAGTGCATTTCGACGATTATTTTTATCCTTACGCAACCTATAATAATGGTAAAGATTTTCCCGATAACGCAACTTGGAACGAATATCAAAAAAATGGGGGAGTACTCTCTAGAGCAGATTGGCGAAGAGACAATGTGAATCGTTTTGTTGAAAGAATTTATAAAGAAATCCATGCAGAAAAAAGTCACGTTCGATTTGGAATTAGCCCTTTCGGAATTTGGAAATCTGGCTATCCGCAAGACGTTGTAGGCTCTTCACAATACGACGAATTGTACGCCGATGCTAAATTATGGCTAAATAAAGGCTGGGTAGATTATTTTGCGCCCCAATTGTATTGGCCGGTTGCAGCAAAAGAACAGGCTTTTGGTTCTCTCCTTCAATGGTGGAAATCTGAAAACACAATGAACCGCCATCTTTGGCCAGGTTTAAATACAGTGGAAGTAAAAGTTTCAGACCGCCCTTCAGAAATTAAAAATCAAATCGAATTATCCAGACAAATTTTGGGGAATGACGCAGGCGAAATTCATTGGAGCATTGCTGGCTTAACAAAAAATGCAAACATGCTTTCTGCATTAAAAAACGGTCCCTATGCAGAAAAGGCTCTAATACCAAAAACACCTTGGCTAAAAGCTACCCCATTAGAAAAGCCGACACTCTTTATTAATGACTCTTCAGATGTTGTAAACGTTTCCTGGAGCTCAAAAAAAATTGCAGATGTTTTCCAATGGGTACTGTTCAAACAATATAACGGAGTTTGGGAAACCGAAATACTTACCCTCGAAACTCTTTCCAAGCAAATCCCAAAAACAAAAGACGGGAAGATATTAAATGCTGTTGCAATAAAATCAATAGACCGCCTCGGCAACGAAAGTGATTATTTCGCCAAAAAAATTCGATAATCCACAATCAACCTCAAAGCCCTCTTTGAGGTTTTTTTATATATTACTAAACACTCACCACTTATCCCTTATATTTTTTATAAGCTTATTCCCTCTGGTAATTTATGCTGAGCGTAGTCGCAGCGCTCTATCTTTTTTTCGTCGAGGCTCCTCACAAAAGGATGCCGTTCCCATCGGGGCTAGGATATGAGTATAGGAATAGGTAATAGGTAATAGGTAATAGGTAATAGGTGGAGTAGGTAATCCCCACAACCCACACTGTAATCCACCAACCCACGAGCACACCCACCCTCGAACCCAACAATTAATAATTAACAATTAACAATTTAAAAACTTTTGGTACAGTTTTTCAGGGAGTTGAGTATTTATGTTAAATAAAAGTTACGGAAAGCTTGTGGGTTAAATTAAAAGGTTCTACTTTTGCACCACTGAAAACGAGAGGAAGTAAGTAGCGTAGAAGAATAAAAATAAGAAAAACTTTTAAAAAAAATAAACAACGAAAAATTTTGTAAAAACAAAAAGAGTTGTATATTTGCAG
>NZ_JBXUGJ010000012.1:0-11648 GCF_057180445.1 Chryseobacterium sp. HNCC26DJ239
GGAGCAGATCTGCAACGGATTTACTTACTGCAGTAATTTGGTATTTAAGAAAAAAACACCCTCAATATTGCGATTTGCCCCATGCTTTGGCTCTTCTTCAAAACCCTTATAAAGAATTGATTGAGAGACTTTGTGAAGATAAAGAGGTTAGGAGTATGATTATTTCCATTGCTACTGCAGTAGAAAGCGGAGCGAGTGAACAGATAGCCGGAGTAGTAGGAAGTTTACAGGGAGCTGTTGCACAAATTAATACTCCGGAATTTATGTGGATTTTTGGAGCTGATGAATTTGATTTACGGTTAAATAGTTTAGAAAACCCTAGTATTATGGTTGTAGGAAGCCATCCTACAATATCCGGAACAATTGCGCCTCTTTGTAGCCTGGTTACTTCTGTAGGTTCTAAAATGATGAACCAACCGGATAGATTGCCATCAACTGTGATGCTGGATGAATCACCTACGGTATTTATTCCGAATATAGAAGTAATTCCGAACACAGGGAGAAGCAATAAAATATCGACAATTTTATTCGTTCAGGATTTAAGCCAATTAATTGATGGTTACGGAAAAGAGAAAGCAGATGTATTGTTTTCTGCTTGTGGGAGTCATTTTTATGGAAGGGTTGCAAGTAGTCATACTGCAGATATTTTAAGTAAACAGTTTGGAAAAGAAGACAGACTTTTTGAAACTAAAAGTACAAATAAGAAAAATACATCCATATTACAGAATAATAAAGGGAAAAGTTATTCTTACCAGGAAAGAGATGTTTTTAAGAGTTCCGAATTTATGAACTTAGGAGTAGGAGAGTTTGTAGGACGCATTGTAGAAAATGAAAATCCTTTGATTTATGCTCAGTATAAAATGAGTAAAACAAATACAAAGGTAGATTTAGCAAGTGTAGTTCCGAGAACTAGTCCAAGAAAAATACAAGAGTATTACGAGAGAGTATCAAAAGAAGCCGAACAAATTTTAAAAGGAGAATTGGAATATCCAAAGGCAGTAAACAGAGAAGAACTGATTAAACCCACATTAGAAGAAGAGCAGGAAAGAAAAGAATCACAGGACGAAGATTTTAATTTTATTAAGAAAGTAGGCGGAGAATAGATAAAATGAGAAATCAATCGGAATACAGAATTTTATTAATTGAGTATAGATCAACTTCGTAAAAGAGTATATTTATATTACATGGTTATAAAAATTACGATATTACGTTTCCTCAAATTTCCTAACTGTTGTGAATTTTAAGCACAAAAAACTCCTACAAAAAGTAGGAGCTTTTAATGAGTTATTTATCTTTTATATAACTTAAAATTATTTAAATATTTCTTAAATAATGACCATATGAATAATACAATTAAGCCTAATAAAAATTCTATATAGAAGATAGATTCTATATAGCTAGTAATTAGCAATATAAGGATGAAAAATCCTATTAAATAACTAAATAAATGTTCCTTTTTTAATAAGACTAAAATACTATAAATAGAACTACCAAATATTACTGAAATTATAAACTTGGTGACTGGAAATTCCATATTTTTAGTAAAGCCACCAGTTATAATAACAATAAAGAATATAGGAGCTATAATTTTATAGATTCTTTTCATACGATTATTTTTGACAATCTTCTAAACATGCAAGTGCTTCATACCCAGCTACGGCAAATCCAGCCGTTCCACATGCCCATCCTGCCCATAAAGCAAAAGGACCGGCTACAGAAGCACATGTAGCAGCCCCTGTTGCTGTGTAAAATACCATTTTTGCTCTTCCTAGTTTCGAACAAGTAGAACATTTAACCTTACTTCCTAAACTTATCTCATTGTAATATAAATCACTTGCACTTTCTATAATGTTGTATAGATCAGTCTGATTATATTCGTACAACTGAGGAAATTTAGAATATATTTGCTTTGAATGATAATTGAGTTTAGTCTTAGCATCTGTTACTTCTTGTTGAGTATATCCTGATAAAGAAATAAAATAAGCATCATCTTTCTGAGATTCTAAAGTTTCTCTATTAAAATTAGCTACAAAATTTTGTTTCTTTGGCATTTCTTCAAAAAAAACAATCATATCAGATAAAGCTCTAAAATCTACATCCTCAGACAAAGCAGTTGGTAAATCTTTATCGCTTATTCTTGCCATAGTTTTTGAATCACCTTTTGCAGTAGTCGTGTTTTGAGTTAATTCTGAAGAATCATTTTCACTACATGAAATTAAAGTAGTTAATGAAAATAGAGCAACTGTGGCAGCTGCTAATAAAATTTTAATTTTTTTCATAATGTTTATTTTTTATGGGTTAAAGTGTAGGCGAATATAAATATTATTTTTAGTTTGTGAAATAATATTTATGTATTTTTTTTTTTTCAATACTCTAATTAATAGTTATTTGTAATTATTAAATATCATTATTAATGCAAAAGTATAGGAGAAAAACGACAAAACTCGACGTGTTAAAATAAAAGCTGAAAATATTCGAAAAAGTTTATTGCTCAGTAGTTTTTTTTACGCCTACACCTATTTTGTTATAAAATAACAAAATAGGAAAAATTTATCTTTAGGACATGCAGGTGGGCGACCGCAACTTTATTTTAGATAATGTAATATTATTAATCCTTTCTCTATAGGATTTACAAAGAATTGAAAATTTACAAGTTCATACATGTCAGATTTATGGTAGCAATAAAAGGGAAAAAAATAAAATGTTTAGATTAAAAAGGAGTACTGAATTTCAGCACTCCTTTTTATATTGATAATAATTTAGTATCTAGGCAAATTCGAATTTATCTAATTCAATATGCTTTTCTTCAAACTCTTTTTCGGCTTCTCTTAGATCGTAAGCAGTTTGTAAGCGAATCCAAAATGCAGCATTACCTCCAAAAACTTTGGAAATTCTTATTGCCATAATGGGAGTAATTGCGCTTTTACCGTTAACAATATTAGATAAAGTAGGTCGTGTAATACCTAGAAATTTAGCAGTTCTATCAACTGTTAATTTATTTGGTTTAATAATCTGGTTCGAAATAATTTCACCAGGATGCGTATTGTGCTTGATAGCACGAACTATAGGTTTCATATAATAAAATTCGATTTTTCGGTTCTACAATCTTAATGAGTATCTAATAGATCTAGATCATAAGCATTTTTACTTTCAAATCTAAAAATGATGCGATAATTACCAGTAACGTCCACAGACCAAAACCCTTTTAATTTCCCCTTTAATGGATGCAATCGCAGTCCTTTAAAAGGCTCAAAATCTTGAGGAACTTCTTCAACACTATCAATAATATCTAAAATTTCACGTATTCTATCAATCATTTCTGAGGGTAATTTACTAGAATCATCTTTTGTCCAGTATTTTTTTAAGCCCTTATGCGTTATGGAATAGATCATTACTCTTTATCACTTGTAAAGTGTAAAGTTACGCATTACGTTTTACATATGCAAATTATTATTTATTTTGTAAAATTTCAGTCGTCACTTCCTTAGCCTTCTCGTTTCTTCAAAACGCTTGGCATTCGTTGTTCCTTTGTTCAATTTTTTTAAGATTCGGATATTTACAGAGCAGGCGATATCAAAAAATAAAATAGCATAAACAAAAAAATCCGGAATTACTTCCAGATTTTTATTTTAAGAAAAAGAACTGTCCAAACAGTGATAATCCTGCCTAAGCTGTCCAAATTATACTCGTCCTGTTCTTTATAAAAAAAATATTTTAAATTTTCAAAAAAGGACTGTTCAGATTTTGTAAATCCTGCCGTTAAGCTGTTCAGATTTTATAAATCCTGCCCTTTTCTAAAGCAAAGGTATGTAAATTTTTTAATTTAAAGGTTCTCCAAATAAAACCATATCAATGTCATGCCTAACTTTTAAATCAAATTTCGAAAGATTTTTATTGTAGGACAATTTATCTATTTTTTCATCTTGCTTTTGAGCAGAATAATGCAATCCTAAAATAGACATAAAGTTTAGGACAAGCAATGCAATAATCAAATTTGATTTAGTTAGATTTTTCATAATAATTATATTTTTTTTAAATTAGTTTATACTTAATTAATCACTTCAGATATGTTTTTTCAATAGCTGAAAGTATTAGTGTTTTCATATCTGTATTTTCGTCAAATGCTTTTTTTCGAAGAAAATCATAAGTTTCAACAGGTAAATTCATAAGGAATTTTTTTGTCAATGGTTTATCCTTAACAGGAACAACCATTTGCAATGGTGTTCTTTTTTCCTTTGTAATATTTTTCGCAAAATCGCCTAATTTAGTAGGTTTTCCCATAGTATATATGTATATACGGATATATAAGATTAAATTTTTTCCAACACTTCACGAGTTAGATTTTCTATCTGCAGCTTGGCTTTTGGGTCTGTAATTTCATTACTGATTGCAGAACGAGTAAAAGCAACCAAATCGGAAATGTAATTTTTTGCAATGGGGATTTTATGCTTTTCCATTGCTTCGTGCATTTCACTGGTTAATGTTGTATTTGGTTTTACCATATTAAAAACAATTAACGCCTTTTTTTCGCTCTTTGAATCTTTAATAATACTTATTGTGTCTTCTATTGCTAAGAGGTCATAAATTCCGGTTTTTGTAGGTATTACAATAACATTTGCCAACTTAGCTAATTCAGGAAGTTTCTCATTAAGATAGGGCGGAGTATCAATAAAAATAAAATCAAAATCTGATTTTAAGACGTCACTCATTTCATCTGCAGAAAAAACCGGAATATCTGAAGCCGTTCGGGAACGCCATAAAGAACCTTGTAAATCCAAATCTATAATGCAGACTTTAACCTCATTATTTAACGCTAAAGCCATATTAAAAGTTAGAGTAGACTTCCCTACACCTCCTTTTTGGTGCGTTGTTAAAATGATTTTTGCCATGTTTGTATATATGTATTTACGTATATACAAATATACAAAATAAAATTTATTATCTTTGTTATTTAATTAGAGATATAATTTTTGGTTGTGATTTGGTTAAATGGTGCGAGGAATCGCACCATTTTTTATGAAGCATACCCCTCTGACAGAATGAAAAAGACAGCTAACGAGCTGTCTTTAAAAACACAAATGATGAAAAGTGCATTTCTGCAACTCTGCAATACAAATATATTCTTTTTCCCGAATGTATGTTGAGAGAATTTATAATTCTCCTCAGCATACATGAGTAGGCGAAGCCGATTTATGCGCAATCAAAAAAAACATTGCTTTAGAGGTCTTTAAACTTCCTGTACTGCTCAATTCCCATTTTTTCTATTACAAAATCTTCCATTCCAATATCTCTTTTTTCTCTGACGTAGCGGGTAAAGGATAAAATGCTTTTACAGGCTTCAAATCCTTTGGACTGCATATCTTTTCTAATATTTTCTTGCAATCCCTCTAACCACTCCGTATAATCCTCAAAAGTTGGTTCTATGGGTAAATTATGATACAGATAACTGGCGTTACCGTAAGAAAACAATAAAGAATGATATTCTTTATCCTGATCAGCAAGGTTGCTAATAAAATTTTCCTGCGCTGTATTGTATTTTTCTAAAGGATGTTTTACGGTTATCATTTGATAAAGATATAATATTTATGGTTTGGAGCTTAAACCTGTTATAGTCGAAAAAAACAATTCTTCCCTTTTTTTCTTTGTGTTTTCTCCTTCTCCATACAATAATTGGAGTATAGAAAATTTTATATAAAAAATTATTTTCTTTTTTTCTGTCAATTTCTTTTATAGCATTTGAAATACAAATTTCAATGTTTTTATAATCATAGTAAGCAATTCGCAAAAGATTAATCTTCTTTTTTTTACAATAATTATTCTTTTTTAAATCATTTGAAATTGTTTCCAAAATTTTTTTTAATCCTTTAAAGTGATTGACAGCTTCAAAATGTTGTAAACCGTCAAATTCAATACATAAATTATATTTTGGAAGATAAAAATCATAAGCTAAACTTTGTATATTTTTTAAGTTTGGAAATGTTTTTTCTTTAGTGAATTGTAGTTTATGAAAAAGCAAATATTTCTCTACTTTTTTAGCTCCTTTTGATTCTCCTGGTTTACATTTAGGGCAAGTAGCAGTAGATTCTTTTATATGTTGTTTATAATGCCAACTAGGAGTATTACAATTTTTGCAAATTAGATTAAATTTTATTTTTCCCCTTCTGTCTCGACCAATTCTATTATTATATTCAAATTCATCTTCCAAATTTGCAGAAAAAATTAATTGTCTAATTTCGGATATATAATCTTCTGCAGTTTTTCTATATTTTCTTTTTTTATTACAATGATTACATCCTCTCTGGATTCCTATATTGGTTGCTGATTGTATGAAAGGCTCAGTATGGTCTAAGATATTGCAACCTAATTTTACTAAATTATTTCCAAAATCATCTTGCAGTATCTTTCCTTTTTTATCTTTTAAAAAATCAATGATGTAGTAATTTTCGCTAATAATTTTATCATTAGAGCTTTTGATAATCATTTTTAAATCCTCAATACACAAAGATCTAATTTCACTTCTTATTTCAGAAAGACATCCCGGGCAATTATAAGATTTATCTGATTTACTGTTTGCACTTATAGGAAATACATGATTTTTACCGTTTTCATCTTTATGTTTCAAGCATTCTACTTTTACCATTTTTTTATTTTCTTCGTTAAAAAAAACTTTTAATGGTTTATAAAAAAACTCTCCTGCAATAAATTTTTTTGTAAGATCGTTGAATGTATTTTCTATATTAATTTTCCTTTTCTCTTCCTGTTTTTTTTCTTTTTTCTCTTGCCTGCATTTTTTACAATCAGGTGTATACCCATGAAAATGACCATTTAGTGTCTGAGTTATATTTGTTTCTTGATGAAGAGTACAATCTAAAGTAATAATGTTATTTTCAAAGCCTTTAATATTATAAATATCTCCAAAGAGTGTTATAGATTTTTGTTGAATACTATCGACTGTATATTTACTATTGGATTCCGAAAAACAACCGGAACAATCGGAGGGCTTAGACTTATAATCTAAATTAGTATTTACTAGATTACCATGTTTATGACAAAAGGCAACTACTTTTCTCCTATAATATTTGTCGGGTTCCCCCACATCTAAAATAGTATAGGCTCCAACACCATGATGCAGATCATACATTTTTTGTACATACTCTTTATTTATTTTATGTTCTTTGTGTTTTCCCATGTGGTATTATTTATTGATCCAATCCTTTTTCTTTGGCTTCAATGAAGTTGTATAATTTTTTAAGGTTTAATTTTTCACAGGTAATATTCCTTTTTTCTGATATATTCCTATTAGATATCCGACAGAATTTTCAATCTTCAGTTTTCTCTGTCTTATTTTCTCATTCAACTCTGTAATTAATATGTCAAAATCTTTTTCTTTTTCTTTTCCGGCAATCAGCTCAGCCTGTATCTGAGAAAGCCCATAAGTGACCAATTTTGATATGTATTTTTGATTATCAATACTTACATCAAAATTTATTTCTAATTGCTGGGCGACTTTCATATTAACAAATATTTCAACCCATCTAAAAGAGCGACCTTGCTTAATTAATTTGAAATCAAAATAAAGATCACTTTCCTCATTGATTTGCTTTTTAGCAATATCTAAAACATATTTTTTAAAATCGTTAATCCTCTCAAATTGTTCATTCCCTTTTTTGTCGATCAATCCTAACATTTTTTTGAGTTCTTCTATTTCAATCCGTTTTTTTCCAACACTCCGCCATTGGCAACCTAAAGCATATAATCTTTTAGCATATTTAGAAGTTACGGAAAGAGTAGATTTTAACTGCATAGCAGTAAAATTGTTTTTCAACTCAAAAAAATAAGGCAAGGCTACTTCAGATAATTTTACTCTTATAGTTCTTGTACCCTTTAAATAATCAAAGTATTGGAATAAAACAAACTGTCTATATTTTTCTGAATCTTCTATCTCAAACATTTTAGTAAGCATTAATTCTGTGCTTTGTGTGAGCTGTGCAATATTCCAATTTCTACCAGTTATTTTTTCGATATCTCCTGTATGGATTGTATATTCTAATACCCCAATTTCCAATTGAGCTAAAACCATGAATAAGATATCGAGCTGACAGGAAGAAAAATCATACCGCCCTGAAGTAATTGCATTATGCTGTAGTATAACTTTTTCCTCTTGATTAATGTCTCTTAATTCCATAAATATTTTTTACAAATATACAAAAACGAGTAAATAAAAAGAGATTCGTTTTATATTATCGCACAATCATTATAAAAACTCGTTTTTTCATTATAAAAACTCGCAATAACATTATAAAAACTCGCAATAACATTATAAAAACTCGTAATAACATTATAAAAACTCGTTTTTACAAGTGTTAAAAAACAGATATACAGGACGTTACAGAGCCTTAAAATAGTAAAATAAGAAAGTAATAAATATTTTAAAGAATACGTTTGTTCAATCGGAATTTTATTTGATCTATTGGAGCAAAAATTTTGATGTCATTTTGTCATGTGCAGAGTGGAAGAAAAACAAAAAGAACGGAAAACAAGAGAATACATTTTGGCTTCGGGGGAATGTTATGTATAGCATAATATTTTAATAGATTTTACCTATTTTGTTGCTTTTTATTCCCTAATTTAAAATTTTCATTATGTCATTATTATTGTGTTTTTTTTGAATAATTAATAATTGTATTTTTTTGTTTATTTTTAATCAGGAGTAATATTTTTATCTTCTTTTTAAGAGTTTTCATATTTAATCTACTTTAAAATTTCACTTTTTATTTTCTCTTTGTTTTTCAGACCAGGACAAAAATTATCTTTTATAATTTAGCAGGATTTTACAGAGTGTTTTTAAAATAATAGAGTTATGTGAATAAATTGAGAATTTATTTTTATCTTTATATAAAATAATGGTTATAGTTGAAAGGTCAAGAAGTCTAAAAAGATATACAAAACCTTTCAGGTATTTGTCTACTTTTTACTTCTTGGTTTGTTCCTATCGTCACAAACGGAAAAAACCGTGTTTTTAAAAATATATAAATTGCTCAAATGAATATAGATGATATAAACTTTTCAGATGATTTTTTAAAAGAGTTACAGAAACTCGAGGGGGCAATGCAGGAGAGTACCAGGAAAGAAGAAATCCGTAAAAAAAGAGCAGAAGGAGGAAAATTGGGAGGAAGACCCATATTATCAAAAAAAAGAGAATTTCAAAAAAATGTTAGATTAAATGAAAATGAAAAAAATGAAATTGAAGCTCTTGCAAAGGCATACGGAATTACCGAATCTGAATTATTTCGTAGAAGTGCATTAAATATTTCATTACCAAATCCGGAGAGAAATAAAATATTATCTGATTATAAAACGCACTTCAGTAGGATAGCAAACTTCTTCAGAAATGATGTTTGGAATGAAAATGAAAAAAATGATTTTAAACAAGAGCTGAAAGAAATTATCAGTTTAATTAAAAGCAATCTTACAAGATGATAGCTAAAGCAAAATCTGTAAAAGGTAGTTTAGCCGCAGCATTATATAAAGAAAGAGAGGATAAGCAACACGAATTTATTTGTCAAAATAATATGATCGGGGAGAACGCCAGGGAGCGCTGGGAAGAAATGAGAGATATAGCAAATCTTAATTCCCGGACAGAAAACAAATATATTGAGAATGTTATAAGTCCTCCTAAAGAGATAGGCGAAAAGCTTACCAAAGAAGATTGGGAAAAAATAGCAAAAGATTACGCCGAAAAAATGAATTTTGGAGAGAATCAATGGTATGCTGTTAAACATAATAACACAGATGAACCGCATTTACATATTATAGTAAACAGGATAGATTTTTCTGCAAAAAACACTATTAATAGTCAATATATCGGTGAGAAATCCGGAAAGACTGCAGAAACAATGTCAAGAGAACGAGGATGGAAGACAGCTCAGGAATTTGCGAAAGAAAAAAAGGAAGAAATAAAAGTTTCTCTGCAAAATTCTGTTGGTTCTTCCAGGAGCTGGGGGGAAGTGGCGGAGAAAATGAAATCACAGGGGTATCATTTGGAATTAAGCTATAAAGAGGGGAATAAAATAAATGGAGCTCGGGTTATTCCTCTACAGGAATTTAAGAATAAAGAAGACATGAGCAGGAGAGAGGAACTCGCAAAAAAAGGCTACAAACTATCTGAAATAGACAGAAAAACCAAAATAAGCGACTTAGATAAAAAGCTAAGAGAAAACGAACTAAAACAAGCAAAAACGCAAAATTATGGAAGAAGCAGATAAAACAAAGAATCCGTTACAGGTGCTTTTAGAAGAAATACATGTTTCTAATCAATTAATTCAGCAGGAATTTAAAACGTTCACTTTAAACCAGGAACAATTTATTTCTCAAATTTCGGAGAAAGGAAAGGATCTGCAGAACCATACAGAAACAATTGAAAAATTAAGTCAAGCCATTAACCGGGATATTTCAAAAAGCTATCAGCAGAACCGAGAAGATCTCAAGCAGATCATGGAAGCCGGAACAGAAAAAATAAAATCAATCTCTGTTAGTTTGTCGGCTCAAGATCAAAACAAAATAAATAAAATAGAATCTATTTTTAATCGCTTTTGGAAACTGCCTGTATTTCTATTAATTATTTCTTTAGTGATATCCGGAATAGCTTCATATTTAGCAGTTAATTTTTATTCGACAAGTGTTAAAAGTAAAGAAGATTTACTTTCTGAGTATGCAAAAAACGGTTATACTATTACTAAAAAAGAAAATTTAGACAATCTAATTTACAATAATGATAGGTTTAATGAATGGGTAAAAGAGAATCCAAATGACAGCAAATCATTTAAACTCTGGTTGAATAAACAACAGGAGCAGGAAAAGCAGAATAAAAAAACTAATATCAAATAAAATGCAAAAAATAAAAGGTCTTTTAATGTTAGTCGCATTCATTGCGATTTTAATTAGTGTAGTATTTTTATGGGCTGTAATATCGAGTGTTCATTCAGAGCTTTTCTCGGGAATGAAAGAGGGATTAAGTGAATTAGTCACACCTCAAAAATATTCAAGAGGACAAGCGTTTTTCAGATTTATTGGTGCATTCGGCTTTTTCCTAATAGTAGTATTTATAGAATTAGGAGTTCTAAGAATTTTTTTACCTAGAATATTTAAACCAATATTTAATTTTTATAAAATGATTATTACATACCCCTTTCTTATCGTGTGGAAAGGAATAATGTCTAATCATAAAAAATCCTCTGCAGAAGTTGAACAAAAATTAAAAGCAAAGAATATTTTAACTCTTGAGACTACTAAAAGTGAAAAAATAGAGATTACAAATCCTTTTAGAGGAATCTTAGTTATAGGCGGTGCAGGAAGTGGAAAATCAGAAAGTTTTGCGATTCCATTTATTAGAGAATTTTCAAAGCAAAATTTCACAGGAATTATTTATGATTTTAAATTTCCGACATTAGGGCAGGAAGTAGAGAATTATTACACAGAAAATCAAAGTCCTGTAAAACGCTATTATCTTAATTTTGGAAACGCTGAATTATCCCATAGGGTAAATCCGTTAAACCCTTTATATATGCCATTTTCAGCATACGCAAGGGAGTACGCAAGTGCAATTATTAAGAACCTCATGAAAGAAAGCATCCGGAAAGAGGATTTTT
>NZ_JBXUGJ010000013.1:0-11623 GCF_057180445.1 Chryseobacterium sp. HNCC26DJ239
GCCTGTAGCCTTTTTAATATCCATAAACATCAATTAATTCGATATTTTTTGGAATTTTTAGAGATTCTAATTTTTTTTTGAACTCGAGCTTACTTAGATTTTTTATAGCGATATTATTTTCAGTGTCTAATATCCAATAATCAATTACATTTTCATCAGGAATTTCATATGTATCTTGCTCGACATTTGGATTACGTCTTTTTAATCCCTGTCTTTCAGCTACAATATAATCTTTGTATTCATTTAATTTAAGAACTTTTGAAGGAATTATTTCTATTTCATCATTCCATCCGTCATTTGGTGCTATAAAAATTTGGTGCGCAGAATTGCGATAGAGAACATAACCGTTCGTGACATTTTTTTTGAAATCTTGCATTCCTGGGCCGTATCCCAAAGCAATTCTTGGTAAATTCCTTGAACTTAGTATTCCAAAAACAGCAAAAGCTATTAAAGATAAAAGTACAATAATTATTAGCAATTTTGTTTTCATAAGGTTACAGACAACGTTCCGGCGCTTGGCGAGGTTGCGAACTTCGGAACCGATTATTTTCTATCAAAGATAAAATTTCTTGCGAAATGTAAACGTGAACATGCTACAAAATTCGCAATCTTGCCAAACGCCTGTTGAACTAAACCTTCGGTAGCCCCGTGTTCATATTTTTGATTACTTTGTAAAACTAATTAAAAATCAATAGAATGGCAACAAAAAAAAGAGTTTAGAGGAGCTTAGAGAAAACAAAATCATCAATCAGGCAAAGCGGGAAGTTCCAGGATTTACGGAGCTTTTGCAAAGGTTTGAACGTACGGTTTCGGTGTTGGGACGCAGCCAAAGTACGTTTCAAAATTACTCCAGACACGTCGCTGCGGTGTCGCTACATTTCGGGAAAATCCCTACAGAGCTCGATTCTGAGCAAATTCATGATTACCTTTTTTACCTTCAGAAAAAATCAAAATCGCCGTCGCAATCGTATTTTAAACATACCGTATACGGACTTCGATTTCTTTTAAAATCGGAAGGTTTGAGCTATGATTTTTTGAGTCTTCCGGAAATTAAAAGAGAAAAAAAACTGCCTGTAGTTCTCAGTAAACAGGAGGTTTGGCAAATGCTTTCGGGTTGTAAACTTTTAAAACATAAAATTTTGATCGGCATTCTTTACGGCTGCGGATTGCGCTGTATGGAAGTACGAAATCTGCGTTTATGCGACTTAGATTTTGACAGAAAACAGTTGAAAGTGGTTCAGGGAAAAGGCAAAAAAGACCGCTATTTGCCACTTTCCGAGCATTTGATTCGGGGGCTCAAAAAGTATATCGAAGCGGAAAAGCCGGAAGATTATCTCTTTGGAGAACCTCGTGGAAACCGTGCCGGCGGAGAATTCGATTCCCGCTACTCACAACGAGGCGTTCAGTGGGCGGTAAAACAGGCATCAAGAGCGGCAAAAATCTTGAAAGAAGTGAGTGTTCATACGCTTCGGCACAGTTTTGCGACGCATCTTCTGGAAGATGGGATGGATATTTTGAGCATCAAAAATCTTCTCGGTCACGAAAGTATAGATACGACGTTGATTTATCTTCAAATTGCCCAGCTTTCCACAGAAAAAGTCTTTTCACCGCTCGATACCCTTTTTTCAGAATTTGGGAAAAAATGAGTGGTTTAAAAACCTCAAAAAAACAGTCAGCTCAGCCTGAATCTCAACCTCAAAATGAAGTTGCTGATGTACTGAATATTTTAGGTTCAAAACTGGAAAATTTAGGATTGAATTCCTGGCAATTACGGACACTTTCAGCCTTAAAAATGTGCAGAACTTCGGCTTTGGGAGGACATATCGATGCTTGTGATGAATGTGGAAATGTAAGCATCAGTTACAACTCGTGCCGCAACCGTCATTGCCCAAAATGTCAGGGAAAAAACCGAGAAAAATGGATTGAAAACCGGGAGACCGAACTGCTTCCTGTGCCTTATTTTCACGTGGTTTTTACGCTTCCGGAAGTTTTAAATAAAACCGCGCTTCACGAGCCCAAAATGTTGTATGATATTTTATTTGAATCGGCTTGGGAAACGCTTCAAACATTCGGCAAAAACCGAGGTTTAAAATCGGGAATGATTGCTGTTTTGCACACTTGGGGGCAGAATGTGAGTCTTCATCCGCATTTGCACTGCATTGTTCCGGGTGGTGGAGTGGATGAAAACGGAGCTTGGAAAAACATCAGAAATGACGGTAAATTTTTGTTTCCAGTAAAGGCTTTGAGCAAAGTTTTCAGGGCTAAATTTTGTGAGAAACTGAAGTATCAATTATCATTAAAATTAAATGAAAATCAGTCTGAAAACCATGAAAATGAAGTCGGAATTTACGAAAAATTAAGGCAAAATCTGTGGGGAAAAACTTGGGTAGTTTACGCTAAAAAGCCTTTTGGAAGCCCAAAATCTGTGGTGGAATATTTGGGCAGATATACGCATAAAATTGCCATCAGCAACCAGAGAATCAGGAAAATTGATGCGGAAACGGTCACTTTTTCTTACAAAGATTACCGCCAAAAAGGCATCAAAAAGCAGATGGTTTTGAGCCACGCAGAGTTTATCCGCCGTTTTGCGATGCATATTTTGCCGAAAAGATTTGTAAAAATCCGTCATTATGGTTTTTTGAGCAGCACTTGGAAGCGTATCAAACTTAAAAATCTGCAACAAAATTTAGGCATCCAGCCTAAAGAAAAGCTTCCAGCAAAAGCTTTTCAGCCGAAATGTACGTGTTGTAAAGTTGGAAATCTTGTGACGATTGCAACGTTCGATCTTCGAGGTCCGCCAACATGGTTTTTGGAGATGAGCCAAAATTTATCTACGCCTAAATCTGCATTTTAACGGATTTGGGTAAGGGGAACTATACCCCAATGGGATGGATAACACACTAAAAGCCATTACAATACAATCGTTAAAAAAAAGAGAACAACCTGTTCTCTTGAAATATTCTCTAAAAATTTTACGATAAATCCATAATACCTAAAAAAGCGACCAAAGCTTCCGTTCAACAGGGTTTTCATTGTTCGTGCTGCGCACGCAACGAAAACCTAGCTATTGTACGACGTAGTTATGTTTTGGGTTTTAGTCCAGCTAAATATTTTCGTATGTCATTTTCTAATTTATCCGGGTATTTGTACTCTAATTTTTTTGACAATTCAGTTCCTATTTCTGAAACTAAATCAGTCATTGAAAATAGAGCAGTCCAATTTTCCTTTATATCGCTCCCTGAAAATGTTTGTTCTGTTTTAGCCCACATTTCCTGGTTAAGATACTTTTTGAAAAGCCGTCCATATTTATTGGTCGTTATGTTCCAATTGTGTTCACTTGCAATGTGCCATTCAATTAAAGGAATTAAATATTCTGTGCGAATAACGGTTTCCGACATAAATTTCGCATAGAATATTTCATCTCTCACAAGACACTTTGCCACGTAAGTTGTGTCCCACCAAAAATCGTTTATTAGATTTTGAAACTCTTTTTCAGACGGTTTTTTGATAATGGAAATTTGATAAGTTGGTTTCAGCATTTGCTTTGTAATACCATCTTTATCAATTAAAATTTTATAACCAATATCCCAATCTTCTGGTAATTCTTTCTCTTGCGTTTCCTTTATAAATTTTGATTTGCTGTAAAGTTTAAAATCTACTTTCACACCGTCTTCATAAAGTAGCATTTTCATTGCGTGTTTATGGTTAAAACAACTTTCGTCTTCTTCAATCATAGCAATTGGATTTCCGAATTTAAGCGTCCAGCTTTTGTCTGAAATGTAATTTGTATTATCCTCAAAAACAAATTCAATGTCTAAATCACTAAATTCGTCAACAAGTGCTAAAGGATTTACAAGTGAACTTGTCAGAAGAAGAACTCTTACATCTTCGTTTTTCTCCGACCATTCTATAATTGTTCTTAACTTTTCTTCTCTGACTTTCATTTTGTTTGGTTCGGTTTTACTATGTCGTACAACTCTCAAATATACGCAATTCTCACAAATGTGCAAAATTTATTATGGTTATTTAAATTGTTGTCGTTGAGTTGTTTATATTTGTTTTGTGTTTAAAATATTTTTTTTTACGCAACTTAAAATATTTTTTTAGCGCAATAAAGAAATAGGAAAAAGCAAGATTTTTTTAAGGTTGAATTTTAAATTTTTTTAAATGGAAACAAAAATTTTAGGTGTTTTTTTTAACGCTGCATTGTTTCGTGCTGAGCTGGGTGTTCATAAAGATAAAGCTGTTATTTGGGTTAAGTTTCCGAAAGATTTTGAACTGATAGCTCACCTGAAGAAATTTACGAAACCAAGGTGGAGTAGTTCTCAGAAATGTTGGTATCTGTCGGATCACAATTCTAATAGGGTACTTTTTGGATTAGAAGAAAAATTTATAGGTAAAGATTTTCTTTTAAAACTTGTGATGTAAACAGACCTGCAATTTTCGAGCTTATTAATTGTCTTACATTAAAAGGTTACAGCCCAAATACCATCAAAACCTACTGTACAGAATTTGCGCATTTGTTGTTTTTACTTAAAGATTTTCCAGTGCAGAATCTAAGCCCAGAAAAACTGAAGTCATACATTTTATATTGTATTAATGAGCTTCATGTGTCAGAAAACCATCTTCACAGCAAGATTAATGCGATTAAATTTTATTTTGAAAAAGTTTTGAAAAGAGAAAAAATGTTTTTTGATATTCCACGACCTAAAAAGCCACTTCTTCTGCCAAAATCTTTAAATGCAAAAGAAATTTCTAGTATTATAGAGGTAACAGAAAATCCTAAACATAAACTGATTATTAAATTTTGCTACGGAATGGGGCTTCGTGTAAGTGAAATTTCAAACATTAAAGTAGAGCATATTGATAGCCAAAATATGAGGGTGCTAATTTCTCAATCTAAAGGAAAGAAAGACCGATATGTAAATCTTCCAACCTCTGTTTTAGCAGATTTAAGATCATATTATAAAATTTTTAAGCCTAAAGAGTATTTGTTTGAAGGTCAGTTTGGTGGCCAATATTCCATTAGAAGTGTTCAAAATGTTTTTAAAACCGCTATGAGAAAGGCAAAAGTATACAAAAATGTTGGTGTGCACACACTTAGACACAGTTATGCAACGCACCTTTTGGAGGCGGGTACAGATATATCACTTATTCAGAAGCTTTTAGGCCATAACGATATTAAAACAACCTTGCTGTACACGCAGGTTGTAGACAGAACTTTGCAAAATGTAAAATCTCCTTTAGACCGTATTTGAAAAAAAAATAAAGCTAAGATTTTTTCGCAACAGAGTTATAAATATTGTGGATTAAACCATCGGCAACAGATATTTTCGGTACAAAAATTCGATTAATTTCAGACCAAGTCATCACATTATTGTAAATCCTTAAAGCGTGTACCAAAACATCTGCACGGTCTTGTCTTAGATTATGCAGCGTCATCATTTCTTCTACCGAAAGTTGGCTGAATTCTTTGTAAACTTTCTTTAGATACGATGCAACCATAGGTTTGCCATCTTTGGTTTTGCTCATCGAAAATACTTTGTTGATGTTTCCACCAGAGCCAATCGCAACAATTGTTTTTTTACTGTTGATGTTTTTGCGAATTTCCTCTTTCATCTCTTTCCAGTTGTCTTCTGTAACCAGATTGTTGAGCAATCTTATCGTACCGATATTGAATGATTTTTCGTAAACCATTTTACCATTTTCGTAGAATGTAAGCTCGGTAGAACCACCACCAACATCTACATAAAGATAAGCGAAATCTTTGTCTAGCCCTTCTGCAACATGGTTTTCGTAGATAAGAGTTGCTTCTTCATCTCCAGAAATAATTTCAATATCAATCCCGGAAATACGTTTTACTTCTTCACGAATTTCTTTCCCATTTTCGGCATCTCTCATGGCGCTGGTTGCACAAGCTCTGTAATGTTCTACTTTGTAAATCTTCATTAAATCGCTAAAGATTTTCATAGCGTCGATAACCATTTTTTCTCGCTCTTCGCCAATTTTTCCTAAAGTAAAAACATCCATCCCTAAACGAAGTGGGATTCTAAGAAGGTTCAGCTTGATGAATTCAGGCTTTCTGTTTCTTATTTTCACTTCATTTATTAAAAGTCTGGCGGCATTACTTCCTATGTCTATGGCTGCAATAATCATTATTTACAAAGTTTTTTGATTTTTAAACTTACTATTGGCTTTAAAAGGCTGAATTTACAAAAAAACTTTAAAATAATAGCCTAATGTATTCGGGAAAACCCCTGGAAGAAAGGATTTGTGAGCAGGAAAGTAATTGTCATCTGAAAACGAGTTTCTTACAAATGAAACAGATACTTTTGAATTAACAAAAAGTATCTGTTGTAAAGGGTTTTATGATTTTGTTTGAATATTTAAAAGTTATTTTTTTGTCGTTTTTGCTTTTAAATATTTGTATGTTTCTATTTGTGATCTGTGCTCTTCTTTTGTAGAAGAATGATAGTATTCGTTGCTTAATCTTTTATTCAGAACACGTGCTTTTACATTGTCATTCAATTGAATGTTGAGAATGTCTTTAATTTCTTTTTTTAAATCTTTATCGGTTATTTTAACGGCAGCTTCAATTCTGTAGTCTAGATTTCTATTCATCCAATCGGCAGAAGAAATGTAAATATCTTCGTCTCCTTTATGATAAAAATACATTACTCTTGCATGTTCCAGATACTCGTCTACAATGCTTATGGCGTGTATTTTTTGTTTAAATTCTTTCTGGTTTACTGCACAATAAATACCTCTTACAATCATATTGGTTACCACGCCGGCTTCTGCGGCTTCGTACATTTTTTCGATAAGAAGTTTGTCGCTTAAAGAGTTTACTTTAATAATCATTTCGGCTTTTCTTCCTGCTTTTGCTTCTTCAATTTCTTTATCGATGTGATGCATGATTTTTTCTCTCATAAACTGAGGGCAAACCAAGAGTTTTTTGCATGTTTTTAAAGTTAAAACAGGATCTTCTTTAGGTTTCTTAAGAACATTGAAAACTTTGTTGATATCTGCCATAATTCCTCTGTCTGAAGTCATCAAGAGATGATCTCCATAGATTCTTGCTGTTTTTTCGTTAAAGTTTCCTGTGCTTACAAATCCGTACTGAAGCGTTTTGTTTTGAACTCTTTTTTTGATAATACAAAGCTTGGCGTGTACTTTTTTGTCGGGAATTCCTACCAAAACGATAATTCCTTCTGGTTCTAGCATTTCTTTCCATTCAAGATTAGACTCTTCATCAAATCTTGCCTGAAGTTCGAGCATTACTGTTACTTCTTTACCATTTCTTTTAGCGTTAATAAGTGCATTGATGATTTTTGAACTGCTTGCTAAACGATAGGCTGTAATTTGGATAGATTTTACATCCGGATCCATCGCTGCTTCACGAAGAAGGTCGATAACAGGGTTGTATTTATGGTAAGGAAAGGTAAGAAGCACATCTTTTTTCATGATTACATCGGTTACTCTTTCGCCGTTTTCAAAAGCTTGATGAGTAAAAGAAGTACGCTCAATAGGTTTATGATATTCAAAAACATCCGGAAAATCCATAAAATGTTTAAAGTTGTGGATTTTTCCACCCGGAATTATGCTGTCTTTCTTGGTAAGATTGAGTTTTCTAATTAAAAGTTCCAACAAAGCTTTGTCCATATCTTTATCGAAAACAAAACGGGTAGGTTTTCCTTTTCTTCGGTTTTTAAGACCTTTCTCAATTTTTTCGGCAAAATTGGTTTTAATGTCGTTGTCGAGATCCATTTCGGCATCTTTTGTCACTTTAAAAGCGTGTGCTGCAAACTCATCGTATCCAAAATACGAAAAAATATGGGGAAGGTTAAAAGTAATTACGTCTTCCAAAAGCATTACGTTTTTCTCCTGCGGATCGTCGGTTGGTAGCAAAACAAAACGCCCCACAAACCTAGACGGAATTTCTATAATAGCGTAGTTGCTTGCGTATTGCCACTCTTTTTTCCTCATCGCGACACCTAGATAAAGACTTTTATCTCTCATGTAAGGCATGGGTGTATTTTCGTGAAGCAGAATAGGGATAACGTTAGATTCCACCACTTCATCAAAGTAGTTTCTTACAAACTCTTTCTGTTTTGGACTCAGGTTTTTTGCGGTTTTAATGGAAACATTATGCTCTGCCATTTCTCCCTGAATTTTTTTCCAGGTTTTGTCGAAATTTTGTTGTTGCTTGATAACAATTTCGTTTATACGCTGTAAAATTTTAGAAGGAGTTTGGTAAAAAGATTCTGCGATTACTTTTTCTTTAAAATCCATGGCACGCTTCAAACCTGCAACTCGAACTCGGAAAAATTCATCAAGATTATTAGAGAAAATTCCTAAAAAACGTATTCTAAGGTGCAACGGAACGTTTTCGTCCATAGCTTCTTGTAAAACTCTTTCATTAAAAGCAAGCCAAGTAATATCACGCGGATTAAAATGTACAGACATATAGAAAAACTAATTTTCTCAAAAATAAGAATATTTACAAAGTCTCAACTATGTTTTACGTTAAAGTTAAATTAAGTTTTTAAAGGTAAAATGAGTTGTGGCAGGACGTTTTTTCTGGGTTGATGAAGAGTTTTGTCGGTAATCTGTCAATTTGTCATAAAAAATATGGTGGTATAGAAATTGAGAAAGTGAGAGTGTTATTACAATTTAAAAATTAGAAAAAATATAAATATTATGAGTAAAATAATCGGAATCGACTTAGGAACAACCAACTCTTGTGTTGCCGTAATGGAGGGAAAAGACCCTGTTGTAATTCCTAACGCAGAAGGTAAAAGAACAACGCCATCTATCGTTGCATTTACAGAAGATGGAGAAAGAAAAGTGGGAGATCCTGCAAAAAGACAGGCGGTAACAAACCCAAAGAAAACTGTTTATTCAATCAAGAGATTTATCGGAACTCACTTCAAAGAAGATGCGAAAGAAATTTCTAGAGTACCTTATGAAGTAGTTTCTGGTCCAAACGATACTGTAAAAGTAAAAATTGACGATAGAGAATATACGCCGCAAGAAATTTCTGCAATGACGCTTCAGAAAATGAAGAAAACTGCTGAAGATTATCTTGGGCAAGAGGTAACAAGAGCGGTAATCACTGTTCCTGCATACTTCAACGATGCGCAAAGACAAGCAACGAAAGAGGCTGGTGAAATTGCAGGTCTTAAAGTAGAAAGAATTATCAACGAGCCTACAGCTGCAGCTTTAGCTTATGGTTTAGATAAGTCTCACAAAGATCAAAAAATTGCAGTGTACGATTTAGGAGGTGGTACTTTTGATATTTCTATCCTAGATTTAGGTGATGGTGTATTCGAAGTATTGTCTACAAACGGAGATACTCACTTAGGAGGTGACGATTTTGATGATGTAATCATCAACTGGATGGCAGACGAATTTAAAGCTGAAGAAGGTGTTGATTTGAAATCTGACGCTATCGCTCTTCAAAGATTGAAAGAAGCTGCTGAAAAAGCAAAAATCGAGTTGTCTTCTTCTCCTCAAACAGAAATTAACCTTCCTTATATTACTGCTACAGCTACAGGTCCTAAACACTTAGTGAAGACTTTAACTAAAGCTAAATTTGAGCAATTATCTGCAGATCTAGTAAGAAGATCTATGGAGCCTGTTGCAAAAGCATTGAAAGACGCAGGTTTATCAACTTCAGATATCGACGAAGTAATCTTGGTAGGAGGTTCTACAAGAATCCCAATTATCCAAGAAGAAGTAGAAAAATTCTTTGGTAAAAAACCTTCAAAAGGAGTAAATCCAGACGAAGTTGTGGCAATTGGTGCTGCAATCCAAGGTGGAGTTTTGACAGGTGATGTAAAAGACGTTCTTTTATTAGACGTTACTCCGCTTTCTTTAGGTATCGAAACGATGGGTTCTGTTTTCACAAAATTAATTGATGCAAACACAACAATCCCAACTAAGAAATCTGAAGTTTTCTCTACAGCTTCTGACAACCAACCTGCAGTAAGCATTAGAGTAGGACAGGGAGAAAGACCAATGTTCAACGATAATAAAGAAATCGGTAGATTCGATCTTACAGATATTCCACCAGCGCCAAGAGGAGTTCCTCAAATTGAAGTAACTTTCGATATCGACGCAAACGGTATTCTAAGCGTTTCAGCAAAAGATAAAGGTACAGGTAAAGAGCAGACTATTAAAATTCAGGCTTCTTCAGGTCTTTCAGACGAAGAAATCGAAAGAATGAAGAAAGAAGCTCAAGAAAACTCTGCAGCGGATGCTAAGAAGAAAGAAGAAGTTGAAATCTTCAACAAAGCAGACGGATTGATCTTCCAAACTGAAAAGCAATTGAAAGAGTTTGGTGAAAAATTATCAGCAGACAAAAAAGCAGCAATCGAATCTGCACACGCAGAATTGAAAACAGCTTTCGAAGCTAAAAATTCTGACGATATTAAAGCAAAAACAGAAGCTTTAGATGCAGCTTGGATGGCAGCTTCAGAAGAACTTTATGCAGCTGGACAAGGTGCAGAAGCTCAAGCTCAAGGACAACACGCTAATGCAGGTGATGATGTTCAGGATGCTGATTTTGAAGAAGTTAAGTAGTTATTGATTAATATTAATTAACAAAATATAGAAAATCCCCACAGGCGTATGTTTGTGGGGATTTTTGTTTTTTCAAAGATTTTTGATTTTGTGCTTTTTTAAGTGTTTTTTATTACACATTTGTACCATATTTGTACCGGCACTTAAGCAGAGAAGATGTGGCACTTAAGATTTTTTTTCTTACCTTTAGTTTTTCTATATGTATGATTAAAAGGATTAAAAGAGAATGTCTGCATTGTTCGCAGGAATTTATACCTAAGACAGTAACTTCATTTTATTGTCGTGAGCAGTGTATAAAAAATGCTTACCAGAAAAGAAAGCGTCAAGAAAAATTAGAATTAAAAAGACAAGAACTGATTGATCAGATTCCTTTAGATAAAATTCTCTTGACAGTCCCTGAAGCTGTTTTACTCTTTGACATTGCAAAAAGAACACTTTATAGACTTATCAAACAAAATGTAATACCTTCTATTAATGAAGGAACTCGTTTAATAAAAGTAAATCGTGAAGTTTTGCAAGAAATGTTTCCTCCGGCATCTAAAGAAAAGATTGAAAAGAAAAATTCTAATCCTAACTTGTATGATCTTTCTGAAGAGAATTGCTATACTATTGGTGAGATTTCCAAAAAATTTCAGTTACACGATACGAGTGTATACAAGCATATCAGAAAGTACTCAATTCCCACCCGTCAAATTGGTAATTATGTTTATGCTCCAAAAAGCGAGATTGACAAATTATATAATGGTACTATAGATTAAGCTTATGAAACAACTTTCAAAAACTCAAGTTACAGTTAGATTGCGTAAAGCTGAGGATAGAAATGAATGGTATGTCTATTTGGAGAGTTATCCTGTATTTATTGCTGGAAAAAATAAACCGCAACGTTCTAGGGAGTATCTCAATAGAATTGTTTATACGGTTGAATGGGATAAAAAAAGAACAAGCAGAACTAACCTAAAGGACGGGACAAAAGCCTTTAAACCAAAGCGTGATGATAATGGAATTATAGTTTGTAAGAGTGAGCGTGACAGGGAGACAA
>NZ_JBXUGJ010000014.1:0-4827 GCF_057180445.1 Chryseobacterium sp. HNCC26DJ239
CCCCCACACTGGTACTGAGACACGGACCAGACTCCTACGGGAGGCAGCAGTGAGGAATATTGGACAATGGGTGCAAGCCTGATCCAGCCATCCCGCGTGAAGGACGACGGTTCTATGGATTGTAAACTTCTTTTATATAGGGATAAACCTACTCTCGTGAGGGTAGCTGAAGGTACTATATGAATAAGCACCGGCTAACTCCGTGCCAGCAGCCGCGGTAATACGGAGGGTGCAAGCGTTATCCGGATTTATTGGGTTTAAAGGGTCCGTAGGCGGGCTTGTAAGTCAGTGGTGAAATCTCACAGCTTAACTGTGAAACTGCCATTGATACTGCAGGTCTTGAGTAAGGTAGAAGTAGCTGGAATAAGTAGTGTAGCGGTGAAATGCATAGATATTACTTAGAACACCAATTGCGAAGGCAGGTTACTATGTCTTAACTGACGCTGATGGACGAAAGCGTGGGGAGCGAACAGGATTAGATACCCTGGTAGTCCACGCCGTAAACGATGCTAACTCGTTTTTGGGGCTTCGGTTTCAGAGACTAAGCGAAAGTGATAAGTTAGCCACCTGGGGAGTACGTTCGCAAGAATGAAACTCAAAGGAATTGACGGGGGCCCGCACAAGCGGTGGATTATGTGGTTTAATTCGATGATACGCGAGGAACCTTACCAAGGCTTAAATGGGAATTGACAGGCTTAGAAATAGGCTTTTCTTCGGACAATTTTCAAGGTGCTGCATGGTTGTCGTCAGCTCGTGCCGTGAGGTGTTAGGTTAAGTCCTGCAACGAGCGCAACCCCTGTCACTAGTTGCCATCATTAAGTTGGGGACTCTAGTGAGACTGCCTACGCAAGTAGAGAGGAAGGTGGGGATGACGTCAAATCATCACGGCCCTTACGCCTTGGGCCACACACGTAATACAATGGCCGGTACAGAGGGCAGCTACACAGCGATGTGATGCAAATCTCGAAAGCCGGTCTCAGTTCGGATTGGAGTCTGCAACTCGACTCTATGAAGCTGGAATCGCTAGTAATCGCGCATCAGCCATGGCGCGGTGAATACGTTCCCGGGCCTTGTACACACCGCCCGTCAAGCCATGGAAGTTTGGGGTACCTGAAGTCGGTGACCGTAAAAGGAGCTGCCTAGGGTAAAACAAGTAACTAGGGCTAAGTCGTAACAAGGTAGCCGTACCGGAAGGTGCGGCTGGAACATCTCATTTTAGAGACAATACGTCAAAACAAAAAACGGACACATAGTGTCCACAGTACTTATTTAAAGTTTAAGCTTTAGTTTTTTATTTGGTTGATATATTAAAAATACAAAACCCACTAGAAATTAGTATAAGGGATAAGAGATAATTAACAATTATTAATTAATAATTATTAATTAGAGAGAGTCTCGTAGCTCAGCTGGTTAGAGCGCTACACTGATAATGTAGAGGTCGGCAGTTCGAGCCTGCCCGAGACTACTAATTAAGGCGGTAAGCAGTAAGCTTGAAGCAGTAGGCATTTGCCTAGAGCTTATAGCCTAAAGCCTACAGCACCTAGAGGGGGAATTAGCTCAGCTGGCTAGAGCGCCTGCCTTGCACGCAGGAGGTCAAGGGTTCGACTCCCTTATTCTCCACAGTTTTGGAGGTTTGATTTAAAAGTTACGATTGGAGCCAAAAACAACAATTGTTCATCAAGCTGAAAAGAAGAAAAAAAGATCATTGACATTAACGGTAAAGACATCACAAAGAGAAAACCGAGCACTTATAAGTGCTTGAGTAACCTAAAAAATAGGAAAGAAATCGTTAAGGGCGTATGGCGGATGCCTAGGCTTTCAGAGGCGACGAAGGACGTGGTAAGCTGCGAAAAGCTGCGGGGATTGGCACACACGAATTGATCCGCAGATGTCCGAATGGGGCAACCCAATACATTGAAGATGTATTACCTCGTAAGAGGAGCAAACCCGGAGAACTGAAACATCTAAGTACCCGGAGGAAAAGAAATCGAAGAGATTCCGTAAGTAGTGGCGAGCGAAAGCGGATTAGCCCAAAAGTCTTTATATGTTTAGAAGAATGTTCTGGAAAGAACAGCCGTAGACGGTGATAGCCCGGTATTCGAAAGGCATACATAGATGATAAATGAGTAGGGCGGGACACGTGAAATCCTGTCTGAATATGGGGGGACCATCCTCCAAGGCTAAATACTCCTGAAAGACCGATAGTGAACAAGTACTGTGAAGGAAAGGTGAAAAGCACTTCGAATAGAAGGGTGAAATAGAACCTGAAACCGTACGCCTACAAGCGGTCGGAGCACCTATATGGTGTGACGGCGTGCCTTTTGCATAATGAGCCTACGAGTTAATTTTACTAGCGAGGTTAAGGACTTAAGGTCCGGAGCCGGAGCGAAAGCGAGTCTGAATAGGGCGCATAGTTAGTAGGATTAGACGCGAAACCTTGTGATCTACCCATGGGCAGGTTGAAGCTCTGGTAACACAGAGTGGAGGACCGAACCGGTTGACGTTGAAAAGTCTTCGGATGACCTGTGGGTAGGGGTGAAAGGCCAATCAAACTGGGAGATAGCTCGTACTCTCCGAAATGCATTTAGGTGCAGCGTCGATTTATAGTTTATTAGAGGTAGAGCTACTGATTGGATGCGGGGGTTTCATCGCCTACCAATTCCTGACAAACTCCGAATGCTAATAAATGATGGTCGGCAGTGAGGGCATGGGTGCTAAGGTCCATGTCCGAGAGGGAAAGAACCCAGACCAACAGCTAAGGTCCCCAAATATATGTTAAGTTGAAGCAACGCGGTTGGACTGCATTGACAGCTAGGATGTTGGCTTGGAAGCAGCCATTCATTTAAAGAGTGCGTAACAGCTCACTAGTCGAGCGGTCCGGCATGGATAATAATCGGGCATAAACATATTACCGAAGCTATGGATTTGTAATTTATTACATCTGGTAGGAGAGCATTCTATTTGCGCCGAAGCAGTACTGTGAGGTATTGTGGAGCGGATAGAAAAGAAAATGTAGGCATAAGTAACGATAAAGGGGGCGAGAAACCCCCTCACCGAAAGACTAAGGTTTCCTCAGCCATGCTAATCAGCTGAGGGTTAGTCGGGACCTAACGCGAACCCGAAAGGGGTAGTGGATGGACAATGGGTTAATATTCCCATACTTGCTCACGAATAAAGGGGACGGTTGGATGTAGCTACTGGAGACTGACGGAATAGTCAAGACCTAGCCTTCGGGCGAAGTTGCTGTAGTGTAATCCGATCCAAGAAAAGCCGAAGTGAAGCAACCCGTACCAAAACCGACACAGGTAGTCGAGGAGAGAATCCTAAGGTGCTCGAGTGAGTCGTGGCTAAGGAACTAGGCAAAATAGTCTCGTAACTTCGGAAGAAGAGACGCCAACAGCAATGTTGGCCGCAGTGAAGAGGCCCAGGCGACTGTTTATCAAAAACACAGGACTCTGCTAAATCGAAAGATGCTGTATAGGGTCTGACACCTGCCCGGTGCTGGAAGGTTAAGGAAGGGCGTTAGCGTAAGCGAAGCGTTTGACTGAAGCCCCAGTAAACGGCGGCCGTAACTATAACGGTCCTAAGGTAGCGAAATTCCTTGTCGGGTAAGTTCCGACCTGCACGAATGGTGTAACGATCTGGGCACTGTCTCAGCCACGAGCTCGGTGAAATTGTAGTATCGGTGAAGATGCCGATTACCCGCAATGGGACGAAAAGACCCTGTGAACCTTTACTATAACTTCGTATTGACTTTGAGTAAGCAATGTGTAGGATAGGTGGGAGGCTATGAAGCTGGCACGCTAGTGTTGGTGGAGCCGACGTTGAAATACCACCCTTTGCTTACTTGGAGCCTAACTTCTTTTAGAAGGACATTGCGTGGTGGGTAGTTTGACTGGGGTGGTCGCCTCCAAAAGAGTAACGGAGGCTTTCAAAGGTACCCTCAGCACGCTTGGTAACCGTGCGTAGAGTGTAATGGCATAAGGGTGCTTGACTGTGAGACCAACAAGTCGATCAGGTGCGAAAGCAGGACATAGTGATCCGGTGGTTCCGTATGGAAGGGCCATCGCTCATAGGATAAAAGGTACTCCGGGGATAACAGGCTAGTCTCCCCCAAGAGCTCACATCGACGGGGAGGTTCGGCACCTCGATGTCGGCTCGTCACATCCTGGGGCTGGAGAAGGTCCCAAGGGTTGGGCTGTTCGCCCATTAAAGTGGCACGCGAGCTGGGTTCAGAACGTCGTGAGACAGTTCGGTCTCTATCTATTGCGGGCGTTAGATGTTTGAGAGGGCTTGATTCTAGTACGAGAGGACCGAATTGAACAAACCTCTGGTGTATCAGTTGTACCGCCAGGTGCACCGCTGAGTAGCTATGTTTGGAAGAGATAAGCACTGAAAGCATATAAGTGCGAAACTCGCCTCAAGATGAGACATCTTTTAAGGGTCGTGGGAGATGACCACGTTGATAGGCTACAGGTGTAAAGTTGGTAACAGCATAGCCGAGTAGTACTAATTACCCGTAGATTTATAGCCTAATATAAATGGTTAATTATTAATTGTTAATTATCAATTAACTTAAGCCTTATAAGTGCAATACTGGTTTTGCCTTTGTGATGAAATTTACCGATAAAAAAGAAGTTAGAAACTAGATATTAGAAGTTAGTATATTACTAATCTCTAACGACTAACATCTAACCTCTTATATACAACCTTTAGGGTGGTTTTAGCGGTGGGGCTCACCTGTTCCCATTCCGAACACAGAAGTTAAGCCCACCAGCGCCGATGGTACTGCGAAAGCGGGAGAGTAGGTCGCCGCCAGTTTTTTTT
>NZ_JBXUGJ010000015.1:0-2412 GCF_057180445.1 Chryseobacterium sp. HNCC26DJ239
TGTTGAACTAAACCTTCGGTAGCACAGTCTGCATATTTTTGATTACTTTGTAAAACTAATTAAAAATCAATAGAATGGCAACAAAAAAAAGAGTTTAGAAGAGCTTCGAGAAAACAAAATTATCAATCAGGCAAAGCGCGAAGTTCCGGGATTTGCGCAGCTTTTGCAAAGGTTTGAACGTACGGTTTCGGTGTTGGGAAGAAGCCAAAGTACCTTTCAAAATTACTCCAGACACGTCGCTGCGGTGTCGCTACATTTCGGAAAAATTCCTACAGAATTGGATCCCGAGCAAATTCACGATTACCTTTTTTACCTTCAGAAAAAATCTAAATCTCCATCACAGTCGTACTTTAAACATACCGTTTACGGACTTCGATTTTTACTGAAATCGGAAGGTTTGAGCTACGATTATTTGAGTCTTCCCGAAATTAAAAGAGAGAAAAAACTGCCTGTAGTGCTTAGTAAACAGGAGGTTTGGCAAATGCTTTCCGGGTGTAAGCTTTTAAAGCATAAAATTTTGATCGGCATTCTTTACGGCTGCGGATTGCGATGTATGGAGGTTAGAAATCTTCGTTTGTGCGACTTAGATTTAGACAGAAAACAGTTGAAAGTGGTTCAGGGAAAAGGAAAAAAAGACCGCTATTTACCACTTTCCGAACATCTGATTCGGGGACTCAAAAAGTATATCGAAGCGGAAAAACCAGAAGATTATCTCTTTGGAATGCCACGAGAAGGAAGAGCTGGCGGAGAGTTTGATTCCCGCTACTCACAACGAGGCGTTCAGTGGGCGGTAAAGCAGGCATCAAAAACGGCAAACATCCTGAAAGATGTGAGTGTCCATACGCTTCGTCACAGTTTTGCGACGCATCTTCTGGAAGATGGGATGGATATTTTGAGCATCAAAAATCTTCTCGGTCACGAAAGTATTGACACGACGCTGGTTTATCTTCAAATTGCACAACTTTCCACACAAAAACTCTTTTCACCGCTCGATACTTTGTTTTCGGAATTTGGGAAGAAATGAGAGGTTTTAAAACCATAAAAAAACAGCCAACTCAACCACAATCTCAACCTCAATACGAAGTCGCCGATGTTTTAAACAAATTAGGTTCAAAATTGGAAGATTTAGGACTTAATTCTTGGCAGTTAAGAACTTTATTTGCCTTAAAAAAGTGCAGAACTTCGGCTTTGGGCGGTCACATCGATGCTTGTGATGAATGCGGAGTTTTAAGCGTCAGTTACAACTCCTGCCGAAACCGTCACTGCCCAAAATGTCAGGGCAAAAACCGTGAAAAATGGATTGGGATGAGGGAAACCGAACTGCTTCCGGTACCTTATTTCCACGTGGTTTTTACGCTTCCTGATGTATTGAACAAAACCGCGCTTCACGAGCCCAAAATGTTGTACGATTTTTTATTTGAATCTGCCTGGGAAACGCTTCAAACGTTTGGTGAAAATCGAGGTTTAAAAATGGGAATGATTGCTGTTTTGCACACTTGGGGGCAGAATCTGAGCCTTCATCCGCATTTGCACTGCATTGTTCCGGGCGGTGGTGTAGATGAAAGCGAAACTTGGAAAAACATTAGAAGTGACGGTAAATTTCTCTTTCCGGTAAAGGCTTTGAGCAAAGTTTTCAGGGCTAAATTTTGTGAGAAACTAAAAGATAAAAATCTTGAAGAATATCCCAAAATCAGGCGAAATCTGTGGGAAAAACCTTGGGTAGTTTATGCTAAAAAGCCTTTTGGAAGCCCAAAATCTGTGGTGGAATATTTGGGCAGATATACGCATAAAATCGCAGTCAGTAACCAGAGAATCAGAAAAATTGATGCGGAGACGGTCACTTTTTCTTACAAAGATTACCGCCAAAAAGGCATCAAAAAGCAGATGGTTTTGAGCCACGAGGAGTTTATCCGCCGTTTTGCGATGCATATTTTGCCCAAAAGATTTGTAAAAATCCGTCATTATGGTTTTTTGAGCAGCACCTGGAAGCGTATCAAACTTAAAAATCTGCAACAAAAATTAGGCATCCAGCCTAAAGAAAAGCTTCCACCAAAAGCTTTTCAGCCGAAATGTAGTTGTTGTAAAGTTGGAAATTTGGTAACGATTGCCACGTTCGATCTTCGAGGTCCGCCGCAATGGTTTTTGGAGATGAGCCGAAATTTACCTGCTCCTAAATCTGCATTTTAGCGGATTTGGGTAAGGGAAATTATGCCCCAACGTGAAGGAAAACACGATAAAACCAAGAAAAACTCGCCAAAAACGAATGCCTAAAAAAAAGAGAACGTCCTGTTCTCTTGAAATATTTTCTAAAAACTTTACGATAAACCCATAATACCTAAAAAAGCGACCAAAGCTTCCGTTCAACAGGGTTTTCATTGTTCGTGCTGCGCACGCAACGAAAACCTAGCTATT
>NZ_JBXUGJ010000016.1:0-1762 GCF_057180445.1 Chryseobacterium sp. HNCC26DJ239
ATTATCACGGTATTTTTTTTCACCTACTTCAATTCAAGAATTTAGAAAACATACCATAGAATTATTAAAAAATTATAACTATTTTTGTAGAAATCCTAATTCTACCCCAAAAATGAAAAAATTTCTACTAAGTTTTGCATTAGTGCTACTTACGTTCAGTAGTCTTTTTGCACAAAGAGACACAGAGCACTGGATCGCGCCCTACTACAATACGGCAACAGCCTATGTAAATAAACTGTATTTATCCACTGATTCTGTGACCCCTTTTGATGTAAACATTTACAATAATAATGCGGTTATCGGAACAGTAACGATCAGTAAAAACAATCCGCAAACATTCGATGTAACAGCTTCTCTAATTACTGCCACTACCACTGGCGAAGGATTTATAGTTGGAACAAAAGGATTGTATTTGAAAGGAACAAGCCCTTTTTACTGTACATTGAGGCTTGCACAAAGTGCTCATGGCGAAATTATTACCAGTAAAGGAAAAGCAGGAATTGGTAAAGAATTTTACGTTGCAAACACGCCTACTAATGGCTCTGGCACCCTTTACTCATTTACTGCAGGAGTTTTAGCTACAGAAAACGGAACTACAGTTACCGTTTCTTGGCCCGGAGCAATCAGCTTTTTCGGGCAGCCAGCGAGCCCTGCACCTTCTAATCCATATACTTTTACTCTAAATAAAGGGCAGTCTTTCATTTTTGCCGGCGCTGGAGGAACTAATGCTCCTTTTATGGGAGCAAAAATTACCTCAGACAAACCGATTACACTCACCAACGGAAACAGTAACGGAAACTTTGGTTCTACTGTAAGTGGTTCTGATGCAATTTTAGATCAATCTGTTCCTACAGAAAGATTAGGGAATACTTTTGCAATTGTAAGAACGCTTTCTACAGATTCTGCTTTAGAAGGAGGGATCGTTATAGCTACAGAAGATAATACTCAAGTATTTTTGAATGGATCTACAACTGCTGCTGCTACCATCAACCAAGGGCAATGGTATAGAATTCCTGGATCTGCTTACCAAGCTCAAGGTACGAATGGTCATTACAACATGTTGGTTTCTACATCTAAAAACGTATATCTTTATCAGCTCGTTGCCGTAAATAATGATAACGCAACTTGTGGTTTCAACTATATACCGCCATTAAACTGTTTCTTACCAAGAAAAATTGATGAAATCGGTTTTGTAGATTCTATGCCAAACACCAATAGTGCTATTACATTAAAATTAAATATTTTAACAGAAGCAGGCGCTACGGTAACCGTAAATGGTGTTGCTCCAACCGCTGCACAAGGACCATATCCTTTAACAGGAAATTCAAACTGGGTAACCTACGCAATTTCTGGTGTGACCGGAAACTTAACAATCCAATCTAACAAAGCTGTAACAGCAGGGATCAACGGAGGATTTAGTACAGCTGGTTATGGAGGTTATTTTGCCGGATTCAACTCGGTACCTGCCATTGCAAAACAAACAGGTGACTGTATCCCAGGAATTATTCTTGAAGTAAATGATGGCTATGATACGTACCAATGGTATTTGAATGGAGTTGCTATTACTGGTGCGACTTCAAATACCTACACTCCTCTTATTGCAGGAAATTACACCGTGCAAGTAGGAATGGGTACTTGTACTCCTATTACAACAGCTATATATAAAGTATTTACTTGTCTAAAAGAAACTACACAGTCTATCAATGTGTGTGCTTCAAAAGTAATTGTACCGACATTTACAAGCTCTACTCAGACCCCACTT
>NZ_JBXUGJ010000017.1:0-765 GCF_057180445.1 Chryseobacterium sp. HNCC26DJ239
TATGCTATTGCTAAAATAACACTGAAAGTAACTCCTCCAAAAAGATCGACTACATTAGTTGATAAATACATCTGTATTGATGACAGAACAAGCTTAGATGCAGGGCCTGGTTACCAATCTTACCAGTGGAGTACAGGTGCTACAACACAATCTATTAGCGGACAACCTGTTGGCGACTACTGGGTAATCCTTGAAGACAGCGGATGTTTTGTAAAACAATTTGTAAGCATTAAAAAATCTGCAGATCCTATCATTACCTCCATTGAAATTTCTAACACTACTGCAACAGTTATGGCAAGTGGAGGAACCGCTCCTTACAAATATGCAGTAGACGGAACTTCAAACTGGCAAGACTCAAATGTATTTACAGGGCTTTCTAGAGGGCAACATACATTCTACGTAAAAGACGCTTTCGACTGCGTTCCGGTAGCGGTAGAAATTACAGTTCCAAACCTTGTTAATGCTATCACGCCAAACGGAGATAACAAAAACGACTACATCGATTACAGTGAACTCAAATACAAAGACAACCTTTCTTTTGTAATCTACGACAGATACGGAAACAAAATCTTCACCGGAGACAAGTTCAACGACTACAAATGGGATGGTAAATTCTTTGAGAAAAAAGTTCCTACTGGAACATACTGGTATCACATCAATTGGAATGAGCCTAATGCTCAGAAAACTCCAATTAAATACACCGGTTGGATCCTCGTTAAAAACAGAGAATAAATTTCTTTAATACTTATAAAAATACCGTGATTA
>NZ_JBXUGJ010000018.1:0-712 GCF_057180445.1 Chryseobacterium sp. HNCC26DJ239
TACTACAGTACTTCCTGAAATTGCAGTTGGTTGTGTAACCGTTGCATTCACAACTCCTGTACATCCATTCGCATCTGTAATGGTTACAGAATAAGAACCTGCTGCTAAACTTGTTCTATCTTCTGTTGTTACACCACCATTCCAAAGGAATGTATAAGGAGCGGTTCCTCCTGTTGGTGTTAAATTAATTACTCCTGTAGAACCGCCATTACAAGCAACATTAGTTACTACAGTTGTTCCTGAAACTGCCGATGCTGGTTGAGTTACCGTTGCATTCACAACTCCCGTACATCCATTCGCATCAGTAATCGTTACTGAATAAGAACCTGCAGTTAAACCTGTTCTATCTTCTGTTGTTACACCACCATTCCATAGGAATGTATAAGGAGCAGTTCCTCCTGTTGGTGTTAAATTAATTGCTCCTGTTGAACCACCGTTACAAGCTACATTAGTTACTACTGTTGTTCCTGAAACTGCAGATGCAGGCTGAGTTACCGTTACATTTACAACTCCTGTACAACCATTCGCATCTGTAATCGTTACTGAATAAGAACCTGCCGCTAAACCTGTTCTGTCTTCTGTTGTAATTCCGCCGTTCCAAAGGAATGTATAAGGAGCAGTTCCTCCTGTCGGTGTTAAATTAATTGCTCCTGTAGATGCTCCAAAACAAGCAATATTTGTTACCACAGTTGTTCCCGAAACCGCCGATGCC
>NZ_JBXUGJ010000019.1:0-515 GCF_057180445.1 Chryseobacterium sp. HNCC26DJ239
CAATTATCAATTATTAATTGATAATTGTTAATTGTTAGGTGTGGGAGAGTTGGAGAGTCGGAGGGTTTGAGGGTTTGTGAGATGGTGTGTTATTGGGTGGGTGGATTGTGGTGTGTTTTTTCCAGAGGTTGTCCCATGGCTATTTTTTTTAATTCTAACTGTTTATTGGTTTTGATAGTTAGTATTCTTTATTTCTGAAATATGTATCGCTTATTGCTCATCAATCATCAATCATCAATCATTACTTATCACTCATTACTCATATCATAGCCCCCATGGGAACGGCATCCTTTTGGGAGGAGCCTCGACGAAAAAAAGATAGAGCGCTGCGACTACGCTCAGCATAAATTAACAGAGGGAATAAGCTTCTAAAAAATATAAGGGATGAGGGATAAGGGATGGGTAATATATAAAAAAACCTCAAAGAGAGCTTTGAGGTTGTATTTCTTTTATTGTTTTTGATAGATTGCGCGGAGAAAGTCTCCATAAGAACTTTCCAGACCTATGATGTCGCC
>NZ_JBXUGJ010000020.1:0-505 GCF_057180445.1 Chryseobacterium sp. HNCC26DJ239
CCTTACGGTTGTTCCATTTATTTTAACTGATGCAACAATCTATTCTTGTCAGTATGCAGGAAATGGCTTCTTCGATTTAACAACTGCAGCCGTTACTGGATACAGCCCAGTTGTGAAGAAATTCTACCCTACTTTAAACGATTTAAATAACAACACCAACCAGATTACAAACCCTACAAACTATTTTTCAGGATCTGGATCTGTATATGTACAAGTAACAACGACTGAAGGATGTATTGGTACTGCTAAAATCACTTTAGCATTCTACCCTACTCCTGTGGTTTTCGATGGAGCATTAACTGAATGTTTCATTCAAAATAATGAAACTAAAGGCAAATTCGACCTTACAAGTGCTTATGTAACCAACGAAACGCCTGTTACCAAGAAATTCTACCCTACATTTGTAGATGCAAGCAACGGAACCAACGAAATCGTAACTGCAGTTGATGCTTATATTTCTGGAAATGCAGTACTTTACGTGAGAGTTTATAGCGATTTAGGATGC
>NZ_JBXUGJ010000021.1:0-505 GCF_057180445.1 Chryseobacterium sp. HNCC26DJ239
TCTTACTGTTGTTCCATTTATTTTAACTGATGCAACAATCTATTCTTGTCAGTATGCAGGAAATGGCTTCTTCGATTTAACAACTGCAGCCGTTACTGGGTACAGCCCAGTTGTGAAGAAATTCTACCCTACTTTAAACGATTTAAATAACAACACCAACCAGATTACAAACCCTACAAACTATTTTTCAGGACCTGGATCTGTATATGTACAAGTAACAACTACTGAAGGATGTATTGGTACAGCTAAAATCACTTTAGCATTCTACCCTACTCCTGTGGTTTTCGATGGAGCATTAACTGAATGTTTCATTCAAAATAATGAAACTAAAGGCAAATTCGACCTTACAAGCGCGTATGTAACCAACGAAACGCCTGTTACCAAGAAGTTCTACCCTACATTTGTAGATGCAAGCAACGGAACCAACGAAATCGTAACTGCAGTTGATGCTTATATTTCTGGAAATGCAGTACTTTACGTGAGAGTTTATAGCGATTTAGGATGT
>NZ_JBXUGJ010000022.1:0-395 GCF_057180445.1 Chryseobacterium sp. HNCC26DJ239
AAAAACTTTTGGTACAGTTTTTCAGAGAGTTGAGTATTTATGTTAAATAAAAGTTACGAAAAGCTTGTGGGGTAAATTAAAAGGTTCTACTTTTGCACCACTGAAAACGAGAGGAAGTAAGTAGCGTAGAAGAATAAAATTAAGAAAAACTTTAAAAAAAAATAAACAGCGAAAAATTTTGTAAAAACAAAAAGAGTTGTATATTTGCAATCCGAAATTACTCGGAGCGCAGGAGTTTAGAGATTGAGTTTTTAGAAGGGTTAAGGTTAAGAAAAAAAACTTTAAAATTTCTTTCAAAAAGATTTGGTCAATTCAAAATAGTTTATTACTTTTGCACTCGCAAATACGGAGCGAAACTGACAGATGAAGTAGCACCGTAGGAAGCGGAAGAATTA
>NZ_JBXUGJ010000023.1:0-256 GCF_057180445.1 Chryseobacterium sp. HNCC26DJ239
CACCACAGTACTTCCTGAAATTGCAGTTGGTTGTGTAACTGTCGCGTTCACAACTCCTGTACATCCATTCGCATCAGTAATCGTTACTGAATAAGAACCTGCAGCTAAACCTGTTCTATCTTCTGTTGTTACACCACCATTCCAAAGGAATGTATAAGGAGCTGTCCCTCCTGTTGGTGTTAAATTAATCGCACCAGTTGAACCACCATTACAAGCAACATTAGTTACCACTGTTGTTCCTGAAACCGCCGATGCT
>NZ_JBXUGJ010000024.1:0-203 GCF_057180445.1 Chryseobacterium sp. HNCC26DJ239
CCATGTTCTTGAGAAATCTTTATTTTTGCTAAACCCTAAACCCGATTACTCATCACTTTTTACTCATTACCCATATCTAGCCCCGATAGTAGCGGTTACCCCGCAGTTGGATGGGAGAGTTTTAGAGGGGATGGAAGAGATGGGTTGGGTTATGCAGAGGAAAAGCATAGGAGCGCTTCGGAAAAGCTAGGAACGAGGAGTAT